>JACKEA010000003.1:0-600000 GCA_020633235.1 Polyangiaceae bacterium | reverse complement strand
GGCGGCCATCGGTTCGGCAGGTGCCGCCGCCCCCCGCGCTGCCGTTGCCCCTCGTGCTGAAGCCTTCGGTGCCGCCGGTGGTGGAGACGCTGCCGCCGCCCAGGAGTCGGGGCAAGCTACCCGCACTGCTCGGAGCGGGGCTCGCGTTGCTTGGCGCGTTGGTGGGGACCACCATCGTCGTGCTCGCGGCGCAGCATTCGGACGTGCCGTCCCTTGGGGCAGGGCTCGGCCAGCTGCGGCTGCCGGCAGCGGCGGCGTCCCCCGCGCTGGTGCAGAGCTGCAAGGCGGCGGGGGCGGCGAAGCGCCTGGCCCCCATCGTGCCGCCGGGCGCCACGATTGACGCGCGCGTCGTGGACGCGGGCCTCGCCGTGGGCATCGCGACCTCGGGCAAGCGCGCCCAGGGGATCACGGTGGATCCCGAGACGCTGGAGCAGAAGAGCCGGGAGCTGTTCGAAGATCCCGTGCACGTCGGTGGCGTGGTGCCGCTGGCGGATGGCACCTTCGCCGTGGATCGCTACTCCGTGCGGGTGGATGCCAGGCCGGAGTTTTCCGTGGGCATGACGCCGGCGGGCTTCTCGCGCATCTTGCCGGACGGCTCGCAGCAAGTGATCTGGCCGGGAGAGAGCACCGAGATCATCACGCGCCCCACGGTGCTGCACGCCCCGGGCGTGGGCTACGTGGTCGGTTTCCGTCGCGGCAGCGGCAGCGTGCGGGTCGGGTGGATCAGCGAGCAGGGCGAAAAGAAGAGCGAGCTTGCCAGCTACGCCTCGGGTGCCGTGCACGCCAGCGAGCCCGCCTTGTCCGTGAGCGCCGACGGGCTGGTGGTGGCCTTCTCCGAAGAGGACGTCGACGGCGATTGGTCGCTGCACGTGGGCAAGAGCGCTCTCGGGGATCTACCCGCGAAGACACCGGTGCTCTCGGGCTCCGGCGCCGCGCGCACGCCGGCGGTGGCACCCCTCGCCGGCGGCCGCACCTTGGTGGCCTGGACGGACGTGGCCGGTCACGATCTGGTGCGGGGTCAGGTGCTGGACGCCGAGCTCTCTCCCGTCGCGCCCTCCATGGCCTGGTTCGATCTCGAGCGTCGCGCGGATTCCCTCGCCCTCGAGAGCAACGGATCCCGAGCCGCGCTCTTGCTCTCGCTGCCGGCCACGCCGGTGCGCAGCGAGCTGTGGGCGCTGCCCGTCACTTGCAAGTGACAGGGCGCGGCGACGCGAGGGACAGTCGCGGGCGTGTGCGCCGCGGATCGCCGGCGCGGATCTCCCCCGCCTTTCGCAGTCGGGCCACGAAGGCGTCGCGCAGCAGCGTGCCCGCGTCCACGTGGGCGCGATCCGTGAGCCCATCGAACAGGCCATCTCCGCCGCTGGCGAGGTAGTCGCTGGTCGCCACCAGCAAGCGCTCGTCGTCGGTGATGGGTCGGCCGCCCACGCGCAGGAGCTGGACCTCGAGGCCGCTGGCTCCGCAGCTGGCGACCACGCGAAGGCCCGCCACGCTCACGATGCCGTGGGATCCGCTGTGCAGGTGACGGCGGATCACCTCGCGCAGCTCGGCGCCGGACATCCGCAGCGTGGCGACGTGATTGTCGAAGGGCATGGCCTCGTACACCGCGCCATACTCGAGCTCCCCGGAAGGCAGATCCGCTCGCAGGCCACCGCCGTTCAAGAGCGCGACGTCGGCTCGCGGCACGCTCTCGAGCAACAGGTCCGCGAACAGATTCCCGAGCTCCGACTCCTGGTCGAAGGAACGGGCGATGGTGCCGAGCACGCGGGTATCGAGCCGTTCCTTCTTCTGCCTTCGCGCGCGATCGATGGCCGGCTGGATCACGCGGGCGATGGCGGCGTCGGGCTCCACCTCCGGTGACAGCTCCGTGGGCGGGTGGATGTTCAGGGTCGGGGCCTCGCGCTCCGGCAG
The DNA here is from genome assembly GCA_020633235.1 of Polyangiaceae bacterium. Taxonomy (NCBI): domain Bacteria; kingdom Pseudomonadati; phylum Myxococcota; order Polyangiales; family Polyangiaceae; species Polyangiaceae bacterium. Next base: position 598,092 of record JACKEA010000003.1, on the reverse strand, counting down.
CGTGACGTCCACGCGGGAGAAGGCCTTGCCGTAGGCGAAGGCTTCCACCACCGCGATGCCGTTCACCAGCTGAGCCATGCCCTTGTGGGTGTGCCCCGCTGCGATGACGTCCACGCTGCCTGTGGGCAAGGCGTTGGCTACTGCCATGATTTCGCCGTTGGGATCACAGCTCGAAACATCGCGCGGATGCTGGAGGTCCTTGCACTCGCCACCGGCGTGGGCGAGGGCGACGACGACTTCGGCGCCGGCGTCCCGCAGCTCCTTTGCCTCGCGCCGGAGGGTGTTTACAAGGGGCGCCACGTCCAAGCCTTGGAAGTAAGCCGGCATCACGATCTGCGGCGTCTCGTGGGTGAGCACGCCGGTGAGGCCCACCTGCACGCCCCCCACCTCCACCAGCACGTGGCGCTTCAGGTTCTGCCACTTCGGCTGCTCTCGCGAGGCCTTCTCGATCAGGTTCGCCGAGAGCCAGGGGAACTCGGACTCGGCGATGCGAGCGCTGAGCGCGCCAAAGGGATTGCCGGTGGCGTCGCTGGGACCCACCGGGCCATAGTCGAACTCGTGATTGCCCACGGCGGCGGCGGCGTAGCCCAGGGCGTCGTAGGCGCGCACCACGGTGGCGCCTTCGTCCAGGTTGGACTCCAGCGTGCCCTGGAACGCGTCGCCGGAGTCCACCAGCAGCACCGGGCCTTCGCGCCGAGCGCGCCCGACGTAGCTGGCGAGGCGGGGGAGGGTCTCGACGTGGCCGTGCAGATCGTTGGTGGCGATCAGGGAGAAGCTGCGGAACGCGGGCGCAGTGCCAAGGCTGGCGGGCGGCGCCGGCGCTGGGGGCGGGGCCTCGGCGCAGGCCGCTGCCAGCAGCAGGGGAGCGAGAGCGCTGCGCATGTTCAGCTAGGGTCGAGCAGACCTTGGAGCTGCGCGGGGGCGATGCGGTACTCCTCGCCGCAGTAGTCGCAGGTGATTTCCAGCACCTCACCGTCTTCGATCAGCGAGCGGATCTCGTCCTTGCTGAGCGTCGCCAGCGCGCTCACCAGCCGGAGCTCGTCGCACCAGCAGTCGAAGTCCACGTTGCTCTCTTCCAGTCGCGTGAACTCCATGCCGTACAGCAACTGATCCATCAACCACTCCGGAGTGAATGCGGCGTCGCGGAGCTCGCGGTCGATGCTCTTGAAGTCTTGCAGCCGCTCCGTCATCACCATCAGCGCGCCGCGATCCACCTCCGGCAGCAGTTGCACCATGTAGCCGCCGGCGGACTGCACGCCGCCGGTGTCCATCACCGTGCCTACCGAGATCATGCTGACCACCTGCTCGGAGATCTGCATGTAGGCCATCAGCGCTTCCGATATGCCGCCGCCCTCGGGGACCTCGATGACACCCTGATTGATACGGCCGCCCGGCAAGCTGCGCATCAGCTGCAAGAGGGCGCCGTCTTCCACCCGCAGCGCGCTCTCCGTCTTCAGCTGCACCAAGCCCCGCGTGCTGCCCGACGGGTGTGAGTCTGCCACCAGGCTGCCGCCGCCACCGGCGGCCTTCAAGATGCCCTGGACGCGCAGGTTGGGCGCCATGGTTTCGCGAAACAACACCGAGCCCGTGAGCAGCTCACCGAAGCGCTTCGCCGTCTCGCCGCTCGCGCGCTGAGCTTCCACCGCGCCGCGGACCGTGTTCGTCGTCTTCGCCACCACCACCCGGAACGCGCCGTCGTTGGTGATGGCTCTGAGCACGCTGTCCTTCACCCCGGGATCATAGCGCGGGGTCCGCCCTTCTCGTAACTGTTCGATTTCATTGTTGGTTCGGCGCGGAACCTCGCGACCCCGCACGGATGTTGTAGGCACAGGGACATGGCTCACCGCACCCTGTGGCTCACGGCCCTCGTCCTGGCTCAGTGCTCGCGGCCGTCGGCTCCGGAGGTCACTCCGCCCAGCGCGGCGCCGCCGCCTCCTGCGGCAGCGCCGAGCGCGAAGCCCGCCGCGGCTCCGGCTCCCGCCGCGGACGTGATCTCCACCCAAGCGGGCGAGATTCGCATTCACCCGCTACACCACGCCACCTTCGCCCTCGACTTCGCGGGCAAGACCATAGTCGTGGATCCCGTCAAGGACGCGAGCTTCGACGGTGTGCCCAAGGCGGTGGCCGTGCTGCTCACGGACATCCACCCGGACCATCTGGATCCCGCCGTCATCGAGAAGGTGTCCACGCCGGAAACGGTGATTGTCGCGCCTCCCGCGGTAGCGGAGAAGCTGCCCAAGAGCTTCACTCACGTGCTGGTGATGAAGAACGGCGATACCACCACGAGCAAGGCGATGGCCGTGCCCGCGATTCCGTCTCTCGGCATCGAAGCCGTGCCCATGTACAACGAGAAGCGAGGTCCCGCGCCGGGCAAGCTCTATCACGACAAGGGTCGCGGCAACGGCTACGTGCTGACGTTTGGCGGCAAGCGCATCTACATTTCCGGCGACACGGAGTGCACCCCGGAGATGAAAGCGCTGAAGGACATTGACGTCGCCTTCGTGTGCATGAACCTGCCGTACACCATGCCGCCGAAAGAAGCCGTGGAGTGCATCCGCGCGTTCTCCCCGAAGATCGTGTACCCGTACCATTTCCGCGGATCGGATCCGGAGGAGGTGAGCCGCGCCTTCAAGGACGGCAAGACCGAGGTGCGCATCCGGAAGTGGTACTGACGCTTCGACTGCGCTGGGGAGCAGAGCGCAGAGCGTGAGAGATGAGGCTGCGGCCCGCCGGATTTGGGTCGGGCTCTGCCGCTGGTTGGGTCATCGCCCGGGGCGCGCCGCGGGCGCCGAGAGCCTCGGAAAAACGCTCAGAAGAGTGATCATGCGGGGCACATGCCCGACCATCCCCATCGAAGTGATCACGAATCTGAGCAGAAGATTGCCCTACGTTTCACGCAACGTCGGCAACACGGCGACGCTGACGAACAGCGCGCCGGCACAGGCCGTCGTCGCGAGCTCCACGGCCCAGCTCGGATAGAAGCCCGGCGGCGAATACGACGGCGCCCGTCCGCGGCGGTGCCGGGACGGGCGCGAGCGCGGGCGAGCGCGCGTCAGCGTCGCTTTTGCTGCTGCTCTTGGATGCGGACGATGAGGTGATCCACGGCCTTGGCCGCGGCGCCCTTCGCCGGCCGCGCGGAGCGCAGCAGATCCACCGTGGCGGGGTGCTCGATCATGAGCAGGGACTCCGCCGCGCGGGTGCGGACGTCGCCCTTCTGACGGACGAAGCTCGGCGCCAACGCTTCGGCGCAGATCTTTCGAACCGCGAGGCCTTCGGCGGCGCGCTTCTCACCGAGAGCGCGCCACGCCCAGCTCGAGCCCACGGTACCGAGGGCTTCCGCCGCCGTCGCCGCGAGCGTGGCGTCCTTGGTGGAAGCGAGCAGAGCGGCCAGGTGCTTCGCGCTCTCCACGCGACGCATCCAACCGAGGCCCGCCACTGCGTAGGGCGCCAGCGCGTCGCCGTCCTTGGCGTGCTTCACCAGCATGGCGAGCTCCTGATCGCCGCCGAGACGACCGAGAGCGCGCCCCGCTGCAGCCACGACCTTGGGGCGCAAGCCGCCCGTCTCGAAGGCCGCGAGCACCACGGGGCGAGCGCGCGGATCCCGAATCATGCCGACGGCGTCGAGCATGCCCAAGGCCAGCGCATCCCACTCCTCGTTCGTGAGGCTGCCGCGTTCCGGCTGCTGCACCGCGAGGGCTTCCAGCATGGGCATCAGCCCGGCCGGCCCCAGCGCCCGAAGCTCGCGCGCCACGGTGGGAAACGGGTTGCGGTTGTTCTTGTAGTACTCGAAGCGATGCCCCTTCAGGTTCTTGATCGCCTCGAACGCGGCGGGGTTTTGAGCTCGAGCCGTTTGGATCTGCTGCTCCAAGCTTTTTCGCGCGTCCGGAGCCAGCGCCGAGGGCGCCACCACGATGCCGTCGGCGCGAGCGCTCCCGGCGGAGAAAAGCAACGCGCCGCCCAGGGCCGCAGCACAAAGGATGTTCGTCAACGCTTTCATTTGCCGCTCTCCCACCAGAGCTGAGTCACCGTCGGTGCGCTCTCGTTCGTGCCGCAGTGAACCTCGCCCAAAGCCTCGTGATAGTACCAGTCGTCGGTGAAGTGGACCTTCAGGCCCTGACCGTCCGAGCCCAGCTGATTCTTCGCGGTGCCGAGCTCGTCCAGGATGTACTGCTCCAAGGGATCCACGTTGTTGATCAACGGGCCGAAGGGCTTGGCGATGTCCGCCGTGTTGGCCAGCATGCGCATGTTCACCATGCCGACGTTCCAGGCCACCTTCTCTTCCTGAGCCAGGTCCTCGAACCAGGTCGGGATGTAGATGATGTCGGCGTCCGTGAGGCCCGTCTCCTGCTTCATGGTGTCCACGTGACCCATGATCTTGACCTCGGACTGCTGCGCCCAGGTGGTGAGGTCCGGGCTGGAGAGGCACTGATCCACGGTCTTCTGGAAGTTAGAGCCCTTGCCCACGTGCAGCACCGCGGAGCCCTGGCCCTGAGCCTTGAGGTCCTCCAGCATGCTGGTCATGAGGGACGGCGACGCTACCAGGAGCTTCCATCCGCGCGCCGTGTTGGCCGGTACGTAGTGGAAGAACTCGTCCACGTGCTCCACCGCGAGCCAGGTGGTGTCGAGCACGATGCCCGGTCCTTGCACCTGTTGGGAGTCGTAGAACGCCGCGGTTTCGGCGTACGTCTTGTTGCCGTGGATGATGCGGCCCAGGGGGTAGCCGTCGAAGGGCGGCACCAGGTCGTGGTTGCCGTGGGAGTCCTGCGTGTGACCGTAGCCGCGGTGCTCCGGGTCGTAGAACTCCGCGGCGCCCTGGTCCGGGCCCAGGAAGCCCGGCGGACGGCTCTTCTCGGGGTTGCCCATGATGTAGGTGATGGGCGCGTACTCCAGACGCTGCTCCGCCGTCGGGTTCTGCATGGGCGGGCGACCCCAGGGGCGTGCGTTGAAGATGCGCATCCCGTGCTGCACGCCGTCCTCTCCGGGGAACGAGGTGTAGCCGGTCTGGAAGAAGTCCTCGGTCCAGATGTCCGGCCAGCCACCGGGGTTGTTGATGCTCACGCTGTACGGCGTGTACGCCACGCCCGCCGCCTGCGCCGCCGCGGTGTTGCCTTCCACGAACACCGGTGAGGCCGACGAAGAGTACATGCGGTCGTGAATGCCCATGCTGCCGAGCATGAGCCACGGCGCCACGCGCATCTTCGCGCGATCCATCCCATCGGGGTTCGCGTCCGTGGTGAGCAGGGCATTGTCCGGGCCGTGCACCTCGTAGCTGAGGTTCACGAAGCCGTCCCAAGCGTTCTTCTTGGCCTGGACGTCGCCGCCCGCCGGTACCTCCAAGGAGGGCAACGGCTGACCGCGGAAGCGTCGCGCCTCGATGCCGAACTCGACGCCGTCTCGGGTTTCTTCGAAGCTCAGCTGGTACTCGAGCGAATAGCTGCAGGTCTGCGGGGCGTCACACGCGCCTTGGCTACCAAGCACCAGCTCGGCTGGCTGCCCAACTGCGAACTTGTAGATCCGGATGCTCTCGGCGGCTTCCTGGTCGATGCGGACCACGCCCCGGGAGCCCTCCGCCACGTTCTCCCAGCCGCTGACCCGGATGCGTGCGAAGTCCCAGAAGTCAGCGGGGGAATTGACGATGTCGTCGTCGGCGTCCCGCACGCCGTTCGAGTCGTCGTCGTCCAGGTTGGCGATGAACGACGCGCCCGTCGTTGCGTCCCACTCGTCTTCGCGATCTTGGTCCGCGGGATCGTCCGGGTTGGCGATGCCGTCGCGGTTGGCGTCGACGACGATGTCGATGCGCTCGACGACCTTGCCGGGCCCGCCGCCGCCACTGCTGCCGCTGCTACCGCAAGCCGTGATCCCCATGGCCGCCAGCGAGGTGGCCAGAGGCAAGAGCCTCGTTCTCTTCATTTGCTGCTCCCGTGGGCCGTGTCGGAGGCCCGCCGCGCGGCCGCATCCCGGGCCGCGAAAATTGACCATGCCACGATGGCTGGGGCCCGACAAGGAAGCCGAACCCTGGAATTTTATGTTGGTACGGCGCGGTCACGCCGCGCTGCGTCGCCCGCATCGACCTCCTCCCGCGAGCCATCTCCGGGCTTACGCACTGCACGCGATTTGGCTACACGCGTGTGCGCTTTGGGCCCATGAGCCAGGCATAGGCGGCGGGGAGCACCAACAGGGTGAGCAGGGTGGAGGTCACGAGGCCCCCAATCACCACCGTGGCGAGAGGGCGCTGTACCTCCGCCCCGGCCGTGGTCGAAAGCGCCATGGGCAAGAAGCCGAGGCTCGCCACGAACGCCGTCATCAGCACGGGGCGCAGTCGCGCCGTTGCTGCCTGCGCTGCGGCCTTTGAGGGGGAAGCTCCCGCCGCTCGCCGTTCGACGACATGTGAAACCAAGACCACGCCGTTCAACACCGCCACGCCGAACAGGGCAATGAAGCCGACCCCAGCGGAGATGGAGAACGGGTAGCCGCGGAGCGCCAGGGCAGCCAGCCCGCCCGTCACCGCCATTGGCACGTTGAGGTAAATCAAGGCCGCCAGTCGACCGGACCGGAATGTGGAGTACAGCAGAACGAAGATCAACAGCAGCGCGATCGGGATGAGCAGGGCGAGGCGCTGGGAAGCCGCCTGCAGGTTCTCGAACTGACCGCCCCACTCCACGCGCCAGCCCGGGGGCATGTCCACATTCTGCGCCACGGCCGCGCGGGCTTGGCGGACGAAGCTCGCCAGGTCCCGGTCCCGCACGTTGGCTTCCACGTTGATTCGCCGGCTGATGCTGTCCCGACTGATCTGGGCGGGCCCTGCCTCGACGCTGATGTCGGCCAGTTGGGAGATTGGCACCTGCATGCGAGCGCCACTCTCCGTCGCCACGCCCACCCGCAACGCGCGGATGGCGTCCAGGTTGCTCTGCAGGCTTCGGTCGAAGCGCACTTGGATGGCGAAGCGCTTCTGGCCGTCGAGCACGGTCCCCACGCGCTTTCCTCCCACGGTCTCGATGACGTCGAGCACGTCCGAAACGTTCAGCCCATAGCGAGCGACGGCCTCGCGATCGACGCGCACTCGGAGCAGGGGCAGACCCTGGGTCTGTTCCGCCTTCACGTCCGCGGCGCCGGGCACGGTGCGCAGCACTCTCGCCACTTCGTCGGCCTTCCGCTTGAGCAACTCGAGATCGTCCCCGTAGATGTGCACGGCCACGTCGGAGCGCACGCCGGAGATCAGCTCCTGAACCCTGAGCTCGATCGGTTGGGAGTAGCTGAAGATGGCGCCCGGGATGCTCTTTCTCATTTTCGCGTCGATGGCGCGCAGCAAGGCTCTCTTGTCCTCGTAGCGCCAGTCGTCGCGCGGCTTCAGCATCACGTAGGTGTCGCTGACCTCCACGCCCATCGGGTCGGTGGCGATCTCCGCCCGGCCTGTCCGGGAGACCACCGTGTCCACCTCCGGGAAGTCCGTCATCAGCACCCGCTCCACGGCGGTGCTGATCTGATTCGACTTCTCCAGGGAGATGCTCGGCAGCCGCCATACCTGCATGGCGATGGCGCCTTCGTCGAGGCGCGGAATGAACTCCGCACCCAGAAATGGAACGATGCCCAGGCTCGCCACGAACGCCGTCACCGCTGCCACGAAGGTGGCACGCCTTCTGTTGATCACGCCGGCGAGCAGCGGGCGGTAGCAACGCTGCGCCCAGCGGAACAACCAAGGTTCTCGCTCCGACACGTTCTTCAAGAACGAGGCGGCCAGCACCGGCATCAGCGTGAGCGCGCACGCCAGCGAGCCGCCCAGTGCGAACACCACCGTCAGGGCCATGGGCCCGAACATCTTTCCCTCTACGCCCCTCAAGCCCAAGATCGGCAAGTACACGAGCATGATGATGCTCACCGCGAACACCACCGGTCGGGCCACCTGCCGCGCCGCCGCCCGCACCTTCTCCGCGTGGGGCTCGGGGTCGTCCCGGCGGTCGCGCAGCACCCGAACGACGTTTTCGATCATCACCACGGAGCCGTCGACGATCAGGCCGAAGTCGATGGCGCCCAGGCTCATGAGGTTGCCCGAAAGGCCGGCCAGCCGCATACCCGTGAAGGCCACCAACATGGACAGCGGAATGGCCGTTGCCACCATCAAGCCGCCGCGCACGTTCCCCAGCAGCAGCAGCAGTACCAGCACGACCAGCACGCCGCCTTCCACGAGGTTCTTGGCGACGGTGTGGATCGTGCGCTCTACCAGCTCCGTTCGATCGTAGAAGGTTTCGATGGTGACGCCCGCCGGGAGCGTCGGCTGAAGCTGGGCGATGGCGTCTTGCACCCGGCCCACGACCACTCGGGAGTTTTCCCCCATGAGCATCATCACGATGCCCACTACTGCTTCTCCGCGACCGTCGCGGGTGACGGCGCCCTGTCGGATAAGGGGTGCAAACTCCACTCGGGCCACGTCGCGCACGTAGATGGGCGCCGCGTTCGCTCCTCGGTTCACCACCACCCGCTCGATGTCCGTCAGGCTCTGGAGCAGCCCTTCCCCGCGCACCAGGACTTGTTCCCCCTGATGCGCGATGTAGCCGCCGCCGACGTTCTCGTTGTTGCGCTCGATGGCGTCGAGCACGTCTCCCACGGTCAGGCCGTAGGAGACGAGTCGATCCATGTCCAACGTTGCCTGATAGGTGCGGAGCTCTCCCCCGAAGGAGTTCACCTCCACGATGCCCTTCACCGAGCGGAGCTGGTAGGCGACGTTCCAGTCGAGGATGGTGCGAAGCTCCATCGGCGTGTAGCAGTCCGCGGTGTCGGGCTGCCCGGGCTTGCACATGGGGTCGCCCCGCACCTCGAACTGGTAGATCTCGCCCAACCCCGTGGATATGGGACCCATCTTGGGCTCGCCGTAGCCCTGGGGGATCTGTTCTCGGGCCTCACTCAGTCGCTCGTTCACGAGCTGGCGGGCCAGGTAGATGTCCGTGCCCTCTTCGAACACCACCGTCACCACCGAGAGGCCGAACTTCGACACCGAGCGGATCTCGTCGACCTTCGGCAGCCCGCTCATGGCGGTTTCCACCGGAAAGGTGATGAAGCTCTCGACCTCTTCCGGCGCCAGCCCTGGGCTGTCGGTGAGCACCTGAACCTGCACGTTGGTGACGTCGGGGACCGCGTCGATGGGCAGCTCTCGGAGGCTCTTGATTCCCACGATCACCACCAAGAGCCAGCCCAGGAGCACGAGCAGTCGGTTGTCGAGGGAGAAGTCGACGATGCGCTGGATCATCGCTCAGTGCCCGTGTCCCCCGCCCAGCTCGTGCTTGGCGGCTTCCGATTTCAGTATGAAGCTGCCGTGAGTCACTACGGTGTCGCCCGACGCCAAGCCGTCGCGCACCTCCACGTAGTCCGCACCTTGCTTCCCCACGACGATGCGCCGCTTCTCGAAGCGATCGGGCCCCAGTGCCACGAAGGCGATGCTGTGTCCGTCCTCGCGTTGCACCGCGCCGACGGGAATAGCGAGCGTGGTCACGCTGCCAGCGTCTCGCGAGGGCGTCGCCGCCGGAATCAACGTGGCGAACATACCGGGGCGCAGCGCCCCGTCCGGGTTCGGTAGCTCGACGCGCACTTCTGCGGTGCGGGTTCGCTCGTCCAGGGTGGGTGAGACGTAGGCGATGGCCCCTTCCCACACGCGATCAGGAAACGCCTTGGTACGGATCTTCGCGGATTGCCCGACTCGCACCTGTGCCAGGTCGCGCTCGTAGGCGCGGCCGATAATCCACACCGGATCGATGTCGGCGATCACGAACAGCTTCTGCTCGGGGCTCGCGACCTCTCCCGCCGTCGCGTGTCTCTGGACCACGGTTCCGGCCAGGGGGCTGCGCAAGAGCGTGGTTGCCCCGCTGCCACCGCGCCCACCGTAGACATGTGCTCGCGATTGCGCCGCGGAGAGTGCCGCGCGTGCCTGTTTCAGCGCGCCTTGCGCCTCCACGTACGACTTCTGGGCGCCGATGCCGGCGTCCATCAGTTGCTCCTGGCGGTTCAGGCGGTCTTTGGCGACGTCCAGCTCCGCCTTGGCCTGCGCCACGTTCGCTCGAGCCTCGCCCAACGGCACGCTCTTCAAGAGCGCCAAGACTTGGCCCTTCTCCACGCGGTCCCCCGGCTTGGCCTTGACCTCCGCGACTTGGCTGGCGACCAGCGGCGTGATGTGCGCGATGCGATCTGGATGCGGTTCCACCTCTGCGGGTAGGCCGAGGGCATCGGAAACGGCTCGGCGCGAGACCTTTTCCACTCGGATCTCGACGTTCTTCAGCATCTCCGGCGTTAGTTCGACGATGGCACTCCGGCCGCGTTTCGCCTCGTCGCTCACGTGCTCCCGGGCGTGCGTTTCGTCGTGGGCGTCTTGGCCCTTGTCGCAGCCGGACGAGGCGAACAGCACAACCAGTAGCGTGATGGTCCGCTTCATGGGTCGCCGAGCTCCACGCCCACGATGGCTTCCAAGCGAGCCCAGGCGTCGTAGTAGTCCTGAAAGGCCGCCAGGGCGTCCTGCTGTCCGCGCAGAAACCGCTCCTGCGCGACCAACACGTCGAGGACGTCGATCTCGCCGAGCTCGAAGGACTTCCGCAAGAGCTCGAGGTTCTTCTCCAGCGTGGGTAATATCTCCGAGCCGTACACCCGTGCGCGCCGCGCGCCGGTGTGCGCGTGCTCGCGCGCTTCGAGCACCCGAGCCCGTAGGTCGCTGGTCAGTGCGCCGTGCTCCGCACGGGCGCGGATCACGCGCGCGCGGGCCCGCGCGCGCTCCGGTGTGCCGCCAACCCACAGCGGCAGCGGCAGCGAGAGGGTGCCGCGCACGATGTGAGCGGCTTCCGCTCCAGGCTCCGCCTCGCTCTCGACTACGACGCCCAGGGTCGGGTTGGGCCACGCGCTCCGCTCTGCCGAGCGGAGGCCTGCGTGGGCGGCGGCGGAGCGCGCGCGGGCCGCGACCAGGGCAGGCTGCTCGTGGCGCGCGCGGCGGAGCAACGTTTCGGCGGGAGGTGGGACGCGCGGAGCGTGCAGCCTGCCGGTGGGCGTGAGCAGGCCGGCTCCGGTCCAGCCGACCCAACGGCCGAGCTCCAGCCGCACGCGATTGTAGGCGCTCTGTGAGCGCATTCGCTCCTGCCTGGCCTCCGCGAGCTGGGTTTCGGCGAGGCGCACTGGCAAGGGCGAGGTTTCACCGGCGCTCAAGCGCTGCCGCGCGACGTCGACGACGCGCTCGCTGAAGCGCAGCACCCGACCCGCGGCCGCCAAGCGCTCCCGCGCGACGATGGCGCGGTGGTACGCCGCGTGGACCCGTTGATGCACGCTCCACTTGGACGCGGAGAGCTCGGCGCGACGTGCCGCGAGGTCGGAGCGCGCGGCATCCAGCCTCTTGCTGCGCTTGCCTGCGACGTCGATCTCCTGCTCCAACCCGATGGAGTAGTCGATGCCGGAGCCCGCCGCAGTGGTGCGTCGGCCGACGCTGCCGAAAAGAACGGGGTCGCTCGGCAAGAGCGGGCTCGCCGCGTCCACCTCGGCGCGGCCGGCTTTGGCTTCGGCGCGCGCGACGTGAATCGTGGGGGCGGATTTCTCCGCCAGCTTCAGCGCCTGATGCAAGGTGACGGGCGCTTCTTTCGTGGGGGATGCTGCTGCCGGGCCCTGGGCCCGAGCCGGGGTGCTGGCCAGCAACAGGCTCAGCCACGCCCAGCGCAAGAACGTGTTCGACATCGATCGCCTCCGCCGGCGCGCGGCGCCGGTGTGGCAAATGGCAGGTTCGGCGTCGCGAAGCCGCGACGCACGGAGATCGAGCGCCGTTCAGCGCTCGACGGAGGATTGAAGGGACGCGACCTTCAGCCGCGGACTGGCGGCCGATACACCGAGCTTCGCGAGCCGTCCCTCGGGCTCGAGCGATGCGCGTGCGAAAGGCGTGTGCCATCTGCGGGCGCCGTGAGGTCCAGGGAAAACGCGAGGGTCGCGGCGGGCAGATGGGCGCAGCAGGGGCAAACGTGCACGCCCCCGGCGCAGCCGTGCTCCGCGCTCTGGTGATGGCCGTCCGCGGAGTGCGCCATGTCTCCGTGCAGCGCCAGGTGAACGACGTTCTCCGCCGATTCCGCAAAGCTCGTGGCCATGCACACCACGGCGGCGGCCAAGAGCAGGATCGAGAGACGACGCAACACCGAGACTTGATATGGATCAAGTCTCCGAGGGCGTCAACGATCGGGGGGTGAGGTTCCGCGGCGAACCAACATCCAAACGATCCACACGATCAGGGTGCTGGTTCCCTGCTTCGCGTATCGCGAAGCGGACAACCTCGTTCTAAGCCTTCTTGCTGGGATCGGTGACCCTGCCCACGAACAGCACCAGCCCAGAGGCGTGGTCGCGGATGAAGAACAGGAACGGGTGATCGGCGACCAGTTCGAAGGGCGGCTTCATGGGCATGCCCGCACCCCGAGGCATCACGACCGCGGTGGCCGCAGCCGCCTCCGTGCCCTTTTCGTCGATCTTCACGAAGGCCTTGTGGAAGACGTCGCCGATGAACAGACGATCGGCCGGCTTTGGCGGATCCGCGATGCCCGTGAAGTCCGCCTTCTGGCGATCGAGGGGCAGCTGCATGCCGAGCTTCAGCAACGGCTCGCGCAGCATGAGCGCGGTCGGCGGCTCGATCTCGAGCTTGGGTATGGCGATGCTCGATTGCTGCATCTTGAGCGCCGAGAGCCAGCTCTCGAGCTTCTTGTCGTCGAGCCCCTTCTCCAACTTCGCGAGGCCCTGGGTCTCGTTGGGCACCACGAACAACATGGATGCATCGCGCCCTTTGTAGGGCACCTCGGCGATCTTCACGCCGTCCACCTCGGCGGAGCGGAGCGGTGCCGTGCGGTGCATCATGGGCACGTCCTTCTTCTGGCCGGAGGCGAGAGTGAAGGACTGCGGTCGCGTGGCGTTCTTCTCGAAGGGCTCGAGCCAGTCCGCCAGGAAGTAGATGGCGTTCACGAGCACGAGGCGGGTCTGCTTGTCCACGCCACGGGGCGCGATCAGATCCTTGATGCGCTTCTCCGTCTGCGCTTCCACCCATTGGTTGATGTGCTTTCGCACGCTCTCCGGGTCTGTCGCGAAGCTCACCGGCTCGAGCGGCGCGCCGAAGTCCTTCTTGGTGGCGTCCAGGTAGCTCTGCTTGAACGTGTACGTCTTTTCGCCAAACAGCCGATTGGCGATGCGCAAGGTGAGCGGTCGACCCTTGGCCGTGAGGGCGCTCTGGAGCTCACCGGCTTGGGCCATGGCTTCTTCCGGGGTCGCTGACAGATGCATTACCTTCTGCATTTGCTCTTGGGTGCCGCCGCGGGCGCCGCCGTAGGTCATGGCCAACGCCAGCGTGATGCTCGCCGGCGAGAGGGCGAGGTTTCCGTCCTTCTTCACCTCGCGATAGAGATCGAAGCCGAGCGCATTGCTCGCGGCGGCGAGGGTCTTGGGCGTGGCGGGCGGCGGGGCGGTGGGCTCGCTCTCGGAGGTGGGCATGGGAGGCTCCGCGCTGGGCGTGGGAGGAGTGGGCGGTTTGGCCGCGGTGGTCGGCGGCTCCGCGTGCGGCCGCGTCGAGCTGTCGCACCCTGCAACGGACAGGAGCGCGATGGCGGCGGCGAGCAATCGTCGGTTCATTCCCTCGCGATACCGCCGGCGCGCGGCGGCGTACAGCGTGGCCTCCTCTCAGCGCACACAAACTGCGACGTCGTCGAGGCTGCCGCGGTCATCCAACCGGTTTTCTCCGGCCGACCACACGCACGTCGATTCGCGTCGGAGCCCCGCTCCCGTGAACGGGTCTTTCAGGGACGGCGGCGGCGCTCCTGCGCGGACTAGCAGCGCGACGGCCAGGGCGCGGAGCTTGGCTTGCGACTCCATGTCGCGCAGCAGGTGGCGGCGGACGCGCCGCAGATCCAGCGCCGCGGTGGAGGCCGACCGCTGCTGCTCTCCGGCGGCGGCGTCGAGCTCCGCCAGACCTTCGGGGTAGCGACTCGGATCGACGTGCTCGAAAGCGTCGGCGCGCTCCAGCGCCGAGCGCCAGGCGGAGAGCCGGCGATAGGGGTTTTCCAGCGGCCACTTGGGTCGCAAGAGCCAGTCGTCCCGCAGGGTGCCGGCGGCGTACAGCGCCTCGCCCGCCAGGGCGTCCCCGCTGGGCGCGGGGTGGCGAGCGAGGGACTCGATCTCCTTTCCCGCGGTCCGGAGCTCGGTCGGGTTCGCGTCGCGGGCGCAGTGGACCGCTACCGGCACGGCGGCGGCGATCTCCGAGGAAGCGATGGCCAGGCGCAAGATGCCGCCGCCGGAGACGTGGTCTTGAGCAAGTCGAATCGCGTCTGCGGCCGAGCGCAGGCATGCCGCGGGGGGTCGAGCACGGGCGCGGGCCAGCAGCACGCGCACCGCGCGCAGGTGCGCGCCGCTGTCGGGAGAGCGCGGCGAGCTCGGGTCCAGCAGCGGATCGCTCAGGGCTGCGACGGAGTGCTGGGTGGAACGCGCCAAGGCGTCGAGATCCAGCGTGCGCGCCTCGGCGACGCTCTGCGCCTCGGTGGCGGCATTGCCCGGCAGTGAAGTGCCGCGCAGCACTGGCCGAACCCAGCCGTGATGGGCAAGATCGCTGGAGCGCGCTCGGAGCGACTCCGTCAGGGCAGCGGCTTCACGCCGCGCCGGAAGCTCCCACAGCGCGTACCACGCGGCGGCGCACGCCAACGGCGCCACGGCGAGGCCCACTCCCAGGGCGAGCAGCAGGCGCGTTCGAGTCAATGGATCAGCGAGCCGTCGTCCTCGTCCACGAGGGGGCCGGGGATGCGATAGCGCTCGTCCAGCCAGTTCGAGAGATCCACCAACTTGCAGCGCGACGAACAAAACGGCCGAAATTCCCAGTCGTCCGGCGCGTCCGAGATGGTCTTCTTGCAGATGGGACAGTTGATGGTCATGTCAGTTGCTGGCCCCCGGAGTGCGGCTCTCGAGCTTGAAGTCGACGGAGTTGTCGTTGGTGTCGGTTCCGTTGGGGACGCGAGCTGCGGACATGCTCGCGCCGGGAGGCCCGGAGCCGAAGGGCGTGCCCTCGATGAACGGATTGCTCGGTGAGACCGCGCCCCAGGCGACGGCATCCTTGAGGGCGTCCGCGGGGTCGAACAGGCCAACGCCGCCTTCGTCCGCGATGCCCGAGCTCAGCGAGCCCTGCGCGGTGCCGGTGAAGCTCGACCCAGCGATCACGAAGAAGGCACCGGGCGAGAGGCTGTCCCCCGACGACCCGGTCCAACGTGTCTGCGGTGTGGAGCCCGTCTTCGACGAGTACTTCAGCGCCCAACCCGCGAGGCTCACCACGCAGCTGCCGGCATTGTAGAGCTCCACGAACTCGTCGGACCCGGTGGTCCCGGAAGGGGACACCTCGTTGACCACTACCGTGGGGCACACCCCGGCGTCCGTACCCGCCGACCCGCCGGTGCCTCCGCTGCCAGCGACGCCGCCGGTTCCGGCCGTGCCACCCGTTCCCGCGGTGCCGCCGGTGCCGGCCATGCCCCCCGCCCCAGCCATGCCGGCCGCGCCCCCGGCGCCGGCCATGCCGCCCGCACCACACACGCTGGCGTAGTCTCCACAGCAGTTGTTGAACTGGCTGCAGGCGTCGTCGCAGTAGCACTTGGGATCGCTGCCCGGCACCGCGCCCGACACGCCGCAGCGCCCCGCGCAGCTGCCCGGTCCGCCGCCGCCGGTACCACCCCCGCCGAGGCCTGCGCTGCCGCCGCCCGCGTCCGTGCCGCTCGAGCCACCCGTGCCGCCGAAGCCGCCGCTCGCGCCCGTGCCGCCGAAGCCGGCACTGGCGTCCTTGAGCTTCTCGAACTCGTCGGCGGGGATGAACTCGTGGTCGGGGAACGAGCAGGCGGCAAAAACCGCCGCGGCCAGTGACACGACGAGCACCCGAGGCTGGGAGCGAAGGCTAAGTGGCATCGGCTAGACAGGGCAGTCTAGCTCGGATTGCCCGTGCGCGGGTGACCGTCCCGTGAAATCGAAAACGCCGTCGCTGCTGGGAGAAAGGTTGCTCGCGTTGCAACCAGCAGTCGTCGTCGCGAGCCCGATCCCTACCTGCTGGCCGGCTGAGTGGGCCCGCAAAAGTTACGCAAATATGCGTCAGTGCCGGCGCACCGCGTCGTGGCGGGTGCCCTTGCGTTCGGCGGAACGCTGAGCGATGACGAGCGCTACATGGCCAACAAGAGAATCTATCGGTTTGCACCCGGCAAGGCAGATGGACGCACGGATCAGAAGCCGTTGCTCGGGGGCAAGGGAGCGAACCTGGCGGAGATGGCGAACCTGGGCATTCCAGTGCCGCCAGGCTTCACCATCACCACGGAAGTCTGTTCCGAGTACTACGAGGCCGGCGGCAAGATCCCCGACGGTCTGGCGGAAGAAGTGGCGGAGGCCATGGCCTGGCTCGAGAAAGAGACGGGCAAGAAGTTCGGCGACCCCAAGAACCCCCTGCTCGTCAGCGTGCGCAGCGGCGCCCGCGCCAGCATGCCGGGCATGATGGACACCATCTTGAACTTGGGTCTGAACGACGACGTCGCCGCCGGTTTCTCGGACCTGACCAAGAACGAGCGCTTCGTGTACGACGCGTATCGCCGCTTGCTCACCATGTACGGCAACGTCGTGCTCAACGTGAAGCATCACTCCTTCGAGCACGTGCTTCATGGAGCGCGGCGCGCCCTGGCCAAGGAGCTCGGCATCGAGGCTCCTGGGGACGACGAAGAGCTGGCGCGTGTGGTGCCGGATTCTCGCCTCACCGCCCCACTGCTCAAGAACGTGGTGAAGGACTACGAGAAGATCCTGGAGAAGGAAGCCAAGGGCGGCTTCTCTCCCAAGCCCTTCGACCAGCTGATGGGCGCGATTCGCGCCGTGTTCGCGTCCTGGAACAACGATCGCGCCATCTTGTACCGGAAGATGCACGGCATCCCGCACGAGTGGGGCACCGCCGTGAACGTGCAGTCCATGGTGTTCGGCAACCTGGGCGACACCAGCGCCACCGGCGTGGCCTTCACGCGCGATCCCAGCACCGGCGATCACCGCTTCTTCGGGGAGTGGTTGCCGAATGCTCAGGGCGAAGACGTGGTGGCGGGCATCCGCACGCCGCGGCCCATCGCCAAGAGCGCCGACTCCAAGGGCGAGTCTCTCGAGGAGAGCATGCCCGAGGCCTACGGCCAGCTGTTCGAGGTGCAGAAGAAGCTCGAGACGCACTTCAAGGACATGCAGGACATCGAGTTCACCATCGAGGACAAGAAGCTCTACCTGCTGCAGACGCGCAACGGTAAGCGCGCCGCCCGGGCGGAGGTGAAGATCGCCGTCGACATGGTGGCCGAGAAGCTCATCGGCAAGGAAGACGCGCTCCTGCGCGTGGACGCCAACCGCCTCGAGCAGCTGCTGTTCCCGTCGGTGGATCCCAAGGCCTCGCAGAAGCCCTTCGCCAAGGGCTTGGCGGCGTCTCCGGGCGCCGTCACCGGGCGCGCCGTGTTCAGCGCCGACGAAGCGGAAGAGCGCGCCGGCAAGGGCGAGGCGGTGATCCTGGTGCGGGTGGAAACCTCGCCGGAAGACCTGCACGGCATGAAGGCCGCTCGCGGCATCCTCACTGCCCGCGGCGGCGCCACCAGCCACGCGGCGGTCGTCGCTCGCGGCATGGGCCGCGCCTGCATCGTGGGCTGCTCCGCCATCAGCATCGACTACGAGCTGCAGATGCTCACCGCGAAGTCGGACGGCGAGAACGTGATCGTGCGTATCGGTGATGTGATCACCATCGACGGCTCCACCGGCGCCGTGTACCAGGGCGAGGTCGACAAGATCGACCCCGAGCTGGGCGGCGAGATGGAAACCCTGATGGCCTGGGCGGACGAAACTCGTCGCATGAAGGTGCGCACCAACGCGGACACCCCGGAGCAGGCCAAGAAGGCTCACAGCCTGGGCGCTCAGGGCATCGGCCTGTGCCGCACCGAGCACATGTTCTTCGACGAGAAGCGCATCGCGGCCATGCGCGAGATGATCTTGGCGGCGGACCAGACGGCGCGGCGCAAGGCGCTCGACAAGCTGTTGCCGTTCCAGACCGGAGATTTCGTCGAGCTGTTCCGCGAGATGAAGGGCCTTCCCGTCAACATCCGCCTGCTCGATCCGCCGCTGCACGAGTTCCTTCCGCAGGACGTCGGACAGATCGAGGAGCTCTCCAAGATCATGGGTGTGGCGCCCTCCGACATCACGCGCAAGGTGCAGGAGCTCCACGAGTTCAACCCCATGCTCGGCCACCGCGGCGTGCGCCTCGCCATCACCTACCCGGAGATCAGCGAGATGCAGGTGCGCGCCATCCTCAGCGCGGCGTGCATCGTCCAGAAAGAGGGCACGCAGGTACTGCCGGAGATCATGATCCCGCTGTCCCTCTCCAAGCGCGAGCTCGACCTCATGAAAGAGGTCGTGGATCGCGTGAAGACCGAGGTGTTCCAGGAGCACGGTACCGAGGTGAAGTACAAGTTCGGCACCATGATCGAGCTGCCCCGGGCGGCGCTGCTCGCCGATCAGATCGCGCAGACCGCCGAGTTCTTCTCCTTCGGCACCAACGATCTGACGCAGACCACCATGGGCCTTTCCCGGGACGACTCCGGGCGCTTCCTGCCCAGCTACGTGGACGGCGGCATCCTGCCCTACGAGCCCTTCGTGTCCTTGGATCGCGAGGGCGTCGGCCAGCTCGTGCGCATGGCCTGCGAGCGCGGGCGAGCCACCCGCGCGGGCATGTCCCTCGGCATTTGCGGCGAGCACGGCGGCGACCCGGAGAGCATCTTCTTCTTCGAAGAGGTCGGTCTCGACTACGTCTCCTGCTCGCCGTTCCGCGTGCCCATCGCGCGCCTTGCCGCGGCCCAGGGCACCCTCAAGATGAAGCAGAAGAAGTGACAAGCCGCTCCGCGCCGAGCCTCGTCTTCTGGATGTCGGCTCGGCGCGGAACCGTCGCGATCACGACGTCTCGATCCTCACGAACACGGAGCTACTCGTGACTGCACCCTCAGCCGCCGCCGCGGTCATCGTCTTCATGCTCTCCCTGGCCGGGACCATGATGACGTCCCTAGCTCCAGTAGCAGCGACGGTCGTTTCCAACGCAGTGCAGATGGGCTCGGCCCTCTACCTGCTCGGCAGCGGCTGATTCACTCGTCGCGCACCACTCGTGGCACTCCGACCTTGCGAGCCAAGCGATCGATCTCGCGGTGGATGAGCGCGAGGTTCGAGTCCCGCACCGTGGGCAGCTGAAAGCGCGCAGCGCGCACGTCTTGATAGTCGATGTCGGCCAACAGCGTCGTCTCTTCATCTGGGCCGGCTTTGGCCACGGTTCGGCCACGTGCGTCCAAGATCCTCGAGCCACCCCAGAACTGGTGCCGCGCTTCGGTGCCCACGCGATTGGCGAACGCGATCGGCATGCCGTAGAGCGACGCGTAGAACTCGAGCGCGAGGTCCCAGCGGTGCGGTTTCTCGAAGTCACCGCTGTCGAGGTCCAGGGACGAGTTCGTCGGCGCGATGAGTAGTGTCGCCCCGTGCAGGGCGGCGAGGTACACGAGGGCCGGGTTCCACATGTCGGAGCAGACGAGCGTGGCGGCGGTGAACGGCCCTGGAAGCTCGAAGGTGCTCAAGTAGCGCCCTTGGGCGAAGTACTTGGCCTCTTCCATGGCGCCGTAGTTGGCGAGATTGAGCTTGCGGTGCACGTGCACCAGGGAGCCGCTCCTCAACGCTGCAACGGAGTTGAAGAACTGCGCGCCGTAGCCTTCTTCCACGAAGCCCACGAGCACGGTCATGCCGCCGGCGGCGACCGCGAGCTTCTCGATGTTGGGATCCAGCTCGCGGCCCTCCAAGGACATCGCGATTGCGTCCGCCTGCGCGCCCGCGCCGTAGCCCGTGAGGGACAGCTCCGGGAACACCACCACGTCTGCTCCGCGAGCGCGGGCGTCGGCGATCAGATCCAGGTGTCGTTCCACGTTTCGCTCGAGCTCCAAGAGCCCGGGAGCGAGCTGGACGACGGCGAGTTTGAGGCGGCTCAGTGCGGTCATCTGTGTGTTCCAGCCAGCGACGGATTGTCCTCCGGCAGCGTAACTGGCGGCGTCCTCGCGGTCGACCGCCGCCGAACCCGTGGCCGGGATCCGGGCGTTGGTGTACACTTTGCCGGTGCCGCCCAAGGACCCAGGTGCAGGAAAGCTGCCGTCGTTCACCAAGAGCGCCCGAGGCATGCTCAGCAAGAGCGAAGACCTGGTGATCGACAAGGCGCGCGACAACTGCGATCAGCAGCCGGGGTTCGACGAAGACGGCCTGATACCGGCGCAGCACTGTTCCCACGGCTCGCACGGCAGCCACGGCTCGCACGGCAGCCACGGCTCGCACGGCAGCCACGGCTCGCACGGCAGCCACGGCTCGCACGGCAGCCACGGCTCGCACGGCAGCCACGGCTCCCACGGCAGCCACGGTTCCTGGTAGCGCCCTCCGCGGGCGCACGCGGGTCAGTCGCGGAGGGCGGCGTCCGCGGCTTCGATCGTGCGGTCGATGTCCGCGTCCGTGTGGGCCGCCGACAAGAACGCCGCTTCGAACTGAGACGCCGGCCAATACACGCCGCGCGACAGGAGCCCTGCGTGGAACTTGGCGAAGCGATCGCGGTCCGCAGCACTTGCGTCCAGCCAGGAGCGCACCGGCCCGGGATGGAAGAATACGGTGATCATGGAGCCGACCCGCTGCACCGTCGCGGTCACCTGCCGCGCGGAGAGGGCCTGCTCGAGGCCGGCCTGGAGCCGTGCTCCCAGCTTCTCGAGGTGTGCGTAGAGCTGGCTGTCGAGGCGCTCCAACGTCGCGAGGCCTGCGGCCACGGCGACGGGATTTCCGCTCAAGGTTCCCGCCTGGTACACGGGACCGAGAGGCGCGAGCTTCTCCATGACGTCGCGCCGCCCACCGTAGACCGCAAGGGGCATGCCGCCGCCCACCACCTTGCCCAGACACGTGAGATCCGGTCGGATGCCGAAGCGCTCCTGAGCGCTACCTCGTGCCAGACGGCATCCCGTCATGACCTCGTCGAAGATCAGGAGCGCGCCACTGTCCGTGCACAGCTCCCGTACGCGCTCGAGGAATCCATCCACTGGAGGCACACAGCCCATGTTGCCCACCACTGGTTCCAGGATCACGGCGGCGATCTCGCTTCCACGCTGGGCGAACAGGGCCGCCAGCGCTTCCGGGTCGTTGTAGCCGAGGGTCGCCGTCGTTTCCACGATGCCCTTGGGCACACCGGCGGAGTCCGGGTTGCCGAAGGTGGCGGCGCCGCTGCCAGCCTTGACCAAGAGCGCGTCCGAGTGCCCGTGGTAGCAACCGTCGAACTTGACGATCACGTCGCGTCCGGTGAACCCCCGGGCTACGCGCAGGGCGCTCATCGTCGCTTCGGTTCCGCTCGAGACACAGCGCAACATCTCGATGGACGGATGTCGCTCCACGATGGCCTCGGCGAAGCGAACCTCGCGTTCCGTCGGCGCGCCGAAGGAGAGCCCCCCGTCCACGGCCTCCTTCACGGCGGCGAGGACACCTGGATGGGCGTGCCCCAAGATTGCCGGCCCCCAGGAGCCGACGAAGTCGACGTACTCGCGCTCGTCCGCGTCCCAAAGCCGGGCGCCCCGCGCCCGGGCGATGAAGGGCGGATGACCGCCGACGGCGCGGAACGCTCGAACGGGGCTGTTGACGCCGCCAGGCATGAGGCGCTCGGCGCGTTGAAGAAGCTCTCGAGAGGCCGACATCTGCATGGCTCCTTGTTAGCTCGAATCGTCGCGGGAGGGGAGCGGGGAGCAGCCCGAAAGCCCGCCGGATTTGACGGCCGTCGAAAGCGAGGCGAGGATTTTCCCCCGCGGTAATCCGCGGCCACGCCGCATGAGCGCCCTAGGACGACCTGCAGAAGCGACCGCCGAGCTCGGCCCCGGCTCCCGGCTCGGCCCCTACCAGCTCGTCTACGCCGTGGCCCAAGGTGGAATGGCTCGGGTGTGGGCCGCGCTCGACACCACCAGCGGGAGCGTGGTGGCGGTGAAGACCATCCGTCCGGAGCTCGCGCACGACGCCGGCTACCGTCGCCTGTTCGAGGACGAGGCGCGCTATGCCTCCAGCGTAGAGCACCCCAACGTGTGTCGTGTCTTCGGGTTGGCGGAGGAAGGCGGCGTTCTCTACATCGCCATGGAGTGGGTGGTGGGAGAGAGCTTGGCTCGCATCATCAAGCCGGCCAAGTCCGCGCCGGCCGAGCCCGTCGAGCCCCGGATGGGGGCGCGTTTGATGGCCGACTTCTGCGTGGCGCTGCACGCAGCCCACGAGCTGCGGGACGAGAAGGGCAGCGCCGTGCGTCTGGTTCATGCGGACGTGTCTTTGCAGAACTTGATGGTGACGCGACAGGGCGGCGTGAAGCTGGTGGACTTCGGCGTGGCGCGGGCCCGCACCACCGGCAGCCGCAACGTCCCCAAGATGGACGGCAAGGCCGCCTACATGGCTCCGGAGCACGCCGCCGGCAAACGCCTGAGCCGCCTGTCCGACGTATTCACCTTGGGTATCTGTCTGTACGAGGTGACCACCGGCAAGCGCCCATTTGCGACCGGCAATTGGGACGCCACCATCGAGCGACTGCTGGCTGGCGAGTTCGTGCCCCCGAGCGAGCTGTCCGAGGACTATCCGCCGGAGCTCGAGCGCGTGCTGCTTCGGGCCATGGCGCAGTCGCCCGCCCACCGCTTTCCGTCGGCGCTGCGCATGAAGCGTGCTCTGGAAGACTGGCTTCGGAAGTCGGGCCCCCCGATCGGACCGGGAGAGGTAGCGGCGTTCCTCGAGCAGCGCGCCGGGCCGGGGATCGCCCAGCGGGAGGACTACATCGCTCAGACGCTGGGCCGCGCGCCAGCCAAGCGCTGAGCCGTCGGGGCTGCGGCCACGAGCTGTTCGACCCGAGTAGGGTCGAAGGGCTTGTCCAAACAGGGGTTCGCGATCGAGTCGACGAATGCCCGCGCGCGCTCCGTGAACGCCCCTCCGCTCACGAACACCAGCTTGTCCACGAGGCCGTCGCCGCGGGCGTGAAGGGCATCGTAGACATCCATGCCGGTGAGATCCGGCATCATCAGGTCGCAGAAGATGATGTCGAAGGACTCGTGGGACAAGAGCTCCAGCGCTTCCCGGCCGCTGCTGGCGGCGGTGACGGAGTGGCGTCGGAGCATTCGACCCAGGGAGCGGCGCACCAGCGGCTCGTCATCGACCACGAGGATCCGCCGCGCGACCACCGCTTTCGGCTCGAGCTCCGCTTCGGGCTCTGGTGGAGCCATGGAGCTCGCTTTCACGGGGGGCAGTACCACGCGAACCGTGGTGCCGGCGCCGACCGTGGACTCGATCTCGATGCGTCCGCCATAGCCGTCCACGACGCCCTTGCAGGCAGATAGGCCGAGACCGGTGCCTTGTCCCGGAGCCTTGGTGGTGAAGAAGGGCTCGAACACGTGCGGCAGCGCCTCTTCGGCGATGCCCTCTCCGGTATCGCTGATTTCGACCACTACGCCATCGGCGCTCCGCTTCAGACGCAAGCGGACTTCGTGCTCTTCAGCGCGGCCTTCGGGCAGGGCGTGGGCGGCGTTCACCAACACGTTGACGAAGACTTGAGCCAAGCGAGACTCGTCTGCCGCGACCAAGGGCACGTCGTCGTCGTACTCCTCGGTCACCCGGGCGCGATGCTTGAGCTCGCCGAACACGAGCTGCAGCGACGACGACAGCGCCCGACGCACGTCGGTCGGTTCTATTCGTTCCGGGTCCACCCGGGCGTAGGCCCGGAGGTCCCCGACGATGCGCTGAGCCCGGAGCGCGCCTTGGAGCGACTCCACGAGCGCCTGGTGCAGCTCCGGATCGCGCGCGCACTCCTGCTCGTGCTCGGTCAACAGCTCGTGGATGTAGGTCAGGTTACCGACCACGTAGGCCAAGGGGTTGTTGATCTCGTGAGCCACGCCCGCGGCGAGCTGTCCGATGGCGTTCATGCGGTCGGCACGTGCCGACTCCACGTCACGGAGGGCCTTCTGGCGCTCGACTTCCGCCGCTACCCGTCCGCTCACCGCGGCGTCGCGCGCCTTGACGTAAGCAATGCTGACGGACACGACCGCCGCGATGAACATCGTGGGCAGCGTCAGTGACACGATCCAACGACCGTCGGTCCCCATCTGGTCCGGGATGCGAAGGCCGAGTCGCTCCAGCAGGACCCAGATCGGCGGCTCCACCATGGTGGCCACCGTCCACCACAGACCATCCTTCACGCCTGCGACGAACACGGCGATGAGCGGGGCCATCGACAGCACCATGATGGACTGGGCGTTGGAGCCGCCCCGAACTCCCACGGCCACCGTGATCCCCACGAACACCACCGCTGCCGAGATGTTGCCCACCACGCGTACTCGACCGGTTCGTCGCAGGTAGGCGATGGACCCGCCAGCGATCAACACGCCCGCGAGCAGGACCACCGCCTGCAGAGCGGAGCCTCGGATGGCGTGCACCAGCCCGATGAACGACGCCGGCGGCGCGATGATGAGGAGCATCGCCGTGACCAGCCGGGCGCGACGGGCCGTGTCCGGATCGGCTTCTGCCAAGCCGGGGGGCACCGCCCACGCGAGGATCCGGCCCCAGATGTGGGCGACCGAGCTCATGACTCTCCAGCCGAGCAAACGGCACCGCGCCGCGCATCTTGAGGTGGAACGCGACGGGGCTCGCGCCGGACCGACAAAAGAAGCGGCGGGCTACTCGCTGGCGCGGCGGGAACGGTCGTTCAGCAGGGCCCGCCATGCGTCGATTCGCTGGCGGGCGTGCTCCGGCCAGGGCAGGCGAGAAAGGCGGCCCAGCAGGTGCGGCGTGTGGTCGCCGGCTCGGGAGCGCTGACCGAACACTTCACTGGCGGCTTCCAGGGACTCGTAGGCCTTGTCACCGTCGCCCGCGGCGATCTCGAGCCAGGCCTGGGTCAGCAGGAAGTGCTGGCGCGGCTCGGCTTCTTCCACGCGAATGGTGGCGCACTGCTCGAGCAAGGCGCGAGCGGTGTCTACGTCTCGACGCGCCAGCGCGATCTGCGTGCACAAAAGGCGCGACTCGAGGATGCCCCAAGGGTCGCGCATCTGGGTGTAGATGCTGGCGGCCAAGTCCGCGTGGATTTCGGCCATGTCCAGATCGTCCGTGTCGAC
Source organism: Polyangiaceae bacterium (assembly GCA_020633235.1). Taxonomy (NCBI): domain Bacteria; kingdom Pseudomonadati; phylum Myxococcota; order Polyangiales; family Polyangiaceae; species Polyangiaceae bacterium. Next base: position 572,914 of record JACKEA010000003.1, on the reverse strand, counting down.
GCCGACCATGGCCAAGAGCCGCTCGCAGGCCGCCTGGCCGCGGGGAGTGCGCAGCGACTCGAAGGCGCCCAGGGCGTCCATCGCTCCCAGCTCCGCGCTGTAGAAGTTCATCAAGCGGTGCTCCACGTGCGACAAAGAAGCGTTGGCCTGGGCGATGCCGAGGCGGTAGCCGGCGCGCTCGAACTCGGAACGCGCTTCCAAGGTCAGGCGGCGGGCGCGTTCCGTCGCGCCTTCGGAGTGGTCGATCCACGACAGCAGCAAGAGACACTGCCCGCGACCCAACGGCTGCCCCAGCAAGGCGAAGTGACTTTCCCCCGCCTCGATGACCGAGCGCGCCCGCTCGTAGTTGCCGAGCAAGTACTCGATCTCGCCGATTACCGCCTCGCACTGAGCTTGCCCGAGCACGTTGCCGAGCTCGGTGAAGATCTGGTGGGCGAGATCCACCAGCAGCACGCCCTCGCCGCTGGCGCCCTTCTCGCTCGCCAGGTGGCCGAGCAGGCGTAGCGTGTGAGCGAGGTTCTCTTTGTCGTCGAGCTCCTCGAAACGCTCGCGTGCGATCTCCGCGTGCGTCGTGGCGTCCTCGGCGCGGCCGAGATGGCGCAAGGCTTCTGCCTGCCAGCGGTGCTTGAGGGCCAGGGAGCGGCCCTTGAGGTGGCCCTTCAAGAGCTCCAGATCGCCCAGCGTGGCCAGCGGCTCCCGCGCGCCCAGCCAGGCGTTCTGCAAGAAGCCGAAGAGCAGGCCACCGGCGGCGTCGGGCTCGCCGGCGTACAACAGGTTGGCGACTCGCTGTCGGACGATGCGTCGCGTGTTGGACAGGGGATGGGCGGCCAGCGAGTCCGCCGCCGCGATGAACACGTTCTTCGCGTCGGGGCGCTCCATCAGCTGCGCGAGCAGGTGCTCCTGCAACAGGGCGTGGGGCCACTGATAGCGACCGGAGCCGCGCGGCAGGATGATCTCGGCGTTTTGCAAGCTGATGATGGCGTCGTCTGCCGGCAGACCCAGGACCGTGAGCAAGGAGTGGAGCACCCCGCGGCGAATGTCGCCACCCAGCGTCGCTACGGCATAGGCGGCCAGGCGCTGACCTTCGGGTAGCGCGGAGACCCGGCTGTCCCACAGCTCCGCCGTGGTCTGCGGGCGCACGGCCAAGACCTCTTCGGGCACGCTGTAGGTGCCGCCCGCGAGCTGCATGTTGCCGGCCAGCGCCCAGGCGTGGAGTTGTTGCAGCGCGAACAGCGGGTTGCCGCGGCTGCGGCGAGCGGCCTCGAGCACGGCGGCGTCTTCCAGCGGCAGCGATGCGCGCAAGAGAGAGGCGGTGGTGTCCGCGTCCATCGGCTTGACGTCCACCACCACGCCGTCGAGGACCTCGCGCAGATGACGCAGCCGCTCCGCTGCCGGCGTACCGAGCTGCACGTCTTCGGAGCGGACCGTGGCGACGATCACGATGCGTTGATCGCGCTCGTCGCGATGGATGCCGAGCAAGCCGTCGAAGGTGGTCTCGCCGGCGTGATGCAGGTCGTCCATGAAGAACAGCATCGGCCGACCCCGCGCCAGGCGCCGCAGGCTGTAGCGGATCACGAGCCGCCGGGTTTCCAGCGTGTCGAGGGTGAAGCGAATACCGCTCGGTCCCACCGGTTGCTCCGGCGACAACGGCCGGAGCCACTCCGCGGCGCCCGCCACCCAGGCGCGGCCGTTCTTGTCGTCGGGCGAGACCTTCCAGCGGGAAAGCAGCGATTTTTCGATGACGTTGCGGTCGGAACGCTCGAAGTTGAAGTACTGCGTCACGCCGCCGAGCATGCCGTCCAGCGGGCTGCGGATCGGGCGGTAGCGCGCGCGGAGCGGGATCATCGTCCCCTCCTCGTGCACCACCTCGCACAGCCACTCCGCGATGCGGCTCTTGCCTACGCCGGCGCCGCCCACCAGGATCACCAAGCGGTGTGGCTCGCCGACGCCTTCGATCACGTCGTCGCACACCTCCCGGAGGATGCGCTTCACGTCGTCGCGACCGACCAGCGGGCTCTGCCGAATGCTGAGCAGCCCGGGGGCACGTTGAGGTGCGGCGCCCAGCGCTCGAGCTTCACCCCGCGGAGGTCCGGTCTTGCGCGTGGTGGGCGCCGGAGGCTGGGCTGCGTAGCGGGGCAGCTCCGGGAAGGTCCAGACGTTCTCGTGGGCATCCGCCGTGGGCCGCCACTCGCCCCACACGGCGCGGGCCTCGGCAGCGAACTCGAAGCGATCCCACGGGCGCTTGGCGAGCAGCCGATGGACGAAGGCGACGACTCCTTGAGGTGCGGGTATCGCGAGCTTCAGCTCCGGCGTCTTCTCGAAGGCGTGGAGGCGCAGTAGCTCTTTCGGATCCCCCGAGAACACGGAGCGCCCGGAGAGGAACTTGTAGAGAATGCAGCCGAGGGCATACAGGTCCGTTGCCCCGCACACGTGGTGCATCTCGTGCTGGATCTGCTCCGGGGCCATGTAGCCGGGAGTGCCGGCGCCGGCGTGGGGCGTGAATTCGATGGGTTTGGAGCCATCCAGCCGTTCGTCGTGGGGGTCCTGTTTGAGCCACGCCAGGCCGAAATCCAGGATGTGGACCAGCGGCGGCTCGCCGGTGCGCTCTTCCACCAGCACGTTCGAAGGCTTGAGGTCCCCATGGATGATGCCTCGCGCGTGGGCATGCGCGAGGGCGCCGAGGATCTGATCCACCGTCGACCAGATCAGCTCGAACTGGTTCGGGACCTGAGACAGATCGTGGAGCGAGACACCGGCGGCGAGATCCATCGCCAAGTACGGGGTGCCGTCGGCGAGCTGGCCGAAATCCTGTGCGCGAACGATGCAGGGATGGTTCAGAGCCGCGAGTGCCCGCGCCTCCTTGTAGAACCACATCACGTACTCGGCCGCGAGCTTGCTCTCGGGTGGGATCACTCGCTTGATGGCGACCTGGTGATTGCTGGCAAGATCGCGGCAGCGATACACGATCCCCATGCCGCCTTCGCCGATGACCTTTTCGACCTCGTAGCGATTGGCGATGACGTGTCCGGGGAGAACTGGCGACGGCGTCCCGAGCGGAGTGATCTCCGGGGCCGACACGTTCAGGATCGAGCTCTCCTTCAGCGATGCGGCGGAGGGGATGCTCGGGGGCGCGCTGTCCTCGTCCTCTTCCGGCTCTGCTTCGGGTGGCAGTCCGGACAAACGTGACGCAGCGGTGACGTTGTCAGCGTCGGCGGCGGGCGCAGATGTGCCACTGACGGCCGAGTCGGTCGTCGCACCGTCTTTTTCCGACGGCACTTTGGGCTTTGGATCCACGTTGCCCCCGTTTGCCATGGGCGGCGCGAGTTTAGTCCGGGTCGACCCTCAGTCGAGAGCCCGCGGACCCTCGACCAAATTCGTTTCAGCATAGCCATATTTTTCAATGGTTGCCACGGCTTACGAGCAGGCCGGTGAGCCCTTGGTTCCGCCCGGTGTGGACGCTACCCTGCCGGCCATGTCCACACCCCGCATCGACCCGCCGCTCACGGAACGCGACCCCGAGATTGCCCGGCTGATCCGCGAGGAAGAAAGCCGCGAGACCGACAAGATCCGGCTGATTCCGAGCGAAAACTACGTTTCTCGCGCGGTGCTGGAGGCGACCGGGTCGGTTCTGACCAACAAGTACTCCGAGGGCTACGCAGGCAAGCGGTACTACGAGGGACAGCAGGTCATCGACCAGGTCGAGGAGCTGGCCGTGTCCCGACTGAAGGCGCTATTCGGCGCGGAGCACGTCAATGTGCAGCCCTACAGCGGGAGCCCGGCGAACCTGGCGGTGTACTTGGCGTTCTGCCAGCCCCACGACCCCATCATGGGACTCGGCCTGCCGTCCGGTGGACACCTCACCCACGGCTGGAACGTGAGCATCACGGGCAAGTACTTCGCGAGCCACGCCTACGGTGTGCGCAAGGACGATCATCGCATCGACTTCGATCAGGTCCGCTCCCTGGCTCGCGAGCACAAGCCGAAGATCATCTGGTGTGGCACGACGGCCTACCCGCGCGTCCTCGAGTTCGACAAGTTCCGCGAGATAGCCGACGAGGTGGGAGCCAAGCTGTGCGCCGACATCGCGCACATCTCCGGATTGGTGGCGGGTGGCGCCCACCCGTCGCCGGTGGGCATCGCCGACGTGGTCACCAGCACCACCCACAAGACGCTGCGGGGGCCGCGCGGGGGCATCATCCTGTGCAAGGAAGAGCACCGGAAGGACATCGATCGAGCGGTTTTTCCGGGACTTCAAGGTGGGCCCCACAACCACACCACGGCGGGCATCGCGGTGGCGGCGTTGGAGGCGCAGCAGCCGGAGTTCAAGCGTTACGCCCAAGCCGTGGTCGACAACGCCAAGGTGCTCGCCGAGGCACTTGCGCAGAAGGGCTTCTCCTTGATCACGGGCGGGACGGACAACCACCTGGTGCTCCTGGACCTCACACCCAAGAACACCCCCGGCAAGGTGGCGGCGAAGGCGCTCGATCGCGCGGGCATCGTGGCAAACTACAACTCCATTCCCTTCGATCCCCGAAAGCCCTTCGACCCGTCCGGGCTTCGCATCGGCACTCCCGCCATCACCACCCGAGGCATGGGGGCGAGCGAGATGAAGAAGCTCGCCGCTTGGATGGACGAAGTCGTGCGCGCTCCGGAAGACGAAGCGGTCATCGGTCGAGTTGCCGGCGAGGTGAGGGAGCTGTGTCAGAGCTTCCCGCCGCCGGGCATACCCGCTCACTGATTCGCACAGGGTGTGCGTGTGTGCTCTCGACGCGCACCCGAGGACGAAGCCGACCAGACGGTGTATCCTTAGGGTTGGCGACAATGCGCGCGCTTCGAGGAGGCCCGACTCAACGGCTCGGCCGCTACGAGCTCCTACGGCTCATTGGTAGCGGCGGCATGGCGGAGGTGTACGAAGCACAGCGCTCCGGGCCCCGCGGCTTCTCGAAGCGCGTCGCGGTGAAGCGTATCTTGCCGCAACACGCCGGGGATCCGCGCGTGGTCGCCATGTTCTGCGACGAGGCGCGGATTCACGCGGGGCTGTCGCATCCGAACCTGGTTCAGGTGATCGACTTCGGAGAAGACGACGGCCAGCTGTACTTGGTGTTGGAGCTGGTGGAGGGGATGAGCGTCGCGGATCTCCTGTGTCGCATCGCCGCCCGTCGCCGCACGGTGGATCCCGCCGCAGCTTTGTTCATCGCGAGGGAAGTGCTCGCGGCGTTGTCCGTCGCGCACTCTGCCTGCGACGACTGGGGCCGACCGTTGCACTTGGTGCACCGGGACGTGTCACCCGGCAACATCCTGATTGGGTCGGCGGGGGAGGTGAAGCTCGGAGACTTCGGCATCGTGCGCGCAGCGGAGCTCGATTCTCGCACTGCGCCCGGAGAGCTGAAGGGCAAGGTGGGCTACATCTCGCCGGAGCAGGCCATGGGCTTGCCCTTGGATGCGCGCAGTGACTTGTTCTCGGTCGCCGTGGTGCTCGCCGAGATGTTGTGCGGCGAGGCCCTGTTTCCCGGCCAGAACGAGCTCGAGATCTTGCGCAGCTTGCACGCGGGGGATCTGAGCGTGCTCGAGCGCCACGCTCCGCGGTTCCCCGAGGACGTGATGGCGCTGCTCGGGAGCGCGCTGTCGTCACTGCCGTCCCGGCGCTTTGGCTCCGCCCTGGAGATGGCCGCGGAGATTGGGCAAATTGCCGCGCGGCACCGCCTCACGTTGTCCACCTTCGCCCTCAGCGAATGGCTCACGGACATGGGCCTCCTGGAGCTCAAGAGCGACGTTCGCGAGAAGCCCGCGACGCCCCCGCCGGCCCCGCCGCGCGACGAGCGGCCGAGCGATCTGCCGTTCACGGAAGAAGTGACGCTGGTGCTCGATGAGCCGGAGCCCGTGGAGCTGGCCCACGCGACCATCCACCCCGCGCCCGTCGAGTACCGAGTTCAGCCCGCCGGCGGCAGGCTCGGACAGCCCGTTTCCCTGGCTCAGGTCCTGGGTGGCGTCGCCACGGGTGCGTTTGGCGCGGATGCGCGGGTGAGCCGCAACGGAAGCCCACTCGCCGCTCTGAGTGAGCTCGCGGAGCTCGCAGCCTTGGCGACCCGCCCTGCGTACCGGTTCTTCGACGCCGTCGCGCTGCGCGCCAGCGAGCGCTGGCGACCACAGCAGCGCACGTTGCCCCGAATGCTCTTCGATGCCGTGGCGGAAGGAAGAACCGGGCTTCTGTGCGCTCGGCGTGGCCGGGAGCAAAAGCGCGTCTACTTTCGCGACGGCGTGCCCTACTTCACGTCCTCCACCGACGCGCACGAGTTGCTCGGCAGCATCTTGGCGGAGCAAGGCGTGCCGACCGTCGCCATCGAGGAAGCGCTCGCGGAGGGCTGGCGCCACGGCCGTCGTCTGGGTCAGGCGCTGGTGGACGGCGGCGCCGCATCGTCGGCCTTGGTCACCCACGCCCTCGCGTCGCAGCATCGTCGTCGTATTGCGTCGCTCATGAGCTGGCCGGAAGCGGAGCTGTTGTTCGAGACCGGCGCCGAGCCGGGGGAGAGCCCGACGCAGGTGTTCGGCGCGCCGGAAGCGCTGTTGGCCGGCGCGGTGATGGATGCCTTCGACGATGCCGCCATCTACGCCATGCTGGCGCCGGTAAGGTCGTCGCCGATCGAGCGAGTGACGACGGCACCGTTCAGCACCGCCCGCCTGGGCCTCCCCGCCTCCATGGCGTTGGTGCTGAGTCGAGCGGGGCGCGGCGAGACACTCGAAGAGCTGGAGGCCAGCGCCGTGCCGCGGATTGCGGATGTCGCCACGGTTCGGCGCACGGTGTATCTCGGTCTGTGCGCTCGGGTGCTCACCGCCGCAGGCTGGTCCTGACTCACAGCGCGTAGCGTGCGAAGAACTGCGCCTGCATGGCGGTGGACGCGCGCGTGGCCACGGCGCCGGTGCCGTCTGCGGCTGCGGTCCCGCTCGTCAGCGCTTGTCGAGTCGTGGCCTCGGCGTCCGGTTGGGCCGTGGCCAACACGCGCAGGGCCGCGCCGAGCTTGAGCTCCCGCGTCACGTTGAGCTCTGCCCCCAACCCCAGGTAGCCCACGGGAAAGATGCCTTCGGTGCGCCGCCCCGCGAGATCGATCCGCGTCCACTCCATGCCGCCGCCCAGCTCGACGTACGGCGTGAGGACGAAGCTCGGAAACATGCGCGCCCCCACGCCGGCGGTGACGTGCGTGGGATCTCGGTCCATTCCCTCGTCGATGGCGCTCGGGTCGGCGTTGTAGAAATCGAGGCCCAGCGAGCCGAAGAACCAGCGGTTGGGCGCCAGGGTGCCGAAGACGCCGACGCCGTTCATGCGGCAGTCGTCCCACTTGTCGGAGCTGCCGTCGGCGTGGCGGAAGCCGTAGCCGCCGACGCGCGCGCCGAAGCCGGGGCGCATTCCCAGGAGCTTTGGCGCGTCGCTTTCGGCGCTACCGTCCTTTTTGGCGTCGTCGCTGCCAAAGATGGGATCGGCGAGCGCCACTTGGGGCACGAGGAACAGGGCGGCGATCACGAGCACGTTCGGTTTCGGCATGCCCGCCTGCTTCGCAAGCCGTGTGCCGACGCGACCCGTGGCGGATTCGACCGCTTTGCGCGTGTCACTGCGAACGCGCTTTTACTCGCGCACCGGGAGGGACATTCACGCGTGCGGCGCCTTCGAATGCGCGAGCGGTGTGGCGCAACGAAGCACGTCGGATAGGCCCCCGCGCCGTTCGCTCGAAGAGCTCAACAGCTTCGTGCACAGCTGATCCAGATCGGAAGGTACGCCGCTCACGAGCAAGCTGGGAGGCGGCGCGCCGACGGTCCGCTTGCGGACGAGCACTTCTTGCGCCGTGCCGGTGAAGGGAACGGTGCCGGTCAGCGCTTCGAACAACAAGAGCCCCACGGCGTACCAGTCCACGGCCGGCGTGAGCTGCTCGCCGTCCCACTGTTCCGGCGCCATGGTCGCCGCGGTGCCCACCGGTCCGTCGAGAGCGTCGTCGTCGGGACGCGCACACAGACCGTAGTCCAGCACGATCGCCGTGTGCTCCACGACGCGGACGTTTTCCGCGGATAGGTCCCGGTGCACGAAGCCCGCCGCGTGCAGCGCGCCGAGGCCGTTGGCCAGCCCGTGGAGCGCCGAGCGCAGACGCTCGAGGCCGTTTGCGTCGAGCGCACTGAACTGACTCTCCCCCAGCTCTTGCACGGGCTGCCCGAAGGCCAGCGGTAGGCTCCGCCGCGGCCGGGACTCTTCCGGCGTGGTCGCTGCCGGTCTCCGCACGTAGTCCACGAAGGTCGGGCCCCGCGCCAGGGACATGGTGAAGAAGGGAGGGGAAGCGTCGAAGAAGGCCTGGTACAGACGGACGAGATTCGGGTGATCGAGGGCTTGAAGGGCCGTGAAGCGCTGGCGCTCCGCGGCGGGCAGCGGGGCCTTCAGCACCTTGAGCGCGACGCGCCGATCGTCCTCGAGGTCCCGCGCCGCACAAACAAACCCGAACTGCCCCTGGCCCAGAGTCTCCTCGACGACGAAACGATCCGGGAGCTTCACGGCCGTTGGAAGTCGTAGATGCTGCCGAGCTCGAGCAAGCGGGTGAGCTCGTCCAGTGCCTGACGCGTCTCGCGCAGGAGCTCGGGATCGGCAAGGTCGGGGGCCGAGAGGCGGTCGCGATAGTGGCGATCGAAGAAGGCCCGCAAGTCGTTCGCCAATGCGTCGTCGAGGAGCACGCGGCCCATCAGTGCATGCTCTTGCTCACGAGTGAGGCGCACGCGCAGCCGGAGGCACGCGGGGCCGCCGCCGTTCTTCAGGGAAGCGTCCACGGCCACCGTGTGCACGGCGGAGACGGGATTGTCCGCGTCGAGAACCCGCTCGAGCCAGCGCCAGGAGGCCGTGCTCTCGCGGGCGGAATCGGGGGCGATCAGCGCCATCGAGCCATTCGGCAGAGACAGGAGCTCGGAGTTGAACACGTAGCTCCGAACGGCCTCGTCCACGGCGAGCTCCTCGCGGCTCGCCAGCACGACCTCGAGCTCGCTGCCCAGGCGGGTTTCGAGCTCCGACAGCAGGGCCTCGGCGTCGCGGAAGGCGAGCTCGTGCAGCAGCAGCACGGAGTCGGTGCCGACGGACAGCACGTCGCTGTGGAAGCTGCCGGCGTCGATGCCATCGGGATGCTGCTGCCAGAACAGCGTGCGCTCCGCGGGCAACGCGGCGAGGCGGGCGACGGCCTGGCTCGCTTCCAGGCTCTGCCGCGCGGGGTGGATCTGCGTCGGCGCCGGTGTGGCGGCGCTCCGCCCCCAGCCGAACAGGTGCAGCGCGCCACGAGAGGTGCAAAGGCGCGTGTGATTGGCGGCTCCCTCGTCCGAGAGCAACGGCGCCGGAGGCAGCGCCGCGTGGACGTCGAAGGCATTGGCGGCGAACACGTGCTCGAGCACGCGCCGGGTGACCGGCGCTTCCAGGCTGCGATGGAACAGCGTCTGCAGGTTCGCCACCACGAAATGCACCCGCGCGTCCGTGGTGTCCGACGACGGCGCTACCGTCGCCGCGTTGGCGGTCCACATCGCCGACGCGCTGCACACGTGCGCCAGCATGCCCGCCCGTTCGGCGCGCTCCAGCACCTGCGTGTCGCTCCCGGAGAAGCCGATGCGGCGCAGGGCGTCCACGTCGGGACGCGGGTGGGGAGGCAATACCGCCTGGCCGGCGCCGAGGGACGCCACCAGCTGCATCTTCTCGAGGCTCTGCTGCGCGGCCTTGCGCGGGTTGCCGACCTCGCCGGCGTGGCGCGTCGCCGCCAAATTGCCCGGGGACAGCCCAGCGTGGGAGTGCGTGGGCCCGACGATGCCGTCGAAGGCGATCTCGCGAGGGGCCGTCACTCGAGCCGGTAGCGCCGAACGTGAAGGACCTGCGAGGGGCTTTCGCCGTCGATCCATGCGAGAGCGACCTTGTCGCCCAGGATGGTGACCGCGGGGTAGTCCGCGGTGCCGGCGGGCGCACCCTTCTGCGTGGCGACGGTCACCTCGGGGTAGCTGCCGAAGCTGCTCTCGCCCTGGTCGCGGAGGTCGGCGTAGGCCATGCCCAGGACCAGCTGCGTGTCTTGGCCGTTCTGGACCGATGCGGCGGTCGCGAGGCGGAGCCGCCCGCCTCCGGGAACGACGGCGCTGGTGCCGACCGCGTACACGGATGGATTGCGGCCGAAGGGCGTTGCGCTGTTCGAGCAGTCGGGATCGATCAAACAGCCGCTGCTGGTGCAGAACGCGAAGTGGGTCTCGGCGGCGTGCGCTCCCAGGTAGGAGGAGGAAAACGCGACGATGGTGAGCCCCGGCACCGGAGTGGTGGACGAGACGGTGTCCCAAGTGGGTTGCTGAGGGCTGCAGTCCGGCTGCCCTTGGGACGTGGTTCCGACCTGCCAGTAGTAGTTGTTCTCGTTCTTCTTGAGGTTCAAGAACGCCGGGCTCCCGCCCGCGGAGAGTGGAGCGACGCGATCGGCTCCCACGTCGAAAGTGCCGTAGGGCTTCTTCTCGCTCGCGATGAACACCATCCCGCTCGAGGCCCAAGTGGCAGCCATGTCGGAACCCATGGGGGTCGGCTTGGGGTAGCCCTTCACGTCGAGCACGTCGTACTTGTCGCCGACGATTTTCGGAGCTCCGGTCATGCTCAGGGTTTCGTCCAGGGCGGCGTGCCAGATCTTCGTCCAGGTGAAAGCCTTGTAGGTCACGAAGTAGGTCTGCAGCGCCCCGTCGTTCTCCGCGATACCAGCGACGCTGCCAGGGGTCTCTTCTGCGACCCCGGCATCGGGCAGCCCCGCCAGGAAGTAGACCATGTCGCGCGTCACCTCGAACTGGTTGTCGGTCGCGGTACTGCTGAAGCTGCTCACCTTCAGGTCGTGGTTTTGCAGCGAGGCTGCGTAGGTCGAAACCACGAAGTGCGAGCCGATGGTCCCCAGCGTCACGCGCTGAAGATCCGGCGTCGGTTGATCGATGGCGAAGCCATCGTCCACCAGCGCCCCTTGAGGTGCGTGCTTGCACACGCCGGCCTGGCAATCGTCGCTGGTGAACGCGTCTTGGTCATCGCAGTCCGCGGGCGTCGTGCAGTCCGGCACGGCGGCGTCCGACCCCGCTTGGCCGCCGCTGCCGGCCTGACCCGCGCTGCCCCCCGTGGCGGCTTCGGTTCCGGCGTCCGCCGGATCGCCCTTCAGGCTGTCGAAATCCAAGAGGAAGGCACAAGAAGCTGCGAAGGGCAGGACCAACGCGGCGACGAAGCCCAATCGGCGCATGCGGACAAGTCTAGTGCACCGAGCCGGGGTGGGAAAGTGACGGGTATTTGTGGGTTTGTCGGGGCAGCGCGAGCCCGTCGCGTTAGCGTGGGACGTCATGGCCACCGCGCGGCTCTACTTCGAGGATCCCTGGCTCGTGGAATTCGAGGCGTACGTGGTCGCCCATCACGCCATCGATGGCGACACTTGGCTCGAGCTCGATCGCTCCGCGTTCTACCCGGAGGGCGGAGGACAGCTGCCCGACCGTGGCCACATCGGTGACGCCGAGGTGGCGGACGTCCAGGTGCGGGGCGACGTGGTGCTCCATCGTGCGAGCGGCGCGCTCCCCGAGGTGGGGACGCGCGTCCTGGGACGGCTGGATCGCGCTCGGCGTCGCGTGCACATGGCGCTGCACACCGGGCAGCACGTGCTGTCTCGCGCGCTCTTGGAAGTAGCGCAGGCGGAGACCGTGTCTTCGCGCCTGGGCGACACGACGTCTACCATCGACGTTGATCGGCCGAACCTCTCGGACGACCTGCTGGGCAAGGCGGAGGCGTTGGCCAACTCCGTGGTGGACGACGACGTCGTCGTCCGCGCACGCTTCGTGACGCCCGACGAGCTCGCTGGCTTGTCCCTGCGTCGCGCTCCCAAACAGACGGACAACGTCCGCGTCGTGTCCGTGGCTGGCTTCGACGACACGCCGTGCGGGGGCACGCACTGCACGCGCTCCGCTCAGATCGGCCTGGTGAGCATCACCGGAAGCGAGCGCTACAAGGGCGGGACCCGCATCGTGTTCAGCGCCGGCGCTCGCGCGCGGGAGGAGCTGTCCCGGAACGCAGCGGAGCTGCGGCGCTTGGCGAAGGCGCTGACCTGCGCCACGGCGGACGTGGGAGCGCAGCTGGACAAGCTCCGGGATCAGCTCGACGCCGCCCGCCAGGAGCACGGCGCCACACGTACGCTGCTCGCTCGAGAGATAGCCCGCGGGGCCAGCGGTTCGCCCGCGGTGATCGTGCTGGCGGAAGGTGGCGCCGAGCTGGCGCGCGCCGTCGCGGCTCGAGTGACGGAATCTCCCGAAGCCAGCGTCGTGGTCGCAGCAGAGACGCCGGACGGCACTTCCGTAGTGGTGGCACGCGGCAGCGCAGCGGCGTTCGACAGCGGCGCGTTCTTGAAGCGCCTGGCCGCCGCGACGGGCGGCCGGGGCGGGGGGCGTCCAGAGCGCGCCGAGGGGCGGCTGCCGCTCGGTGTGGACGTCGCCCGTGCCGTGCAAGAGCTCGGCTGATCAGTGCATGCGTCGCGTGATCTCTTGCTCCAGCTGGGGCCAGGTGATCACCTGCGCGACGCGCGGGCTGTCGATCTGAACCGAGCGCGCGTTCTGCCCCCCGAGCCACACGTCCGTGCTGGCAGGCAGATGTGACAAGAGCCAGCGCAGTTGCTCGGCGACTTGGTTTGGATCCGAGGAGCCCGACACACTGATGCCGACGACGTCGGCACGCAGTGCCCGCGCGGCTTCTGCAATTTGATCCACCGGAGTGTCCACCCCGAGCAGACGAGGCGTTGCACCCAGCAGTGAGGCGAACAGCGCCGCCATGTCGAGACCGAGGCCGTGGTGCTCTCCGGGCAGAGCCGTGAGCAGCAACACGGGCTTGGCGGTCGTGCCTTCGTAGGCCGAGAGCAGCAGGCGCAGCTGCGTCGACAGTTGCTCGGACAGCATGTGCTCGTGGCGGACGTCGAGCTGCCGAGCTGCCCACGCCTCCCCAACCCGCTCGAGCAGGGGGCTGGCCACGTCCGCGAGAAACGCCTTGGGGCCGAGGGTCGCTACCGCGCGACGGAGCTCCATCCGCACGGCGTCGGCGTCGTCGGAGCTCAGGGCGTCGAGAATGGAGGCCACGGTCGGGGACTGGCCGGCGCTGGGCTCGACATCCAGGCGTGCCGCCTGCGTCAGGATTTCTTCGAGCTCCGGGCGGGCCTTGTGCACCACCTCGCCCGCCCGGTAGCCCGCCTTCAGGGCCCGGGCGATGAGCGTGAGGCGCTCCACGTCTTCTCGGCTGTAGACGCGGATTTTCGCCTCGTTGCGGCGGGGGGAGGGAAAGCCGTAGCGCCGCTCCCACATCCTCAGGGTGTCCGAGGAGATGCCGGTCAGCCGCGAGGCCACCCGAATCGAATAGCCCGTTTCCTCGGCGCCATTGGTAAGGCTCATCACCTGGGATCCTTATGTCCTGGACACAGGTTAGTCAAGTGATGGACGCAGCACTGTTGACCGCTCCATCGCTGCCAGCAATCCTGAGATGGTGAGGATGGTGCGCCGCGACCTTTTGAGGAGTGGATGGGCGGTGGCGCTGCTCCTCGCGGCTTGTGGCGGCAGCGACTCGGCGACGGCGCCACCCCACGCTCAGGCCGACGGGGCGGCCGGCCAGGACGCCATCGCGCCGGACGCTGGCACGGTGCTGGATGCAAGCGTGGAGGACGTCGTGTCGGAGCCTGTCCCCGACGTCCCCGCACCTCTGGGACCGCCCTATCCCATCGTGCTGGCGCACGGCTTCTTCGGCTTCGAGCAGTTCGCCGGCGTGGACTTCGCGACCTACTTCTACGGTGTGAAGGACTATCTCGCCGCGCACGGCGAGACGATGGTGATCACGCCCGCAGTCGATCCCTTCAACGACTCCACCTACCGCGGCGAACAGCTCCTTTCGCGCGTCGAGGAGCTGCTCGCGCAAACGGGCTACGCCAAGGTCAACATCATCGGTCACTCCCAGGGTGGCCTCGACGCTCGTGTCGTCGCCGCCGAGCGTCCGGATCTCGTCGCCTCCGTCACTACCGTGGCCACGCCCCACGGCGGCACCGAGGTCGCCGACATCATCCTGAAGCTGATCCCGAATCCCCAGGCGCAGCAGCTGGTGGACTGGCTCGTCAAGATCGTGGGCGCACCCCTCTACGATCAGGTGGGCAAAGAGACCGCGGTGTCGAAGCCGCTACATCTGTTCTCGAAGCAGGGCATTGCCGAGTTCAATGCCAAGTATCCCGACTCACCGGGGGTGGAGTACTTCTCCGTCGCTGGTAGGAGCGACTTTCATCTGGGCGGAACGGACTGCAAGGTGTCGTCTGCGCCGCCGTTCATCGCCAAGTTCGCCAAGGTGCTCGACCCCGTCGACCCCCTGCTATCCGTCACGGAGACGGTGCTGGATGGCGGCCTCTTGGACCCTTACCCCAACGACGGTCTGGTGCGGGTGAAGGACGCCAAATGGGGGACATTTCTCGGCTGTGTGCCAGCGGATCACCTCGACGAGATCGGTCATCTGTTCGGCGACAACCCGGGGTTCGGCAATTCTTGGCGGCACGACGAGTTCTACGCCGCGCTGATCGCGTATCTTCGAGACCAAGGCCTGTGAGGGAGCGATGAACAGAGGTCACGCGTTTGTGATTCTTACGGTGCTCACCGCCATTGCGTGCGGCTCCAGTCATGATCGCCCGCCCCCGTGCACCAACTGCACCGGTCTCGGCGGTAGCGGAGCCACCACGGGTGGCGGGGGTTCCGGCGGGTCGACGGGAGGCGCGGCGGGCGCCGCGGGCGCGCCGGCGCCGCGGGGAGCGGCGGAGGCGCCGCGTGCACGGGTTGGGGCGGCTCGCCGATGGTCGAGATCACCGGGCCTGCGGACGAGAAGTTCTGCATCGACGTTCGCGAGGCGACGAACGAGGAGTACGGCAAGTTCCAGGCAGCGGCCGGCAATCCGAAGCAAGGCGCACCCTGCGCCTGGAACACCACCTTCGGCTCGAACCACGCTCTGAACAAGAAGGACGAGCCCGCGTTCTCTCTGGATTGGTGCGACGCCCTCGCCTTCTGCAAGTCTTTGGGCAAGCGGCTGTGCGGGCGCATGGATGGCCAGCCCGTCGCGTATCCGAACGAGTTTTCCGATCCCGCGAAGAGCGAGTGGCACTACGTGTGCACGAACGGCGGAACCACCCTCTATCCCTGGGGTGCTGCCTACACCCCGGACACCTGCAACGGGCACTCCGTTTCGAACCCGGTGGCGCCGGTGATGAGCTACCCGGCCTGTCACGGCCAGAGTGCGCCGTTCGACCAGGTCTTCGACATGGCGGGGAACGTCGCGGAGTGGACCAACAACTGCGAGACGACCAACCAGGGCGAGTCGGACAAGTGCATTCTGCGCGGCGGAAGCTACTTCTCCGCCCCCGCCAACGATCAGCTCAAGTGCGGCAGCGATCTGGAAACGTCGCCTCGGGGTCAGGACAACACGGACTTCGGGGTCCGCTGCTGCAAGGACTACTGAGCCCTCAGCGGCGGTTCTTCACGTCCTTGCGGCGCGGGGCTCGGGATATCGCGTCCTCGACGGCGGCGATCACGTCGGTCGTGAAGCTCGAGTCCGCGTCTTCCTCGCGGCAGGCGGCGTACACGTCCGTGTCCGGTACCAGGTCCGGCGGGAGCTGCCACAGGCGACCCCGCGCCACGTCCTCCTTGGCCACGGCGTCCGGCAGCACCGTGACGTAGCGCCCCGACAGAGCAACCTCGCGATTCGTGGACAGCATCAAGATGCGGAAACCGACTTCCCGCGGACGTTCCACGGGCCAATTGTCCATGGGCGTGCCGCGGTCGCCGATGCTCGGCACGGAAAACGGGTGCTCCTCGAGCTGTGCCGGAGTGAGGCGACGCTTCCCGAACAGCGGGTGTCCCTTGCCGCAATAGAGGGAGTTGGTCAGAGATCCGATCTTGCGGCAGGTGATGCCGGCGAGGCTGGTAGCGTCGTAGTAGAAGGCCACCTCTATCCGGCCGCTGGCCAGCTCGCGGTTCGCGTCGCGAGAGCTCAGTGTCGTGAGGCACGGCGTGACGCGAGGGTGTTCTTCGGCGAGGGCGAGCAGCGCGGGAAGCACGAAGTAGTCCGTGAGCACGCCCAGGGAGCTCAGCCGGTAGTCCCCCGTGAAGTCGCGCTCGAGCACTTCTTGCATCGAGTGCTCGAGCCCCGTCATCGCGCGGCGAACGGCGGCGAGCAGACGTTGACCGGCGGAGTTCAAGACGATGCGCCGCGCACTGCGCACGAACAGCTCTTCCCCGAGGGCTTCTTCCACGAGTCGAATGGTGCGCGACAGCGCCGACGGGCTGACGTGCAAGCGCGCCGCCGCCGTGGGCAGGTGCTCGGTCTCCGCCACCACGCGGAAGACGGGCAGCCACGGCCACACGTCGCCGAGCTTCTTGTCGGCTTTCACAGCGTCTTTTCGTTCTGTGCAGTCTCGATTGCGCGCTCCAAGGCACGCGGAGAAAATCCAACGAGGATCTCGCCCATCACGTCGATCACCGGGATGGACGCCGACGGCTTGTGGGCGCGGGCGAGCTTTTCCTTCATTTCTCGGGCCGCCACCTCGTTCTCTTCGATGTCCTTGTGGATCACGTGGACGCCGCGTTGCTTCAGGTAGCGGGCGGCGTCGTGGCACGGTTTGCACCACTCCGCGCCGTAGATGATGGCGACGACTTGGCCGGGCTTGGCGCCGACTGGAGGCTCCTCGCCGCCGCCGGCGGCGGAGCCACTGGGCGCGGCAGCCACCGCGCTGGGGGCGAGGGCTTCCACCCGCGCCTTGCGCTTGGAGGCGCCCTTCTCGTCCCACGCCGCGCGCGTGATACTGGTCACCGGGTAGCTGCCGTCCGGACCTTTCTTCTCCAGGTTCGCGACATAGACCAGACGCCCGGTGCCCTCCGTGCGGGTGGTGACGACGACCCGCACCTCTTTGCGGGCTTTCTCGGGAACGTCAGCGATCTTCTGGACGACGTGGAAGTCACCCTTGTCGTCGATCCAGGTGAGCAGGAGATCTCCGGTGTCGTCCTTCAGCGTGAGGGGTGGGAGGTCGCTCGTGGTGGGCCGGGCTCCGGTCTCGTCCTGACCGCCGCCGCTCTTGCCCTGACAGCCGACAAGCGACAGGAGTATCAGCGCGAGCCAGACGAGCTTGTACGGCCGGTGCGTCATCGACACCTACGGATAGCACCCAGCTCCGGGAGTTGCACCCCCCGGTGCCCCTTCATTCCGCAGCAGCGGGGGGCACGGAATCCCGAGCCGCGCCCATGTTCTTCAGGCGCGCTGCCACTGCCCGGAGGCTCTCCGCGATGCCCAGCGCCACGTAGACCGAGAGCAGCCAGATGAGCACCAGCTCCGCCTTGTAGCGTTGCCAGACGAACGCGCTGGAACCCACCACGAACAGCACGATGAGCACCGTGGCGGGGTTCAGCCGCAGGTCCTTGAACGAACGGAACTTGACGGTGGAGACCATCAGCAGACTGACGAGCGTGGTCACCACGAACAGCACGATGGTGTAGCGCTGGTCGCCGATGGCACCACCCAAGGCGGAGTCGGCCACTACCAGCGAGATGAGGATGCCGGACGCCGGTGGCGTGGGTAGCCCCACGACGTGCTTGCCCGGCTTCACCGGTGCACCGCTCGGGGCAGACGACAGCACGTTGAAACGCGCCAAGCGCACCGTGGCGCAGGCGGTGAACAGGAAGGCCGTGAGCAGGCCTGGGACGGGGTAGCGGTGCAGCACCCACTGGTAGACGAGAATCGCAGGTGCTACGCCGAACGAGATCACGTCGGCCAGGGAGTCCAGCTGCAGGCCGAAGGCGCTTTGCGTCTTCGTCATGCGCGCCACACGACCGTCCATCAGGTCGAAGAACATCGCGAAGATGAGCAACACCGCGGCGCGATGCAGGTCGTCGGGTCCGCTTGCCCCCCCGGCGATGCGAATCGCGTTGAAGCCGCAGAACACGCTCGCAAGCGTGATCATGTTGGGCAAGATGAAGAGCGTCTTCTTCAGATCCAGACGCCTGCGCGGCGCACGACCACCCCTTCTACGACGCATCCTCACGGCCCCCAACGGTAGCGGCAGAGTGTCCGTCCGTCCAGCGTGACCAACCCGATCGTCTCGCCCGGTTGATCCCCGTCGTTTCCGAAAGCACCCAGGATTTTGGCCCCAATCCGGCCCAGAACCTACGATCCCCACGATGTCCCAGCTTCGGATCCGGGGAGTGCTGCGTCTCGGGGTGGTGGTCGCGATGGGCGGCGCCCTCGCCGGCTGCGGCAGCAACAAAGACAACGTGGAAAAGCGCCTTTCGGAGCTTCGAGACGAGATCGTGCGCCTCCAGAACAACCAAGATCGCCTGGCGGAACGGGTGATGGCGGTCGAGCTGGCCCGAATGCAAGAGCCCGCGGCCAAGCCCAAGGCGGCCGCCGCGGAGCGGGTCGAGCGCCCTCCGCTGAAGGTCATTCGTCTCGAGCCGGATGCTCCCGCTGCTGCCCCTCGCGAGCCGAGCGCGGAGGAAAAGAGTCAAGACGATGCCTCTGACGCGCCGCGTCCCGTGATCCGGGTGCGGGGCAAGCAGGGGCTTCTCGGTCCCGAGGATGCGAGAGCGCCGAAGCTGCGCCAAACTGAGATCCCGAAGGCCAAAGGAGCCTGATCCCCATGCGGCCCCGGCACCTGCTGTTCACCTTCTACACGCTGTCCCTGGCGAGCGTCGCTTCCGCCCAAGAAGGGTCGGGCGCTCCGCCCGGATCGGTGGTGGTGCCCTCCGGGAACGGTGACGTGATCGTCACCCCGGGATCGACGACGGTGACGGAGAGCTCGGTGCCGGCGCCGGGTTACGGGGCGCCAGGACCCGATGCCAACGACTACCTGCCCTCGAGCTCCCGCCCGGTCACGAATACCTCGGCCTCGTCGGACGGCTTCGACATGGGTCGAAGCGGCGGGGGCGAAGCGGTCGTCCATGGCTCCAAGGGATCCGCTGCCATCCTCGGAGAGCGCAGCGTGTCCGTGCCGCCCATCCATGTGGTGAAGAAGGGCGACACCCTGTGGGATTTGTCCGGCCGCTACTACGGCAACCCGTGGAAGTGGCCGAAGGTCTGGAGCTATAACCCCCAGATCATGAATCCGCATTGGATCTACCCGGGGGATCAGATCCGGATGCGGCTCGGCGGGGGGGCCTATGGATCGGCGGCGCTCGATGGCACCGGCAACGGTGGATTCATGGATCGCCGCCCGGCGGTGCCCGCCAACACCGTGTTCTTGCGCAGCCAAGGGCTCATCGATGACCCCAAGCGGGACGTGTGGGGAGAGCTGGTCGGCGCCCGCGAGGACCAGATGCTGCTCTCTGACGGCAATCACGTGTACCTGCAGGTGAAGCCCGGCAAGGACGTTCGTATTGGGCAGCAGCTCACCATCTTCCGTCCCGTGCGCCGCCCCGAGCGGGTGCCGGGCGCTCGCCGTCCTCCCGGCATGATCATCGCGATCAAGGGCACCGTGCGCGTCGATCATTGGGATCCGAAGTCGCGCGTGGCGCGCGGCGAGATCGTCGAGTCCGTAGACGTCATCGAGCGCGGCGCGATGATCGGCCCGGTCGGGCGCCGCTTCGACATCGTCCCGCCCAAGGCCGCCAAGGTGGACCGCTGGGCTCGCGTGCTGACCAGCATCTATCCCCACGAGCTATACGGGCAGAACCAGGTGGTGTTCATCGACCGAGGCACGGAAGACGGCCTCAGCGCGGGGAATCGCTTGTTCGTGGTGAAGCGCGGTGATGCCTGGCGTCACACCCTCTCCACCGCATCCGACTCGGCGCGGGCCCGTTTGCGGACCGACACACCGGATCGGGCGCGTTCCGACGCCACCCCCCTCAAGGGTAACGAGAAGAAGTTCCCGGAAGAGATCATCGGGGAGCTTCGTATCCTGCGGGCCAACAAATACAGCTCGATCGCCGTCGTCACGGTCTCGCACCGCGAGATCGAGCCGGGGGACCGCGCGGTGGCCCGCAAGGGCTACTGAGGCGCCAAACCCAGCAAAAATCACTGGCGTTTCCGCCAGGGGGCTGGGACGCGGGGCGCGGGGGTGCTAAGCGAAGCTCGCCATCTCCGACGGCGTCGGGTGGCGGGTACAATCGAGCTCAGTATGGGTCCGAATCGGGTCTTCTTTCCACAAGCCGCCCTCGACCAATGGGTCGGGGAAGACCGGGTCGACCTGCTCGGCAGCGAGCTGGTCATCAAGGGTGAAGGTCGGCGCTATCGCGTGGTGGAAGCAGTCCGGGTGCTCACCGAAGTGACGGGCGGAACGGACATTCACGAGCTGGTGGGCCGGGTCAAGTCCATCAACTACGTCAGCGAGCTGGGCGCAGAGCTGTTCGACACCTCCATGATCCTGGGAGACCTCGCCTATGAGGTCATTCCCGGCTTCATGGGGACTCCCGTCGGCACGTTGTCGGAGCATCGCGCGGCCAGTGTGCCGCCGCCGGTGCCCAGTGCCGCCAACAGTGACGAAGAAATGCTCGCGCAGTTTCTGATGAAGAACTTGGAGTAGGTCGTGGAACAGGTCGCGACAATCGCATTCTTCATGGGTGTGATCGCCTACTCGGCTGCCACCACGCTGTTCTTCTTGGACCTGGCGCGCCGAGAGCGCTTCACGCTGGCCCAGCTGTGGGCGCCCCGCCTCTTGGCGGTGGGCGCCGTGATGCACGGAGTTCACGTCGTCACGGCCAGCTTGCTCTCGCGAGTGTGCCCGGTGGAGTCACTCCATTTTGCGCTCAGCCTGAGCGCCCTGATCGCCGTGGTGGTGTACCTGGCGCTGCGGAATCGCGCCAAGATGTACGCGATCGGTGCAGTGATTGCGCCGGTGGCCCTCACCTTCTTGGTGGCCGCACAGTTCGTCAGCCTGGGCCGCGACCGGGCCACCCAAGTACCCCGCACGCTCCTCGCCCTGCACGTGACGGCGAACCTGCTGGGGGTGGCCATGTTCCTTTTGGCCGGCGCCGCCGGGATGTTCTACCTGGTCCAGGAGCGGCGCCTCAAAGCGAAGCGTCTCGGGGGTCGCCCAGCAAAGCTGCCACCGCTGGACGCTCTGGATCGCACGGAGCATCGCTTGCTGCTCGCGGGGTTCCCGCTGCTGACCTTCGGCATCGTCACCGGCGCGGTGTTCTTCAATCGGCTGCCCGAGGCCACCAGCGCCGAGACCATTCGCGCAGCCCTCGGCTATGCCACTTGGCTGCTGGTTGCGCTGGTGCTGGTGATGCGCGCGGTGGCCGGCTGGCGCGGACGGCGCTCCGCCTACGGAACGCTCGCCGGCGTGGCGTGCGTCATCGTGTTGATGCTGTTCTACGCTCTGCGTCCCGGCATGGGGGGCGGCTGATGATCGTGGTGATCGGCCTCAATCACCGGACCGCGCCCATTCACGTGCGGGAGCGTTTGGCGCTGCCCAAGGACCAGATCCCGCGCGCCCTCGAAGGCATGGTGGGGGATGGAGCCATCGGGGAAGCGATGCTGATCTCCACCTGCAACCGCGTGGAGCTGGTGGTTTCCGGCAAGGACGGCGCGGCCTCGGATCTGGACAGCGTGGCCGAGGAAGCCGTACGCCGCGTGAGCGATCTCTCGCCCGAGGTCCGTCAGCATTTGTATGTGCATCGCGGAAGCGACGCGGTTCGGCACCTGTTTCGCGTCGCTTCTTCTCTCGATTCCCTGGTGCTCGGCGAGCCGCAGATCCTCGGACAGGTGAAGGACGCGTTCGAACTGGCGCGCAAGACCGGCACCGTCGGTGGCTGTCTGCACCGCACGGTGCCGCGGGCGATTCGCGCGGCGAAGCGGGTCCGCACGGAAACGGCGGTGGGCGCCGGGCAGGTGAGCGTGCCGACCGTGTCGGTGGATTTGGCCAAGCAAATCTTCGGGGATTTGGCGGGTCGCTCCGTCGTGTTGATCGGCTCGGGAGAGATGGCCGAGACGGTGGCCAAGCTGCTCAAGAACGCCGGGAGCCGCATCATCGTGGTGGGTCGCAACGCTGCGCGGGTCGGCGTCTTGTCGCAGGCCGTCGGAGGGGAAGGGCGCTCGTGGGAACAGCTGCCAGCGTCGCTGATCGAGGCGGACGTGGTGATCACCTCGACCAGCGCGCCGGGTTTCGTGGTGGAGCACGAGCTGGTGGCCTCGCTTCGCCGCAAGCGTCGAGGGCGCAGCCTCTTCTTCATCGACCTGGCGGTACCTCGGGACGTGGACCCGCGAGTGGAGGAAGTGGACGGCGTCTTCCTGTACAACGTCGACGACTTCTCCCGTGTCGTTGCCGAGTCTCTGAAGACCCGAGAACGCGAGGCCGAGCGCGCGGAAGCCATTGTCTCGGAGGAGACTCACGGCTGGGAACGCTGGGCGGAAGCGGAGCAGGTCACACCCACGGTGGTGGCGCTTCGAGCGCGTCTGGGCGGCGTGCTGCACGCGGAGCTCGAGCGCAGCATGCGCGGCAAGCTCAAGCACCTGGGGCCGGAAGAGCGTGCCGCCCTGGAAGCCATGGTGGACGCTGCCTTGAACAAGATGCTGCATGCGCCCACCAAGAAGCTCCGTGAGGTCGCTACCGGTCGCGAGTACGAAGGATTTCGAGCGGAGCAGCTGGTCGCCACGCTGATCGAGCTATTCGATCTGGATTCCGCCGAGGTCGATGCGCCACACTCCCTACGTGCCGTTTCTGCGGAAGATGGCGAAGACAAGGACCCCGAAATTTCGGAGCCGGAGCAGCACGCTCTAGGTACGGTAGCGCGATGAGTCAGACGATAGTGGTTGCCACGCGCAAGAGTGCGCTGGCCTTGGCCCAAGCGCGGGCGTGGATGAACGAGCTTCGCGGCGAGCACGCGGGTCTGGTCGTGGAAGAGCTCCACGTCACGACGACGGGGGATCGAGTTCAAGACCGCGCGCTGAACGAGATCGGCGGCAAGGGCCTGTTCATCAAGGAGATCGAGGAAGCCTTGGTCGACGGCCGCGCCCATATCGCCGTGCACTCGATGAAAGACGTTCCCGCGGAGCTCGCTCCGGCTCTGGCCATTGGCTGCGTTCCCAAGCGCGAAGATCCGCGGGACGTGGTGATCACCCGGGACGGGCGTCCCTTCGCCGAGCTCAGCGCCGGGAGCAAGGTCGGCACCTCGTCGCTTCGGCGACGTGTGCAGCTGGAGGCGTGGCGCGGGGATCTCGAGTTCTTGCCGCTCCGTGGCAACGTGGACACGCGGCTTCGCAAGCTCTCCGAAGGCGTGGTGGACGCGATCATCCTGGCGCGCGCCGGTTTGGTGCGTCTGGGCCTCGCGGACAAGGCCACGGAAACGTTGCCAGCCGAACGTTGTCTCCCGGCCATCGGCCAGGGCGCGCTCGGCATCGAGCAGCGCCAAGGGGACGACGCCGTGCGAGCGCTGCTGGCGCCGTTGATGGACGCGGAGACGAACGTGGCGGTCGCTGCGGAGCGCGGCGTGATGCGCGCGGTAGAAGGCAGCTGTCAGGTACCCGTCGCCGCCTACGCGCTACGCCAGGGCGAGCGGCTTTGGCTTCGCGCCATGCTGGCGGAGCCGGATGGCAGCAACATGCGCCGCCGCGAAACCGAGACGTCGTGGCCGACGTCGGCCGAGGAAGCCGCGCGGATCGGCGAAGAGCTGGGCAGCGAGCTGAAGCGCTCCTGACATGCTGCGCCGCGCGCTGGCCGAGCGGCTCGAGGCAGGGACGGATTCGTCGCCGCTCACGCGGGGCCTCGCGCGGGCCTATCAGTGGGCTTCCGCGGCGAGCCGACATCTTCTGCTGCCTGAGAAAACGGCGGTAGTGGGGGTGGGGGGAGCGACGCTGGGAGGTTCCGGCAAAACGCCGTTGTGTTTGGCGCTGGCCCGCGCCCTTTCACAGGACGGGCTCCGAGTCGCGGTGGTCGCGTCGGGCTATCGCTCGCGAGCGGGGCGGGCGCGCCGGGTGCTGGCGTCGGACGCCGTCGAGGACGTGGGCGACGACGCGTTGTGGTTGGCGCGGGCGCTCGACGGCGCCGGCGTGCCGGTAGCGGTCGCAAAGAGGCGCCAGGCGGCGATCGATCTCGTCGCCCCCCAGGTCGACGTGGTGCTCGTCGACGCCCTGCTGCAGACCCGACCGAAGCGCCTCGCGCTGTCGCTGCTGGTCGTGGACGGCACGAACCCCTTCGGCAGCGGCCGCTGCCCGCCGGCGGGAGATCTGCGCGCCGGCAAGCGGGAGCTCTTGTCGGCGTGCGACGCGGTCGTCAGCGTGGGCGCGCCGAGCGAGGCGCTGTCGAAGCCGTGCTACGTGGTCGAGGCCGAGCTCGTCGGAGCCACGGGCGCGGGAGGCGAACGATGGACGTTGGCGGAGCTCCGAGGCCTGAGGCTGGGGGTGGCGTTGGCCGTGGCGCGTCCGGAGCGCGTCCTCCGCTCCCTCGATCGGGCGGGCATCATGCCCCATACCGTCCATCGGGCAGCGGACCACGACCGGCCGCGTCCCGTGGCGGCGCCCGTGGAAGGCTGGCTGGTGACCCCCAAATGCGCGACAAAACTCGGGGAGCGGCTGCAGGGGGCGCCGGTTTTCACCTTGGATTGGCGGCTTCGACCGCCCGCCTCCCTGCTTCGGGCGGTGGCCGTTTCCTCACCCGAAAAACCGGGGGCGACCGTGGTAGAGTCCGCGCCATGTTTGGCGCCCGAACTCTCCTGAAAGCTGCATTCGTCGTGACGTTGGCCGTTCCCCTCGCAGGCTCCCTGTCGGCCTGCAACAAAGGGCAGCCCGATACGAAGTTCGCTCACGTGAAGCCGGGGGACATGCCGGTGGGCGGTGAGTGGACCGGGGTGTACTACAGCCAGACCTACGGCTATCTGCATCTCGTCAAGGAAGGTGACACCATCAGCGGCAAGTGGCGCACCACCGCCGGAGACGCGTGGGGCGAGATGAGCGGCAAGGTGACCGGGGACCTCTACAAGTACGAGTGGACCGAGCACAAGATCGGGATGGTGGGTCCCTCTGCCACTTCGAAGGGGCGCGGCTACTTCCGCTACACGGAGCCCAAAGAAGGCGAAGCTCACGTGATCAAGGGCGAGTGGGGCCTGGGGCAGGACGAGACCGGACAGAGCTGGGAAGCCGTGAAGCAGCAGAACATGCGACCGGATCCCGACTCCGTGATTCCGGACGAGGTCGAGCGTCGTGGCGTGGGTGGTGGTTGGGACGAAGGTCAGCAGCCTGCCGGGGGTGGCGAAGATTCGGGCGGCGGAGAAGGTTCCGGCGGCGGCGAGCCCGAAGCGCCCCTGGAGTGATCGGTGCCGGGAGAAGCTCAGAAGGGTCTTTCGTTCGTAGAGCTGCCGATCTTCGAGCGCGGCGCGCCCGGAAGGACCGCAGCCTCCATTGCGGCGCTCGACGTTCCGGACGTCGATGCCCGCACTGCTCTCGGAGAGCTGCATCGGGCTGAGCCGGCGCATTTGCCCGAGGTGAGCGAGCCGGAGGCGTTTCGCCACTTCGTGCGGCTCTCGCAACAGAACTTCAGCATCGACACCCAGTTCTATCCGCTGGGCTCCTGCACCATGAAGTTCAACCCGAAGGTGAACGAGTGGGCCGCGCGGCTGGACGGTTTCGCGCGGTTGCACCCCCTCACGCCCGATCACCTGGCGCAGGGAGCGCTCGAGCTGATGGTACGGCTCGAAGCGCTGCTGGCGGAGATCGTCGGGATGGACGGCGTGAGCCTGCAGCCAGCCGCCGGTGCGCAGGGTGAGCTCACGGGCCTGATGATGATTCGCGCGTATCATCACGACAAGGGCCGCGCTCCCCGCAAGGTGTTCATTCCCGAGAGCGCGCATGGCACCAACCCCGCCAGCTGTGCGCTAAACGGGTTCGAAGCGGTGACCTTCCCGGCCGGCAGTCGCGGCGTGGTGGAAGCGAGCACTCTGGCCAGCGCCCTGGCCGAGGCCGGGGACGACGTCGCGGGTTTGATGATCACCAACCCGAACACCCTCGGACTGTACGAGTCCGACATGCCGGAGATCACGCGGCTGGTGCACGAAAAGGGCGGGCTCGTGTACGGCGACGGCGCCAACATGAACGCCGTGCTGGGGCGCGCTCGCCCAGGAGACGTGGGAGTGGACGTGATGCAGTACAACCTGCACAAGACGTTCACGACGCCGCACGGCGGCGGCGGCCCGGGATCGGGTCCCGTCGCGTTCAAGAAGATCCTGGAGCCGTTCCAACCGAGCCCGGTGGTGCGGCGGGATGGCGATCGCTTCTTGGTGGACCGCGAGCGGCCGAAGACGGTGGGGCGAGTGCGCTCGTTCCTCGGCAACTTCGGCATGATGGTGCGCGCCTACACCTACATTCGGGAGCTCGGCCCCGATGGCCTCAAGGCCGTGAGCGACATGGCGGTGCTGAACGCGAACTACCTCGCCGCTCGCCTTTCGAAGCACTATCCCATCGCCTTTTCTACGCCACCCCTCCACGAGGCCGTGTTTTCCGACAAGGAGCTGGAGGGCAGCACCAGTGTCAAGACTCTGGATCTGGCCAAGCGCTTGATCGACTACGGCTTTCACCCGCCCACGGTGTACTTCCCGTTGGTCGTGCGCGGCGCCCTCATGATCGAGCCCACGGAAACCGAGACGAAGCAGACCATCGATGGCTTCGTGGATGCGATGGTTGCGATCAAGAAGGAAGCTCAAGAGCAACCGGAAATGGTCAAGTCCGCTCCGCACCTCACGCGGCTTGGTCGCTTGGACGAGGCGCGCGCGGCGCGCAAACCGCGACTCCGTTGGAGCCCTGCGGAAAGCGGGGGATAGCCATGGCCTGGGCAGACTTTCCGGAAGATCAACGCGCCTTGGTGTTGGACGTGCTCACGCGAGAAGCCGAGCGCTTGGAGCGAGAGGCGGTGCAGCTGTCGCAGGCGGCACAACGTCTCGGCCGGCCGTCCCTGGTGGAGCGCCAAGAGCTCCGGGCCAACGCCTTTCGAGCGGCCATCGACCTCCTGACCGGCGCCGAGTAATCAATCCGTCACAGAGACGTCGCGGGACCATCACCGCGCCCGACTAGCGTCGCGGTGTGCGCCACTTGCTTGGTCGATGGGCTGGAATTGCCCTGCTCCTCGCTCTCACCACTCCTGCTCGCGCCGACATCCGAGTCTGGCAAGAACACCCGGACAGCGAGGCGAAGAACCGCAATCTGGACCTGACGGGCTACATCCAGCCCGGCTACATCTGGCGCCAAGACGACCCAGATCCCGCGCAACCGAACCCGAACCAGGACAACAACTTCTGGCTGCAGCGGGCGCGGTTCGGTTTTCGCGCCCGGCTCCAGCAGTACTTCTGGATGCGCGTGGAGTACGACGCGACCGTTTCGCAGCTGCAGGACGGATACCTTGATGCACGCTTCCACCCGGCGTTCAACGTGCGCTTCGGTCAGTTCCAGCTGCCGTTCTTGCGCACCTTCATGTTCAGTGAAGAGCGCTTGGCGTTCATCGATCGCCTCGTGTACACGCCGCTCCAGCAAGACCGACAGGCGCTGCGCTATCTGAGCCCGCGCGACCTGGGCGGCATGGTCTACGGCAAGGTCGGTGATCTCTCGCCGGAGTCGACGTCCCCGGTGCTGGAGTACTTCGCGGGCATGTTCTTGGGACAGGGCCCGGGCGCGACCAACAACATCGACGACGCGTACTTGTACGCCGCGCGTGCGCAGCTCCACGCTCTCGGTCTCCCCGAAGGTGCCGAGAACGAGAGCGACATCGCGCGCAACAAGACGCCTCGAGTGGGCGTGGCGGGCGGCGTGTACTCGAACTGCGATGACCGCGGCCAGTGGAACCGAGGTTTCACCTCCGATGCCGAGTTTCGCTATCAGGGGCTCTACGCCAGCGCCACCTTCGTGTGGTTCAAGAATGGCGAGTCTGCGGGCCTGGGGGATTTTCTGGCGTACGATCAGGCGTGCGGCCCCGGTGGCGCGGTGGCGCGCCCGGATCACATCGCCACCGGCGGTTCGGTGCAGGTGCAATACGTCCTGCCGGAGCTGGTTCTGCCCGGCGAGCACTCCCTCGAGGTGCTGGCACGTTTCGATCAGGTGAACCCGCAGTCGCCCTGCAACGCGAACACCGGTAAGTGCAAGTTCTTCGGCGGAGACGAGAAGACCCCCGGCTACTTGGGGCCCAGCTCCTACGGTGACGCAGACAATCCCCCCAGCCGCTACCGGCTGACCTTCGGCGTGAACTACTTCCCGAACAGCAAGCAGAATCTCCGACTTTCGCTGAATTACCAGATGAACCGCGAGACCGAGGACGTGACCAACTCCGACGGAACCTTCGTGGGCATCAAGAACGACGTCGTGTGGTTTCAGGCCACGGCGGGGCTCTGAGATTGGAGACAACCGAGATGTATCGCTCTATCTACTGGATCTTGGCGGCGTCGGCCCTCGTCGCTGCCGCAGGCTGCGGCGAGGACACCGGCAAGGCGGCCAAGAAGACGCCGACCAACACCACCTTGGAGCTGCCGTACACGCCGGAGGGCTGCGACTACACGGTGAGCGCTCCCGAAGGTATCGAAGAAGTGGGTGGTGACGAGGACGTAGTGGGGGCCGAGCCCACGCCGAAGCACATTCACGCCAGCTGGGCGGGCTCTCCGGAGACGACCTTTGCCATCAACTGGGCGACGGATCTGGACACCAAGCGCACCGAGATCCTGTACGGCTCCGACAAGGCTGCCGTGGAGGCCGCGGATGGCGCGGGCAACGGTGTGACGCTGCAGACGGGCCACACCATGCAGTTCGGCAGCCCCATCTTCCAGGACCAGAAGCTCCGGGTGCACGAGACCCACGTGTGCGGGCTCACGGAGGACACGACCTACTATTACAAGGTAGGCGGGCCCGGGCACTGGAGCTCCACCTACGACATCGCCACCGCGCCGAAGAAGGGCTCTTCGGACGTGTTTCGCTTCGCCGTGACGGGAGACTCCCGCAGCGGTCCCGAGGTCTTCGCGCAGATCCAGGAGAAGCTCTCCACCATGGGCGTGGACTTCCAGATCTTCAGCGGCGACTTCATCGACAACACCACGAATCAGCAACACTGGGATGCGCTGTTCGAGAGCAGCACGGGTAGCTACTCCACCCAGGACATGATCGCGACGCGGCCGCTGATGCCGGTCAACGGCAACCACGACAACCTTTCCGTGTATTACGTGGGCCAGTTCGCCGTGCCGCAGAAGGTGAGCCAGGGCGAGACCGCTCAGGGGGAGGAGTGGTACTCCTTCGACTACGCCAACGCGCACTTCTTGATGCTCGACAGTGAGGGCAATTCCAAGCTCAAGGCTCAGGTGGATTTCATCAAGGCGGATCTCGAAGCGGTGGATCGCAACGTAACGCCGTGGGTGTTCGCCGTGTTCCACACGCCGCCGTACACCTGCGGCAGCACCCATCAAGGCGACAGCGACGCGCCGCGAGCGACGTGGCAGCCGCTGTTCGACCAGTACAAGGTGGACGTGGTGCTCACCGGGCACGTGCACAACTACCAGCGCACGCTGCCCATTCGCGGCTTCAAGACCGGTTCCACCGATGGCCAGGTGGCCAACAGCGGTGCCGGCGGCATTCCGGTGGGTGGCAGCGGAACCATCTACGTGGTCAGTGCCGGCGCCGGCGGCGACCTCTACAACGCCGATCCGGCGTCCGCCTGCGACACCGCGTACCTGACGGAAAAGACCAACAATTTCTTGGTGTTGGAAGTTGAGGGCGGCACCCTCCGGTACAAGGCGTTGCGTCTGGATGGCTCCGAGATCGACGCTTTCGAGTACACCCGGTAGCGATGTTGGAGAGAGCCGCACGAGCGCTGCTCGCGGCGCTCGTCGTGCTCTTGCTCGCGGCGGGCGCACGCGCCGAGACCCAGTCCCAAGCCCTACGACGAGCGGAGCAGGCCGAGCGCGCTTTCGATTTCGACGGCGCGCTCTCCGCATACACCGAAGCGCTGGCGCTCGCGCCGCATTCGCGCCTGTCGCGGCGGGCCGCGCAGCGCATCGCCTACTTGAAGGACCGCAGCGAAGGCGACTTCCGCCCCCTGGTCGCCTTCGAGAAGCAGCGGCGCGTTCGGGAGCCGAACGCCGCGCAGCTCGAAGCCTTCGAACGGCAGGTGAACGGGTTCCCGGCAGGCCGCGTGCGGCGCGAATCTCGGGCGTTGATTGCCGACACGTTCCTGCTGCGGCTCGAGCAGCCGGAGCGTGCGGTGAGCGCGTACGAAGCGTGGCTGGCCGAGCCGGGCCTCGACGACGCCGATTGGATGCGCGCCACCAACGGACTAGCCATCGCACGGGCGCGGCTCGGAGACCTGAGCGGATCCCTGGATACCCTGAAGAAGGCCGGGCTCGGTGCGCGCACGGAGGCCACCTACGTGGAGCTGGCCCTCGTGCGACGTTGGGCGCGGCCGGCGTCCTTCCTGATCTTGGGCGCATTCGTGGTGCTCGGCCTGATCTTCGGGGCACGTAAGAATCTGCTGTCGGGGTTGTCCCCGCTCAGCCTCTTCGCCGTGGCCTGGACCGCAGGCTTGCCTCTCGTCATCGCGGCTCGTCATCGCCCGGAAACCTGGCGAACGATGCTATTTCTGGCGCCGGGCACCGCCCTCGTCACGCTTTTGGCGCTGCTCATCGGCCCGGGGCTCGAGCGCAGCTCACAGCGCCGCGTGCTGGTCGTGCTCGGCGTGCTCTCCCACGTGGCCGTGGTGTATCTGGCTCTGGATCACGCCGAAGCGTTGCTCGGCCTGGTGATGTCCTTCCGCAGAGGTTGAGATGCAGCGTCCCACGCAGAACGGCTCGAGCGGAACGACCTTCGAGCTCTTGGTCAGCCTCACCGCCCTGGGCGGTTCTCTCCTCACGGTGCTGGCCCTCACCGTTCGTCGACCCGAAAAGAAGAAGGAGGACGACGATGACGAGTGACGAGACCCGCGAACGTTGGGCGGTGGTCGCTCTCGTGTTCGGCTTGGCGGTGCCGGTGACCTACGTCGCCGAGCGGCTCTACGAGTGGCTTCGCGGTGAAACGGGCGATCCGCGCATGATCCTCCGGAGCTTGCATACCGCGTACTACTGGCGCGTCGGAGTGGCGGTGTGGTGGGGCGTGGTGGTGGCCTTGGTCTTGACGATCTTGTTGGCCCGCCGCGGAAACACCGCGGACGTCCGTCGCGTCGTCTCGTGGGCGGCGGTCGTCCTGGTCCCCCTCTTGCTCGTCTGCACCTTCGTGTACCCCTGATGTTCTGGCGTCTGTTCGAATCCATCCACGGCCATCTCGGCGTGCTCACGGTCGCGGCCCTGGTGCACCCGGCGCTCCTGTTGCGTCAGGGCAAGCCGCTCACCCGCCGCAATCGTTGGGCGGTCGGCCTCTCCACCGCCTTCACGCTGGCTGTGTACGGCACCGGCATCGCGATGTACGGCGCCTATCGCGCGCTGGTGAAGCGGCATCTGTTCACCGACAGCGTGCGCGCGGGGCTCATGTTCGAGACCAAGGAGCATGTCGCGGTGGTGGTGGTCGGCCTGGCCCTGGGCGCGGCCATTGCGGCTTTCGTCGCGCCCAAGCAGGCCACGGCAGTGCGGCGAGTCGCGGCGTTGTTCTTCGCCTTCGCCGCCCTTGCCGCGCTGTGTGTCGTGGTGCTGGGCACCCAGGTCGCCAGCGTGCGGAGCTTCTAGCCGCCGACCTGCCCGCTACCCCCGGCGAGGACGATCTTCACCTCCGACGCCGGCGCAACACCACGCCGAGGGCGACCAAGCCGACGCCGACGATCCACGGTACGGGACGCACCGGACCCGCGACGGCACAGCCCGAGCTCTGCCCGGAGTCGTCGCCGGCCTTGTTCGGATTGCTCGCGGGCACGCACACGGATTGAGTCTCGTCGCAGCTGTAGCCGCTGGGGCAGGCCACGCTCGGATTGCAGCTGGGCACGCAGATGCCGCTCTTGCCGTCCGAGCTGAGGCATTGGTAGCCGTTGCTGCAGGGTCCGGTGCAGGGCTCACCCAACGGGTCGGGACCGGCGTCCGGCTTTGCCACCGGCGGCTCGCTGGAACCGCTGGTGGCCCAGAACGGCGGCTCGTAGCCGCCGAGGTTCGCGGCGTCGATGGCCGTCTTCATCACGAGGTCCTTCCAGGCGCTCACGTCCCCGTAGACGCTCTGGATGCAGCCTTGTGGCCCTCGCGACAGCACGCCCATCACCCGGCCCTTCGCGTCGATGGCGGGACCGCCGGAATCTCCCGGACACGTCTGGCTGTCTCCCAGCCACTCGCTCTCCTTCACGGAATCGCCGAACACACCGCCGCACAGTCCGCCCAGGCAGTTGACCGGGGAGTCGTCCAAGCGCATGCGGGTGCCGCTGCTGCCGTTGTCGTTCGGGTCCGTGAGCCCGTAGCCGATGGCCGCGAAGGGCTCGCCCTGCTCGGGCCGCGAATCGATGCGCGGGATGATGGGCGTGGCCTCTTCTGCTGGCACGCCGGCGCCCTCCAGGATGATCAGCGCGATGTCGTTGCCGCAGATGTCCGTGGAGCTCTCCGGCACGCGCACGCTGTCCGTGCCCTTGTAGAAATCCGGTCCGTCGGCGTTGGGCCGGATCGCCTTGGTCGTGGCTCGGAAGACGCTGCCCGGTCCTTGGAACCCGAAGTTCGTTTGACCGCACACCACGCTGCCCTGGGTGCCGCCACCCTGCGTGAGGGCCACGCAGTGGCGCGCGGTGAGCACCAGGTTCGGTGCGATCAGCGTGCCGCTACAGTGACCGGAGAAGAAGTTGAAGCCGATGGATTCCCCGTTGATGGCCAAGCCGACGACGGCCGAGTCGGCTTCGTCGAAGGTGCCGCCCACGATGCGCTGCGACGTGCCGTCCGTGAGGACGACGTGATCCGGCTCCGAGCTGCAGGCTGCGACCAAGCAGGCGAAAGCCACTGCTGCCGTCGCGACGACTCGCTTCATTTCCACGCTCCCGAGCTAATGAGGCGCGACAAATGTACCGGCGCCTCCCGCGAGCGCAAGCGTGGGCTCGACAGTTACAGGACGCTCGGCTTTTTTCAGTGGCTTTGAGTCTCGCGGGGCTCGGGGTATCCTTGGCCATGCTGGATAAGGACCTCCGCGAGTGCCTGACGTTCGACGACGTCATGCTCGTTCCCGCCTACAGCGAGGTGTTGCCGGCGCAGGTGGATCTGCGTTCCCGCATCACCCGCGGAATCGAGCTGAACATTCCGTTGGTCAGCGCCGCCATGGACTCGGTGACGGAAGCGCGCTCAGCCATTGCCATGGCGCGTCACGGCGGCATCGGGATCATTCACAAGAACCTCTCGGCCGAAGAGCAAGCGGCGGAGGTGGATCGAGTCAAGCGTGCGGAGAGCGGCATCATCACCGATCCCGTCACGGTGATGCCGTCCCAATCCCTGCGCGAGGCCGTCGCCATAATGCGCGAGCACGACGTATCCGGGGTGCCCGTCGTGGAAGGGGACACGCCGGTCGGCATCCTCACGGCCCGTGACATTCGTTTCGAGAAGAACCTCGACCAACCGGTGAGCGCGCTGATGACCACGAAGCTGGTCACGGTGGACCCCGGCGTGAAGCCGGACCGCGCGCGGGAGCTGCTCCACAAGCATCGCATCGAGAAGCTCTTGGTGGTGGACGGCGGCAAGCTCGTGGGTCTCATCACCATCAAGGACTTGCTGCAGGCCGAGCGCAATCCCCTGGCCGTGAAGGACGACCGCGGTCGCCTCCGAGTGGGCGCGGCGATCGGCCCCGGCGCGGACGCGGAAGCGCGGGCCGCGGCGCTGGTCGAGGCCGGCGTGGACGTCATCGTGGTGGACACCGCTCACGGCCACTCGAAGGGCGTCTTGGACGTCGTCCGGAGCACCCGTAAGCGTCACCCCAAGATGCAGATCATCGCCGGCAACATCGCGACCGCCGAGGCGACGCAGGCGTTGATCGACGCAGGAGTGGACGCCGTCAAGGTCGGTATCGGTCCCGGCAGCATCTGCACCACGCGCATCGTTGCGGGTATAGGCGTTCCACAGATCACGGCCATCTCGGATTGCGTGGCCGTGGCGGATCGGCACGACGTCCCGGTGATCGCCGACGGCGGTATCAAGTTCTCCGGTGACGTCACCAAGGCAATCGCCGCTGGCGCGTCCTGCGTCATGATCGGCTCACTGTTCGCGGGCACCGACGAAGCGCCGGGTGAGCTCGTCTTGTATCAGGGGCGCAGCTACAAGGTGTACCGCGGCATGGGCTCGTTGGGCGCGATGAAACGCGGCAGCAAAGACCGCTACGGGCAGGCCGGGACCGCGGACGAGAAGCTCGTCCCGGAAGGCATCGAAGGACGCGTTCCTCATCGCGGCTCCCTCGGCTCCGTGATCGCGCAGCTCATTGGAGGCGTGCGCTCCGGCATGGGCTACACGGGCTCACAGACGATCTCGGAGCTGCGCAAGAACGCCAAGTTCATTCGCATCTCCGGGGCGGCGCTGCGGGAAAGTCACGTCCATGACGTGATCATCACGGAAGAAGCGCCCAACTACCGCGTGTGAGAATCAGAGAGCAGCGCCGAGATCGAAGCGGTAGGCGAAGCCCAGGTGCGCGCCGACGGCGGTGACGGATCCTGCTCCCGGGGCGCAGCCGTCCAGCACTTCGCTGGTCAGGCGGTGGGCGCTGCCCTCGACTTCGGTGACGAACGCCAGCTGTCGGTCGATGTCCAAGGTGAGCCCCACGCCGCCGCCAAGGGCGAAGCCCGGCCCATCGCTCGCAGAGCAAGAGAACACCGCCCCAGGACCGAAGCCGTCCCCCGCCCGCGTGCCGCTGGCGTCCAGGTGCTGCCAGGTCGCGCCCAAGCGAAGGGCGACGAAGAGGCCCAAGTGGTCCGAGCGCAAGGGATAGGCGCGACCGCCCAGCCATAGCGTGTCGCTGCTGCGCTCCACCCGCAGGCTGTTGTCACTCGGCCCGGTATGCTCGCTGCCGAGACCGCCGCGCTCCCACGCGAGACCCAATGAATACAGCCGCGTGGGGGACAGCCAGGCTCCGAGGCCATAGGAGAGACCCGCGAGCTCGGCGCCGTCGATCCCGCTCGAGCTGCCGAACCGTCCCTTGATGCCCGCTCGTACTTCCGGTGCCAGGGTCGTCTCCGGAGGCTCGTCCGCCAGCGCGGGCGACGCCAACGAGCAGCACGCGATCCCGAGCGCGAGCACACGGTTCATGCTGCGACTATCGCGCTCTACCCCCAGGGCGGCAATCTCGCTTGCCGAGTGCCCGGGCCAGCCGGCGCCGCCACACGACCACCTCGGGGTCGCGGAGGGAGCGGCGCAGCTCGGGAGCCAGGATCCGGGCTGCATGGGCGACGACGAACGCCAGGGGCACCGTCAGCATCACCAGCAGCGCTGCTGCCGCCCCGGCGGGTCCCACGTGCAGGAAGAGGTGATCGAACATCGGCTGCCTCCAATAAAAACTGGCCGGTCAGGATGTTTTTGTGGCCGATGGCGCAGTGTGTCAACCTGTTGCCATCACTTTTCTTCAACAGGCTGAATTCACTCAGGTTTCGAACAGCGACAGGGCGATGACCTCGAGCGCCTGCTGGACATTGGCGTCCTCCGCGGCGGACGGAGGGTCGAAGAAGTCGTGCAGGGCGAGGCCGTCCAGGGCTCCCAGCAGCAGTCGCGGCACCACCTCGATGGGGATCCTCGGCTTGAGCCCCAGCTGCTCGAGGCTTCCCGCCAGCTGTTCCAGGACCTCCTGCCGGTTGGCCTCGAACATGGTCGCGAGCGCGCTTCGGAGCTTCTCGTCGTGAAGGCTCTGGGCCATGAAGTCGGCCAGCACCCGAAGCTCGGGCGCGCCCTGGCGGCGGGAATCCCGCAGCTCGCGCAGAGCGCGACGGATCTTCTCGGCGGGCTCTCCCGGAGCTTGCCACGCTGCACGGACGCGGTCGCGCATGACGGTGGCGCAGCGCTCCAGGACCTCGGCCATGAGCTCGTCCTTGCTCTCGAAGTGGTAGTGGACTGCGCCCTTGCTCATGCCCGCGCGGGTCGCGATGTGGCTCACGCTGGTCTTGGCGTAGCCCCCGTCCGCCAGCGCTTGGATCGCCGCATCCAGCACCTGTTGCCGGCTCGCTTCGCTCTTCTTGTAGCGCCCTCGCCGCATTGCGGGCCGGACCACGTCTAGCGCGAACTCACCCCGCCGCCAAAGGGTCATTTTCTCGGTGATGTCGCGCTCTTCTCGGATTGACAGGCGTCGACCTGGCTGCCAGATTCCGCCGCGGAGAGATGACCGAGTGGTCGAAGGTGCCTGATTCGAAATCAGGTGTACCGGCAACGGTACCGTGGGTTCGAATCCCACTCTCTCCGCCGACAGCTTGCCCGTGAAGCTTCGACCGCGTGCCCCAAAGCCGCGGAGCTCAGTCCGGATGGATTGGGACGGGAGAGGTGACCGAGTGGTCGAAGGTGCATGACTGGAAATCATGTGTACCCGTCAGGGTACCGTGGGTTCGAATCCCACCCTCTCCGCCAGAACACAGCTGATTTCGTAACGCTTCGCATTTGCCAGGTGTGGGCCATACTTCAGCCGTGAGCGAGACGACGGCACAGGCCGGCGGCCATGGCCACGGGCACGGCCACGGCCACGGCCACGGCCATGGCGGCGGCGGCGCCCCCACCCGTGTGCTCGGCGCGGCGCTCGCCATCACCGGAAGCTACATGGTGGTGGAGGCGGCCGCGGGCTGGTGGAGCGGGAGCCTCGCGCTGCTGGCCGATGCCGGTCACATGCTGGCGGACGCGGGGGCCCTGGCGCTGGCCCTCGTCGCGCAGCACTTCGCCTCGAAGCCTCGCACCGTTCGCACGACCTTCGGACTGCGTCGGGCGGAGGTGGTTGCCGCCTTCCTCAACGGTGTGGCCCTGGCCGTCACCGCGCTGTTCGTGATCAAGGAGGCCGTCGAGCGCTGGATGGAGCCGCGTGACATCCGCGCTCCGGCGATGCTCGTCGTTGCGACGATCGGCCTGGTGGTCAACCTGGTGGTGGCGTTCATCCTGGCGCGTTCCCAGAGGTCGAGCCTCAACGTGCGGGCCGCCCTCGCCCACGTCGCCACTGACGCCCTGGGATCCGTGGCGGCCATCCTGGCCGGCCTGGCGGTGCTGTTCTTCGATTTCCGTAGAGCGGATCCGGCCCTCTCCGTGCTGATCGCGGTGTTGGTCGCGTACTCCGGCTGGCGGGTGCTCCGCGAGACCACGGCGATCCTGCTCGAGGCCGTGCCGCCCCACGTGGACATGGCCGAGGTGGAGCGCCTCATCAGCGAAACCGAGGGCGTGGCCGGCCTGCACGACCTGCACGTATGGCGCATCTCCGACCAGTTCGATGCTCTGACCGTGCACGTCACGCTCGCCAAGGGGGCGCACGGTGTGGACGTCTGTCGGCGGGTCGCGGAGACGCTCCGCCACGAGCTCGGCATCGACCACGCCACGGTGCAGCCGGAAGCGCCGCCGCCGGACGAGATCGTCGCCGTGCGCACCAGCCGCGACGGCGCGCCGGCGCGGCGAGTCGGCTGAAATGTCGACGAAATAGCCGGCAGCCGAGCGCCGCGCCGTCGTGGTACCGTAGGCCCGCGATGGTCAAGACCAACGACGATCTCCAGGGCATGCTCATTCGCCTCGACCGGCGATTCGAGAAGTTGGACGACGACACCATCCTGGTGGGGATGGGCGCGGACCAAGCTCCCGTGGCGCTTCGCATGGCGCACCCGGTGCTAGTGGCTCAAACCCGCATCGGTCCTGCGCCCAAAGGGGACCCTGCTCGGGAAGCGAAGCTGTTCCGCCACCTGCTGGGGCTCAACGCTTCGGACCTGTTCCACGCGGCATACGCGCTGGAAGGGGACGACATCGTACTCACGGCCGCGCTGGAGCTCGACAGCTTGGATCTCAACGAGCTCGAGGCGGTGCTGGCGGACATGGGAATGGCGCAGTCGGTTCATGTACCCGGCCTGCGCGAAATGGTCGGGAAGAAGTAGGCTAAGGCGTCATGGGAATCTTCGCGCGCCTCGCGAGGCTCATCAAAAGCAACCTGAACGATCTGATCAGCCGGGCAGAAGACCCGGAGAAGATGCTCAATCAGATCGTCATCGACATGAACGCCCAGCTCGTGGAAGCGAAGAAGCAGGTTGCCGCTTCGATCGCCGACGAGAAGCGGCTGGCCAAGCAGGCGGAGCAGGAAGCTTCCAACGCCGCGGAGTGGGAACGCCGCGCGATGATGGCCGTTCGCGCCGGGGACGACGCTCTGGCCAAAGAGGCGTTGGCCCGCAAGAAGGAGCACGACAGCCTCACGGAGCAGTACAAGACCCAGTGGCAGAAGCAGAAGCAGGCCGTCGAGCAGCTGAAGCTGGCCCTGCGCGCGCTCAACGCCAAGATCGAGGAAGCGAAGCGCAAGAAGAACCTGCTCATCGCCCGCAAGAAGCGCGCGGAGGCGCAGAAGCAGATTCAGGAGACGATGCACGGCCTGCGCAACGCCAGCGCCTTCGAGGCGTTCGATCAGATGGAGTCGCGCATCAACCAGATGGAGGCCGAGGCGGAGGCCGGCGCGGAGCTTGCGGAGGAGTATTCCGGCGACGTGTTGGCGCACAAGTTCCAGCAGCTCGAGGTCACCGCCGGTGCGGACTCGGATCTCGAGGCGCTGAAGCGCAAGATGGGCATCTTGCCGCCGGAGCCGGAGCCCGCTCAGCGTGAGGCCATGCGCGTGGAAGACGCGCCTGCAGAAGAGACGGAGCTCGACGCGGCAGAGCAAGAAGAGCTGGCGCGCGCTCTGGAAGAGCTCGAGTCGCAGGAGCAAGAGCTTCGAGTCAAGCGGTGATGGGCGCGCGCACGTTGCTGTCCGCGCTTGCCGCGGGCGTCATCCTGGCGTCGACTCAACAAGCGTTCGCGGCGCGTTCCCTGGACGCGGTTCCCTTCGCCGGGGAGAAGATCCGCATCGACGGCCTGACCAAGGAGTGGAAGGGCTCGATGGCGCGTCTTTCCGACGCCCTGCAGGGGTCGGTGAAGGCAGAGGGCATGGTCGGCTACGACGACCGCTACTTGTACGTCGCCGTGAGCGCCGATGACGCCAAGATCGTTCGCACCAAGGCGGCCGGGAGCGGAGAAGACCACGCCACGCTGCTGCTCGCGTTTCCGAAGACGAGCGGCGGCTTCGTCACGCACTCGGTAGACTTGTACCCCGGCGATCCGGGCAAGACCGCGGGCGTGGTCAAGCGTGGGGGCAGCGCGATTGCCGGCTCCCAACTGGTGGAAGCGCCGAGCGGCAAGGGGTTCACCTTCGAGGCGAAAATCCCCTGGAGCGCGTTCCCCGAGGCCGCCCGCACCCGGGTCGGGCTACGCGCGGCGCTGCGCTACACCGACGCCGACGCGCCGGGTCACGTGCGCGCCGTGGTCGCCACCTCGCGCGCCAAGGCGGGTGGGAGCTTGCCGCCGCTGCCGCTGGAAGCCGAGCAGGGGCTCAGCGCCTCGCTCATCAAGCCCAAGCGGCTGTCTTCGACGCCCTCCAAAGCTGCCCTGGGCAACGTTTCTGGCGACGGAATGCTCGAATACGTCGCCGTCTACGGTCAGTACCTGACCATCGTGGGGCCCCGCTACCGCGGTGGAAAGCAGTTCTACTTCGCCGATTTCGGCGGACCGATCCACAAGCTCACGTTGGTGGACTTCGACGGCGACGGCAAGGACGAGATCCTCACCGAGAAGCGCGTCGGTTCCGGGGAGAAGTTTCGGGACGTGCTCGTGGTGCTGAAGGTGGGGAACAACGAAACGCCCTTCGAAGCGTTCGAGCACGAGATTGCGATCGCCACCAAGGACGGCCACATAGAAAACGACGTCGCGGTCGTCCGTCGGGGCAAGTCGTCCGCCATCGTGGTGTCGCAAGGCAAGGCGGAGGGCTTCGAGCCCGACACCTACTCGGAGCCACGCTCCGGAGACATGCCGCCAGCTCTCCTGCCGTGGGAGAGCGTGCAGAGCCGCACGTACCAGTGGACGGGCGACAAGTTCGAGCAGGTCGACGAAAAGAAGGGCGCTCCCAGCGTGAAGCCCACGAAGGCGAAGCCCGCAGGCCCTCCACCGCCGCCCGCGCCCCGCCCGCCATCCGCCGACGAGCTGCAGGATCGCCTGTACGCCTTGTATCGGAAGGACCGGGGCGTGGGTAAGAAGCCGCCTCGCTTCGACTTCGTCACGGACGTCGCCGCGGACACGCGCACGGAGCGGGTGCTGGTCCACGACAAGGACATCGTCGTGTTTGGCAAGGGTTATCGCGGCGGGGTGAGCTTCGCGTACATCACCGTGGGCGTGGCCGACGCCAAGGACATTTTGGATGTCACGGCGCGGGACCTCACGGGCGATGGCAAGGCTGAGATCATCGTGCGTGGCGTGCTCCACGCCAAGGCCAGCAAGGAGCTCGGAGGAGACGTCGTCGATCGCTACGCGCTGTTCGTCTACAAGGCGGACGAGAATGGCGTGCGGCGCGTCTTCGCCGCCGAGACCGGGCGTGCTCTGGGCGAAAACCGCATTCTCGGCGCCGTGGCGTTCCTGCCGGCGGAGCGCGGACTTCGTATCGAGCTGCGACCTGCGCGCGCCGTGGGCTGGACGGAAAAGACGTACCCTTTTCCACCGGACACCACCGCTGCCGGCGGCCTGGAGCCGCTCCTCTTGCCCTGGAGCGGCGACTCACGGAAGTACGCCTTCAACGGCTCGATGTTCGTCGCTAATTGAGGCTCAGAAGTCCGCGAACACGCCGGCCGTGAGCCCAGCTTCCATGTAGTCGAAGTCCGACTCGGACTTGCCCAGGCCCGTGTCGACGTTCGTCTTGCCGTTCACGCCCAGCTCGAAATGCCCGCCGATGAGCAACCCGAAATGATCGACCAGCTCCAGCGCAAGCAGTAGGTCGCCGCCGGGCCGTACGTCGCTGAGCTTGAACTCGAAGTCGCCCTGGCTGTAGGTCGTTTGGGTGTAGAGGATCCCGCCGCGCACCCACAAGGCAGTGTTGTCGGATAGGGGCAGCGCTGCGCCGATGCGCGCGCCCGCGAGCAGGGTTTCCCCGAAAGTGTCGTTGTCGGAGTAGCTGAGCAGCGCGCCGACGGAGAGCGGCGGCGCCACGAAGTAGTGAAGCCCGATGCGGGGCAACGGCGCGATGATCGTCCCCAAGTTGCCGCCAAAGGTGCCCACGTGCAGCGAGCCTTGAGCGTCGCTGGACAGGGAGTCTCCCTTCAGCCGCGTGTACATCACGCCGCCGAGGTTCTCGAGCGACAACACGAACGGCCGAGCGTGCCCGAAGCCCGGTGCGGCCATTTCCTCTTGGGCCAGGGCAGGGGATGCCACGCACACGCCACACACAATCCCCAAGGCCAGCACGGCTTTCGATGCAGCGCTCACCAGAAGTCTCCCATCAAGCCGACGGTCAGGCCGGCGGAACGATACTTCTTGGCGTCGCTGTCCACGTCGTCGCTGGCCAGGCCGAACAGGTGAATGTCGGCGTGGGGGCCGACCAGGATGCCCAGGTGATCCGTCGGCGCGATCACCACGTAGGCTTCCAGCGAGAGCTGAAACAGCTCCATGTTCTGGGACTCCGTGGTCTTCTGGCCGTTGGCGTCGGTGTTCTCTTGCTTGCTGAACAAGAACATCGCGGAGGGACCACCCCGGACCCAGTAGCCGAACCCCTGCTTCAGCCATCCGGCGTATCCGATGCGGGGGCCGAGCCGGGCGACGGTGAAGGAGTCCTTGTCGTCACCGGTCAGGTCGCGAACGTGAGCCAGGCCGACGGTGCTGCCGAAGCTCAGGCCGCTCGATTGAACGGCGAACAGTCCCACGTTGCCCCACAGGATGGGGTGAAAGCCGATGGAGTCGTTGTTCTGACCAAACAGGTTTTGCCCTTGGAAGCCGAAGATTCGCTCGATGCTGACCACGAACGAATCCCGCTCGCCAAAATGACTCTTCGTCTGCTGCGCGGCAGCGACGGCGGGCAGCCCAAGCGTCAGTCCGAACGCCAGTGTGCTGAGCCAGCGCTTGCCGTTTGGTGGTCGCATCCCGAGCCTCACCCTTCTCCTACCGACGGATACCCGCCGCCCTTCCCCGCGGCCAACTTTTCACGCCGGGCGGTCAGTTCAGGACGGTGAGGTTCACTACCGCGAAGCCGCCGGGCGAAATCGCGATCTTCTGCTGCTTGGCGACACCCCGAGCGCGGACGTAGACCACGTGCTCTCCGGGAGGCAGCCGCAGGCGACCGAAGGCGATGCGTGCCGGCAGTGTGGACCAGCTGCGGGTGTCCGGCGTGTCCGTCGCCGTGAGGGTCGCCTGGGTACCGAGGCTGAGCAGCGCGCCGAGAGTGCCACCGCCAGACCCGCGACGGATCGCCTCGCCCGCCACCACCCGCGTCAGCATCCGCGTGATGGCCGCGGCCACCACCGTTCCCCGCGCTGCTTCCCACGCGCGCTTGGCTTCGCGATCCACCGCCACGATTCCTTCCAACGTCTGCCAGCTGCCGTCCACCGCCATCTCCGGGATGTCGTACTGCCCGCGAGCCTTGCCGAGCTCGGGATAGTTCACCCACGTCACGAGCCCCTGCGCCGCGAGGTAGCTGGCGCGCTGGCGGTCCCCGGGGGAGAGCGCGTTGCTGGCGTAGGTCAGAGCCAGGCCGAT
This sequence comes from Polyangiaceae bacterium, assembly GCA_020633235.1. NCBI lineage: Bacteria > Pseudomonadati > Myxococcota > Polyangiales > Polyangiaceae > Polyangiaceae bacterium. Next base: position 530,296 of record JACKEA010000003.1, on the reverse strand, counting down.
GGGCACCCGCTTGGCGTACTTGGCAGGGACCCGGCCGAAGCTCACGATCACGAGCAGCTCCCCGCTGTCATCTTTGGGTTTGTCCGGCGCGCCCGCGGCGGAGCTCGCCCCCGCGTCCTTCTCGGTCGAAGGTTTGTCCGTGTCCGCCTCGGCGTCTGGGGCCGGCACGCCGTCGGGGTCCGGCGGCGCGTCGCTCTCCGGCTCCGGCTCGGGCGGAGGCCGGGGGGGCGGCTTCGGCGCGCTCTCATTCAGGAGCGCGCGGATGCGCGGGCTCCGCACCGAGCTCTGCGTCGCGAGGCGGCGCACCGGCTCCACCAAGCTCTGGTACTGCCCATAGGAGAGCGCGTCGTCATAGAAGCGCAGTGCTTCATCCGGCTTTCCGCTCTTCTCGAACACGAAGCCGGCGAGGTAGCTCCCCGGTCCGGACAGCGCGGCCCCCGCGTCCTCGTGCTCGCGGATGAAGCGCTGCATCACCGTCAGGCGTCGCGCTTCGACCCGCGCGCCGTTCAAGTCCCGGCGCACCAAGTAGTTCACCATGTTCATGGTGTTGATCATCAGCTTCTCGTACGGTGGCGCCTTGTACGGCCCGGAGTCGTCCGAGAACATGTAGCGAGCGACGTCGTTGGCCGCATTGCGGGAGAGATCCAGCACGTCGATGCTCTTGTCCGCGATGCCCAGGTCCCGGCTGGACAGCTTGTACTGGTCCAGCTGCTGCAACACCATCGCTCGGTCCAGCAAGAACAGCGCCTGATCCCCCCCGAGGTCGGAGGGCACCTGCTTTGCGCTGTCGACGTCCATCGCCTCGTTCAAGAGGGCGAGGGCTTTCTTCGGTTCGCCCAGGTCCAGCGCCGTGCGGGCCTCCAGCGTGTGTGCCGCGTGCCCCGCGCAACCCACCACGGAGCCGAGCACGAGGGCCGCGAGCAGCGGCCGCTCCAATCGCCGCCAGCAAGACCTTAGTGAGACCGACGACGGCACGGCGCCGCCCTTCAGCTCGCCAGGCCCTTGGTCACGCTGGACTTGTTCTGGAACAGGATGTCTCCAGTTTCGGCGTCGATGATCTGCAAGAACAGAATGTACTGCACGCGGCGCTCGTCCTCGTTGCGCTCGTCCGCGCTGTATACCTTGCCGGTCACGAAGTAGCGCGCTCCGACCTGCTTGCCCCAGCGCGCCACCTTGGAAGGGTCGAAGGCGTCGGTGTACTGGCGCCGCACTTCTTCGATGATCTGAGGCTGGCGTTCCAGGCTCACCACGCGCACGTGCCCGGTGTTCACCAAGATCGTCTCGATGTCCGAGAGTAGGGAGTCCAGCGCGCTGTCCACGTGCTCCGTGGTCTCGTTGCGCAGGGGCATGATGGCCACGCGCGGCTGGTTCTCCGACTCCCAGCGCTTGAGCAGCGCCGAGCCCTGCAGTGCCTGCATGTTCTCGTGCAACAGCTTCTGCAGATCTCGCTTGTCGAGCCCGGTGCTCATGGCCTCGTCGTCGAAGCCGGCGACGTCTTCCCCGCGCACGGGTTTGGGGCCACCGCAGCCCGTGGAGAGCAGGGCCACGCAGGTTCCAAGCGCCAAGATCGAGTATTGCCAGGTCTTCACGGCATCACCTCATTTTGCGTCAGGCCCCGATCCAATAGCGCCTCGACGGTCATCGGGGGAGTGCAGGGTGGGCGAAAAATGTGGCGGAGGGCCATGTCTCGTTGGACGGCGACCCGCGCCGAAGGGTTCACCGCGACGAAAATGCCGGACCGGCGCGGAGGGGTGTTTCCGCGCCGGACCAACAAAAGAAACCGTCAGCGGCGGACGGGGATGATCTGAACGCGGCGGTCGTCGCCCTCGCCGTCGCTCTTGGTGATCACGCCCTCGAACTTGGCCAGCGCCAGGTGCACCACTCGGCGATCCCGCGGGTTCATGGGCTCGAAGGTGATGATCTTGCCCTGCTCCACCGCCTGCTTGCCCAGGCGGCGAGCCATGGTGGCGAGGGAGTTGTCCCGCCGGCTGCGATAGCCCTCGGCGTCCACCAGCACGTGCCGCTTGTCGAGGTTCGGGCGATTGACCACGCGGTGGGTGAGGAACTGAAGCGCCGCGAGGACCTGCCCCTTCTTGCCGATGATGCGGCCCGCGTCGGGGCCGGTGATCTCGATGTGGATCTCGGGATCCTCGTCGTCCTCCTTGGGACGACGGAGCCGTACGCGACAATCCATCTCCATCTTGTCGATGATGTCGGTGACGAACGCCAGCGCATGCTGCGCGCGCTCGTCGTCCGCCGCCAGGTACTCGCCGTCGTCCGGCCGTCGACGGCGACGGCGACGGCGACGCCCTCCGTTCTCCTGATCGGCGGATTCCCCGTCCTGCTCCGTGGCACTCGCCTCGTCGGCGTCTGCCACCACTGCGTCGGTCTCGCCCTCGTCCCAACCGTCGTCGATCTCCCGATTCGACTCGCTCATGCTCATGCCTTTCCTTTACCGAATAGTGGGCGACTCTCCATGTCTTCGTCCCCGCTTCGGGCTTTCCCCTTCTTCTTCTTCTTGTCGCCGACCTCTTCGGTCGATTCGTCTTTTGCTTCCGCCTTGCTCCCGGAGCCCGGCGTGTTGCTGGTGCGCTTCACGTAGCGCTCCACGATCTGCTGCTGCACGATGCCCAGCACGCCGTTGGTGAACATGTAGACGCCCAAACCCGAGGGCAAAAACAGCATGAACACCGTGAACATGGCCGGCATGAAGTACATCATCATCTTCTGCTGCGCGGCGTCTGCCTGCATGGGCATCAGCTTCTGCTGCAAGAAGGAGGTGCCGCCGATGACGAAGGGCAGCACGTAGTACGGGTCGGCCTGGGACAGATCCGGGAACCACAAGAACGGGATGTTGTACAGCTCCACCGCCGTCTGCAGCGTGGTGTACAGCGCGAACCACACCGGCATGCTGGCGAGCTGAGGCAGGCAACCCTTGAGCGGATTGACGTTGTGCTTCCGCCACAGCTCCATCTGAGCGACGCCCTTGCCTTGAGGGTCGTCCTTGTACTTCTCGTTCAGCGCGTCGAGCTCGGGCTTGAGCTCCCGCATCTTGATCATGCTCTTGATGCTGGGAACGCTGAGCGGAAACAAGAGCGTGCGCGCCGTCACCGTCAGCAAGATGATGGCGATGCCCCAGTTGGGGATCACGCTGTGCACCTTGAGCAGGAACGCCACCAGGATCTTGGCGATGGCGGAGAAGAACCCCAGATCGATGAGCTCGGAGAGGTCGTGCTTGCCCCCCCCGGCGGCGGCCAGCACGTCCCGCTCCTTGGGGCCCACGTAGGTGAGCACGGAGTAGCTCGCGGTCTCACCCTTGGAAAGCGTCACGGGCTCGTAGGCCAGGCGCGCGCGGTACACGGCGCCGGCGTTCGGGTCCTTCTTCTCCGACTCGTACTGGGAGACGTCCCAGCGCTGCTCGATCTGCAGCTGGCACACCGGCTCACCCGCCTTGGCGGAGGCGAGAGGCACGATGGCGTGGGAGAAATAGGCGTTGGAAACCGCGCCATAACCGCCCTTGAAAGGCGCCTGATACCAGTCCCCGGGGTTCAGCGGGCCGGTGAAGGCCTCGCCTTCGAAGTCGTCCGGCTCGAAGTCTTCCTTGCGCAGCCGCTTGGCCTTGCCGCCGTCCGACGGGATGCACTCCACGTGGGTGACGAAGGGGCTGACGCGGAACATGTGCCCCTTCACTTCCGCGTCGGTGCGCCACTCGTCGGTCTCCACCGTGAGGGCGTGGGTGAGCTTCTTGTCCGAGAGGTTTTCGATGGTCGCTTCGGCGTCCAGCTCGTAGGGACGCCCAGTGGCCTTGACCACCTTGGTGAGCTTTACCTTGTCGTTCTTGTAGACGAACGTGCAGCTCTTGCCGTCGGACTTCACCAGCTGGTAGTCGACGCCGTCGTAGTCGAGCTGCCAGCCGTCTTTCGGCTTCACGGCCTCGTTGCGCCAGTGGAAGCGGAGCTGGCGGCGCAGCTCCAGATCCGGCGTGGTCGAGAGGTCGATCGGCTCGCCGTCGTGTTGGTACTTCGCGGTGGTCAGCTCGAAGTGGGCAATGGATGCGCCGTGAGAGCCGATCTGCGCGCGAAAGCGCTCTCCCCAGATGTCGCACATCCGCTCCGGACTGCGATGGACGGGAACGAGGGTGCTCTCCGCCTTGAGAGGCTGCTTGTCGGTCGTGCCACCCCCGCCAAACATCTTGGGCAGGAAGGTGATGGCCGCGAAGACGATGAGCCCCAACAGGAGCCACCGGGTCAGTCCGCTTCTTTCCATTTCGTTCTCGAAGTCGAATCGCGCGGCTCAGACCGCTTCGGTCGAGCGCGCATCCCGCGGCTGCTCGGCGGGGGACCCCTCGGGCTCCGCTTCAGGGTGGCCGTGGGGCAGGGGGGGCGGATCGTATCCACCAGGATTGAACGGATGGCAACGTGCCAAGCGTCGGATACCGAGCCAGCTGCCCTTGAAGGCGCCGTGCAGCTCCAGACAGCGGACCGTATAGCGGGAGCAGGAGGGCTCGAACCGGCACACGGGGCCCAACAGTGGCGACAGGGTCCACTGGTAGATCCGGATGAGAAAGATGAGGATCTTGGCCAGCATCAGACCGGCCGAGTTTGCTTCTTTTGGCCTCGGGTGGCCACCTCGGACTGGCCTCGATCGCGGTCTTTTCGCGCCTCCGCCGTGCGGGCGCGGATCGCGCCGCTGGCCCGGCGGAACTGCCCGACGACGCCGTCCAGACTCAGCTCCGGCGTGAATTTTTTCGCGATCACCACCACATCCACGTCGGGGCTCCAGAGCTCCTCCGTGGCCCGGAAGGCCTCACGAAGGAGCCGCTTGACGCGATTGCGGACCACGGCGTTGCCCACCCTACGGGACACGGTGATGCCCAAGCGTGCGCTCTGACCCGCCTCTCGAGCGTGGATCAAAAGCACGAAATGCGTGGTGGAAACCCGACGCGCGCGCGACTGAATCAGCTGAAACTCCGCGCGCTTGCGGACGCGTTTCTGGCTCGGAAAACGCCCGACGGGGCGGGCCTCCGCCACCCGCTACTTCTTGTAGGCGGAGACGGCGAGACGCCAGCGACCCTTGCGCCGGCGGTTCTTCAGCACGTTGCGGCCGCCCCGGGTCTCCATCCGCTTGCGGAAACCGTGGGTGCGAAGGCGGCTGGTATTGTGCGGCTGATAGGTACGCTTCATGGCTAAATTCCCCGGCAGCGCGAGCTAGCCCGCGAAGGGGCCGGGAGTGAGCCACGCTCCGCGCCGCTAGTCAAGGTCCATCGTCACGCCGTGGACGCAACGACCATCCGCCACTACGTGCCATCCATGGCCCGCCGTGTCGCGCTGTTTTTGTGGGGCCTTTCGGCCGTCGGCATTGCCCTGGGTCCGAGCCTGGCGGTGCTGAGCTGGGTGCGGCCCCTCACGGGGTTCTTCCTGTTCGTCGCCGGGGCTGGCGTCGGGGTCTTGTGTCTACCAGCGGGCCTGGTGGCAGTCCGCAGATCCAAGGGGCCGGCCCGGCGCTTGGCTTGGGCGGCGACGGCGCACGGCGCAGCGGTGTTGGCTTTGCTGGCCCTCGGCTTGGCGGGCGCCCGGGGCAAGCCGCGCATCAACGACATCACCACGGACCCCGAGCACCCGCCCGCCCTGGTGGCCGCGGCTCACGCACCCGACAACGCGGGGCGGGACCTGTCCTACCCGGCAGGCAATGCCGAGCTCCAGCGGGCGGCCTATCCGGATCTGAAGCCCATCGACCTGCCGCTCACTCCAAAAGACGCTGCAGAGCGGGCGCGGCAGGCCGCCGAGCGGTTGGGCTGGCGCGTGGTGTCCCATTCGCCGAGCTCCTTGGAGGCGACGGACACCAGCAAGGTGTTCCACTTCGTCGACGACATCGTGGTGCGGGTGCGCCCGAGTCGCGACGGCAGCGTGGTCGACGTGCGCAGCAAGTCCCGGGACGGCAAGGGCGACCTCGGTGTGAACGCCGCGCGCATCCGCGCGTTCCGACAGGCCCTCGAGAGCCGCGGAGGCTGACCCTTCTTGTATGCTGTGTACATGGAAGCGGAGTTGCGCAAGCTCGAGGCGTGGCTGGCGGAGCATCGACCGAGCTATCGACAGGCGCTGAGACCGGGGACCGACGATTCGAAGCTGCGCGAGTGCGAGGACGCCTTTGGAAGCGCGTTGCCAGACAGCCTGCGGGCGCTGTATCTCTGGCACGACGGGCAATCGGCAGGGTGTCTCGAGCGCCTGGACCGCCATGGCATGTTCCAGCCGCTCGACGCAGTGGTGCGCACCGCCCGTGAGATGAACGAGTTGGCAGAAACGGGAGATCTTCCCCACGAGTCGTGGTGGCGTCCCACCTGGGTTCCGTTTCTGTGGAGCGGTGGAGGCAGCTATCTGTGCGTCGACCTCGAGGGCAGCTTCGACGGCCGTCGGGGGCAGATCCTCGAGCTCGTGGGAGACGACTTCGAACGCATCATCTGGTTCCCCGACGTCGAGGCGTGGCTCCGCGTGTTGCTCGAGGGGCTCGATGGCGGGCTGCTCGTCGCTCGCGAGGGAGACGTAGACGTGGAGGACCCCGAAGCCTACGAATCGCTCATCGCGCGCCTCTTCCCGGGCCATCCGCGCGCAGTGGCGCTCGCGCCGCCGGACGACGTGACGTGATATCTTCGCGCCGTGATGGGGCGAGCTTCGATCGTGGCGTTCTCGTGTGTGGTAACCGTCGCGCCTTGGGGGTGGGCGCAGCAGCCGCCTCCGCCCGCGTACGGACAGCCGGCGCCCGCAGAGCCGCCTCCGAGCTACCAATCCGCGCAGCCTCCGCCGAGCTACCAGCCGGCGCCCCCTCCGCCGGCGGCCGAGCCGCCGCCCTCGCGCCACCCCGCGGAGCTGTTCTTGCTGCTCGGCTTCGGCGGCGCGGTGTGTGACAACGAGAAGCCCGACAGTGATTGTCCCGTGGATGGCGGTGTGGCCTTCGGTCTCGGCGGCGCGTGGCGTTTTCATCCTCACTGGGCCGTGGGTGGAGAGCTCGGGTTCTGGGCCTTCAACGTGCGGGACGAGTGGCGGGGTCAGCTCGCCGACTCGGCCACCGACGTGAAATTCAGCTCTTTCTATTTGGCGCCAATGGCGCGCTGGTACTGGTTCGACTCCGGCACCATCGATCCGTATCTGCAAGCCGGCATCGGCTTTGGCTCGGTGCAGGGAGAGGCCAAGAACGCCAGCGCGACCTACACCACGACGGCCAAGGGCCTGGTGTACCTCGCCGGCATCGGCGTCGAGTGGCAGCTCTCCGACCTCTTCCGCCTGGGACCGCAGGCGCTGGCCTATCTGCACGTCTCGAACGAGATCTGCGAGGACGCGGGCAACGGCGAGACCTGCCGCAGCCCGGGCAAGAACGACAACGGCGATCGCGAGGGGCTGGCGCTCCCCTGGCGCATCGTGGCGGTGGGCACGTTTACGTTTTAAGGGATCTGCAGGCCGCCGGAGACGTTGATCTCCTGTCCCGTGACGTAGTCGCTGAGGGGCGAGGCGAAGAACAGCACCACCCGCGCGACGTCCTCCGGGGTGCCGAAGCGCCCGAAGGGAATGCGCGACAAGGTCGTCTGGCGTTGTGCTTCCGGAATGCCGAGCGTGCCGCCGCGTTCTTTGGCCTCCGTCAGCCGCGTTTCCGTGAATCCTGGGGCCACCGAGTTGACGCACACGCGGTAGCGGCCCCACTCCTGCGCGATGGTACGCATCAAGCCCACGTTGCCCATCTTGGCGGCGGTGTAGTTGGCTTGTCCGGGGTTGCCGCGAATGGCTGCGGTGGAGTGGAAGTTCACCACCTTGCGCACGCGCGTCACGTCGCCCCGCTCCTCCAGCTCTTGCTTGGAGGCGTCGCGAATGTAAGGCGCCGCCGAGCGGATGCAGTTGAAGCTGCCGGTCAGGTTCACCGCGAGCACGAAGTCCCATTCCTCGTCGCTCATCTTGTGGGCCATGCGGTCGCGGGTGATGCCGGCGTTGTTCACCAAGATGTCCAAGCGGCCGTAGGCGTCGATGGCCGTGCGCATCAGCTGGTCGGTGTAGCTGCGGTCGGCGACACTACCGACGCTCACCCGAGCGGAGCCCGGCCAACGCGCCTCGCAGGCGGCCCGGGCCTGCTCCGCCGGCTCCGCGTCCACGTCGTTGATCACGACCTCGGCCCCCTCGGCCACGAACAGCTCCGCGATGGCGCGGCCGATACCCCGCCCAGCCCCGGTGATGACGGCGACCCGATCCTCCAAAAGTCCCATGGCTCCGCTCCTTGCTCCCCGGCCCTCGGTCCGGCCCAGGATAGCCAAACTCGGCCGAGAGCCCCCTGCCAAGCGTCACCCCGCCGTCGCCGAGCTTGCACGAGGGATTGCCCCGTGTTACGCGCACCGGCCCATGCGAGACAACATCCGCCTCGTGTCGACGGCCGGTACCGGCTACACGTACTACACGAAGAAGAACAAGCGCACCCAGACGGCGAAGATGGAGATCAAGAAGTACGATCCCAAGGTTCGCCAGCACGTGGTCTTCAAAGAAGCCAAGATGCCGCCTCACAGCAAGTGAGGCCTGGGTGTTGGTACGGCGCGATGCCCGTCCCTGACGGAGACCGCGCCGCACCAACAATCTGATTCTGTCAGGGCTCGAAGTAACGCACGTTCTCGACGTGTCGCCCTGACGCGCTACCCTGGGCTCGTGGTGAGTTCTGCTCAGCGCTCTGTTCCGACGGCGCTGGCTTTGGTGCTCGGTCTTGCGGCGGCGCCCGCCGCGGGGGAAGAGGAGCCACGGGAAGTGAGCCGGGTGGCGACGGGCACTCGCTGGGAGACGCCGGTGTACGTCGTGGAAGGCATCGCTGATGGCCCCACGGTGATGATCCTCGGCGGAGTGCACGGGGACGAGCGGGCCGGCGTGGGCGCCGCGGAAGAGATGCGTTGCTTCAACATCGCCCGCGGGCGGCTGGTGATCATCCCGCGCACGAACGTTCCCGCGCTGGCGCGTGGCACGCGGCGCGCACCGAAGACGCAATTCTCGGATCTGAACCGGAACTTCCCGCGGCACCCGGGTGACGCGCCCCGGGGCACCCTGGCACGGGCGCTGTGGGCGGCCATCCACGAGCTCCAGCCGGACTACGTGATCGACCTTCACGAAGGGTACGACTTCCATCGGCACAACAAGAAGAGCGTGGGCAGCTCCGTGCTCTACTATCCGTCGGACGCAGGGGAGCGGGTGGCGCGCCGTTTGGTGAAGGCCGTGAACGTCACGATTCCCGAGCGGGAGCGACGCTTCGCATTGCTCCGACCGCCGGTGCGGGGCAGCTTGGTGCGTGCGGCTCAGGAACAGCTGGGCATCTCCTCGCTGATCCTGGAGACGACGAAGAACCACCAACCGCTCGAGGTGCGGGTGAACCAGCACCTGTTGATGACGGCCGAGCTGCTCGACCACCTGGGCATGTTACGGCTCAAGCGGAGCGGCGCCGTGAGCGTGCCCATGACCTGCAGCGAGCGGCGTGCGCTCGCCGAAGTCCCGTCGCCTGCCGACAAGCCGACAGGCGACGAAGGGCAGTAGTAGCTATTCGCTCAGGATCTTGAACTCGACGCGGCGGTTCTTGGCGCGACCGGCGGGCGTGTCGTTGGTGTCGATGGGCTTGGTCTCGCCGAAGCCCTCGGACTCGAGGCGGCTCTTCTTGATGCCCTTGCCCACCAGGTAGCGCACGCAGGAAGCCGCGCGGTCCTTGCTGAGCTTCATGTTCATGGCGTCGCTGCCCACGCTGTCGGTGTGGCCGTAGACGCCGAGACGCAGGTTTCCGCGCGCCTTCATCAGCGTCACGACCTCGTCCAGGATCGGGAAGCTCACGGCCTTGATCTTGGCCTTGCCGGTCTCGAACTGGATGGGCTCGAGCAGGGCGACCTCGCCCTCTTCCGTGACCCGGGTGAGGCTCGGGCAGCCGTTCTTCTCGGCGATCTTGTTGCGGGGACCCGGCTCCGTCGGGCACTTGTCCTCGGTGTCCGGGATGGTGTCGTTGTCCGCGTCCTCCTCCGGGCAGCCGTCGGAGTCTTCCACGCCGTCCTTGTCCTCGGGCACGTCGGGGCAGGCGTCTGCCGCGTCCGGGATGCCGTCGCCATCGCGATCCGAGCCCGCGGGGCAGCCGTCCGTAGGCTCCGGCTGCTTGCCGTCCTCGGGGATGGTGGGGCACTTGTCGATGTCGTCGGGGTAGCCGTCGCCGTCGGTGTCCTTGGCGTAGTCGTCCACGTCCGGGACCACCGTCACCTTGCGGGCCGGCGAGGGCGGCTCCTTGTCCGACAGCGTGAACCAATGGCCGATGCTCACGAGCACGCGCACGTCCGGCGCGCCGTAGCCCGTCATCAGGCGTGTGCCGGCGCCGGCCATGGCCCAGGTGTGCCGTTTCTGACCGATGGCGAAGCGGGCCTGCGCCAGCCACTCCAAGTCCGTGTTGCGGGAGCCGAAGAAGGTGCTGTGACCTTCTACCGATTTGATGCCGGTGGTGCCCCACAGCTCGCCGCCGAGGCGAATGCGGCCATCACGCAAGGGGATGTAAGCGCCGAAGGCCCAACGCAGCTCCGAGCCCAAGAACAGTGCGCCAGCGTTGCCACCGATGCTGCGGTTGGGGCGGAAGTGGGGCCCGACCATGCCGGAGATGAGCAGCTTGCCGAAGTCGTACTCTCCGGAGCCGTACAGCATGCCGGTGGATTGATCGTCGCTGGTGTAGCTCTCGGGATCCCCGGTCTTGACCCACAACGCGCCGCCGAAGCCGAGGCGGAACTTGCGATTGTCGGACTCGTAGGCCTTGACCCGGGAGTCGAGCCGCAGGTCGTGGGCTGCGACCTTCTTCGCGGCCAAGCCTCCGCCCACGCCGTAGCGCTGAGGATCCTCGCCGGTGACCTGATACACGGCCACCGGGAGGGCGACGTTGAAGCTGGCGCGGCCGGCGAGCTCCATCCCCGCGCTCAAATAGGTGATGAGCTGATGCTTGACGGGGTTTTCCACGCGCTGCTGCGTGCGCGAGCCTTCCACCACGGTCTCGTTGCGCAGGGGGTTCAGCGTGTAGCCGAGGGCGGCCATGCCGTAGAAGCGCGTCTTGTCGTGGAGGTACGGGCGCCAGACCATGAAACCGTCATCCGGCTGTCCCGAGATCTGCGCGCGATCCAAGTAGAACGTCCGCGATTGAGCGGCGGCCGGGCGCGGCGCCCAGAGCAACGCCAAGGCGGCGGTGACGACGCCGATCAAGCAGGCGGAAAACGAGATTTTACGGGAGTAACGGGGCGAGGGAGGGAGCATCCGCACGGCACGGAAAGTACCCCGAGCCCCGCGGCATTGAAAGCACAACGGGGCGAGCCCGCCAGCTCAGCGAAAGTCCGCGAAGATTTCGCAGGCCCACACCGTCCCCGGGGCCCGGACCACGCCGATGCCGATGCTGTCGTAGTCCGCAGTGAGCAGGTTCTGTCGGTGGGACGGACTGGCCCAGATGGCGCGGTGGGCCCGCGGGACGGACGTGGCGCGCGCGATGTTCTCGCCGAAGGCGCGGGGCGTCACCGCGGCTTCGATGCGCTCCTTGGCGCCGCCCTCGCCGACGTCGTGCGCCAACATCTTCGCCTTGGCCATGGCGCGCGCTTGGCGTTCGGCCACGGCATCCAGCCGCGGGTCCCGCGCGAGGGGAGCGAGGCCTTCGCTCTGCCGCGCGGCGTTGATCATCCGGACCAATGCGGCGGCGTCGTCCTCCAGGCTCGCCCCCGCGTCCTCCCCCGGCGCGGGATGGAGATGGAAGCCCCGAGGCGGCGCCTGGTCGGCGTACGTCAGGGCCTCGGCGACTGGGCGTGGCCCGCGCTCGGTATCCGCCAGAACCTGCACCAACCAGCCGCCCGCCTGGTCCGGACTGAAGCTCCCCCGCACCACGCCCGCGTGAAACGTGGTCGGGATCGGCTTCGGCGCGCCGCTCGGACCGAGCACCACGATCTTGGCGGCGCTGGCCGGCACCGTGAGCCGCGCCTGCACCGTGAGCCATTGGCCGTGGCGCACCCGCGTCGGGATGGGGTCCAGGTCCGCGAGGGAGTCGCTGGTCATCAGCGCGACGGCGTCGCCCGAGGCGCCATGGGACACGGCCGCCCCGCACAGCCGCTTGCCGCTCTTGGGCAACCCCGCGAGCCACCGCTCGGCGCGCGACGTCGCGTCATCGTCGTCGATGCGTCCGCCGGAGAGCGTCCACACTCGCGGCCACACGTGGGGCGCGCCGGCGGTGCGCAGGGCGAAGGTGAGCTCGGCGCTGTCCGGTGGCGCTTCACCTTCGGCGAGGGCATCCGAGAGCCGCGCGGCAGCGGCCGCAAGCGCGGCGTCTGCGCCATCGCAGCTCGCCACGAGCCTTGCGGCCAGCCCGTCGGGTGCGTCCGCCGGGGACGGCGCGCTGGTCGCGTCCGCCCACACGTAGGGGTGCGCGACGGGCGGCTCCTCGAGGGCGGGCACCGGCGCTGGCGCCGGCTTCGGGGCCCGCGACACGACCTTCGGCGCGGGGGCACACGCCACCAGGAACAGGCAAGCGACGGCCCAGCGCATGGTGACGAAGCATAGCGGCGCTATAGTGGGCTCGCCATGAATCGACGGGAGCTCTTGGCTGCGCTGTCGGCCCTCGGCGGCGCCGCGTGCATGCCCGTCAGAACCGCCGACATTCCGCCGAACCTCCCGCTCAAGGGCAGCCGCCAGCCCCAGTTGGTGGTGCAGGAAGTGGGCGACTTCCAGTGTCCGTTCTGCGCCGACGTGGCGCCGGACGTGGATCGCCTCATGCAGCGCTACGGCGATCGCATCGCCCTGGTGTGGCGGAACTTCCCGCTGAAGAGTCACCTGAACGCTCAGCTCGCCGCCGAGGCGGCGCTGGAGGTGCGGGCACAGAAGGGAGACGAAACCTTCTGGCGCTATCACGACGTCCTGTTTGCACACCAGGACGCCCTGGATGGCCCGAGCCTCATCCGCTACGCGAGCGCTTTCGGCGTGGACGAGCGCCGCATGAGCCGCGCGCTGGAGTTGGGCGTGCACGCGAAGGACGTGGCCCGGGACAAGCGCGAGATCGCGTCGCTCTCGATACCGGGCTTCGGCGTGCCGACGTTCCTGATCGGCCCCGACGCGTTCGTGGGCGGCTACGGCTACGACGAGCTAAGTGCCATCGTCGAAGACCAGCTCTAGGTCCAGGCGTCCCGGGCTCTTTGGCGTCAGCGCGACGGTCACCACCTGTCCGTTCTGCGTCGCCTGCCCCGCGCTCGCGCTCGCGAAGGCGTAGCCCTCCGGAACGTACACCCGGAAGCGGTACTCGAAGGGCACGGCGTCCGCCGAGCCTTGGTCCAGGTCGAACGACAACGTCAGGGTCCTGCTCGCAGCGTCCCAGCTTTCCTCGCCGAGGTCCGTGCCGCCCTGGGTGAGCTGCCGGTTGTGCCCCAGAAATTGCGGGTGCCCGCTGCTCTCCCGCAGCGCGATCACTTGGTGGCCGTGAGCCGGCACGCTCGTGGTGAGGCTGCCGCGCACCACGCCCAGGAAGCTCTCGGACCAGAACTCGCTGGCCAAGTAGTCCCGGGCCGGAGACAGCCCCAGGTCCGACAGCTCCACGGTGTAGCTCCGCGTCGCGTCGTCCATCTCTTCCGGCACGACGTTCGCTGTGTAGTCCCAGTTCCTTCCCCAGTTGAACAGACCGAGCACCTTCCAACGCGCGTCGGACCCGGCTTGCGTGCCGTTCACGTCCAGCACCCAGCGCTCGGGATACATCCGCGTGAACAGATCCAGGGGCCGCGCGGAGGGGCCGTACACCGGCAGCAGCTTGCGCCAGATCTGGATCTGCTCCGGAGTGAGCGTGCGAAGGTCTTCGCCGAACTTCACGATCGAGCCGCTGAGGCCGATGAACGATGCCAGGGTGATGGCTTCTTCCTCGGTCACTTGCGGCTCGGGCTGGCTTTCGTCGGTACGGAAGAAGAGCAGGTCGTCGTGGTTTTCCCACACGCGGTCGTGGAGCCAGTAGCGCCGCGCGGCGCTCTTCACGGAGGATTTGAAGTTGCCGCCGGACCCCAGCAGGATGAACGGGTCGGGCTCCTCCCAGCGGGGCTCCGTGTCCAGCGTCACGCGCATGGAATCGACCACGCCGTAGTTCACGCCCATGAGCGCAATGCCCAGGTAGAACACGTCGTCCCCCAAGACCTCGCGGAACTTCCGAATCGCGCGCTTGTACACCTCCACGCTGGTGAGCTCGGGCGCGTGGCGGGGCCGGTAGGCGAAGGCGAGATAGGCGAAATCCAGCTTGATCCAGCCCATGCCCCAGTCGTCCTTGTAGCGGCTCATGGTGTCCGCCAACCAATCCAGGGCGGCGTCGTTGGACAGGTCCAGGGCATGCTTGCCGCCGCCCGGATCGAACAGGCCGCCGAGCACGTTGTCGTTCGGATCCGCGAGCAGCTCCGGGTGCTCTTTCGCCAGTGTGGAGCCGTCGTCCACCGTGAAGGCGCTGATCCAGAGCCCAGGGATCAGACCCTTGTCCTTCACCTTCTTGGACCAGGCCTCCATGCCCGCCGGGAAGCGGTCCGGTCGAGGAAACCAGTCGCCATCGGCCAGCTGGTAGCCGTCGTCCAGCTGGAAGTAGTCGATGCCGAAGGGGGCGAGCTCGCGCGCCATCACCTCCAGGTTCTCGCCCATGTTGGTCTCGTTGATGTCCGTGCCCAGGCCGCCGGTGCCCGAGCCGCCGCCCCAGCTGTTCCAACCGTTCGGTACCCGGCGGCCGCCGTCGCGCTTCGTCCAGGGCGTGAAGTCGAGCCAGGCGGCCATGGCGTCGGCGTAGCTCTCGAGCCCCGCTTGGGCGTTGGTCGTGAGCGGCGCGAAGTACATCGCTTCGGAGTCCACGCTGGCGCCGGCGGCGAGGCGCTTGCCGTCGAAATCCAAGGCGTTGTCGGCGTAGAGCTCGAGGTTTCCGTCTTCCGAGAGCACCGTGCCCAGCGTCGGAATGGACCGCTCCACCCCGAGGCTGCCGGCTACCCAAGCCCTGGAGTCGTCGAGCTGGTCGATGGCGTGGCTCCAGTTGCTGACCACCGCGCCTCGGGATTCGATGGGCAACAGCGCACCGACGATCGCGTTGCGCTTCTCGTCGGCGTAGTGGAGCTTCACGTCCACGTCTCCGGCGACGTCGGAGCCGTTGTCCAAGATCCGAAGGCGCGCCGGATCACCGAGCCGAAGCCCGGCGCCTTCTCCCGCCGCCACCAGTGGCGTGAGCCGCAGCACCCGAACCTCGCTCCCGGTCTGGTTCTCGACCCCGAGCTTTGCGACCACGATCTCGTGCGGGGCATCTCGCCACACGCGCCAAGTGAGGAGCACGCCGGAGCGCTCGCAACTGAGTCGCGCCCCGGTGGCCTCCGCGAAGTACGCCGCCGCGCTCGGGGGTTCGGGCTCCGGTTCCCAGCCGCCGCAGCCGCGGGTGTCGATGGTCTCGGCGTTGCCGTTCACTTCCACCAAGACCTCCGCCCAGCCGCCTTCCAGCACCGAAGCAGCACCGTGCTCGCGGAAGTCGACGCGACCATCGGAGCGCGCCACCACCTCCAGGTCCGAGACCGGCCCGCCCACCAGCAGCGGCTCGTCTTCCCCACAGCCCACGAGTCCCAAGGCTCCGAGCAGCAGCCACCTGGCCGTCATGAGCCCAGCATTCGCGCTCTGTGAGGGCCCCGTCAACACCCCGATATTTGGCCTATCCCATCGAAATTCGTCGGCAAGTCGACCCGCCGAGCCGCGCTTGGTACGCTCAGACGGGTCCTTCCCTAGATGAACCGATTCTCGACTGCAGCGAAGGTCGGGGTTTTCGCGGTCGTCACCACGGTTGCCGCCATCCTGATCTACCAATTCGTGGCCAAGAAGGCCGCGGGTCGGGACGGCTACGTCGTGTACGCGTTGATGAAGGACGCCACCGGTGTAGCCAAGAACTCTCAGGTCAAGATCGCCGGCATCCCCGTGGGCCAGGTGGAGAGCATCCGCCTGCAAGACGGCAAGGCGCGCGTCGACATTCGCGTCCGTCCGGACGTTCCGCTGTACGAGGACGCCGCCGTCTCCAAGGTCGCCTCCAGCTTGCTTGGCGAGTACTTCCTCAGCCTGGCGCCGGGCACGGAGGGCAAGCCACAGCTGGAAGACGGAGATCGCATCCAGACCGTGGTGGAAGCGGCCACCACGGACGAGATCCTGAAGGACGTGTCCGACATCGCCAAGCAGGTGAAGAAGGTCGCGGACAGCTTGGCCGGGTCCATCGGCACCAAGAAGGGCGAGGAGAACCTCAAGGACACGCTTCAGAACCTGGCGGACGTGACGGACGCCTTGAACAAGACGGTTCGTGAGAACCGCCAGTCCATCAAGAACATCCTCACCAACGTCGAGACCATCACTGCCAAGGGCGAGCCGCAGATCGATCGCATTCTGGAGAACGTCCGCGTCACCACCAAAGAGGTGCGCCAGCTCCTGGCCAAGGGCGAGAAGGGCGAAGCGGACGCCGGTGAGGTTCGGCAGGTCATCGACAAGGTCAATCGCGCCAGTAGCAGCCTGGAGAGCGCGCTTTCCAACATCGACAAGGTGAGCGGCCGCATCGAGCGCGGGGAAGGCACCCTGGGCCGCCTGACCAAGGACGACAAGCTCATCAACGAGGTGGAAGGGGTGGCGGAGAACGTCGGCGACTTCGTCGGCGGCATCTCGCGGCTGCAGACCATCGTGGCTCTGCGCACCGACTACCAGTTCCTGTCCAGCACCGTGAAGAGCTACGTGGAGCTCCGGCTCCAGCCACGGGAGGACAAGTACTACAGCATCGAGATCGTCAACGACCCGCGCGGCCTCACGCGCTTCGAGCAGATCGACGTCGACACCACCAACCCGAACGATCCGCCGCACTACCGCGAGGTGCGCACCGTCACCACCAACGCGTTCCGCTTCTCGCTGCAGTTTGCCCAGCGCATGGGGCCGTTCGTGGGGCGCTTCGGTATCAAGGAGTCCACCGGCGGCGTCGGCCTCGACACGCTCTTGTTCGACGATCGCTTCGAGCTCCGGCAAGACCTGTTCGGCTTTGGTGAGGTCGTGCTGCCGCGCTGGCGCGTGTCCCTCGGCTACGAGTTCGTTTCCCGCCTGTGGCTCCTGGCGGGCGTGGACGACATCTTGAGCCCCACGCGGCGCGACTACTTCCTCGGCTTGCAGCTCAAGTTCAACGACGAGGATCTGAAGACGATCCTGCCGTTCGCGCCGAGCCCCTGACCGCGACGGGCTCGCGGCGGACCGACAACATTCTGGGGAGTCTTCTTTTTGTTGGGGCGGCGCGAGCCCCGTCGCGCCCCGTCAGGACGAGAGCGCGCGCTGCCCGGCGAGCTGGCTGAGGGAAGCCATCACGGGCGGATCGAGGTGCACGTCCATCTGCGGGAAGGCGATGACGATGTCTTCCTTCTTGAGCGCGTTCCACACGGCCTCGCGCAGCTGCCCGGCCACCTGCCGGCGCGTCCACGGGTCCTTGATCCACACCGAGATCTCCCAATCCACGCTGCTGGCGCCGAAGTCCGTCAACATGACCTGCGGCGCGAAGGTCGCGTCCCGGCGCGCGAAGCTCTCGCCCACGCCTTCCAGCACGCGGCGCACCTGGGCCATGTCCGAGGAGTAGGTCACTCCCACCGGCACGCGCAGGCGGTACACGGCGTCCCGCAGGGAGAAGTTCTTGACGGTGCCCTGCACCAGCGCGGAGTTCGGGACGATCAGATCTTCTTCGTCCAACGTCCGCGCCAGGGTGGCGCGGATACCCATGGATTCCACGCGCACCATGGTGTCGTTCACCTCGATGATGTCTCCGGGTTTGATGGTGCGCTCCACCAGCAAGATCACGCCGGAAACGAAATTCTGCGCGATGTTCTGCATCGCGAAGCCGAAACCCACGGCGAACACGGCGCCCGCGGCGAACAGTGCTCCCAGCGCGATGCCCCCGGTTTGCAGCGCCACGCCCACGCCCACCAGCATGATGGCGTAGTGCATCAGGCGGCCGACGACGCCGAGGCCTCCGCTGTCCACCGACAGGCCACGGCGCTTGAGCGCGCGCTTGGCCGTGGCTTGGAGGATCCGCGACAGCAGATAGGCAGCGAAGACGACCAGGATCATGGTCGCCAGGGTCATCAGGCTGATGGGCGTGTTGCCGATGTCGAACAGCTTGGCGTTCAACACGGACTGCCCCGTCTTCACCACGTCCGTCTGCATGCGTTCCCCTCTACTTCCCGTGTCCGGGGCCGATGATGTGCTTCCACGCTTCGTCCACGCTCCAGTCCGACATCACGTGGGGCGGATGATGACAGGTCCCGGCGCACAGGCTCTTGTCCGGCGCCGCGCGGATGAGCTCGGGGTTCTTGGGATCGTCCACGTGCCTCGAGCCCGGCCCGTGGCACACCTCGCACTGCACGTTCTGGAGCTTGTCCGTGTGGGTCACGGTGGAGCCTCCGGGTTTGTCATAGCCCGTCACGTGACAGTCGACGCACTCCAGGTTGTACTCCTTGTACTGCTTCACCAAGGTGGCGTAGGCGCCGGCGTGTCGCGTCTTGTTCCAAAACGCGCGCTCCTTGGTGTGGCACGAGCTACAGACCTCCACGCCCACGTAGCCGCTCAGGTCCTTGGCCACGGGCTCCGGCAGGCGGTCCTTGAAGGCCTCCTTGTTGTGCTCGTTCACCTGGCGGTAATAGGCATCCATCCGCTTCTTGACCGCGGGATCCTCCCCCGCCTTCTCCCGCACGTTCTCGAGGGAGTAGCGGAAGAAGCTGCCCTTTTCGGGCACCTTGGGCGCGGCGATCTTCATTAGCTCGCTCTTCATGCGCTCCAGATCGGCCTTGCGGGCCTTCAGATCCGCCGCCTTGACGTTGCCCTGCTTCTCCCACTCCGCGATGCGACGAGTGAGCTCTTCGATGCGGCCCTCGAGGCTCTGCCGCCGTTCGGAGTTCTCGAGGCCCGAGCCGTCCTTGAAGTCGAAGCTCTGGTCCCGTACGAACAGATCCACCACCGCGACGGCCTGCAGATGGTTGGGCGGCTGTACCACCAGCGTGTCGCCCACCAGCACCGGTGGCGTGGGGCCGTCGTTCCCGTGTCCGCGGTCGAACGGCTTTCCGACGACCAGCAGCTGATAGCCGCTCACCTTCTCCGCCAGGCGCAGTGCTTCGCCGCGGGGTACGGAAAGGAGCGCGATGCGGATCTGCGCGCCCTGCTCGTCGAGGGACTTCTTGGCGCGCTCGAGCGCCGCGACGGGATCGCTGCTCTTCACGCCGTCGGGCTCCACGCCGGCAGCCTTGGGCACGCTCACGCCAGCGATGCCGACCTTGAAGCCGCCGGATTCCACCACGCGCGTGGGCTGGGCGTCCGCCGTCTTGCCGGAGAGGTTGGCCGCCAACAGCGCGGCCTTGGTTTCCTTGTCGAGCGTCTCGAGCTGGTCCGCGCCCAGCGCCCAGTCGTTCGCGCCGGGAGTCCAGGCGTCGAGGCCCATGTCGGCGACGGACTGGGCGATGGCTTTCGCTTTCCACAGGTCTTGGGTGCGCTGATCTTCCGGGATGCTGGGATCCATGAACAGCAATGGCCCGGCGGACACCACCAAGTGCGCGGGCGCGGCGCTTTGGGTCTTGGCGACCAGGGCTGCAGCGTGGTCGATGCCGCCGAGCATGTCCTTCACGCAGCCGCAGGGCTCGAGGGCGCCGGCCACGCTGGAGAGCACGTACACCCGGAGGGAGGGGGACTTCGGAGGAGCGGCGGCCGGCGCGCCGCTCCTCTTGCAGGAGCCTCCGGCCAGCAGCGCCGCGCACACGACGACGGCAAAGAATAGAGGCAGGTTCCGGGCGGCGAGACGCATGTCGGCCTTGGGTCATAAATCACGACCCGGGATTCGGCCAGCCGCTCCTGCGAGAAAACCGGGACAAATACGCCTCGATTGGCAATTCCGTACGGCGCTGGCCCGTTGCCCACTGCTGCCGGCATAATGTCCCGTCGTGTCCCGAGGCTCGACAGGACCCGAAGGGCCGTTTGGTCCGTTCCTGCTCGTTCGGCGCCTCGCCGTCGGCGGGAGCGCGGAGGTGTTTCTCGCGCATCCCAAGATCGGCAACCATCCCGCAGCGGAGCTGGTGGTCAAACGTCTGCTGCCCACGGCCCGCGAGCACGAAGAGGACTTCGGGCTCCTGGAGCGCGAAGCCGAGCTCCACCGCGCAGTCCATCACGAGAACGTGGTGGCGGTGTACGGCGCCGGAATGGTCGGCAACGAGCCGTTCCTGGCCATGGAGTACGTGGAAGGGGTCGACCTCTTTCGTCTGATCCGCCACGCGGAGGCGGAGCAGTCGCGCCTGTCCCCCGGCCTCGCGGTCTACATCGTGCGCCGCGTCGCCGCGGCGCTCTCGGCGGTCCACACGGCCACGAGCGCCGGTGGTCAGCTGCTCGGCATCGTGCATCGGGACGTGACGCCCTCGAACGTGTACCTGTCCACCAGCGGCGACGTGAAGCTCGGCGACTTTGGCATCGCCCGTGTGAGCGAGCACGCGCGCGCGCCGTCGCACCAGGCGGGCCTGAAGGGCAAGTTCGCCTACCTCTCGCCGGAGCAGATCGCAGGCGAGCCCTTCGATCATCGGGCGGATCTCTTCGCGCTGGCGGTGATCCTCGGCGAGCTCCTGATCGGCGAGCGGATCTTTCCGGGCAGCGGACAGCTCGCCGTGTTGCTCGCCATCCGAGACTTGAACATCGAACCTCTCCGGCGTCGGGCCGGCAGCTTGCCGCCGGGGCTGTTCGAGGTTTGCGAACGCGCGCTGTCTCGCGATCCCGACGCGCGCTACTCCACTGCAGAAGAGCTGAGCGCCGCGCTCGCGCCGTTCGAGCAGCCGGACGCCGAGACCTTGCGGCAAGAGCTATGCGAGTGGGTGAGCGGAGCGCGCGACGGCAAGCGCTTGGCGGAGAAGCTCCACACCAAGATCAGAGATTCCGTCGAGCGCATGCGCGCGGTGCGCATCAAGAGCTCCACGCCCAGCTTGGCCACGCTGCCCGCGCCCAAGCCGGCGAACGAGACGCTGAGCCGAGTAGTCCGCGCCGACGGCCGGCGCCTGGACGACCTGCCCTTCGCCAAGCTCCTGGAGATGATCGCCACCGGTGATCTGACGGCGGACGATCAGGTCTCGTTGATGGGGGCGGACTTCCGCCGTATCCGCGAGATCGAAGATCTCGCGCGTCACCTGTTGCCGAGCACCACGGCCACCACCGGGCAGCTGTTCGAGCCCGGCATCCCCGATTTCCAGGCGCTGCTGCGCGAGACGAGCATGCTGGAGATCCTGGCTCGCATGCGAAACCGACGGGAATCCGGCGTGCTGTTCGTCGAGCGACGGGACCGCACGGGCTCGGTGCAGCGCAAGGAGATCTACCTGGCAGAAGGGCGCCTCGCTCACGTGGCGTCTTCGGACAAGGCGGAGCTGCTCGGAGAGTACCTGGTGCGTCGTGGCGCCCTGACCCGCGAGCAAGTCGACGACGCCCTGGGCGTCATCGCTCGCACCGGCGGACGCCTGGGCGACACGCTGATCGGCCTCGGCTACGTGGAGGGCGTTCACGTGTTCCGGGCCATTCGCGATCAGGGCCGCGATCGCGTCGCCGCCATCTGCGGGTGGCCGCGCGGCAACGTCACGCTGTATCGCGGCACCGCGCCCGGGCACGTCGAGTTCCCGCTGGACCTGGATCTCGCGAGCCCGATGATGGCCGGCGCCATCGTCGCGTCCCGCGGCAAACCGCGCTCGCTGCTCCCGGCTGGAGATACGCACATTGCTCCCGGTGCGCGCCACGCGGAAACCCAGGACCGCGACGAGATCGGCACCGCGCCGAGCTCCCTCAGGCTGGTGCCGGAGCTCGCTCGCGAGCAGCTCACCTTGGATCAGGCCTTGGCGCGCATCCGCGCCCTGCGCCCGGGCCCTGCCGCCCGCGTGGTGGGCGAACGCGAGGCCGCGGCCGCACTGATCGCAGGGCGCGTCCTCGACTGGATCGCGTACTGACGGGCATCGCGCCGCACCAACAAAAGAAGACGGGAGGCTCTGGTCGGTCTGCCTCGGCGCGCGGTCAGGGGATGACGGTGCCCAGGAACGAGCCGCGGCGGTAGGCCACGACGTAGGTGATGGCAAAGGCGAAGTAGGTGACGGCCACCACTTGCCACAGCCGTTCGATGCCCAAGTCGAGCACGCCGACGACCAACAGGCTGACGGGGATCTGGAACACGAACACCACCAGGGAGTCGAGGAGCAGCGTCTGCCGCGTGGCGCCGGCGCCCTGGATCGCGGAGCCGAGCACGATGCCGAGACCGAGGCCCACGTAGGAGGGGCCCACCCACTGCATGTAGCTCTGGCCGTCGGCGACGGTGGCCGGCGCGGCGTCGAAGAAGGCGATGATCTCGTGGCCGTACACGCGGTAGGCCACGGCCAGGAGCGCCATCATCGCGGCGTTGTAGGCGGCGGCGTACCAGCCCGAGAGCTTCGCGCGGTGTTTCTTGTCGGCACCCAGGTTCTGACCCATGAAGGTCTGCGCAGCGCTGCCCCAGCCGAGACCGATGAACAGCGCCATGGTTTCCAGACGGAACACGATGCCGAGGGCCGTGGTGGCAGACTGATCTTCCGGCGTGGTGAAGGCGCGGGCCACCAGCGAATGTACGAACAGCATGGCCGTGATGCGCACCACCAGCTGCGCGCTCGACGGCCAACCGATACGCCAAATGGACGCCAGCGTCTTCTTCTCCGGACGAGCGCGAGAGTCTCCGAGAAAGAGCCCGAAGCGCCGCACGATGATGACCACCAGCGGCACGAGCACGATCAGCCGGGCGATGATGGTGGCCCACGCGGCGCCCATCAGCTCCATGCGCGGCAACCCGAGGGCACGAGCGACGGGCGGCGCCCAGGCGAACACCGGTGGCGCTTCCCCGGGGCCGTAGACCAGGAGCACCGCGAGCACGAGGTTCACGGCGTTGGCGGTGATCAACATGCTCACCGGAGTCTTGCTGCTGCCGAGGGCGCGTTGAATCGTGGTCAGATGCAGGAGCAGGAAGATGGTGAAGCTGCCGCCCACCATCACCCGTAGGTAGCGCGTGCCGAGCTCGGCCACCTCGCCCTTGGCGCCCACCACGTCCGCCATCAGCACGTGGGCACCAAAGCCGCCCACGATTCCGAACAGCGCCGAGAGGCCGAGCACCAGGAGCAACGACTGCCACGCCACCTTGCGCGCGCCGGCTTCGTCGCCTTGACCCCAACGCCGGCTCATGATCGCCGCGGTGGCGACGGACAGGCCGTAGCTCACGATGGTACCCAGGGCGGCGAGCTGATCGCAGATACCGATGGCGCCCAGCGCCGGTCCGGCCACCTCGGGTCCCAGGCGCGCGATGAGATAGGCGTCCACCAGGTTGAAGGTGGTTTGCAGTCCCATGCCCAAGGCCAACGGCGTTCCGAAGCGCGCCACGGTGCGCGCGAGGGGCCCTTCCAGGATGCGATCTTCAGCCATCGCCGTCGCGCGCGCGCTCGAAGCAGCCGATGGGGACCTTGCGGCGCTTGCGCGAGAGCTTCGTGGCGTCGACGAAGCGCGCCGTCACGGGATCGTTGTAGCCGCTGGGCGCGGCCTCGGGATCGTAGAAGCGCACGATGCGGTCCATGAGAAGCTCCCGCACCCACTTGCCCACCAGGGACGCGAGCATGACCAGCGGATCGCTGGCGTCCGCGTCGCGCAGGAAGCAGACCTCGCCCAGGCCCGGAAAGCGATACGCGCTCTTCTCGCGCTTCTGTTCGAGCACCGCGTGGAGCCTGTTGGAGAGCGGTCCGAAGAAGCGTGAGTAGTCGGCGATGCCGCCGACCTTGCCGCACACCGCCGAGACGTCACTTCCCGCCTGCTCCCGCAGGGCGAGGATCAGGCGCTCCATCGCGTGCAGATCGGCGACGAAGCGATTGTGGCCCCGCTCCCGCTCGTCGTTCAGGCGCTGGGTGCAGAGCACGCTGGTGCGTACCCCGAGCAGTCGCACGCCGCGCTTTTCCAGGGTGGCGACGTGACCTCGTGTGCGGGCGAGCAAGTCGGCGTCTGCCACGAAGCGCTCGCCCTCCACCGACCAGCACTGCTGCTCCACGTGCTTGGGGCAGGGAGCTCGCAGGGCAGCTTCTCCCTCGAGGCTGATGCGCGAAAGGAGGTCCCGCGGCGATTCGGCATCCAGCCCCCCAACGGCTCGCGCCCAAGCTTCACCGAGGGCCACGTTGCCGTGGGCCACCAGCCGCTTGGAGTCGTCCAGATCTTCCGCGATGCGGCCGCGGAGCTTGTGCGTCAGCGTGCGCGTCCCGGTGTCGCTCACCTCCGCGAGCACTGCAGTGACGATCATGGGGCCGAGCCGAGCGCCCAGGCCGTTCTCGTCCGCTCCGATTCGATAGCCGCGCGTCACGCCGCGCGGAGCATAGCGGAATCAGCCGCCCGCGACCGGCGGAATCACGGCCACCACGGCGTCCGGGTGAAGCGCCGCGTCCAGGTTCGCGAACTCTTCGTCGATGGCGAAGCGCACTCCCGTGAGTCGTCCGAGGAGCTCCGGATGCACGCTCTGGATGTGTGCCACCAGATCCGAGAGGGTGCGCATGCCTTCCGGAAGCGTGAGGCGCTCTTCGCCCTTGCCCACGAGATCGCGGACCGCGGCGAAATACAGCACCTCCACCGTCATGGGTGTTTTTCCAGGTAGCGCTCGAGGCCCTGGCTCACGCTGAGCAGATTGGGCGTGATCTTCTTCACCAAAAAGTCTTCCACGGTCTTGCTCACGCTCTTGCTCAACAGGCGTGGGACGCCCTTGATCTTGGTGGCGTCGATCAAGATTTCGCCGCGGATCTCGAGACGGGTGCCGCCCTCGACCTCGACGAAGCGGTTCTTGCCGGCGCAGGACACGGCTTCCTTGAAGGAGTGGGTCTGGATGCGCCACTCGCAGGTGTGATCCTTGGCGTTCCAGGTCGCGTAGTCCATCCAGGAGAGCATGGACTCGCTGAGCACCACGCGCGCGGCCGAGGGGATCTCCCCGCCGCCGTGCCACTCGTTGACGTAGCGTACGATGTCTCCGTTCTCCTCGTGCTCCTTGATCTCGATTCGGCGCACGTTCGGCAAGAACTCGACCAGATCGACGAGCTGATCGCGATAGACGGAGAACACCCGCTCGAGCGGGAAGGGGAGGGTCGAGTCTGCGATGAGTTCCATGTGTGGAGAGCTTAGATCCCGTATGCAAATCCGAGAGTGGGCGCAACGACCGGAGCGAAAGCGGGGAACATCGCCCGTCCCGCGACTTCCACCACCATCGCTGCCTCTGGAGAGACCGCGTACTGCAGTCCGACGCCGGCACCGCCGAAGGCGGGCCCCGCCTTCTGGTACACGTCCAGCTTGTACTGCTTGTCGTCTCCGGAGCCATCGTCGTCCACGACGGTGGTGCTGACCCGGGCATTGGCCTCGCCCACGCCGCCGTTGGCGAAGATGTAGGGCCGCACGCCTTTTTCCTTGAACGGATCCTTGTTGAAGTAGAAGGCGAAGCGTGCCTCGGCGTGGATGGGCAGGAACGTCTTGCCGTCTTTCTCCGGTCGACCCAAGAACGCGAACCCGACGCGCGTGCCCAGAGTCATGCGAGTGCCCAGCACGCGGTCGTAGCCGGCCATGACTCGCATGGTGCCAACGCCCATGCCGCCGTTCAGGCTGTTGGAGGTGCCGCTGGGAACCGGTGTTCCGGTGTAGGGCACGCCGCCGGCGAAGAAGCACGACAGCTTGCCGTCCTTCTGAGCCTCCGCGCTGCAGGCGTCACTGGTGGACGACACCACCGTCAGGTCCGGGGAGAAGGAGAGTGAGAACCAGTTGCGCTTGCGCTTGGCCTCGGCCTCCTTTTCCGGGTGGCTCACCGTCGCAGAGTCCACGCAGGAGAGGTTCACGCACTCCTGGGACCCCGGGCAGTCGTCGTTCGTCTCGCAGGATAGGCGTTCCTGGGGTCGGGGACATGCCGAGGGCGGCACCTTGCCCGGCAGGGAAGGCTGGCGGCCGCTGATGGACGCCTTGATCTCCACCACGCGAGGCTCGGCGGCGGAGCCGGCGCTGGCGATGCGATCCAGGTTCACGTCGAAGGCGGTGACGAAGTAGGCGAGCTTTCCCGGCTTCTCGGTAGCGGTGCAGGGGATGTAGCCGCCGAAGCCGTCGCCCATCTTGGAGAGCTTCACTTCCCGCCAGTCCTCGGAGCCGGGCATGCGATAGCGCACCGTGACGCTGGCAGGCTCGGTGCCCTCCGGCGGTTCCACGTATACCGGGATGGAGTGGTAGGTCGCCTGCTCTGCCCAGGGCTTCTCTTCCAAGACTTCCACCGGAGGCGCCTGGGGTCCGGTGGGCGTCGCGGGCTGCGTCGCCGCCTTGGCTTCGTCGAACGCCTTTTGCACGTCGCCCGTGAGATAGGCGCTGTCGGGCTTGGCGCTCGGATCGGCTTCCAACATCTTCTTGAACGCGTCGACGGCGTCGCTCGGTTTGGCGAGACCGGCCGCGTACACGGTGCCGAGGCTTCCGTACAGCTCGGCCAGCGTGGCGGATTGGCACTTGTCCTTGCCGCAGGTCTTGATCGCCTTCTGCAGCTTCGCGAGCGCCGCGTCCATGTTGGTGGCGAGGTAGTCCTCTTCCATCGCCTGACGGCTGAGCTTCTTCGCGCGATCGTCGGCGCCGGCCGCGCTCGCCACACTTGCCGCGAGCATCATTGCGGTGACCGCCCCCAAAGCACCACGAACGGTTCGACGGGAAAGCATTGGCATTTTGAGAGGATGTTATGTGATTTCGTCGCGTTTGGCGTCAATTCTCCACGCCTCATAGCTGTGGTAGAAGCCGAAAACATGACGGAAGAGCAGCGGCTGGGTCGGGACGTGTTCATCGCGCTGGCGGCCATCGGCTGGGCCGATGGGAACTTGGACGCGGATGAGGCCGACGCCATCGTCAAGACCGCCATCGAGGCCGGGCTCGAGCTCGACGAAATCGCCGAGATCGAGGAGGCCACCAAGAACCCGGTGGACATCGGCGAGATCGAGCGGCGAGGCCTCTCCAAGGAGGATCGGCTCTTCGTCTATGCCGTGGCCTCTTGGATGACCTGGCTGGACGGCGAAGTCAGCGACACCGAGACGGCAGCGTTGGCCAAGCTGGGGGACGCCCTCAAGGTCCCCGAGAAGCCTCGCGAGCACGCTGACGCCATCATGCGCGAAGTGGCGCACCAGACGGAGGACATCCGTCCGGCACGCTACGACTTGCAGGCGCTGCGCGCGATCATTCACGAGCGCCTCGCCGAGGCGCAGCGCGCGCGCGAATCGTCCTGACCGCCGTCAGTTGCAGCGATTGAGATTGGACGGCAGTCCCGGTGACTGCGAGCAGGTCTGGTTCGGATTCATGCAGATCTGTCCGGGGTGACAGATCTCGCGCTTGTTGGGGCCGCCGCAGCTGTTCTCGCACTTCACCGACGTGTAGCGGTTCTGCTGGAAGCTGAAGGTGCCGCAGCAAATCTGTCCGGGGCAATCCTCGGGGCCGTCGCAGGTCACCGGCAGCGTGTCGCAGTTCGGGCTGGTGCACGCGCAGGGTGTGTTGGTGGCGGCGCAGTAGTCGAGACCGGGGTCGAGCACGCAGCACTTCTCGCCGGTGTTGCACACGTCCGGATTGGTGATGCCGCAGGTGGTGCCGGCATTCCCCGCCGTTCCGCCGCTTCCCGCCATGCCCCCGGTGCCGCCAGTGCCCCCGGTGCCCCCGGTGCCGCCAGTTCCGCCGCCGCCGCAGGGCTGAGACGGAGGACCGCCGAACTGGCTCGGATCCACGCAGCCGAGGCCGATGAAGGTGTCGAGCACGCCGCACATTCCGCTGGGCTTGCAGCAGCCGTCGAGGGTGAAGCCTTGGATCGTTTGCTGCGGACAGGTCGGATCCAGCTTGCCGTCTTGGCCGAGCTCGATGCACTGGCCGCCGATCAAGCTGCTGGAGATGCCGCACTTGTCGTTGACGCAGCAGGAGTCGACCTGCCCGATGGGGACGTTGGGTGGCGGACACGCGACGCCGCCGCACACCACGCCCGTGCCGCCGGCGCCCCCCGCGCCACCGGTGGAGCCGCCCGCGCCGCCGGTAGAGCCGCCCGCGCCGCCGGTGGAGCCGCCGCTTCCGCCACTCGCTCCGACGCCGCTGGAGCCCCCGTCCGTGATTCCTCCGCCGGTTCCCCCAATGCTGCCGCCAAAGCCGGAGCTGCCGCCGGTCGTGCCGCCGTCATAGCCTTGGAAGTCGATGTCGGTGGAGCCGCCGCAGGCGGCCAGCACGCCGAGCAGCGTGAGGGTGGAGATCGTGGAAAGAGTGGTGAGCGATTTCATGAGCAAGCCTCCGGCGAAAGCGCGCGGAGCTTACGGCAAATCTCCATCATGAGCGACCGATGCCAGAGCGGGTGGAAAATTGCGCTGCTCGCGCCTGTTGTTGTTCCGCCGCGGAACCAAGCCCGGAGCGGGCGGCGGGACTACGCCAAGAGCTCGGTCTTGGCGACCGGGTAGCCGCTGGGGCGCTGCACGGCGTAGGAGAGCGCCAGGATCTCGATCAAGACCGTGCGGTACACGACGTGGACGTCGTCCACGTCCACTTCTTCGGCGTGGGCTTCGAGCGTGGCGTCCACGTGCTCGTGCACGAACTCGAGCAGGTAGGGCTGCTCCATCGCGATCACGTCGTCGCTGTCCAGCGCCTCGGCGGGGTCCGCCCGGCGGAGCTCTTCGTCCAGCGTCAGGAGCTCGTCCGTGGCGGACAGCTCCTGTTCCTGGATTTCTTCCATGTGCTCGCCGTGCATTTGCTCGAACGCCAGCCACACGGCCAGAGCCAGGAAATAGCCGAGGGCCAGCGCCGTCTCGTCCAGCGGCTTGCCCAGGGTCTCCGCCACGTGGGCGGCCAGCGCCGGCTGCGTACGCTCGAAGCGCTCGAAGGCGTCGTCCAGTTGCTCTCGCGCTTCGTCGTCGTCCTCTGCCAAGCTCTCGCGCACGGCGTCGAGGGCGTGCATCGGGACGCGCGCATAAGGGGGGACCGGACGGATGGCGGATCTACGAACCCACACCTGGAAATTCTTAGCACGGCCCGCCGGAACTTCGCGGCTTTTTTCCCCGCACGATGACGCTTGTGCCCGAGGCGCGCCGGGTTAAGACACGCTGCCGAGCGTCATGGACCCGGAAATCCCCAGCAGCCACGCGAGCCCCCAAAGCGGCGGCTCGCCGATGCAAACTGCACGCCGCCGGCGGCGGTGGCTGCTGCTGGCCCTCGCGCCTTTGCTGTTGGTAGTCGTCGCTTTCGCTTTGGATCGTGCGCTGTCAGAAAACGAGATCTTGCGCGGCGTGTGGGTCGGGGATCTGGCGCTTTCCGGATTGACGAAGAACCAAGCGAAAGAGCGAGTGCGCGAGCTCGGTGCGCGCCTCGGTTCCCTGCCGGTTCCGGTCAAGGTACGCGGCAAGCTGTACGAGATCAGTCCCAAGTCCTTTGGCTTCGCCGTGGACGTGGACGCCACCGTGGAGCGGGCCTTCGCCGTCGGGCGAAACACGTCGCTCCCGTCGCAGCTCGGCTGGTGGCTCGCCGGCTGGGTGAAGGCGAATCGTCTGGAGCTCAGCGCCAACGTGAGCGACGCGGCGCTGACGGACGCCATTGCCGGCGTGGAGGCGCGTGCGGTGGACGACCTGCCCTTTGCCGGTCGCGTACGCTTCGACGGAAGCCGGGTGCAGGCCGAGCTGCCGCGCTCGGGCCACCGGGTGAGCCGCGACCAGGGCGCGGAGCTGGTACTGGCTCAGGCCAAGCGCCTGACCCGTACCGCCGTGGAGCTGCCTCTGGAAGAAGCCGCGCCCTCGACGGCGGACGGTGCGGTCAAGGCCGCCGCGCGCCGTGCTTCCGAGCTGCTCTCCGGGGACGTCACGCTGGTGAGCCTGGAGGGTGACGCGAAGATCTCGTTTCACCGTGCAGATCTCGGCCGTGCGCTCGTGAGCGCGATCAGCGACGACGGTCACCAGCTGGAGCTCACCTTCGACGCGAAGACCATCGACGGGTTGCTCGCGAGTTATCGCAAGGAGAGTGAGCGCCCGCCCGAGGACGCATCTTTCGCCATCGATGGCGACAAGGTCAGCGTGGTTCCGAGCCGTCCCGGCACCCTCTTGTCGGCAACTCGCGTGGCAGATGCCGTGCTCGAGGCGGCCAGCTCCAAGGCGCGCGTGGGCGTGCTGCCGCTGGTTCGCGGCGAGCCCCCCAAGCTCAGCACGGAGGACGCCCTGGCGCTGCGCATCAAGGGCCTCGTGAGCCAGTTCACGACGTTTCACCCGTGCTGCCAGCCGCGCGTGGACAACATCCATCGCATCGCGGACATCCTGGACGGCTACATCGTTCGTCCGGGGGAAATCGTGAGCTTGAACGCGGCGGTGGGCCCGCGCACGAAGAAGAACGGCTTCGTCGCCGCGCCCACCATCGAAGAAGGCGAGATGGTGGATTCCCTGGGCGGAGGCGTGAGTCAGTTCGCCACCACGTTCTTCAACGCGCTCTTGCGCGGTGGCTACGACATCCTCGAACGCCAGCCCCACAGCTACTACTTCTCCCGCTATCCGATGGGCCACGAGGCGACGCTGTCTTGGCCCAAGCCCGACATCATCTTCAAGAACGACACCGAAGCGGGCATGCTGATCAAGACCAGCTACTCCGGCACCAGCATCACCGTGAAGGTGTACGGCGACAACGGAGGGCGGAAGGTCCGCCTCACTCGTTCGGCGCAGTTCGACACCAAGAAGCCACCGGTGGAGCTCATTCCCGACGAGGACGTGCCGCCGGACGAAGAGAAGGTCAAAGAGAGCGGGCAGATCGGCTGGAGCGTGATCGTGGGTCGCGTGATCCGCTTTGCGGATGGCCACGAGAAGGAAGAGAAGCGCAAGGTCATCTACAGCCCGCGGGTGCGCCGCGTGCGGGTGCATCCGTGTCGCATTCCGGAGGGCGAGCCCGGCTACACCGGCAAGGATTGCCCGGTTCCGGACGCCGGCACCGAGCCGGACGCGGGACCGTGAAGGCTCTGCTGCGCGAGCCCCTAGTGCACTTCTTGTTGCTCGGAGTGGTGCTCTTCGGCGCCGAGCACCTGCTGCACCCGGGCCCCAAGGACGAGACCATCGTCGTCAGCTCGGAGCTCGAGAACGAGCTCTTCGATGCCTACACGCGGGCCAACGGTCACCCACCGAGCGAAGAACGCAAGGCGGCGCTGGTGTCGCGCTGGATCGACGAGGAGGTCCTGTATCGCGAGGGCAAGAAGCGTGGCCTCGGTCAGGACGATCCGCGCGTGCGCGCCCGCATTGCCGACAAGATGGGCTTCGTGCTTTCGAAGAAGGCGGTGCTCCCGAAGCCCTCCGAAGCGGAGCTTCGGCAGTGGTTCGCGGAGCATCGCGACAAATGGGCGAAGGCCGCGCAGGTGGACTTCATCCAAGTCTTCATTTCAGGGAATGACGAGACGGCGCGGAAACGCGCGGACGCGCTCCTGAACCAGCTGCGAGAAGGTGCAGACCCGGGGGGCCTTGGGGACCGCTTCAGCGGGGGGCGCCACTATCGCCGTCGCAGCATCGAGAGCCTGCGCGCGGCCTTTGGCGACGAGTTCGTGCGCGGCCTGCGCGAGCAGCAAAGCGGAAGCTGGTCCCTCCGGGAGTCACGCTTCGGGCTGCACCTGGTGCGCGTGGAGCGCTGGACCGCGGCCACGGCCCCCACCCTCGCCGACGTTCGCCAGCAGGTGCTGGACGACTACCAGCGAGCGCAAAAGGACGAGGCGCTGGCGCGCGAGGTGTCCGCTCTTCGGCAGCGGTATCGCATCCGGAAGCAGCCATGAGGTTTCTGCTGCTCCTGCTCGCGGCGTGGCTCTTCGCGCTGCCTGCCCACGCCCACGACTTTCGCCCGGGGGTGCTCGCGCTGGTGGAATCGGCGCCCGGTGTGTTCGACGTGGCGTGGACGCCGCCCCTCGACAGCCGAGGCGAGGACTCGAACGTTCGGGTTCGCTACCCGGAGGGCTGTGAGCTCGTCGACGCCACGCTCACCTGCAGCCATGACCTTGCCGGCGCGTTGCGCTTCGAGGGACTGCACTCTCCCACGATGCGCGTGGCCGTGGAGGTCACTCGCCTGGACGGCACCCGCAGCGAGTGGCTCGTGGGCAGCAGCAACCCCTCGGTGGATCCGGCCTCCGCGCGCCCTCGTGGTGTGCTCGCCTGGATCGGCCTGGGGGTCTTGCATATCTACGCGCTCGATCACGTCGCGTTCCTCTTGGGCCTGCTCTTGGTGGTGCGCACACTGCGCCGGGTCGTCTTCACGGTGACGGCCTTCACCTTGGCGCATTCCCTCAGCTTGGCCCTCGCGGTGCTAGGCGTCATCCACGTCCCGAGCGCGCCGGTGGAGGCGACCATTGCCGCCAGCGTGTTGCTGGTGGCCCGCGAAGCTCTGGTCGACGCTCCCACCCTGACCCATCGCGCGCCCTGGTTGGTGGCACTGGGCTTCGGTCTGGTTCACGGCCTGGGCTTCGCGAGCGCGCTCTTCGAGCTGGGGCTGCCGGCGGGCATGCGAGCGGGCGCTTTGTTCGGGTTCAACGTGGGCGTCGAGCTCGGCCAGCTGACGCTGGTCGGCGTCTACTTCGCCGTGATGGCGCTGACGCCGCGCAAGCTGCCGCGACTCCGCGCGTTGGCCTGCTACGCGATGGGCGGCCTCTCGGCCCTGTGGCTCATCGAGCGGAGCCTCGCGATCTTCACTCCGTCGTGAATCGGCTGACGGGCGTCGAGACGCTGTGCACGCAGTCCGTGACCGTCGCGTACCATTCGTAGGTGCGCCCGGGCTTCACGTCCGCGAGCACCACGTTGGCGGACACCGCCGCGTGGGCCACCTCCCCGACCACCTGGAACGGGCCCCCCGCACCGCGCAGGTCTATGGGTAGCGTGAACTCGCTGTCGTCGTCGGTCTCGAACTTGTCGAGGGTGGGTGAATAAGTGCGCACCGTCAGCTCGTTGCTGGCCGGCGCCAGCTCCCAGATCCTCATCCAGCCGTTCCCGCCGTTGGTACGCCCCTGGTAGTCCGCCAGCATGGAGTGGATCACGTTCCCCTTGTAGGTGTCCGTGCGGCGCGCCTCCGCGCTCACGTGTCCGCAGGTCATCAGCTGCAGGTTGTCGACGTCCTTCAGGGCTTCGTAGATGGCCTTGCCTTGGGCGCCGAAGTTGCCGGTACTTCCCACGATGTAGTGGGAGTTCAGGATACCGAAGCTCTCCGGGTGCTGTTCGAAGATGCTGCGAGCCCAGCTCAGCACCGCGGGGCTCGGGTCGGTGTTGTACTGCAGGTTCACGACGACGAAGTCGAGGCCGCCGGCCGAGAACGTGTACCAGCTCTCGTCGTTGTCACTGCCGTAGTGGCCGCCGTAGTAGGAGCGTCCTTCGAAGCGCGAGACGCCGAAGTACTTGTTGAAGTTCGCGGTGCCGTCCGCCGTGCCGTTGGGCACCTCGTCGTGATTGCCCACCCCTACGCCGTAGGGCAGGCCGTCGGGTAAACCCGCCACGGCACCCTCCAGCTCCTTCATGGCCTTGTCGGCGATGGTCCACTGATAGGTGAGGTCGCCCTTGTCCACGATGTCCCCGTTGTGGATCACGCCGGCGATGTCGTAGCCGGCGTAGTTGTCCATGATCCACTTGGTCTGGTCGTAGAAGAAGTGCTCCCGGCCCTTGCCCTCCACCGTGTAGTACTGCGTGTCCGGCAGCACCACGATGCTGAAGTCGTCCATGGTGGACAGCTCGCGCAGGTGGAACGCCACCGACATGTCGTCGCCGTCCGGATCGCTGATGTCCACGGAGAGCTTGGCGCCGGCACTGGTAACGGTCGCGCCGTCCGCTGGGGATGGGTTGTCCAGCTCGGGGGGCGCGCCCTTGCCGAGCGGCGCGCCCGGGGTGACGAACGTCGCGCCGTCGATGCTCCCCGTCGCCGACCCAACGCTGTCCGCTGCGTCGGAGTCGAGCGCCCAGCGCCCGACCAAGCCACTGCCGGAAACAGACGTGTCGTACATTCCGTCGGCGAGCTCCGCCTCCGTTCGCGCGTGGTCCCAGACTCTGAGCTCGCCCACGGCGCCATGGAGATGCCCGGCGGCGACGCCGGTCGAGTTGAACGCCGTGCCGATACCGAAGTGCTGAATGCTGTCGTGGCGCGGGGTCGCCGTCGTGGCCGTGGTGCCGTCCAACTGTCCATCCAGATACAGGGAGAACGTCTGGCCATCGAAGGTGGCGGCCACGTGATGCCACACGCCCCAAGTGACCTTGGTCTTGCCTTTGACGGGATGATTGGCGCCACTCGCCATGTCCTCGAAATCCGCGCCCAGGACGTCGCCCCAGAAGCCGAAGGCGTAGTTGCAGTCGAGATTGCTGCCGTCTTTCTCTCCGCGGCCCTTGCCGGCAATGGGAACCAACGACAGACCACCGACGCCGGTGCCGGCAGTTTCGCCCGGCCCGTCGCGCCGAACCCAAGCCTCGACCGTGAACTTGGCGAGGCCCAAAGCGGACGCAGGACCCATGCTCACGGCATCGTCGGTGCCATCGAAGGACAGCGCGCTGGTGTCGAGCTCGACGCCTTCGCACATCTTGGGTTCCGGGGCGCCCCCACTACCCCCACCGCTCCCGCCGCCGCCCGATCCACCGCTGCCGCCGCTCGCGGCTCCGCCGCTGCCGCCCGTGCTGCCAGCGACCGCACCCTCGTCGCTCCCGCTGCACGCCGCAAGCTGCGTCAGTGCCAAGACGACGAAACCCACACTCGAAAGTCGCATCGCCGGCTACCGAGCAAGATGCGCACCATCACGTTTGTCCGGGTAGATCGCCCGGCCGGCTGCCAACCAGCGGTTGCTGGCTGCCAACCTCGGGTTTCACATCGCTCGGCCGGCGAGGGACGCGGGAATCGAGTCCGAGGGCGGGCGGGGCTTCAGTACCAAGGCGCGTCCCCGGCGTCCGTCCAAGCGCACCCGGAGTGGGTGCTCGAGCTCGACGTGGCGCACCAGCTCCGTTTCACGAACCACGGGCAGGCGATCGAGAAAGTCCCGATCGACTCGCGCGTTCGCTTGCGGAGTGGCGGTGAGGTAACCGAGCCGTGCTGACGTCACGTTGTGGAAGAAGTGGGTCCCCTGGCTCGAGTCGAGCAGCTCCCCCCGGAGCGGAACCTCGACGATCACGCGGGAGTGGGCGATGTGTAGCCAGTCCACCGGGATGCCGAGCGACGGATCGGACGAGCCAAAACGGCCGGGGCCGATCAACAAGTAGCGTCGATTGTGGCTTCCCAGGTAGTGATCCATCTCACGCAGATCCTGAGCCGCGCGTCGAGTTTCCACGCTACTCAAGTCAGTGCGCTTGACGTAGACGATGTCGCGGATGTCGTCGATGCGGCCGTTGCCCAAGGCTTGCTCGGTACGCACGATGATTTCGTTCGGATCGTAGCGATCGAAGTCGACCTCGAGGCGGCCGTTGTCGAGCCCAGCCATGGGCCGTGCTTGCAGCACGTACAGGCGTGGCACCTTCGGCGTTCGGCCCTCCGGCGCCTGTCGGCCGAAGTCGCCCATATCCACCGCGAACTCGATCTCCACCTCCGAGCCCATGGCCTGCCCCACGGCGGCAAGCAGCTCCACGATGGCCTCCGCCAAGGGGATCGCACGCCAGCGCAGCACGTTGTTGAACGTGATCAATCGCGGTCCCGCCAAAGTGAGGTTTTCGCGAATGGCGTCGTCCTCGGCACAGTACACACTGCCGGCGAGGGCGAGGGTGCCATCCTTCTCGGCAGCTTCGAGATCGTACAGTCGCAAGAGGCCCGACGGGTCCGCGGTGAGGTCGACCAGGGGTGAGCTCAAGTCGAGCGCATAGAACTTGCGCTGGGTCGTGCGCAGCACCTGTTCTGGACGCGAGAACTGCGGCAGCACGCCGGGGTGGGCCGGGCTGAAGCGGAGCCCGAGGCCGCCGCCCACGACCATCTGCCCGAGTCCGAGGGCGATCACGCACAAGCCTTCGTCCGAGCGCTGCGGGCCGATGGGATAGTAGTTGAAGGATTGCGCGACACCGGAAACGTGTGGGTAGAAGCGATCCCCGAACTGCTGGCCCACGAGCTGCTGCACCACGACCGCCATCTTTTCTTCTTCGGCGCTGTGGGGATGGCCCGCGGTGTAGGTCCGGGCCTCGCGCGCGAACATGGAGGCGTACACCGCGCGGATGGCGCGGCACACTTCTGCCAGCCGCACGTCGGGGTCGGGGTGGTTGTTGGGCAGCATGTAGGTCGCGTACACGCCGGCGAAGGGTTGAAAGCGTGCGTCCTCCCGCAGGCTCGAGGAACGCACGGCCAACGGCCCGGTCAGGGTGCTGCAGGCTTCGCGGAGCTCGGACACGAGCTCTTCGGAGAGCGGCACTTTCATCAGCTGTCGGCGAACGGCGGGATCGTCGAGCCCCTCCAAAGACTTCAGGTCCACGCGCGCCATGAAGCGATCGAACTCGCTGACACCGATGGCGACGGTCTTCGGGATGCGGATTTCCAGATTGGGAAAGTGATGGAGCAGCTGTCGATTCACGAGCAGAGCGCTGACGAAGCCGATGCTGCGCGCCTTGCCGCCGATGGACCCGGAGCCCAGCCGGATGAAACGATTGCTGGCGATGCGCGTCCCGGCCTCCAGGTCCGTCACCACGCCGGCCTGGTCGTGGTCCGAGGCTTCTCTCAGCACGTCCTGCAGGTAGGAGCGGATGCGCTCGGGCGTGCGGAAGTCCGTGATGCTCACCCCCCGGGTGTGGCGCGCGATCTGAAACATGGAGCGCGCCTTGAGCCAACGAGAGAAGTCGTGCTTCTGAGCGTGGTCCAGGATCGCGTCCAGCGGGACGTGCTCGAGCGCTTCCACCATCTCCTGCACGCTCTTGGCCTTGGCCAAGGGCGTACCGTCCGGTGCCAGGAAGGTGAAATCCCCGAAACCCAGCTGCTCCTGCAAGAAGCGCCGCACCGTATGCATGAAATCCGGCGCGTTCTTGTCAGCAAACCAGACGCCGAGGATGGACGCCTGCTCGGCGATGGACGCATCCGACGATTGCAGCAGCACCGGTGGTGGATCCTCGCGGCTGCGCAAGAGCTTGGTGAGCTCGATGCCGGCAGCGTGCTCTACGCGGCCGGCTCGTGGAAAGGAGACGTCGCTGATCACGCCCATGAGGTTGTCGTGCCAGCGATCGCAGATGGCCATCGCTTCGTCGAAGCTGGTTGCCAGACGGATCTTCGGCCTGGCGTGGATGCGCAGCAGACGGTGCCATTCGTTCACGCCTTCGGCGACCAGCGAGCGAGATTGCCGCAGGAGCTCCGGGTACAGCAGCGTGAGGAAGTTGGAGTAGGTGCGGACGCTGTCTTCGACCACCATGATGACCTGGACGTCACCGGTTTCCACGTCGTGCTCGACGTTCAACCGGTCCTCTACCAGCTTCACGATACCGATCAGGATGGCGGCGTCCCCGTTCCACAGGAACACTTCGTCGAAGCAGCTCGGCGGAGTGTTGCCAGGGAACGCGGTGAGCTGTTCTTCGTCGAAGGCGAGCAGCACCAGAGGCAGCTCTTCATGGCGTTCCCGGATGGAGCGGCCGAGCTCCGCCGCGTCGGTCTTCACCAGCGAGCTGGCGATGATGACCATCTGGAACGGCCGCCGCTCCAGCAGGGAAAGCGCCTGCTCCGCCGTGGAAGCGTGGGTGATGCGCGGTGCCCAGGACAGCTCCAGCTCGGAAAAGCTGGCAAAAAGCCGGCGGGTGAGGGGGCCGTCTTCCTCCAGCAGGAAGGCGTCGTAAGCCGACGAGACCAGCAGCACCTCGCGCACGCGGTGAGGCATCAGCGAATGGAAAAGGTCCCGCCAATGCGTGCGGATGCGAGGTAGTGCCGGCCTCGACGGCTTGTCGGTCATGCTGTCAGACGATCCCCTGGTCGAGCATGGCGTCCGCCACCTTCACGAAGCCGGCCACGTTCGCGCCGACCACGTAATCGATGAAGTCGCCTTGCTTGCCGTACTTTACGCAATCCTCGTGAATGGACCGCATGATGATGTGCAGCCGGTTGTCCACCTCCTCGCGGGTCCATCGCATGTGGGACGCGTTCTGGGCCATCTCGAGGCCGGAGGTGGCCACGCCGCCCGCGTTGGCGGCCTTGCCCGGACCGTACAGGACACGAGCCTCACGGAACACGTCCGTGCCTTCCGGCGTGGTCGGCATGTTGGCGCCCTCGGAAATGCACAAACAGCCGTTCTTCACGAGCGTCTTGGCGTCGTCGGCGTCGCTGCTCATCTCGATGCGGAAGCCGCGGTTGATTTGCACCTGCCCCTGATCGTCCACCCACGGAACGCGGAACATGATCACGCGTTCCGGCTCCGTCATGCGCTCCAAGATGCGAGCGTTCCGGTAGGCGGGGTTTCGCTCCACCACCGGCATCACGGATTCGGTGACTTCGCGCACCGCTTGGAGGAATTCGGTTTCGCCAGGGTTCTTGGCTTCGACCTGCTGCATGAATGCGTCGACTGTCGTCATGACGCGCTCCCTTCGTGTTTCGCGCTCCGTGGCGCGTCACTCGTTTTGCCGCGGATTATGCAACCAGGTCTGTCCCGAAATGCCAGACGCACCGCGTCGAACCTGCCAACCGTCACCCGGCCCCGCGATTTGCAGCTCGCGGCGCGCAGTCACTGCACTCACCTTCCATGAAGGGACCGGACAGCGAAGAAACTGCGGCTACTCGTACTGTGCCGTCATCCCGGCGGTCATGCTGCCCTTGCCGTCCAGCTCGACCCCGGCCTTGTCGCTCTTGCCCTTCATGGTGAGGGGGCCCTTCAAGTTCATCTCGATGGGCCATGAGGTGGCCGTGTCCACCGTGACCTTGCCCTCCAGATCCATCACCATCCCTAAGTCCTGATCCTTCGGCGAGGCCGTCAGCTTGAAGGACACGTCGAAGGTACCGTAGGTCAACGGCCCTTCCGTACGGGTGCCGCGAAAGGTGAAAGTCGCGCTGTCGACGGACATCTCGTCGCCGTCCTTGGAACCGAACATCTCCCTCACGATGTCCGCCGTCACCAGCAGCTTCTCGCCGTCCAGCAGCGGCCGGCTCGGGATGAACGAGGTGAACTTGTCGGGCTTGCCCAGATCCTTGAAGTCGTCGGCGACGATCTTCTTCTCCTTGCTCGGCACGCTGCCCCCGCTGTCGGAGTGGACTTCCACCGATCCGTTCACCGCTTCCACGGTGTAGCTCTTGCCGCTCACGGGGCTGGGCTTCCGCTTCAGCGCTGCCTTGCCCTCTGCTTCGGCGTCGAACTTCTCCAGATAGGTGACCTTCACCTTGGTCACCGCCGTGTCGTTGGCCGCGAGCACTTCCACGCGCTTCTTCTCACGCTCGTTCTTCTTGAACGCGCCGCTGTGGATCACGCGGCCGGCGCGCTTGGCTTCGATCTGAACTTCGATCTCGTTCTTCGCGTCTTCCGTCCGCTTGGCCCCGACGCCGGGCACCTTCTTGCTGAACAGCACGCCCGGGGTCTTCTGCGCCTCCGCCGACGCGGCGGGCGTGGCCTCGCCGGTCGAGCCCTTCTTGCAGGCGAGAAGCGCTCCGGTGCAGGCAACGACGGCGACGAACGCGGTGAAATCCTTGCGCATCTTCCCCTGGTATCGAATTTTCGAGCCCAGGAACAGGGCTCCGCTCAGGGCGTCGCCAGCTGCCGCAGTTGGCCGGCGGAGATCCAGCCTGTGTCCGTGCCCCACTCCACCTTCGCGAGGGTTCCGCGGCGGTCCAACACCCAGATGCTGGCTCCCTCGGGGATTTCGTCGTGCTCCACCTCGGATTTCGCCAGGGGTTTGCCGGTCTCGTCCAACAGGCGCGCGGAGGGCGCGACCACGACGGCGGGATGACTGCTCAGGCGATGGTGGCGAGCGGCGAAGGCGAGCCCGCCGCACAAGAGCAGCACGGCGCTGCCGATGGCCGCGGTGGTGGTGCCGGTGAGCCGCGGGCGCCGTGCCCGCGAGAGCTG
This sequence comes from Polyangiaceae bacterium, assembly GCA_020633235.1. Taxonomy (NCBI): domain Bacteria; kingdom Pseudomonadati; phylum Myxococcota; order Polyangiales; family Polyangiaceae; species Polyangiaceae bacterium. The sequence goes on along the minus strand of JACKEA010000003.1, from coordinate 490,261 downwards.
CCTCAGGGCGAGGCCGACCGTGGCCAGGATGGAACCGAAGGCGGCGCCCCAGGCCCACGCGTCTTCCGGCAACAAGGCGACGATGGCGCGACCGAGCGATGGCCGCGCGGCGATGGGATCGGAGCCTTGCCGAGCGCGCCGTCGCGCGATCTCGTCCCGCACGGCTTCGAGGGCATGCTCTGCTTCGCTATCGGACGGTCTGAGCTCCACGGTCTCGGCGAAGGCGGCGGCGGCGCGGCCGAGGTCTCCGGGCTCGGCGGAGGACGAGCGTGCCCGCTCGACGTAGGCGGCGCCGCGGTCGAAGCTGGCGTCCGGGTGCACGAAGCCGCGATCGGCGAGCAGCTCGAAGTGATCCACGGCGTCGTCGTAGGCGCCGCGGGAGAGCGCCTCCACGCCTTGGCGGAACAGCGCCTGGTCGTCGTCCTTTGCGGCGGCGGCGGCGGCGAGGAGCAGCAGCGCTGCCCCGCAAAAGATCGCGGTTTTTCGCTGTTGGCTCACTTCGAGCTCTTCACCTTGGCGAGTCGCGCGATCAGCCCCTCGGCGCGGCCCGGGAAGTCGGCGCCGTCGTCGTCCGCTCCCGTGAAGCGCACGGCGTCCGCGTCGTCCAACAGCGCCACCACGTCCTCGGCGAGGTCTTTCGGAACGCCGTGCTCCGCCAGCGTGCTCGGCAGCTCTTCGCGCAACACGCCGCGGGCCTTGAGCCCCACGGCTGCTTCGATCGCCGTCAGCACTGCGCGCTCCGACGCCGTTGCCGCCTTGGCCCGATCCCCGGCCTTGTGAGCGGCTCGAGCATCGGAAATTGCCCGCGACGCCCCTCGGGTCTTCGACTCCCGGCGCTCTCCGAGCTTCTCCCGGGCGCGCCCAGTGGCGTGCGCCGTGGCGCTGACCAACACCACCCCCAGGGGGCCGAGCAAGAGCAATCCCCAGAACCAGGGATGATCCGTGATCGGTTGATGTCGGTCCGCCGCGGAACCGAGCGCGGTCCGCGCCTTCGCGATCCCCTCGAGGGCATCCGACTCTTTCGGCTCGGGCGGCGTGTAGCCGCCGGGGTTCGGCTTCACCTTCACGCTGCCGAGATCGGCGCGTGCCACTTCGTAGGCGTCTCGGTCCGGATCCCAGTACGGCAGACTGATCTCGCCCAGCTCTACCTCGCCGGGCTCCTCGATGCGCACCACGTAGGTGAACTTGCGCCAGCCGCCGATGGTCGTTCCCCGCGCGTCGATGTCGTCCACCGTCGTCGGGTCGAGCCATTCCACCGCCTGGCGCTGAGGAGTCTTGAGGGTGAAGGGCAAATTGCCCGTGCCCTCCAGCTTGGCGACCACGCTGACGGCCTCCCCCGCGACGATCTCGCGTGGCTCTACGTTCGCGGTCAGCGTGAAACGCCCGACGTCCCCCACCTTGTAGCCCGGAGGACGCCCCGCGACCGGGGGCTCCGCGACGGTGATCTCCAGCGGATTGCTGTAGCGGACGAGCCCTTTGTTGGAGCCTTGCGACGGATAGCCGCGGCCGTCGAAGCCCATGCGCATGGCACCGATGCTCAGCTTGCCGGAGCGAATGGGAAACAGCGCCAGCTCGCGGACCTTCTTCGCGTACCAGAGCTGACCGTCGATGGGCAGCTGGTACATGCGTTCGGCGTAGGAGTTCTCGAGCAAGGTGTGCGCCAGAAACGCCTCGCGGCTCGGCTCCGAGGTGTTGGTCTCGCGAAACACGCCGCGTTGGCCGTAGGCGTAGATCGTGAGCGTGACCTGCTGCCCGACGACGGCGTGGGTCGGGTGCACCACTGCTCGCAGGAATGCGGTGGCGTCCGGCGCACGGCTCATCTTGAGCTCGTCGGGGTATGGGGGCAGCAAGTCGAAGCGATCCGAGTCGTCGTCGCCTTGGTCGTCGTCGCCGCCGAATCCGGGGATCTGCGGAAACCCCGGCATGCCGAAGGGATCGAAGGGATTGAACGGACTACGGCGAGAGCCTGCGCTGCCCGCGGGCACCACCTCCACGACGGTGGCTTGACCATTCACCCGGTGGCCTTCGTGCTGCACGCTCGGCGGACCGATGCGAAAGCGCCCCGTGCGGGGCGCCGTCAAGGTCCAGGTCGCAGTGATACCCATGCGATGGCGCACGCCGCCGCCGGTGATGCTCACTTGGGACTGCGTGGAGATCGATGGCCCGTGGACGGTGATCCCCGGCGGAGTCACCAAGCGCGGCGCCGAGGGCATGGGGTTGCCCGCCTCCACCAGCGCCGTGAGCTGGAAGGTGAAGGTCTCGCCGGCCTCCGGTCGCGAGGTGCTGAGCTGGGACTTCAGCGACACGCCACCGGCCGCTGCCGCGGGCAGGGCCCAGGCGAGCAGCGCCACGAGGCACGTCAGGAAGACCCGCACGCGGCTCACTTGTCCTCCATGCCGCGTAGCGCTCGGCGCTGAAGCGCTTGGTTCTTCGCGGCCTCCTGCTGCAGCGTGGGCGCCCGCTCGAGCATGTCGAGCATGCGCTCGTCTTGGTTCACCGAGGGCTGGCGTTGGGGCTCGGGCGGCGGTGGGGTGCCCGCGTCCCCCTGATCGTTGGGAGAAGCGTCTTGTCCGCTTCCGGAATCCTTGCCGCCGGCGTCGGGGCTCTGGTCTTGATTCTGTCCGCTGTCGTCGCCGCCGTCGCTGCCCGAGTCCTTGCCGCCGCCGTCGCCCTTGCCGCCGTCGCCGCCGTCGCCCGCGTCCGGTTGCGCATCCGGCTGGGCGTCGGGGGAGCTGTCCTGACCTGCGTCCTTCTTCTTCTCTTCGTCCTCGATACGGCGGAGGGCGATGGCGCGGTTCCAGGCTGCATCGCGGCCGATGCCGTCCCCGGCGTCGTCGGGTAGGCCGGGGATCAGCTTCAGGGCGCGATCGTAGAAGTCCACCGCGGCCTGGTAGTCGCGGCTCAAGAACTCGAGGTTACCCGCGAGGTACAAGGCGCGAGCCCGCAGATCGATGGGGATCTGCCGGTCTTTGGCGATGGCCTCCACGATGCTCAGCGCGCAGGCCACTTCCTGCTTGCGGCGCTCGTCGTCCTCCGGGTTTTGGGCTGCTCCGGCGTCGGCTTCCTCCTCGCCGAAGCGCTGGCCGAACTTCTCCGCCAGCGCGAACAACCCCAAGCCGAGATCGAAGCCGGCGTTGTGCTTGGAGGCGACGTTGTCCGTGCTGTAGCTCCCTCCCGCCGAGCACTGGCCGGTTCGGAGATACTGCTCCAGTAGACCGACGGCGGCGTCCGCGCCGCCGTCGAGCAGGCCGATGGCTTGATCCACCGGTGGCGCGTTGCGCTCGAACAGCGAGTCCACGGCCTGGCAACCGGCGCCGCTCAGGGTGAACGCCAAAAGCAGACCCAGGGCTGCGGCCCGTGTCTCGCGGCGCTTGCGTCGCGGTCGCCGCTTGGGGGGCGGGGTGGGCGTCACGCGCTTGCGGCGGCGCGCTTCGGACACGAACGTTTCCAGCACCAAGAGCAGGATCGCGAGCCCCAGCGGGTAGTAGTAGACGTCTGCGTAGACGGTCTCCACGCGCTCGGACAGCTCCTCCGTCATCAGCTTGCGGAGCTGGGCGGCGATCTCGCGAATGCCGGTGGAGCCGCGCTCGCTGCGCACGATGCTTCCGTGCGTTTCCTGCGCGATCTTCGTGAGCTGCGCCTCTCCTGCGGCCGTCAATGAAGTCGTCAGCGGCTTGCCGTCGTCGTCCGTACGCCAGCCCGAAACCTCTCCGGCTTCGTCCACCTCCGGGATCGGCTCCGGGGTGCGTCCGCCGATCTGCACGACGTCGATGGTGGTGCCGTCTTTCGACGCCGCCCGCGCCACGCTCACCGGGTCGCCCTCGAGATCTTCGCCGTCGGTGACCAGCAGCAGCACGCGGCGGTGGTTCTTGCTGAGTGGATCGCGATCCAACAGCTCGCGGCCGGCCTCCAGAGCCCGCGCAATCGCGGTACCGCCCACCGGCATGTCGTTGGGGGATAGTTGGCGGAAGAACTGCGCGATGGCGGCGCCGTCGCTGGTGAGCGGGAAGGAGATGGGATCTCCCGCGAATGCCACCGCCCCGAAGCGCGCCCCGGGGAGATCCGCCACCAGCCGGCTCACCTCGGTCTTGGCGCGAGCGATGCGCGAAGGAGCGACGTCCCTCGCGTACATGCTCTTGGAGTAGTCGAGCACGATCACCACGTCGAGATTCGTGGCGGGGATCAAGCGGGTGCCGCGGCCGTACTCCGGCCCGGCCATGGCGGCGAAGGCGAGGGCCACGGCCAATACCAGGAGCACGCCCTTGAAGGCGCGGCGACCACCCGATCGGAAGGTGAGCAGAGACTCCACGCGGTGCTCGTCCCCGAAACGCCGGATGTCTCGCACCAAGAGCACGCCGCCCACGATGAGCAGCGCCGCGACCACCAGCGCGAGTCCCGTGCCGAGCAGCCACCAGGGGGAGGCGAACTTCACGGGAACCTCCGCAGCACGAGGGCCCGAAGCAGCGCGTCGAGGGCCAGGAGCAGCACCGCGGGAAGCAGGAAGAAGCGGTACAGGTCTTCGAAGCTCGCCACGTTGGCCTCGAAGCGGGTCTTCTCCAGCTTGTCGAGCACGTCGTGGAAGCTCGCTTCCAGGGCCTTGGCGTCGGTGGCCACGTAGGTTTCACCGCCCGTCTTCTGGGCGAGGTCCTTGAGCAGCTCCGGGTTCACCGGGAAGGGCACCGTGACGTAGCGCGGTTGCCCGAACAGATCGAACCCGTCTTGCACCTCCGCTTCGTCGCCGTCGCCAATCTGGATGGTGAACAGCTTCGCGCCCACCACGTTGGCCAGGTGCGCGGCGTACTCCGGAGAGATCGCGCCGGAGTTGTTGTCGCCGTCCGTGAGCAGGATCACGGCCTTGCTGGCCGCGTGGGAGTTCCTGAGCCGGGCGACGGACACGCCCACGGCGTCTCCGATGGCGGTGGCGCTTCCGTCGATGAGCTTGAGCTCCATGCGGGAGACGAGCGCGTCCAGCAGGTGGTAGTCGAGCGTGGGAGGCGACAGCACGTAGGCCTCCTTGCCGAACACCACCACGCCGATGCGATCCGTCTTGCGGCGGCTGATGAAGTCACGAATCACCGCCTTGGCGGCATCCAGCCGAGTGGGCCGAATGCGCGAATCCCGCCGGGAGGTGTATTTCTTCAAGTCCGGCGGCAGGTTGTCCATCACCGCCTGCATGGAGCCGGAGAGGTCCAGCACCAGCACGATGTCGATGCCCTTCTCGTCCGCGGTCTGTGGGCTCAAGGTGTTGACCGGCCGGGCCATGGCCAGCACCGCCAGGGTCAGACCGATGGCGCGCAGCACCCCCGGAGCGTCGCGCAACCAGACGCGAGGACCCTGCGGCCCGCGGGTGAGGGGCGCTACCGTGCCGAGCAGCAGCCGCGGCGTGCGGCGATCTTCGCCGAAGGTGCCGCGCCAGAACACGAAGGGCACCAGCAAGAGACCCAGCAGGAACCACGGGCGATGCCACGCGGCGTTCATCAGCTCTGGGCCTCGCGCCAGGGCGGGATACAGGATCCCGAGCCCGGCAAAGAGCACGACGAAGCCCATTACGATCGCGACGCGGATCGCGATGCGGGCACCGGGGGATCTCTGCTTGGCGCTCACGATGGCGCTCCAGGCTTGGGCACGGCCATCGGGGGGATCGTGCGGGACACGATTTCCTCGCCCCGGGAAAGCGCGGTCTCGCACTCGTCCGCGCTGGGCGTGAGCCGCGCGAACTTCACGAGATCCGCGTGGCGCATGAAGGCTTCAATCTCTTCCAGCACCGTGATGGGTGGAACCACGCGGCGCAATACCGAGAGCGACTCCCGAGTAGTGCTCTCCAGCCCGTCGTAGCGGTAGCGATCTCCAAGGTACTTGCGCACGATGTGCGAGACTCGGTCGTAGTGCTCGACGAAGCGCTCGCGCTCGATCAGGCCGGCGTGCCGTAGATCGTGCAATTCCTCCATCGCCACCACCCACGGGTCGCGTGGCGGTGGTGGTGGCGGCAGCGGCTTTTCTCGCCGCAAGAAGCGCCCGATGAGCCACGCGACCAGGGCGCCGACGGCCAGCGCGATGAGCGTGGCGATGGTGAGGTCTCGCGCCAGCGTCCAAACTTCCCGCTGCCGACGGGCGTCAGGGTTCGGCTTGGGCTTGGGGTCCGGCGTGTTGGCGATCGGATCCTCGACACGGATCTCGTGGGGCTTCGTGCACACCGTCACCAGCTCACCGCTCGCTCGGGCGATGGAAACGGGCAGCGGCGGCAGCGTCATGTCGTTGCGCCCCGGCTTACGCGGCAAGGGCACCAGGTTGAGGGTCACCGTGGTGGTGGCGCGCTCGCCGTCGGTCTTCACCGCCACGCTCGGTCCGGCGCCGCCGTCCGGATCGGGAAGCGCGAAGCCGGCGCCCGCGAGCGCTCGCTCGTCGTCGCCACCCTCGTGCAGCCGGAAGCCATGGGGCAGCACCGTCTCGCCCTTGCCGTGCTCCACTTCCACGACCAACGGAACCGCGTGTCCTGACAGGGCGTGGTCCGGGAACTTCTCCGTCATCTTGGGGCGGTTCTTTCCCGACGGAAGGTGCTCCACGCAGCTCGGGTGCTCCACGTTCCCGGGACCGGCGTCCGGCGCACCGCCATCTGCCCGCGCCACGCTCGCAAAGCCGAGCAGCGCCACGGCGAGGAGCCCCGCGCGCCTCACCGGTGGGCCCTCCGGGCCCGGCGCGCGAACAGATCGTGCAGCGGGCGGACGTAGCTCCGGTCCGTGCGGATCACCACGTGGTCCAGCCCCAGCTTGCGGAAGATCTTCACCTGCGCCTTGCGATGCGCCCGCATCTGGTGGGCATACCAAGCGCGCACCTTGGCGCTGCCGGTGTCCACCAACACGTCTTCTCCGGTTTCCAGGTCCTCGAAGCGAGCGAGTCCGACGTCCGGGAGCTCTTCGTCGCGGGGATCCACCAGCATGCACGGGATCACGTCGTGCCGCGCCGACGCCAGGGAAAGCGCGCGCTCGTAGCCATCGGCAAAGAAGTCGCTCACCACGAAGGCGACGCTTCGGCGCCGTGCGACGCTGTACAGCGTTTCCAGCGCGATGGTCAGATCCGTCCCCGTGCGCTCCGGCTGGGCACCGAGGATCTCGCGGATCACCCGCATCACGTGCTTCTGCCCTTTCTTGGGCGGCACGATCTTTTCGATCTGGTCCGTCGCCAAGATCAAGCCCACGCGGTCGTTGTGCTTGATGGCCGAAAAGGCACACAGCGCCGATACCTCGGCGGCCACTCGGGACTTGCTCGCGTTCTTGGTGCCGAACTTCTCGCTGGCGGACAGGTCCACCACCAGCATCACGGTCATTTCGCGCTCTTCCACGAACACCTTTACGTAGGTGTCGCTCATGCGCGCGCTCACGTTCCAATCGATGCTGCGAACGTCGTCCCCCGCCTGGTACTGGCGGACCTCGCGAAACGCCAGGCCCTGACCCTTGAATCCGGAGGTGTAGTTGCCCGAGAGCTGTTCCGTCGCGAGCCGATTGGTCGTGATTTCGATCTTGCGAAGCGCTTTCAGTAGCTCCTTCGGAATCACGTTTCTTCGGGCTCCGGCTCTCTCGGCCTCAGGGGACTTCGACGACCTCGAACACCCGACGCACGATGTCCTCCTGAGTCACTTCTTCGGCCTCTGCTTCGTAGGAGAGCACGATGCGATGGCGAAGCACGTCGGGGCCGACGGCCTTGACGTCTTCCGGCGTCACGTAGCCGCGGTGGCGCAAGAAGGCGTGGGCACGGGAAGCGAGATTCAGCGCGATGCTGGCGCGGGGACTGGCCCCGTACTCGATCAGTGGCGCCAAGTCCTTCATGCCCTTGGAGGCCGGGTCGCGGGAGGCGAACACCACGTCCACGATGTAGTCCTTGACGCGGTCGTCCATGTACACCTCGCGAACGACCTTGCGGGCGTCCGTGAGCTGCTCGGGCGAAGTGACGGAGCGGGCCTGGGCCGGCACCAAGCTGGTCATGCGATCCATCACCGCTCGTTCTTCTTCCCGCGACGGATAGCCCACCTTCACCATCAGCATGAAGCGATCCACCTGCGCTTCCGGCAGCGGATAGGTGCCTTCCTGCTCGATGGGATTTTGGGTGGCCATCACTACGAAGGGATCCGGCAAGGGGTAGGTCTTGTCTCCCACGGTGACTTGGTGCTCCTGCATCGCCTCGAGCAGGGCGCTCTGCACCTTGGCGGGCGCGCGGTTGATCTCGTCTGCCAACACCAGATTCGCGAAGATGGGCCCCAGCTTGCTGGTGAACTCTCCCGTCTTCTGGTTGTAGATGACGGTGCCGATGAGGTCCGCCGGCAACAGGTCGGGGGTGAACTGAACGCGGGCGAAGCTCGCCTCGATGGCATCGCAGATGGTGCGTACCGTGAGCGTCTTGGCCAGCCCGGGCACGCCTTCCAGGAGCACGTGGCCCCCGGCCAACAGGCCCACCAAGAGGCGGTCGATCATGTAGCTCTGGCCGACGATGACCTTGCCGACTTCTGCCAGCAGATCGTCCACGAAGGCGCTTTCCTTCGCGACCAGCTCGTTCAACGCGCGGACATCCTGCATGAGTAGCTCCGAGGGTTCCCCGATACCCGGTCTCGCTATAGCTCGACCGTCCCGGCGAAGACAATCTCGGAGGGCGGAATATTCCTCGGGAATCCTTCGGAATTTCCCGCCCTTAGCTCAGGAATGGCGCGCTTTCGTCAGTTGCAGACCACGGCCGCGCCGGCGGTGAGGTAGCCCGCCACCACCGGCACCTTGGACTTGCTCGGCGAGCTGCCGGCCCAAGCAGCGGTGGGCAGCACCTGGCAGCTCTTGCTGCCATGCGTGAGATCGATCTCGACGGTCCCGGGGTCGACGTTGTTGAACAGGCCAAAGCCCGACGTCGACGTCTGGGTCAGGTTCAAGTCCGGCAGGTTGCTGGCGCTCAGGTAGAACGGCCCCTTGCCGCTGGAAGGCGAGAGACTGGCCGTCACTCCATCCTGCCCATCGAGGCCACTGCTGCCCTGCTGGAAGGCGCTGAGCAAGACCTGCCCCTTGGTGATGTCGATGGTGGAGCCAATGGCGTTGGCGAAGAGCAGCGCCTCGCTGTTCTTCGGATACCCTGCACCCCCCACGTCCACCCCGTTGGGTCCCGTGGTGGCGGTTCGCAGCACGGCGAGGTAGTCCTGCTTGGTGAACTCGAGCAGCACTTCCGAGTTGGCGGGCACGCCCACCAAGGAGAACAGACCGTTGCTGTCGCTCGTCACGCAGGGCACGGCGGGCTTCTGATACAGGCACACCTTGAAGCCCGGGATGGGCGTGGGGTTGGTGGTGAGGGTGAGCAGCTCGAGGCAACGGCCGGACACCGACACCGTCGGCCCGCCGCCGCCCGCTCCGGCCATTCCCGCCATGCCGGCCATTCCTGCCATGCCGGCCATACCCCCGGTCCCGCCCGTTCCGCCGCCACCCGTCGCGCCCGTGCCGCCAGTTGCGCCGCTGCCACCGGTGGCACCGGTTCCGCCCGTTGCGCCACCACCGTCCGCTGCGCCGGTGCCGCCAGTGCTGGTGCCACCACCAGAGCCGCCGCCGCCGTCACTCGCCGAGCATGCCGTCAAAGCCCAAGTCGCCAAGCTCACGCTGGCGACGACCGCGATCCATCCGTTCCGCCTCATGGGGCGCGGACCCTCCGTAGTTCGCGAGCCGGCGTCAAGGGGGTCCGTCTACCGCTGCCGCTCTTTGGGGAGCTCGATGCGGCGCTCGGTGGCCGTCGATTTGAGCACGCACTCATGCTTGGCCTTCGTGCAGGTTCCGTTCTGTGTGGAAAGGCGAATTGCGACCGCATCGCCGTCCATGACCTCGAACTTCGCGTGACGATTGGCTTCCCGCCACTCCAGGCTCCAGGTCCCGGCGCCTAGCTTGACCGTGGCGGGTGTTCCACCGACAGAAGAAAGGCTGACGTCGACGGGCACTCGCTGGTCTTCCCCCGCGATGCGGGGGCTCGCCACCGGAGAAAGGTGGATCTCCGTCCGCGCATCCGCGGCTTCCTTCTGTGCGATGCACGCGGTGGCGCCTTTCGCCGTGCAGGCGATGACGCGATTGCGTACGTGAGTGAAGGTGATTTCCCCGCCACCGGGATCGAGCGAGCTCGGTGGTTCCTGCGGTGTGATGGGCGTGGCCGTGCGTCCGAGCACCAGTGCGGGGCCAACCGCCAGCATGCCGATCGCGATCGTTCGCAACATCTTCCGATTCCCTACTCTTGGGGGCGCCCGCAAAAGGGCAGGCGCCCACGCGCTAGTATCGTTCGACGAGCGAAGACCACAAGTTCTTCAATCTCAGCGAAACTTCCGGAGATTTCGGGGAGTTGGCGCTAACGCGAGAATACCAGCGGTACATGCACCATCCCGCCCGCGTCCGTAGCTGGAAAAGTCAGGCCCTTCGCCTGTCGAGCGATACAGGCTCCGAGACCGGGGTAGCCCTTGGGGTCCGGCGCGCTCGCGCTCGTCACGCGACCCGACGGCGCGATTCGCATCGTGAGGGTGACGCGGACCGTTGCGGGCGCTTGCGGATGCCAGCACGCTGCTGCCAGCGCACCCTGCTGCCGGACGACGGTGTTCCTGATCGCGCTCGGGCTCAGTCGCTTCTGGCGCCATGGATCGATGACCGTGCCACCAGAAGCAGTGGGCTTGACGGATGGATTCCCCGCGGCGGTAGCGGGACGCGGGCCGGCGAACGGGTCGAGCACCTCGCCCCGAGACGCACTGGCCGCAGGCTTGCCCTTGAAGGGGTCGACCACGGCGCTTGGCTTCGGTCGAGGCTTGGGCTCGTCGCGAAACGGATCGACGACTTCGCTCTTTGGTGCGGCGCTGCTGGTTGCCGTTGGAAACGGATCCTTCAGCGTTGGCGCTGCAGGTTGGCTGGACGATTGCGTCGGCTCCTGGGCTATCTGTGTTTGCCGAGTCATCCATGTCGATGCAACGAGGCCGGCGACCCCCGCGGCCGCTGCCACTCCGGCGACCCAGGGCCAGCGAGCTCGGGCCGAAGGCAGCGGTGGCACCGCGCCGGAGAAGCGCAGCACCTCGAGCTTGTGCTCCAGCTCCGCGACCACGGGATCGACTTCGCCGCTGCCGTCCCACAGGTAGTCGTCACTCATCGCTCCCCATCCTTTCTCGGAGCAGGCCCAGCCCGCGGTGCAGGTTCACCCGCACGGACTCTGGTTTGAGGCCGGTGCGCGCGGCGATTTCCGGCCCCGTCATGCCCTCCACCAAGCGCAGCACCAGGGGCTCGCGATACGCCTCCGGCAGCGTGCGGATGACGGCCAGCACCTGCTCCGCTTCGGCGCGCCGCGGATCGCTGACCGGCACTTCGGGCAGCGCGTGCTCATCCACGCGTTTGCGCATCAGATCCGTCGCGCGATTTCGGGCGATGGCCAAGAGCCAGCCGCCGAAGGCGTCGGGCTCCGCCAGCGTGGAAAGCTTCTGGTAGGCGACAAGGAACACCTCCTGCGTCAGGTCGTCCGCGTCTGCTGCGTTCACCCGTGACAGCAGTACGCCGTGCACCAAGTTCACGTAGCGCTCGAAGAGCCGACCGAAGGCGACGCCGTCTCCGCCGCGGGCGGCACGCACCAGGGGTCCGTCGTCGGAGCGGGGCTTCGGGGGCACGACGGCGTAGTCTCGGGGGAAGGCGAGGGACGCGATACCCCTGAGACGGGCGTGCCGCGCCGACCGTTAACAGAGCTTCTTTCGTCGGGCCGGTCGTCCGGGGCGCGAGGTTCCGCGGCGGACCGACAAGACCTCGGAAACGGAGGCAGGCTCAGCCGAAGCGGATGCCGCGGCCCGGTTTTGGGCTCGCGACGAGGCGCACGATGAGGGCCGTGGACAGGAGCAGCGCTGCCAGGGTGATCACGTGGCGGGCGGGGGAGCTCAAGAGTGGCGGATGGAACCACTGCCACAGGAGCGCGAAGGGCAGCGGCGCGGCCGCGGACGAGAGCCAGCCGCGGCGCCCCGTGGGCGGCGTGCGTAGCCGGAACAGGAGCAGCAGGAAATCCACGGCGACGAGCGACACGGTGAGGGCGCCGGCCACGGCGCTGCCGAGAGCCAACCAACCGAAGAGCGACCAGCCGCCGCCGCCGCCGTGAGCGGTGCGCGCCCAGGCCAGGAGCCAAGCGCCGAGCATCGGCCCCAAGCTCGCGGGCCACAGCCAGCGTCCGAGTCGTTCGATCCCGTAGCGACGGAGACCCATGTCAGGCGACCTCGTCCACGATGGCTTTGCTGACTTCGTCCATGGAGCTCCCGGCGGCGTCCACGTTCGACAGGGCGCCATCGTCCAAGCTCAGGGTAGCAGCATTCGCGGCGTCCGCCGCCACGTACATGCGAGTGAGGCCGTCCACGTGGGCGTGGATGCGCTCGTCGACGCGGCGCTCCACGGCGTCTTGTACGCGCCGCCCGGGGGTTCGGCTCAGCCGCGCGCGGGCTCGCGCCAGCGAGAGCAGGCTCTTCCATGCGCGGCGCGCGCTCTTGGCGCTGTCGGGATCGAGCAAGGATTCGTCGACGCTGCGCCGCAGGTCCGCGCCCGCGCGCAGGTCGTCTGCGACAGTGCCGTCGAGATCTCGAGCGATGTCGTCGAGGGCGAAGGCGATGGGATCGTCGGCCGGGACGAGCAGCGGCGCGGACGCCAGTACCGCCGCGATCACGATCACCACGGCGCGTACCATCGGCTCTGCCAGGGCGTAGCGCGTGCTCACGTAGCCGGCGAGAGCGCCCCCGGCGAGGGCCAGCACCACGTGCACGATGCGCGCGTTGCGCTCCCGGACGCGCACGCTGCGCTCGGCGAAGCAGAGGCCGACCAGCGCCGCACCGGCGAGGGCCGGCGCGGCGTCCAGCAGCACCCCGCCGCCGTAGGCGCCGAGGGCTCCGGCGGCGACGGCGAGGGCGCTCGGCGTGGCGCTCGCCGCCAGCGCCAAGAGCACACCCAGGGCGACCAGCAGCGTGGCGGCCGCAACGCTCGAGAGACGTGTGGTCAAGGGCAGGACCCCGAACACGATGCCGCCCGCCACGATGCTCGTCAGTGCCTTCATGTTCGTCTCCGTCAGAACGCCGAGCGCGAGAGATTGTTGTTGTTCTTTTCCGTCGCGGCTTTGGTGAGCGCCTTGGCCTTGGGGCTGCCGGGCTTGGCGGCGCGGAAGCCAGACTTGGCGGCGCTCACGTCGGCACGCTGACGGGCGAGCTGGGCGGCGACCTCCGCAGGTGCTTCGGCCTCCGCCGCGCTGAGCGCCGCCATGTTCTGGTCGAGGAGCTCCTGAGCCTTGCCCTCGTCTCCGTGGGCGAAGCTTTCGGCGGCGGCGAGCTGCCGCACGCTGGCCAGGGCGCTCACGGCGCTGGCATACACGGCGGGATCGCGGCTCTCCGCCACGGCGCTCTTTTGCGAGTCGCCCACCACCGAGAGCGCCGCGAGCTTGGCGCGGGTGTGGCTGCCGCCGACCTTCTGCCAGGAGACGGTGGCGCCGAGCGCGAGGCTCTCGCCCTGCTCCGCGTCGGTCGACAGCTCGACGATGATGCGGCGCTCGTCCCCGGCAAAGAGCGAGCCCAGGGCCAGCTCGACCTCGCCATCGTCGGCGTGGCGGGTCTCGGCGCCAATGGCTTGCACGAAGCGCATGCCGCGGGGCAGCGTCAGCGTGGCGCGAGCGTCTTCCACGACCGTGCTGGCGGTTTCTTCCAGCTCCTTGTGCAGGAAGGATGCCAGGGCCGTGCCGTCGCGCACGAAGCCGAAGTTGCCGCGGCCCGCGTTGGCCACGGCGGACATGTAGCTCTCGTCGAAGTCGAGGCCGATGCCGAGCGCCGAGATGGTGACGCGCCGGTCCAGGGCCGAGCGCGCCAAGCGCTCCGCCTGATCGCGCGTGGAGTCGAGCCCGTCGCTCACCAGCACCACGCGGCGCACGCGACCGCCGCTGGCATCGCTCACCGCGCTGAGACCGCGCTCGAGGGCCGGCGGGATGTTGGTGCCGCCGCCGGCTTCCAGGGATTGCACGCGACGTGTGAGCTCTTCCCGCACGTCGCCCACGCGCGCCAGCGGTTGCAGCACCTCGGAGTGGTCGTCGTAGCGCACGAAGGCGACCTCGTCGTCCGCACGCATTTGACGCAAGAGAGACACGACGCTGCGCTTGGACGTTTCGATCTTGTCGCCACTCATGGAGCCCGAGGTGTCGAACACGATGGCCAGCGAGATGGGCGCGCGCTCTCGGGCACGCTCTTCGTCGTCGCCGCGGATCTTGAGCTCGGCGTACAGCGACTGGCCGCCGGTGAGCACCCGGGTCTGACTCAGGGCCAGCGTTCCACTGGCTCCCGGTCCGGAGAAGCTGGAAGCGTTCTTGCCCACGGCGGTACCAAAGGTGAGCGCTTGTCCTCCCCCCGGTGAGCGCGCCAGCACCAGACCCCCCGTCGCCAACACCACAACCGCAGCTGCCACCCCGCGACGCGCACGTGCGGAGCTCAGCCAACGACGTACCGACACCATCGTCGCCTCCGAAGCTCATCTGACGCGGGCGCCCGCCCACTCCTTGGGGCCTCCCGCAGTGATCGTTTCTTGCCTTCTGCCTGCTACGGGCGGCTCTCGGAAAAGATCTGATATCTGTCTCGTCCATGCCGGATGGCTCGTTCTTCCGCCTGCTTCGCTGGCTCGGGCCGTGGGCGGGACAGCAGCTGCCGCCGGGGGTCGTGCGGCAGACCTGGGTCGTGCGCGACGGAGCCCCCGCCGGGCGACGCGCGAATGGCGTGCGGCCGCGCCGTGGCCGGGGCGAGCGCGGGCGACTGGAGGCCTACGTGTACCGGCCGACGCGGCCGGTGGCGGGGACGTACCTGGTGGCGCCGGGGCTCCACTTCGACGGACCGGACGACCCGCGCCTCGACCGCTTCTGCCGCGTGCTCGCGGCTGCGGGCTTTTGCGTCGTCACGCCATTCCTCCCTTCATATGTCGACTTGATCGTGGAGCCCTCCGCGCCCGACGACTTGGAGGTCGTGGCCCGCGCGTTGCTCGAGCGGCTGCCCGCGGACGAGCGCATCACGTTGTTCAGCATTTCCTTCGGCTCCTGGCCGGCGCTGGAGGTGGCGGCGCGACTCGGTCCGGCGGCGCGCGCCGTGATCACCTTCGGCGGCTACGCCGAATTCGAGAGCGCAATCCGCTTCTGCGTCGACGGCATCATGCGGCATCCCGACGGTGACGTTCGGCTGGCTCGCGATCCGTTGAACCAACCCGCGCTGTTCCTCAACATGCTGCCCTGGCTCGAAGACGTGACCGGCGACACGACGGACCTCGAGGCTGCCTGGCGCGAGATGGTGTACCGGACCTGGGGGCGCATGGAGCTGAAGGTGCCGGGGCGCCTCGAGCCCTTCGCTCGAGAGCTCGCGCCACGAGTGCCCGCCGAGCAGCGCGAGCTGTTCCTGATCGGCACCGGCGTGGTGCCCGGCGCCGAGAGCCTGCTCGGCCGCGCGCTGGATCGCGCGGGGGACGCGCTCCGCTTCGCGGATCCCGCGCCCGCGATCCCGCGCCTTCAGTGTCCGGCGGTGGTGTGCCATGGGCGGGACGACGACGTGATTCCGTGGGGCGAAGCGGAGAAGCTCTACCGGGCGCTTTCGGCCCACGTACCCGCGCGGCTGCTGCTCACGGGCCTGTACGGCCACACCGGCGCTGGGCGCCCGAGCGTGCGCGCACTGGGCCGCGAGGTCCGCGCCATGCTGGACATCGCTGAGACGCTGGCGCGCGCGGGCTCAGTGCTTTGACGCGCCGGAGTTGATGTCCGGGGGGCGGATGACGACCGTCAAGTGACTCAAGGCGTCGGCCGAACGACCGTTTCCAGGGTTGATGACCGCGCGACTCCTCGTACTCGCTCTCCTCCTGGCGGCTCCCCTCGCGCGCGCCGGCTCCCGACCTCACCTGTGCGGCGGCAGCGCAAAGGCTCACCATGGGCTGTCCGTCGTCGGCGCCGATGGCGCGACCTACTGCTTCGGCGGCGGCGCCAAGCTCCACGCGGAGCCGGGCACCCAGCTCACGGTGATCCCCGTGGCGCAGGCGCTCATGTTCGAAAACGGGCGCCGAACGGTCACCTACACCGTGGTGCTCCGCAGCGGGCGCGTGGACGCCTACACCGGGGGCAAGAGCGCTGTCTTGGTGGCCACCCCGCAAGCGGCCAACGCCATGATCCAGAGCGGCCACGGCGGAGTGAGCAACGCTCACGGTCGCGTTGCCATCGCCAGCTTCGGCGGCGAAGTCTCCACGCTGCGCGGAGGACGCTACTCGCCGCTCGCGCAGGGCACCGTCGCCGTGATCGACGCCGGGCATCTCGAGCAACGACCGCTCCTGTCGCCGCCTGAGCCAGCGCGCTTCCCGCAGGTGCTGGTGGCGGCATCCGACGCCGTGCGCATCGAGCACGCGAGCTGGCGCGGCGTTCCCGGCGCGGACGCCTACCGGGTTCGCTTCGAGGACGAGAAGGGCGCGCTGATCGGCGAGCGGAAAGAGGACTTTCCCAAGCTCACCGTCCCCTTTTCGGACGTGCCCCCCGGGCGCTACCGCTTGGTGATTCGCGCGGTGGACGAGCTCGGCTTCCAAGGCCGACCGCTGGCGCTACCGATCCACGTGCTCGGCATCGACGTGCCGGCGGGTTCCTACGTGGACGATGCCGGCGTGATCCGCCTGGTGCGTGGCCAACATGCGAAGCTCAGAAACCCGGGCGGGCTGGAGATGACCTACGGCGCCGCGACGCACTTCGTTCCGGCTGCGCGGCAAGTGGGCCTGTACCGCAACGAGCCCACCGTCGTCCGTTTCCGCGTGCGTCCCGGTGGCCCCGTCGCCATCCAACGCCTGGCCCCGCGCCGCATTCGCGCGCGCATCGAGATCACGCCGCGCGGCGCCACCTGGCCAAGGGATCCGATCACCGTGCGCATTCGCCTCGAAGACGCGGACGGGGGCGGCGTTCCACCGTGGATCGCGCCCGTCCCGCGGGTGAGCGTCGGCGTGCGCCGACAAGACGTGCGCTTCGAGCGGAAGGACGGCGCACTGGTCGCGACAGTTCCGCCGCGCGCCGAGGCCGGACCCTGGGTGCTGCGCGTGGAGGTCGCCGACCAGTTCGGCAACGAGCTCGGCCGGGACTTCCTCGAGATCTCCCGCGCCCGCCGCCACGAAAAGCTCGCCGCCGCCAAGGCTCCGGCGCCTGCACCCACCCCCAAGCGTCCGGAAAAGAAGCCGCCCAAGACCGTCGCCGCCAAGTAGCTTGGCTTTGTCGGTCCAGCGCGGAACCGCGTGCGGCCGCTACTGCACGGCGTCACACAGGTTGGGCCCGCTGGCCCATCGGTGAAGTACCGCGGTGCCCGTCGACTCGTCCGACCAGAGCACGAGCACACTCTGATCGCTCCAGGCCGCGACGGGCGGACCGAAGCCGGTCCAGTCCGGGATATCGACGTCCGCTAGCTTGAGCTGAGCCGTGGAGACGCAGCCGGCCTTGAATCGGACCAGCTGCACCTTGGCGGTAACACTCGAGCCCTCGCCAAAGACTGCAAGGCGTGCGCTGCCTCGGGCGGCCACGCTGCCGAGTAGCGGAGCCGACGCACTCACACTGATTGGAGAGCACGCCGTCGTACCGTGTTGCTCGTAGTAGCGAAGGGCGGTGGGTTCGCTCCAGCCGCCGCTCCAACCGTCGTCTGTGGCGGCAACGGCTGGCCGTTTGGGACTCGCACCAGTCGGCAAGTCCTTGGCGCCGGAAACAGCGAAGCTCGCGCTGAGGCCGAACACCTTGATCGCATTGACGACCGCGGTCGAGCCCCGCTCCTCGGCCACGAACAGTCCTCCACTGCCGCTGGCGATAGCCGGTGCCTTGTTCGCCCCGCCCGTGTCGCCGACCTGCTTGTCCCCTCCGGCTGTGGGGGTTCCCGCGGCATCCACAGCGTGGGCGTAGAGCGTGCCCAGGGTGTTGGTCCGAGCATCCGACCAGATGACCGTCCAGCCCGTCGCGGTCGCGGCGACGTCGGGATCTCCCGCCTTCGACGCGCCGTCACTGATGGGCTTCGCGGCTTCCGGGAAGGTGGCGTTGGGACTCACGCGCCTCAGCTTCACCCTGCCTCCGCTGCTCCACGCCACGGCAAAGTGGGAGCCGCTCCACGCTACGCGGGGCGCGGCGTCATCAGCCGAAACTTGCACCTTCGAGCCGACCATGTCGCCCGCCGGTGTGACGCGTGCGTACTGAATCCCGCCCCCAAAAGCGTCCCGCCAGACGACGCCATAGTGCTTGTCGGTCGGGGACCATGCGACGTCCGGGAAGTAGGCGGCATCTGCGAGCTGCTTCGAGCTCCCCGTGGGGGATGACGTTCCTTCCTCGAACTCGTCCTTGCCGTTACAGTCGTTGTCGATCCCATCGCAGACCTCGCTGGCGCCGGGAAACACCGCTTTGTTCGCGTCGTCGCAGTCATCGGCTGTCGTGTCTGCGGTACACGCCGCGTCCAAGTGCTGGTCGCCATCCGCGTCTTTGCCCACCACGACGCAGGTTCCGGTGCCGGCGCTCTCCTTGCATGCAGATTCGCAGTGGGCGGCGTCCGGGTTCTGGCAGTCCATTGGTGTGCCCGCGACGCAGCCCGTGGAGCCACAGGTCTCCTTGCCGTTGCACGCGAGCCCGTCGTCACAGTCAGCGTCCTTGGTGCAGCTCGTGGGCAGGCCTCCAGCCCCCGCGCTTCCTCCCGTTGCACCGCCCGCCCCCGTCCCGCCTGTTCCGCTGGTGGTTCCGCCCGCACCGGCCGCGCCCCCAGCGTCTCCACCCGTTCCTCCGGTTGGAGACGCCGTAAACTCGTCCGAGGAACAACCTACGGCGGCGAAACACACGAGTGCGGTGAGCGAAACTGATCGACGCATGGTCCCTCCCAACGGGGTCAACAAATTCGGGGGGA
The DNA here is from genome assembly GCA_020633235.1 of Polyangiaceae bacterium. Classification (NCBI taxonomy): domain Bacteria; kingdom Pseudomonadati; phylum Myxococcota; order Polyangiales; family Polyangiaceae; species Polyangiaceae bacterium. The sequence goes on along the minus strand of JACKEA010000003.1, from coordinate 471,357 downwards.
GCTTACGCGACCCGTCGGGTAGCCGCAAACGCGCTTCAGTCCCGCGTCGGGTCGATGACGGATGCGAGCGTCTGCACTTCTCGGCGCGAGATCCCGATGTCGCGCGCCAAGGGCTGCCAATCGGACAGCGCTTCACGAACCTGTCGCTCGATGCGCGAGGCTTCCGCGGCGGATAGGCGGTAGAGCTCTCGCGTCGCGTGTACGCGGCCGACGCTCGGCACAGAGCTCGCATCGTCGAGATTCAGAGCGTGTTCGAGCTTGTCCGGGTTCGGGTTCACGTCGAACGCGGGCGCCAAGCACCACCCGCGGCGGCCACGCAAGAAGCCATGGTTTCGCAGGTGGTCGTCGCGATTGCCGAGCAGAACGTTGAACACGACTCTGCGGTAGAGCTGCTCGAGATCGGACTCGATGGTGGCCGCGTCGCCCGCGTTCTGTATCGCCTCCGCTATGTCGAGGTAGCTCGCAGCGTCGCCGTCGTCGTGGCCGGATGCACTCATCGCAGAGAGGTACAGGCGCCGGCGTTGCTCGTCCCGATCGAACCGCTGCACTGCGAATGTGTGATGCTCGCCGGTGAGCTCGAGGAGCTCTGCGTTCGGTACCCGCACGCCCGCCTGGGCTGCGAGTCGATGCGCGAGGTACTCCCACGCGCCGACGTCGTGGCGATCTTGGCGGCCCGGGAACTTCGCGATCCAGAGCGCGCCATCCGGCGCCTCGAAGGTCGCCTTGGGTCGCGCGCCGCCCAGACTGGTCCCCGGGGCCAGTAGCTGGCGAAGCCAGGTCGTGTATTCCGGCCGATCCTCGCTTCCCGGCTCCTCCAGTGCCAGGGCGATGCCTTGAAGCTCGCGGAGCCGTGTCTTCGGCGGTGCGCTCAGCGCCCGGTCGTCGAGGAATCTTTCGCCGTCTCGCTCGCGGAGACGCAGAGCACCCATGCGAGCAACGTCTGCGACGCCGAGCAGGAACTCCCACTCTTGGAGCCGCCGTGGTTTGCGCGCTTCCGCTTCTGCTTCCAGGGACTCGCGACGCTCCATCAAGATCCTACCCCAGCGATCGGGAGCCGTGTCTCGCAGCACTCCGAACATGCCGCCGTGGCTCGGGAAGAAGTCCCCAGGGTAGAGTGGAAGCTCGGGATCGATCGCGAAGGCCCCCGCCGTCCTTTCCAGCCAATCTTCCGTGTATGCAAAGCGAGGCACCTCCGCGCTGCCGCGCCGGTCGCACGACAGTACGCCGACCTCGACCTTGGCGCCGTGAAGGGCATCGTCGAGTACGACCGCCACCTGGTCGGGAAGCCTCACGGCTTGCTCCTGGTTCTGCCCCGGGGCGGACCCTTCTGGTGGATGTCTTGCAGGCGGCGGCCCAGCTCGTCATCCGCAGCCAGACGATCGACGTCCGCCCCAAGGCCGAGCACTTGGAGGATGCGCAACACGGCGGCCAGGCTCACCCGCGCGTCGCCGTTCTCGAGCTTGCGGAGTGTGGGGATGGAGATCCCGGCCCGCACGGCGAGGGTGTGCTGCGTCATGCGCCGCCGCTTTCGCGCCGCCGCGAGGCGCTCCCCGAGCGCGTTCAGTTGCTTTCGGGCCGCGGGAAACACCGCGGGGCTCCGCTTCGCCATAGAAAATAAGCTAGCGGTTAGAGAGTTAAATGCAAACTATATATTGCATTTTTACGCAGAGCGGCGCGACGGGTATCGCGCCGCACCAACATTCAAACGAAAGAGCGCGGGGTCAGAGCACGCTTTCGAGCCCGGCTCCGACGATGGCGATGACGGCGAGGGCGGCGATCATCCAGAAAGCGCCGAGCAGCACACCCCACAGCGAGCGGCGTGTCTTGATGAAGTGGAACGGGATGCACAGCGGCCCGAACACCACGACGGACATCAGGAACGTGACGCGATTCCAGGAACGATCGAGTCGCTCTCCAGAGAGGCGGGACAGATCGAAGCGCACGATGCCCCAGGGAACGGCGATGGAGAGCGCGAGCTGGATCGCGAAGAGGAGGACCGTCACGGCCGTGGGCTACTGCGACGCGAGGTCCGTCACCAGCTCGCGGAACGCCGTTTGCTCGTGCGGCTTGGGACCGGACGTGCGGCGGAACAAGGAGGCGCGGTTCTTGCCGGCCTCGCACTCGAACACCTTCTCGGCGTGCTCCAGCGCGGGGTCCACGTTCTGGCCCGAGGTGACGGCCTTGCTCAAATCTTGAAGCGCCGGAGTCATGGCGTCACAGCCATCTGCCGGCTCCGGAAGCTCGATCGGCTTGGCGTCCGGCGGACAGCAGCCGGAGCGCACCACGGCGTAGGCCGCCATCTCGTACCAGCCGAGCTTGCTGAACACACGCATCGCGTCCGTCACGTTGCCCGTGCCCGCGCCCTCCACCACGGCCACCCGCAGCTTGGAGGAGCCTTCCCGGGGATCCGTCTCTTCGCACATCCAGGCGAGGTCCGGCGCTTTCTTGAAGGCGCCCTTGGGCAAATGCGCGGCGACGCAGCTCGCCATCTTGTCGCCAGTGACCTCGCTCTCCGCGGTGACCGGCACTTCCGAAAGGCTCACCGCCTTCGCCGAAGCGGGTGGGGCGGCAGGCTTTTCCGCCGGCGTGGCGGATGCGGTGTGCTCGACGATCTTGACCTCCGGCTTGCTCATCCAAGCGGAGACGCCCCACGCTGCGCCCAGTCCCACCACGATGGCACCGAAGGCGAGGCCCACGACCAACGCCTTGGAGCGGGGTTTTTCCGCCGGCGCGGCCGGCATGGAGGAGCTGACCGCGGGCACGCCGGCCCCGGGCGGGTGGGAGCTCATGCCCGGTGGCAAGGGCGGCGGAATGCTGGGTGTTCCCTCGTGGTCTTCGTGCTGCTCTCCCGCGTGGTTCACGAACCAGCGGGCGAGCTCTCGTTTCAGCTCGTGAAGTGAAGCGCGTGCTGCGGGATCCGGCGCCAGGCCATGGGCCACGGTGCCCGCGAGCTCGGGATCTTCCACACCGACGGCTTCCGCCGAAGCGAAGCCCGCATCCGGCGGTCGCTCTCCCGTGAGCATTTCGTAGAGCACGCTGGCGATGGCCCAGCAGTCGTCTTCGAAGGTGGGCGGCCCTTCCGTACCGCGCTCGGGGCAGCGGTGTCCCGACGCGCTCGCCTCTAGTGCCCAACCCAGCACCGGACCGCTCCGCTTTTCGGGCTCGATGATCACGCTCGCGGGATGCACGAAGCCGTGGGCGGCGCCTGCGTCGTGCAGTGTTTCCACCGCCTCCGCCAAACGCAGCGCGCACTTCACCGACTCCACGTGGGTCCAGCGATGGCGCGCGCCCAGCTCCTGCTGCAGCGTGACGCCGGGCACGTGCTCCGTGACCAAGATGTGGGTGTGCTCCACCACCACGTCCCCTAGCAGGGTGGCGAGGTAGCCGTAGGTCACGCCCACGCCGGGACGCACGGGCTTCACCCAGGTGCGCGGCACCTCGAAGGCGTGGATGGCGGCGCCGGATTCCAGGTCCACTCCGGCGAAGCCGACGCTGCCGGAGGCGGGCGCGTCCAGGCGGAACCGGTCCGCGAGCACGACCCCAGGTCCCATCACCGACATGTGACTGACTCCGCTCCTGGCATACGGGCCGCACCAGAGTCCCACTTCCACCGGCGGGCGTCCAGCCTGGGTGCGCTACGATCCCCGCGTGCCGGCCCAGCTTCGCCTCGCCAACCCGGACGACGCCGCGCTTTTCGTGGCCCTCGTGCGCGAAGGATTTGCGGGCACTCGCGGCTATCCGAACCCGTCGAGCGCGCTCGACGAAACAGAAGTACAGGTGCGTGCGGCGCTCGAGCGCGATTTCGGCATCGTGGCCCGCCTGCATGGCGACGACGTGGGCTCTGCCCGGTTTCGCCTCGAGTGGGCGCGGCCCCCGAGCTTCGACGAACACGAAGCGGTTCGCGCCGCCGCCGCGGGCCACGCCGTGACCGACTCTCCCGGGGGGCGGCTGTTCTTCTCGCGCCTCACGGTGCTACCCCGCGCTCGTCGCCGCGGCGTTGCCCACGACATGATCCGGTATCTTTCGATTTTGTCGCTGCGGTGCGGAATCGACACGCTCGCCATCACCGTCCGTTCCCAACAGCCCGACAACCGCCCCCTGTGGCAGCACCTGGGCTTCGAGATCACGGGCTATTCGGAGCGCTACGGCATCGACGACATGGTCACCCACATGCAGAGAAAGCTATGATCGCGTCATGAAGCACTGGGCGCTCGGGATGCTTGCGCTGGCGGCGGTGGGCTGCGGCGGCTCGGACGACGAACCCAAGCCGAGCTCCGGCTCCGGAGACATCGAGTACCCGGCGATGGGCGCGCTCACGGGAGAGAGCGGAAAGGGCAGCTTCCGCTTCGGCGCGGCGAGCGCCGCGACGCAGATCGAAGACCAGAACCAGAGCACGGATTGGTACGTGTTCACCCAGCCCAAGGCCGACGGTGGCCTCGGCAACGGCACCTTCGTGGGCGACGCCGCCAAGGGCTACACGATGGCCCTGGAGGACGTGGAGCTCTTGAAGGCGATGCACCTGGACTCGTATCGCTTCAGCATCGAGTGGGCGCGCATCGAGCCCAAGCGCGATCAGATCGACGAAGCGGCGCTGAAACACTACTCGGACTTCATCGACGCGCTGATCGCGGCCGGCATCAAGCCGATGGTGACGATCCACCATTTCTCGAACCCGGTGTGGGTGGACGACCCGCGGGACACGGACTGCGTGAACGGCCCCACGGACGAAAATCTCTGCGGTCTGGGCCACCCTCAGGGCGGCCCGATGGTGATCGCGGAGATGGCAGAGCACGCCAAGCTCCTGGCGGAGCGTTTCGGGGATCGCGTGGACGAGTGGGGCACCCTGAACGAACCGGTGAACTATCTGCTCGCCGCGTACGGCATCGGCTACTTCCCGCCGGGCAAGACATCCATCTTCAGCGAGAAGAGCTTGCTGGAGCAGTTCGTGCCGGTGGTGCGGGACTACGTGTCGGCGCACGCCGCCATGTACAAGGCGATCAAGGCGGCGGACACCATCGATGCCGATGGCGACGGCGTGGCCGCGAACGTGGGGCTCACCCTCTCCGTGGCCAAGTGGGAGCCGGCGCGCTTCAACGAGGTGAGTGAGGATCCCGAAGACGTGACCGCGCGGGATCGCGTGGTGTACGTGTACCACCACCTGCTGGTGGATTCGCTGCGCAACGGCACCTTCGACGCTAACCTCGACGGCACGCCGGACGAAGACCAGCCGGACTGGAAGGGCACGCTGGATTGGCTCGGCGTGCAGTACTACTTCCGCACCGGCGTGACGGGGAACAACGGCCTGGTGCCGGTGCTCAAGGTCACGCCCTGCTTCTCGAGCTTCGACTTCGGCTCCTGCTTGCCGCCCACGGACAAGACCTTCTGCGTCCCCACCATGCACTACGAGTACTACGCCCAGGGCCTGTACGACGTGCTCGCGGACTTCGGGAAGCGCTGGCCGGACCTGCCGCTGGTGGTCACGGAGAGCGGCATCGCCACGGAGGTGGGGGAGCGTCGGGCGGAGAACGTGGTGCGTGCCTTGGAGCAGATCTCCCGCGCTCGGAGCGAGGGCGTGGACGTGCGCGGCTACTACCACTGGAGCCTGTACGACAACTTCGAGTGGGCGGAGGGCTTCACGCCGCGCTTCGGCCTCTACACCGTGGACTACCAGAGCTACGAGCGCAGCGCGACGAAGGGCGCGGAAGTGCTGGGCGAGATCTCCGCCGCGCACCGCATGACGAAGGTACAGCGCGACGCCTACGGGGGCACGGGTCCCATGACGCCGGAGCCGAACCCGCCGGCGGGAGATCTCTGCACCGGGGGGTGAGTCTTTTCAGCGACACAGCAGCGCCAGCGCTGGAAGTGAGCTGGCGGAGCGGCAGCAACCCGGCTAGCCTGCCGGTGCGATGTTCAAACGCGCATCGTTCAAGAACTTCAAGGGGCTTCGCGACGTTTCGCTCGAGCTCGGGCGCATGACGGTGCTGATTGGACCCAACGCCAGCGGCAAGTCGAGCGTGTTGGACGGGATCCACCTGGCGAGCCAGCTCGCGCTGCCGCACAGATGGCGTGAGCGGGACATCCGAGGGCCCTTTGCAGACCTCCTTGAAGGAGCAGCACACCTGCGGACCCGAGGAGAGTCAGGTTCGCTGAGTATTGCGGTGGACATCAGCGCCGGGTCGTTTGCCATCGAATGCATGGCAAATGATGGGGGCGAGTGGCACGCCAGGGCGTCGTTTCCGCGTCCGAATGACTCTGTGGGGGTCCCGAGTCGCGAAGACGTTCGGCCCTTCTTCCAAGCGCTGCCCGCCGAGCTCGGGGCCGTCGTGAGACTGCGGCTCCAGTCCCACAAGCTGAGGTCACCGTCGTACAGCGAGGACGAGGTTCCGCGTGTGGAGCACGACGGAGCGGGGCTTGCGTCTGCCATCGCGCACATTGCTGCGGCCATCGGTCGCGAGGCCATCGAGGCGATCGAGGCGGACCTTCGGGCGGTGGTGCCAACCGTGGGCAAGATCCGGGCGCCTCGCGCCGAGGTGACGCGGCGCGAGACCATCGTGCTTCCCGATGGAAGCTCGACCTTTAGTGATCGTAAGGTCTGGGGTAACAAGGTCGAGGTCGAAGTTGCCGGTGCTGGATATCTCTCCGCCGATCTGCTCAGCGACGGGACGCTGATCGCCCTCGCCCTCGTGACTCTGCTCAATGGTCCTCAGGTGCCTCGCGTCATTCTGCTGGATGACATCGAATCCGGGCTCCATCCGCACGCACAACAAGAGCTCGTTGGCGTGCTTCGCAAATTCATGACGCGAATGCCCGAGGTGCAGTTCGTGCTGACCACCCATTCGCCGTACCTTCTCGATTCGATCGAAGACGACGAAATCTACGCGCTCCGTTTGAATGACAATGGGCACACCGTGTGCCGGAAGCTGTGCGAGCACCCAGATTGGGCGCGTTGGCGCGGCAAGATGAAAATGGGGGAGTTCTGGAGCACCGTGGGCGAAGACTGGGTGCCCGAGAACGCGGCTGAGTAGATGCTGCGAATCGGGTTGGCTGCCGAAGACCGGTTGCTAGCGGAGCTCGCGCGGACGATCGCGGACGCGGTGCTGTGCGAAGCAGTCGAGTGGCTGGACACAGCTCTCCTTCCAGACGTGCGGAGCTGGACCGGCCTACGAGACGACGAGGACTACTTCCGCCTTTCTCGAGCGTACGAAACAGCTCAGAGTCGCGGGCTCCACGTCCACGGGCATTTCGGCCAGGTGCCGGGCGAACCCGACGCTCGTATGGCCAGAGCAACGCTCTTGTTGTTCAGTGATTCCAAGTTGAACGAAACGGTGCCAGTGGCCGTCGTGCTCGCGCGCGATACTGACGGGAAGGAAGAGCGGCGTGCGGGGTTGAAGCAAGCGGCCGAGAGCGGAGACTGGCCGTTTCGTGTGTTGATCGCTGCGGCGAACCCCGAGTCGGAAGCGTGGCTGGTTGCCGGGTTCGTTCCGAAGAACGTCGAAGAGCAGAAGCGGCTCCAAGCCGAACGAAAGCGCTTGGGGTTCGACCCGACTGCGGCTCCGGAGCGACTCTCCTCGTCGAGAAAGAGCGATCGCGAGGCGAAGAGGGTCGAACGCGCGCTGACCGACGAGGACGAGTCGCGGCGCGCGGAGTGCATGACCCTGCTCGCGACCAGTCATCGAGGAGCGCTATGCGGCGTCACCGAGTACGTGGCGGCGGCGCGCCGAGAGCTTCCCAGCGTATTCGCGAGCGCGCCGCGCTGAACAAACCGAGGTCGACGGCCGTCCGTCACGGTGGTTCCGCGCTGGACCGACAAAAGTAAGGCTTCCTAGGGGCGAGCCCACGCGGTAGCTGGTACGGGCGATCATGGATCCGTCCTCCGCGCGCCTCCTGACGTTGGCACCGCTGGCAGCGGCGGCGGCGCTGTCGTTGGCGCCGGGGCGCTACGGAGTGATCGCGGCCGCGGCGATCTTGGCGTTGGTGAGCGGCGGCGCGTTGGCGCGCAGCTCCCGGGTGGCGCGGGTGCTCGCGGCGGTGGGGCTCGTCGCGGTGCCGGTGGTGGGCGCGGCGAAGGTGGCGGCGTCCCCGGCCCTGGCGCTGGGCGTGGTGGTGGCGCTGGCCTTGGCGCTGCCGGCGCTCACGTCGAGCGCCGAGAGCGATGGAGACATTCGCGCTCGGCGGGCGCGCGCGCTTCGCGGTGCGGCGTCGGTCGCGTTGCTCGGCTTCGTCGCGGGCATCGCCGGTGGACTGCTCTCGAACGAGCGCTGGAGCCTGGGCTTCGGCCTGGCGCTGTTGATCGCGGACGGCTTTGCGGTGCTGTGGCTGGCTACGGCGGAGCGCGGCGTCGGCTTTTGGGTCGTCGTCGTGGGCGTGATCGGATCCATCGTGTGCGCGGGGCTCATCCGCGGCGTGGCCGGCGCGGACTGCTTGGCGCTGGGGCCGGCCATCGCGGCGTTGGTGGCGCAGCCCGACGACTCGACGGAAGGCCTCGGCGCGCTGTCGTGGGCGCTGGAGCACCCGGCGCGGCTGGTGGTCTCCACGTTCTTGCTCTTGTGCGTGCTCGGCGCCCTCGCGCTGGCGCTGCCGCTGAGCTCGGCCACGCCCACGGCCATCGGCGTCTTGGATGCGGCGTTCACGTCCGTGAGCGCGGTGTGCGTCACCGGGCTCATCGTGCTGGATACGCCCAACGCCTTCAGCGGCTTCGGTCAGTTGGTGCTGGTACTGCTGATCCAGGTGGGCGGCCTGGGCATCATGGCCTTCTACACCGTGGCGCTGCGCGCTCTGGGCCGACGGCTGAGCCTGCGGCACGAGGTGACCGTGGCCGGCGCCCTGAGCGTGGAGCAAGAAGGCAAGCTGTTCGGCGCCGTGGCGCGCGTGCTGGCGGTCACCTTCGTGAGCGAAGCGCTGGGGGTGCTGCTCTTGTTGCTCGCGTTCGTGAACGCTGGCGAGGGATTTCGCTCCGCCCTGTGGCGGGCGGTGTTCACCAGCGTGTCGGCCTTCTGCAACGCGGGCTTCGCGCTGCAAACCGACAGCCTGATCCCCTATCAACAGAGCCCGCTGGTGCTGCACACGGTGGCGGGGCTGATCATCGCGGGCGGTCTCTCGCCGTTGGCCATCGTGGCGCTGCCGGCGCTGATTCGGCGGCGGCCCACACCCTTGCAGGTGAAGCTGGTGCTCAGCGTGACGGCGCTGTTGCTGGTGGCCAGCACCGTGGCTTTTCTGAGCTTCGAGTGGTCCGCGAGCCTCGCGCACCTGGGCTTTGGCGCGCGGGTGAACAACGCCTGGTTCCAAGCGGTCACCCTGCGCACGGCGGGCTTCAACTCCGTGGATCTGATGGAGAGCCGGCCGGCGACGCGCTCGTTGATGATGGCGATGATGTTCGTGGGGGGCAGCCCCGGTGGCACGGCGGGCGGCATCAAGACCACCACGGCGGCGGTGTTGGTGCTGGCGGTGGCGGCGGCCATGCGCGGCCGCACGCACATCGCGGCCTTCGGTCGGCACATTCGCCACACCTCGGTGTACAAGGCGGTGGCCGTTACCACTGTGGGGCTCTTGACCTGCATGGCGGGCGTGACGGCGATGCAGCTGACGCAGGATTTGCCCTTCGACGTGGGCGTGTTCGAGGTGGTTTCGGCCCTGGGCACCGTGGGGCTGTCATTGAACGGTACCTCTCACCTCGACGAAGTGGGCAAGGTCGTGATCATGGTGTGCATGTTCATGGGTCGCGTGGGCCCGCTGACGTTGTTCCTGTTCTTGGCGGAGCAGCGCGCCGGCGCCACGTGGGTGTACCCGGACGAGGAGATCGACGTCGGATGAAAAAGCAGGCCATCGTGGTGGGGCTCGGGCAGTTCGGGCTCGCGCTGGTGCGCTCCCTCAGCCAACGTGGCGTGGAAGTCCTGGCGGTCGACGAGAACGAAGAGCGCGTGCGGGCGGCGGCGCCGCTGGCGGCGTCTGCGGTGTGCTTCGATGCCACGGACGAGGCGGCCCTGGGGCGGGCGGCGCCGGCCCGACGCGACCTCACCGTGTGCGCCATCGGTGACGAATCTCGCGAGGCGTCCATCATTTGCACCGCGCTCTTGCGTCAGATGGGGGCGCGGCACGTGGTGGCGCGCGCCACTGACGAGCTGCACGAGCGCATCTTGCGGCTGGTGGGCGCGCACGAAGTGGTGAACCCCGAGCGCGCTTTCGGGGAGCGCTTCGCCACGCGACTCTTGTACCGCTCCGTGATCGACGAAGTGCCGCTGGGAGAAGATTTGGTGATCACGGAGATCCGCCCGCCCAAGGCCTTCGTGGGGCGCACGTTGGTGGAGCTGGCGCTGCCGCGCCACTACGGCATCACGGTGGTGGCCACGCGGCGCGAGCAACAAGGCGTGTCCACGCCCAACCCGCACGAGAAGCTCTCTTCCGAGGAGATCCTCCTGGTGGTGGCGGCGCCCGGCGCCGTGGGCGCCATGATGGAGAAGGTGGGCTCGTGAACCTCCGCACGCGGCGGCGCCTCACGCTGAGCATCGGCTTCTTGCTCGCCATCCAGCTGGTGACGTCGGCGGGGGCCATCGTGCTGTTCGCGCGCATGACGCCGGCCATCGAGCGGATCCTGCGGGAGAACGTGTACAGCGCCGAGGCGGTGGAAGTGATGCTCGGCGCGCTGGCCGAAGCAGAGCAGGACCCTGGGGCGCGGGAGCGCTTCTTCGGCGCGCTCGCTCGGGCCAAGGACAACGTGACGGAAGAAGACGAGCGTCCGCCTCTGGCCACGCTGGAGCGCGTGGGGGACCGAGCGATCTCGGGGGACGCGGCGGCCACCACGGAGGCGTTGACGGCGCTCCGAAAGCTGGGCGCCGTGAACCGCTCCGCGATGCAGCGCGCCGATCAAGACGCTCAGCGGTTGGGCTCGGCGGGCGCCTGGGCGGCGGTGTTCTTGGGCCTCGCGGGGCTCTTCGCCAGCGCGCTCACGGTGCGGCGGCTGCATCGCCGGCTGCTCTTGCCGCTGTCGGAGATCGTGGCCGTGGCGCGCGCGGCACGGGCGAACGACCCGCGGCGCCGCTGCGTCCGCACCCACGCTACCGGCGAGCTCGAGACCGTGATGATCGCCCTGAACGAGCTCTTGGACGACCGCGAGCGCGCGCCGCAGCAGGCGCCAGAGCTCGACACGCGCGAGCACCACGCTCTGCTCGCGCTCTTGGACCGGCGCGAAGAGCCAGCGTTCATCTTGGATGCAGACGGGGCGGTGGTCGCGGCCAGCGCTTCGGCGCTGAAACGCCTCGCGGCCTCCGACACGCTGCGCGGCGACCTCGCTCGGGCGGCGTCTGGAGAGCCCGTGGACGAGATCTCCGTCGAATCCCTGGGCGAGGCGGGCAGCCTCGCTACGCTGCGGCCATCCGACTCGTGAGCATCCCGGCGATCCAGCCGCCGATACCGCCCACGGCCAGCGCCACGAGCAGCGCGCCGAAGACCCCGCCGAGAGGATCGGACGGTGAGAAATGTCGGGGCAGGTACAGCGCCATGGCCACGGCGAAGCCGAGCCACCCGGCGAAGCTCACGTTCACACCTTCCCGCGCGGCGGCGGCTTGCACCACCAAGGCGATGGCTACCAGCGCGAACAGCACAATCTCGAGCCCGCGTCCAAAGGGCACCGGCGGCAGCACGTGTACGTGCAGCGTCTTGCCCACGGAGCCTGTGAGGCTCTCGAGCCGCACGTGCACCGCGCCGTCTCCCGGTAGGTCCACCGTGTCGCGCGCCGTATCGATCGCGTGAGCGGCGCTCACCTGCGGCGCGCGCCGCCGCGATCCGCGCACCATGGTGGCGGAGCGGGAGAAGTCTCCCTCCATGCGGGCGCTCTCGCCGCCACGTTCGAGATTCAACACGAAGTGGCCTTCCGCGGCGCTGCGACCATGGGCCAGGGTCCCTTGCGCTTCGATGTCGAAACGGTGACCGCCGGGGACTTCGAGGGTTCCATCGGGCGCCGCGAGGGTGAGCTCCGCGCTGGACACCACCTTGGGAGGGAACAGGGTGTGGCCGATTTCCACCTCACACACCACCACCACCAACACCGCGACCAAGAGCGCGATCCCGCGCACCCGGCTGCTGCCGTTCTGCAGCTTGATGGTTCCCACCAGCGCCACGATGAGCGGCAGAGAAAGCGCCAAGATCAGGGCTTCTACGCCCCTGAGGGCGTCGAAACGTGTGCCCGCCACGAGCAGCACCACCACCACGGCGCCGAGCAGGAAGCGAAAGCGAATGATCAGCTCGATGAAGGAGCCAGCGGTTGCACGTGTTGCCATGCGAGTTAGGTTCCCGGCGCCGTCGTCCGGTCCGACCCACGTGATATAGCACCACCCTTCACCATGCTGGCAGAGCTCGTCGCACGATATGGATACCTGGCGGTGCTCGTCGGGACGTTCCTCGAAGGCGAGACGGTGCTGGTGATGGCGGGCTACGCCGCAAACCGCGGCTACCTCTCGCTACCCATCGTGATGGCGCTCGCGTTCATCGGCAGCTTGAGCGGTGATCAAGTTGCATTTTTCATCGGTCACTTCTTCGGTCGCGGTTTGGTCGCACGCTGGCCATCGCTCGAACCGAAAGTGCAGCGCGTCCAGAAAATCCTGGCGCGTCGAAGGGTTCCGCTGATCTTGGGCTTCCGCTTCTTGTACGGCTTGCGGAACGTCACTCCGCTCGCCATCGGAATGTCCGGTCTGCCGCCCCGGCAATTTGCACCGCTCAATGCCGTGGGGGCTTTGGTGTGGGCAGTCGCAGTGGGCGCGCTGGGCTTTGCATTTGGCAGGGGGCTCGAGCTGGTGCTGGAGCGGGCGCACGAGTACGAAGCTTGGATCCTCGGGGGCCTGGCGGTGGTGGGCATCGGCCTTTGGACGTGGCGTCGATTGCGCCATCGACGGCCCAACTCCCCCGACGTTCCAGCAGAAAGCTGACTTCCGGGGTCGTCGCGAATCCCGTCGCTTGTCGCCTCTGGCTGACCGCTACTACGGTACCTGGATGACGAGAGCGGCAAGGCGGTGGCCGTGGATGGGCGTTCTTGCGTTGGTCGGGTGCGGTACGGGCGCGCACGAGGCGATGCGACCCGAGCCCCCCACGGCAGCAGAGGCTACCGGACGCACCTCGATCCCGGCGGTAGACGGTCCATCCTCTCCGTTGGTGGTGGACTGGAAGGCGGAGCAGCGCGCCGATCTGGAGGAGGCCATTCACGATGGTATTGCGGTGGTGGCCTGGGACGACAAGGGGCTGCGGTTGCTCAAGCGTTGCCATGTGACGGGCAGCTACGGATACCTGCCGGTGCAAGTGAAGAAGGACGTCGTGCGCCTCGAGAGCGCGGACGACGTGCGTGCCAGTCTTCCCCTCGGAGGCCTGGGTATTGCAGGCAAGATCGGGGGCGGGTTCAGTCAAGGCACGACGCTGGACATTGCACTCGCGATGGTCGGGAAACGTCGTACCACCTGGAACGACGTCACTCGGGACGACCTCACAGGAAAGTGCGACCGCGCGACACACTATGTGCGAGCCATTCTAGTCGGCGCCTTTGCGATGAAGACTGGATCCCGGGCGCATGCGGAAGCCGCTGCCGAGATCTTCGGAGCGGGAGCCAGCGGAGAGTCGTCGAGCTCCAAGGACGTGGGCACGTCCGACGGGCGACTGGATGCTTGCGAGAAGGCCACCGGGGAGGAGGCGAAGCCCCCAAGCGGGTGTGCGGCGATTCTTCGCCTCGAGCTCGAGCCGATTGTCGCCGCTGGGAGCAGGCCAGTGGCAGAGCCGAAGCCGGCGACGCAGGAAACCAAGACCGTGGAGTCCAAGGCGGAGGAAGGGTGTCCGCTAGGGTTCGTGTTTTCTGGGGGAGCCTGCAAGAAGAGCGCTGACGACCGCCCCCACGCCTGCGCCCCCGACGACCCACGAGAATGCGAGACACAATGTAAGAAGGGGGACGCTCCCAGCTGCGATCGGCTGGGGTCGCTGATCGCGCGGGGAAAGCTCGGGGCGCCGGACGAAGCGTCCATTCTCGCGGCGTACGGCAAGTCGTGCTCGCGAGGCTACGCCAACGGCTGCGCGAACCTCGGAGTGCGCCTGCTGTACGGGAAGAGCCGCGACAACGACAAGGCCCTCTCCGCACTGCAGCGTGGCTGCTTGATGGGCAGCGCGCGGTCCTGCGAGATAGTCGGCGAGCTATTGCTTTATGGTGTCAACGGGCGTCCGAAGGATCCCCTTGGCGCCCTTCGGTTCTTCGTGAAAGGCTGCGAAGGCGGGGATTTCACTGCCTGCACCAATGCTGGGTTCTTGTACGCCGGTGGCGGCGGCAGCGCAGTACCGCGGGATGACAGCAAGGCGTTGGAATATGGTCGCCGGGCCTGCTACGGCGGCAACTCGACTGCTTGTGGCAACGCCGGTTACAAGATCGAGCTCGGGCAATCCGTAAAAGCCGATCCAAAGCTTGCGCTCGCCCTTTACAATCGAGCGTGCCGTTTGTCGCCCGCGGAGTGTTTCCGGAGCGGGCTCTTGCTTGCGACCGGCGCGCCTGGAGTTCCCAAGAACGATCAGAAAGCCCAGGCTGACCTGGCCGCCGCGTGCGGGACTGGTTCCGGTCTGCCTACCATCGCGTGTGTGGTTTCGGCTCGGCTATACAACTCGAGCGCCAAGCCCAATCCCAACGGCCTCCGCCGCACCATCGAGACGATGAAGCCGCAGTGCGATCAGAAGGATGGGCGCGCGTGCACTTTCCTCGCAATCGCAGAGTACGGGCAGGGCAAGACGGCCGACGCCACAAAGCACTTCCGCTTAGCTTGCGGCTTCAAGGACCCGCTGGCATGCGAGCTGGGCAAGCGCCTGAGGTAGTCACTACGGTGCGGCTACCATCGCCGGCCAGAACAGCTCGCGGATGGCCTCGTGGCCGGCGGTGTTCGGGTGGATGCAGTCGACGAACCACCAGGTGTCCGGCTTGTTCACCGCGTGGTCGTAGAAGTCGGCGTGGAGGTCGAGCAGCTCCACGTTCGGATACTTGTCCGCCTCCGTTTGCATGGCGTCGTTCCACGGCTGGAGCAGCGGATCGGTCTTGGTTCCGGTGGGGAAGGCCGACAGCAGCCCCGGGCACTTGCTGCCGCTGGAGAACGAGAAGTCTCCGGTACCACCGCTTGGATCGTACACGTTGGTGAGCAGCACCTGCACCTGTACGCCGGGGCCGAAGCGATCCGGCTTGGTGAGCTCCGCGAAGGTGTCGTCGATGTTCTTCGTGAAGGCCGCGAGCTGGTTGCTCACGTCCTGACCCAGAAGCACGGCGGGCAGCGCGGCCTGCACGTCGTTGCCGCCAATGGTACCGACCACGAGCACCGGACCCGGCAAAGAAGCGGGTAGACCCTTCACCTGGTTCACGAGATCCGGCGTCTTCGCGCCACCCTTGGACACCTTGAGGACGTTCACGCTGCCCCAACAGGTGGTGAGGTCCTTGCCCTGCCAGTCGGGATACAAGCCGTCGTCGTTCTGCACCAACAGGTCACGATAGAAGGGCTGCTGGGCGGGCAGGTTGGTGCCGGAGCCGACGTCGGAAATCGAGTCGCCCACCACCACGAAGGTTCCGTACGGACTGGGACAGGTCTTGGTCGTGCTGCCGCCAGCGCCGCCGGTCCCCATGCCCGCGCCGCCACCGGTCCCCGTTCCTGCGCCGCCACCGCTTCCGCCGCCGCCGCTGCTGTCGTCCGAGCCTCCGCAAGCCACGGCAAGCACACCCAACACCGACAGCACGAAAATACGGCGAAGCATCATGACAAGAACCTCCGAGCCGTAACTTAGCGCAACTTCAGGTCTCCAGGGAGAAGGGCGTGAACTTCGTGTCGGTATCGAAGTAGTCCTCGCGCTCTGCACGTTTCAGGGCGCCGACGACGCGATAGGTGATGGGCGTGGCAACGACCTCCCAGCCCACCTTCAAGAAGTAGTTCGCCACCATTACCTTCACGAGCAGGTCGTGGGACCACACGCCGTAGAAGGCCAGCGGGTAGAACACCAGCGTGTCGCAGGCTTCGCCCAGGATGGTGGAGCCGATGGTGCGGGTCCACAGCCAGCGGCCGCGGGTCAGGATCTTGAGCTTGGCCAGGGAGTAGGAGTTGGCAAACTCGCCGCAGAAGTAGCCGATGAGCGACGCCAGGGCGATGCGCCAGGTGGAACCGAAGGCGCGCTCGATCACCGCTTGGTCGTTCCAGCCCGCGGCAGGCGGCAGGTGCACCACCACCCAGCTCATCAAGGAAGCGAAGGCCAACGCGCCGAAGCCGGCCCACACCACCTTGCGGGAGCGCGCGTAGCCATACACCTCGGTGAGCACGTCGCCGAACAGGTAGCTCAGCGGAAAGAACAGATTGCCGGCCCCGAAGGTGAAGCTCCTGCCGAACAGCGTGACCTCGGTGACCTTGGAGACGCCGATCAGGTTCGCGCACAGGAGCACGCACACGAACGCCGCCATGATCAGGTCGTAGTAGCGGTAGCTCCGCGTCGTCACCGAGCCGGCATCTTACATGGATGATGTTGGCTCGGCGCGAATCCCGTCGCGGGGCGGACGTCATTTCGCCCCGCGGACCAGGCGCGCGCCGGCCGGCGTGTCGCGGATCTCGAAGCCGGCGCGTCGGATGGCGTCGCGCAGGCGATCCGCCGTCGCGAAGTCGCCGGCGCGCCGCGCGTCTTCGCGCTCCGCGAGGAGCGGCGCGAGGGCGGCGTCGCCCTGCTCGTCGAGCGCGTGGACGGCTGCGCCGAGGCCCAGCGCGTCCGTCATGGCGCGGAGCAGCCGCGCGTCGCGCCGGCTCTCGTGCAGGATCGCGAGGGCACGCGGCGTGTCCAGGTCGTCCGCGAGGGCCGCGCGAAACGCCACCCAGCGCGGTTCGTCCGCATCCGGAGGTTCGCGCGGTGCGCCTTGCAGGGCTTGTCCAATGCGCGTCAGTGCGCGCTGCGCGGCTGCCAGGCTCTGCCACGACAGATCGATGCGCTGCCGGTAGCGCGCGCCGAGCAGCAGCAAACGGTACGCCAGCGGCGCGATCCCGCGCTCTCGCACGTCGTCCAGGTTCGGCGCGCCCCCGCGAGATTTGCTGATCTTCTCGCTGTTCAGCACCACCCACTCGGAGTGCACCCAGTAGCGCACCCAGGGCCGGACGCCGAGGGCGTGCTCGGACTGCGCCAGCTCGTTCTCGTGGTGAACCGGGATGTGATCGACGCCGCCGGTGTGGATGTCGAGCTGGGCGCCCAAGTGGTGGCTGGCCATGGCACTGCACTCGATGTGCCAGCCGGGAAAGCCGACGCCCCAGGGGCTCGGCCATTCCATCTGCCGGCGCGACTCCCGTGGCGAAAGTTTCCACAGCGCGAAGTCCGCGTCGTTCCGCTTTGCGCCGGCGCCTACCAGGCGCTCTTGCACTTCGGTTGCCGCCGCGGCGGCGCGGAAACGGCCGTAGCGCTCGGCCCGGGACGTGTCGAAGTACACGCCGTCCGGCGTGGCGTAGGTGAGCCCGCGTGCTTCGAGCTTTTCGACCATGGCGATCTGCTCTGGAACGTGCGCGCTGGCGTAGGCCCACACCTCCGGCGGCTGAACGCTCAGCAGCGCCAGATCCCGCTGGAACAGCTCGGTGAAGTGCGCCGCGATGTCCTCCGCGCGCCGGCCGCTCTGCTGCGCGGACAGCTCCATCTTGTCGTCGCCCTGGTCGGCGTCGTCCGTCAGGTGCCCCACGTCCGTGATGTTGATGACGTGCCGCGGCTCGTGGCCGAACAGGCGCAGAGTACGCTTGAGCACGTCGGCGAACACGTAGGGCCGCATGTTGCCCAGGTGCTGCCGCGCGTACACCGTGGGGCCGCAGGAGTAGATGCTCACCCGCGGGGGCGCGATCGGGACGAGCTCCTTCTTCTGCTGACTCAAGCTGTCGAATAGCGTGACCATCGTCTCTTCCTTTCCCGTGCGGGCGGGACGAGACGTTCGGTGCACCGCCGGCCGCCTCGTACCCGGGCCGCGTGCAACGATCTCGAAAAGCGCACTACCGCCGGGTCGCCGAACAGCGACAACACGCGAAGACGGTGTGTCGGAGCGAGCCGGAGGTCATGCCGGAGAGAGTAACAGGCTCGGGGCTCGAGGCAAGGCCGCCGGGATGACGGCGGCGGGAGGCGTCAGTACCAGACGGCGCCGATCCCGGCGGACGCCAGCCACGGCACCTTGTCGTTCACCTTGGGCAGCAGCATCGCGAACAGACGGATCTGCGAGTTCGCGTTTTCGGCGCTCTCCAGCTTGGTGATGTCGAGATCCAGCTCCACGCCCCCGTAGTTGAAGTTCGTCTGCGCCTTGTCCTGGTTCTGTCCGATCTCCAGCGTGGTGATCACCGCTGGCGAGTAGGCCAGACCGAGGGCCACGCCGCGCCACAGGTTCGTCGCTCGGAAATCTCCCAGACCGAACTGCACGCCCAGCTGCAGAGGGACGATGGCGTACAGGAACGCCTTGTTCTCGTACTGCGTGTCGCGAGACGAGAGCTGGTTGTTCGACAGGTGATAGGTGTAGCCAACGGGCGGGCGCACGTAGAGCACGTTCAGATCCAGCCCCGCGCCGATGCGAAAGCCCTGCCAGCCCTTGCCCTCTCCCGGCTTCGGCAGCGGCATGAACAGGAACGACACGTGGGCGCCGATGCCGCCGCCGATGCCGTAGGTGTTCTTCTTGCCGACCTCGAGCTCGGTGGAGACCGGATTTCGATCGATGTACTGCACGTCGGGGATCAGGAGCCCGGTCATCATCGCGCGGATGCCGTAGGTCGCCTTCACGCCGCCGCGGTTCTCCCACGCCGCGCGGATTGCCTCGGGGCTATCCGGCGGCGGGCCCTCGTCCTCTTCGTTGGGCAGGATGTAGCCCGCCGCCTGGGGCGCCCCTTGGCCAGGCGCTTCTGCCGCCGGTGCGGGCGTGGCCTCCGGCGCCGGTTTCGTCGCGGGCGCCACACCCAGGAGCGCCGCCACTGCTGCGGGCACTTCCTCCGCCGACGCCACGCTCTTGCTTTCGTTTCCGCTCTGTTTCGCGAGCACGACGCTGACGCCCGCGTCGGTCTTGCTCACGCGCACCAAGAGCGCCGCGCCGAGTCCTTTCTGCACGATGGCGAGCTTGTCGGGATCCGTGCTCACGCGGCCGCCGTCGATGGCGTCGACGTCCGTGGCCACGTGCACCACGTCCGCCTTGGGATCCGGCTGATAGCCCTTTTCCCGCGCCGTTTCGTACAACTTCGCCCGGAGCTTGGCGTTGTCCGTCTCGTCCTCGAAGACGTCGACGATCACGACGACGGTGCCCCGCGACTTCTCGGCCGCTGCCGGCTCCGCGGCGCGCGCGACCCTCGGAGCGAGAGCTTCCGCGCCGAGCCAACCCAAAAAGAAAAAGGTCCCCAAGCGTCGTCGAAGCATCACGAATACGGACTCTACACCCGGCGCGGGCGCTTTTCCGCAGCCCTGAGGGCCTGATATCGTCATTTGTCGATGAGCAAGAAGGCTGGGGTGGAGAAGGGCTCTCGGATCCGTCACCTGACGCGGCAGCTGGCGCCGGCCCGGACGCGGGACGTCGAGTCCAAGGAGTTCGGTCGGCTGCAACAGACGCTCGTGGATCGCTGGCTCGCGTTGCACGACATGGACAATCGACCGCGCGACGTGGTGGTGGTGCCGTCGCTGTCGCTCGACGGCTTCCAGCTCGCCGCCATCCCCGGCATCACCCACTACGAAGAGCGCATGCTGTTCACCTTGGGGCTCTTGAGGCACCCGCGGGCACGGCTGGTGTACGTGACGTCGCAGCCCCTGCATCCTGCGGTGCTCGACTACTACCTGGCGTTGATCGGCGGCATTCCCACGGCCCACGCCCGGGAGCGGCTGACGATGATCGCCTGTTACGACACCTCGCCGCGTCCGCTCACGCAGAAGATCCTCGAACGCCCGCGGCTCATCGAGCGCATCCGCGACGGCATCGACGAAAGCCGCGCGCACATGACGGTGTTCACCGT
Organism: Polyangiaceae bacterium; assembly: GCA_020633235.1. Taxonomy (NCBI): domain Bacteria; kingdom Pseudomonadati; phylum Myxococcota; order Polyangiales; family Polyangiaceae; species Polyangiaceae bacterium. The sequence goes on along the minus strand of JACKEA010000003.1, from coordinate 451,384 downwards.
GAGCCGCGCGGAGCAGCAGCTCGCGGTGAAGCTCGGCATTCCTCTGTACGGCGTGAATCCCGATCTGTTGCACCTCGGTACCAAGAGCGGCTCGCGCAAAGTGTTTCGCCAAGCGCAGATCCCGCTGCCACCCGGCACGGAAGATCTGCACTCCGAGCGCGAGGTGGCAGAAGCCGTCGCGGCGCTGTGGGAGGAGCATCCCAAGCTCAAGCGCGTGGTCGTGAAGCTGAACCAGGGCTTCAGTGGCGAAGGCAACGCGGTCCTGCCCCTCGGCAAGCGGCTCGCCAAGGTGGCACCAGGAAGCGCTCCGCACAAGGCGCGCGTCAGCGGCATCTGCGAGGCGTTGCCGCACCTTCGCTTCATGGCGCCGGACGAGAGTTGGGCGCGTTTTTCCCAGGAAATGCAGAGCATTGGCGGCGTGGTGGAGGCCTTCATGGAGGGCAAGGAGAAGCGCAGCCCGAGCGCGCAGCTGCGCATCAACCCGCGGGGGGATCTGCAAGCGATGAGCACCCACGACCAGGTGCTCGGTGGCCGCGATGGTCAAACGTACCAGGGCTGTCGTTTCCCCGCGGACCCCGGCTACGCCAAGCTGATCCAGAACGACGCCCTGAAGGTCGGGGAGATCTTGCTGCGGCGCGGCGTCGTCGGGCGCGTGGCCGTGGACTTCGTCACCGTCAAGCGAGACGACGGCAGCTGGGACCGCTACGCCATCGAGATCAACCTGCGCATGACGGGCACGACGCATCCGATCATGACGCTGAAGCTCCTGAACGACGGCGACTACGATCCCGACTCCGGGCTCTACCTCACGCGGCGCCGGGAGCCGCGCTTCTACGTGTCCACGGACAACCTGATGGCGCCCCACTACCGCGGCCTGTTGCCCGACGACGTGCTCGACATCGCCGCCGTACACGAGATCCACTACCAGCCTTGGAAGGAGACCGGCGTGGTGTTTCACCTGCTCGGTGCGGTGAGCCAGTTCGGCAAGGTGGGGCTCACGGCCATCGGGGCCTCGCCGGAGGAAGCCGAGCACTGGTACAAGCGGGCCAAGGAAGTGCTAGACATCGAGACTTCGGCAGGGGGCAAAGGAGCCCACGAGTGATCCGACCCCATCCGAACGTCACCCACGCCTGGGAGCTCAGCGCCGACGGCGCCTTCGCCGGCCCCTACGTGGGCCTGATCGGCGCGCTGCACGGGAACGAGGTAGCCGGGCTCCGAGCCATCGAGCGGCTGAAGAACGATGCCGACGGCTTCGCCCGCCGCATGAAGAAGGGCACATTGGTCCTGATTCATGGCAACCCCCGGGCCACCGAGCAGAAGGCCCGCTACACCCGCGGTGGCGCCGACATCAACCGCCTGTTCGCCTACCACTTCGTGGAGGAGCTGGCGCGCGCCGCCTGGACCTACGAGCACCATCGGGCCCAAGAGCTGCGCCCTTTGATCACGGGGCTGGATGCCATGCTCGACCTGCATTCCGCAAGTCAACCCACGGTGCCGTTCGCGATCTGCGACGGCACTCCGGACGCCGTGGCGCTGGCGCAGAAGACGGGCTGCAAGGTGACCTACGGTTGGGATGGTCCCGGCATGCTGATGGAGCACGTGAGCATCGGCGCGCTGGTGGCTGCGGGTCGGCCCGCGGTGAGCGTGGAGTGCGGTCAGCACGCAGAGCCGGGCACACCGGACACCGCTTTCGAGGTGCTGACGCGATTCCTCGGAGCGCTGGGGGTCACGGATCATGCCGTCGCCGATGGGAATAGGGAGAGCTACGAGCTGTTTGGACGCGTGGTGAAGCCCACGCACAGCTTCGAGCTTTCGGGGGACTACCAGAGCTTCGATCGGCTCGAGGCCGGCGCCGTGCTCGGTAGAGGGGAAGGCGTGTCCATCACCGCGGAGCAGGAGGCGTACCTGCTGCTCCCCACGCCCAAGGCGGCCCGCGGCGAGGACATCGTGTATCTCGCTCGCAAGAAAGGCTGATGCCCTCGCCATCTCGGCTCGCGGATCTATTCGGGCCGAGCGCTGCCGTCGGCTGTCTGCTGGCCGCCGGCGTATTCGGATTTCAAGGATGTCGGTCCGCCGCGGAAGCTCCCGGTCCGGACGGCGGTGCGCGTCTCGCTGCCGACGCTGCGGCACGGGCGGCGGACGAAGCGGCGGGGCCCGGCGATCGCGAGCCGCCTTGGGGCAATCTCCACTACCGCGTCACGGACGCCCGCACCGGCGCGCCGATCCCGGTGAAGCTCACGTTCGTCGGGGCAAAGCCCTGGCCCACGCCGCAGTTCACGCGGCACGACGTCCCGATCCAGCTCGAGGGCGCCGTCGCGGCGCACAATCGCGTGTTCTCCCTCACCGGCACGGGCTCCGTGCGCATCCCCCAGGGGCGCTATGACGTCTGGGTGACCCGCGGCCCGGAGTGGTCGGCGGTGATCCGCAAAGGGCTCTCCGTCGCTGCTGCGCCGGTGCAGCTGTCGGCGTCCCTCTCCCACGTGGCGCCGATGGACGGCTGGACCAGCGCGGACTTTCACGTCCACGCGGCTCCGTCCTGGGACTCGAACGTGCCGCTGGAGGCGCGGGTGTACGAGTTCGCCGCCGAGGGCGTGGACGTGATCGTGTCGACGGATCACAACCTGGTGACGGACTACGCGCCGGTGGTGGACGAGCTGGGCGCCGGCGAGCTCTTGCGCAGCGCCCGCGGTGTGGAGGTCACCACCAAGGATTGGGGCCACTTCGGTGCCTTTCCTCTGGAACCCGACCCCAGCTGGGACGTGCTCGAGGGTCGCATGCTGTACGGCCACGCACCGAAGAAGCTGTTCCCGGACATCCGCAGCCACGCGCCGCACGCGGTCATCATCGTCAACCACCCGCGCTCGGTGCGTTTTGGCTACTTCGCCCTGGGCAAGCTGAACCCGAAGACCGCGCGCTTCGCCAAACCCGGAGCCTCAGGCGATTTCGACGCCGTGGAGATCATGAACGGCTACCAGGACCCGCTCTTGCTCACCCTCGACGCGACGCTGAAGGACTGGTTCGGGCTGCTCGCGTCCGGGCGCCACGTGGCGGCCACGGGGGACTCCGATACGCACCACTTGCAACACGACCTGGCCGGCTACCCGCGGAACTACGTGCGGGTTCGCCCCGGCGCGGGGCCGGATGCGCTGGCCGAAGCGCTGCGAGCGGGGCACGCGTTCTTCACGTCGGGGCCGCTGCTCCAGCTCGACGTCGGAGGAAAGAGCTTCGGAGATCTCGTGGTCGCCAAGAACGGCCGCATCGACGGCCACTTCACGGTGCGCGCGGCGCCCTGGATCGACGTCGACCACGTCCGGCTGTACGTCGGCGGCAAGCTCGAACGCGAGTGGGCGGTGCCACCCGGCGCCGAGGTGCGGCGCTTCGAAGGCGACATCTCCGTCAGCACAGCGAAGGATACGTTCATCGTGCTGCGCGCGGACGGCCATCACGCCCTCGGCCCGTCCGTGAGCGTTCGCTCCCGGCTGCGCCCCGTGGCCATCGGCAACCCCGTGTACGTGGACGCCGACGGCGACGGGAACTGGCGCCCCTGACGGAGCGACGAACAGCGCTGGGATCAAGAGGTGCGCGACGCAGTGGCCGACCACGATGGCGGACGGGCTCCACAGCGCCACCACGCTCATGGCAACGCCGGGGATGGCGAGGCGGGTGAGGAAGAACTGCGCCGACAGCGGCTCGCCGAGCGCGTGCCAGCTCGCGAAGGTCAGCGCCGTGACGAGGACCGCGCCGACCCCGGCGAGGGGCGTGCGATCCTTCAGCGCGAGGTACACCAGCGGTAGTACCGCGAGGCGGCATGCCGCTTCTTCCAGATAGCCGGCACTCATGCTGGCGAGGAAGCCAGGGGTCGAGCTCTCTTCCGGCGGAATGACGGAGGGCAGCACGGGCCCGGTGACACCGCGCAGCGCCAGGACACCCAGGGCCGCGAGCAACGCTCCGAGGAGCGCGTTCAGGGCGCCGGCGCGCAGCGCCGCTGCGCTCGGCGGCGCGAGGCGCCACCACACCGCGACCGTCGTGACCCCCACCACGGGTGCGAGCCACAGCGCGGAGCGGCCGGGCAGCAGCGTCAGGATGGGATCGGCGTGGGCCCACTCTTCGACAGACGGCGCAGCGACGAAATGCAGCGCGATGAGGTACAACGTGAACGGCTGCAGCAACAGGGCAGCGACGGTCACGTCCTCGCGCTTCATGGCGGATCGTAGTGGGTATCGATGGTGCCGCCGCCCCAAGCGTGCTCCCGATCGAGGCGCCGGACGTTCTCCATTTCGATGCGCAGCGCGCGGTGGTCCAGACCGCGACACGCGGGGTGGGCCGCGAACTCCGCCTGGCTCGAGAACAGGGCGAGGCAGTGCGGGAGCCATTTGTCGGCGACGCGCGCCTCGGTCAGCGCGCGCTCTACGCGCGCGGGACGATACTCGTCGCTCTTGCCATACAGCTCCGCGAGCTTGGCGCCGACGCGGGCGGCCGCGTCGCGCAGGCTCGCCTCGCGATTGGGCCGCAGTGCCAAGGCGATCACGGCCAGCACGACGAGGACGGCGCCTCCGATGACGACGGGCAGCACGTTCGGAGTGTAGCGCGCTGGGTGCGACCCGTGGCATCGTCGTCAGATGAAGGGCGGACTCTGGATGGTGCTCGTGGTGTCGGCGTGCACGCTTGCTGCCTGCTCGAGCGACGACACGAGTGGCGGAGGCGGCGGCAGCGGCGGAGGCGGAGGCGGCCCAGGGGGCAGTGCCGGCGCGACGGCGGGCAACGGCGGCACCGGCGCGAGCGACGCGAGCGCGGGCAGCGGTGGAATCGCCGGCAGCGGCGGCGGGCAAGGGGGCGGCGCTGATGCCGGCCAGGACGCCGCGGCGGATCCCTGCAAGAGCGCGCTCTTCTGCGACGACTTCGAGAACGACACCGCGGGCAGCGCGCCCGGGGCCCCCTGGGCGTTGCTCGAGAACGGCGGAACGGCATTGGTGACGGATGCGAAGGCTCACGGCGGCTCGCACGCGATGCACTTCGTGGCGGATGGCTCCAGCACCTATCAGCGCGCGTACATCGGACTGAAAGGCTCGCCGGTGTTCCCGTTGCCCAAGAACGTGATGTACGGCCGCATGATGGTGTGGCTCGACAGCATCGTGGGCGACGGCGTGCACTGGACCATGATCCAGGGTGAAGGTCCGGTCCCGGGCCAGAGCTTCGATGCCTTTTACCGTTACGGCGGCATGAACTGGGACTCTCAAGGTCAGCCGCGGTTCTTGGCCAACTACGAGACCAGCGGCGTGAAGTCGGACTGCTGGCAGGGCTCTCAGAGCACCATGCCCGTCGGAAGCTGGGCGTGCGTGGAGTGGCGCTTCGACGGCGACAACGACGAGATGAGCTTCTGGCTGAACGGCACGGAGGTCACCGATCTCGCGGTGAAGGGTCAGGGCCAGGGTTGCATCGACCACGACACCAACGACAAGTGGTTGGGTCCGAGCTTCGAGCGCCTACGCTTGGGCTACGAGAAGTACCAGGACGACGGCAAGCGCGAGCTCTACATCGACGACGTGGTCATCTCGACTGATCGCGTCGGCTGTCCGTAGAGAGCGATTTTAGCCGGGGATCGCGCCGGACCAACAAAAGAAGACTGGAACTGCCGACGGGGTGCGGTGATGATGGCGCCATGGCTCGTCCGGGACGCAAGCTGCTCGTCGCATCCATCGGTGTCGCTGCGGTCAGCTACGCCTGCCACAAGACGGAGAACGGTGGCGGCGCGAGGGATGGCGACGGCGTCGAGCAGGTCGGCAACTTGATGCCGCCGGAACCGATTGACGCGGCGCCTCCGCCAGCCACTGCGGATCCGATGCCGGAGCCGGTGGGCAACTTGATGCCACCTCAGGACCCGGGCGACGCCGCGCCACCGCAACCCACGGCGACGCCCAAGCCGCATCCGGTGGGTAATCTGATGCCGCCGCCGGAACCACCGCCGAAGTCCAAGTGACGGACTTGCGCGACGAGCGCGGGTGGCTGACACTTTCGGAATGAGCGTGGGCAAAGAGAGAGGGAGGCGGGGGCGCAAGCTGTTGGTGGCGAGCCTCGGTGTGGCTGCGGTGAGCTACGTCGCTTGCGGTGGCAACAGCGAGACATCGGGCAACCTGGTGCCGCCGCCGGACGCCGGCAAGGATCAGGTGGCTTCCGACGTGGTGGCGAATCTGGTCGCGCCGATCGACGCGGCGGAGGACGTGCAGCAGGACGTCGTGCAAGAGACGTCGGTGCTGGACGTGGTGGCGAATCTGGTGGCGCCGGTGGACGCCACGGACGACGTGCAAGACGCTGGAACGGATTGACATGGATCAAGTCAAGGCCGGCGAGCTGTTCGAGCTTTCACTATTCGGCGAGGGGATCGAGCGGCGCTACCGCAAGATGCGTCCGGAGGTGGAGGCCATGCCCTGGGGCACGCTGGACACCAGCGTGTTCTCCGAGAAGGCGCTGATTCTGGCGCGCAAGCAGTGGACCGGCGCGGCGTTTCAGGAGCACCGCACCGGGATTGCCTGCGCGGCCACGCTGCGGGGGTTGCTCGAGTGCCGCGCGCCTCTGGATCTGATCGCCATGGCGTCGCGCTTCCCGCTGGACGAGCTGGTGCACGTGGAGCTGTGTGCTCGGATGGCAATGGAGCTCGGTGGCGGTACCGAAATCATGCACGACCCGGACGAGATGATCGTGGACGCCCCGGCGGAGCTGTCGCCGCTGATGCGCGCGGCAGACATGATCGTGCGCTTCTTTTGCGTGGGCGAAGCTCTCAGCATCCCGTTGCTCCGCGGTACCTGGAAGGCGGCGCAGCATCCGCTGCCGCGAGCGGTGCTCGGCCGCATCGTCAAGGACGAGGCCGCCCACGGCACCTTCGGCTTCGCGTTCCTCGATTGGGCGCTGCCGGATCTGACGGAAGCGGACCTCACGCACTTGGGCCGGGCGGCGGATCGCACGATCCTCGCGGTTCAGCGGCAGTGGAAGGACATCGAGGCGCGCCGCGCGCTCGACGACGAGCCCGCGAAGGACGCCCTCGGCTGGATGCGCAGCGACGCATACCTCGCGCTCGCCCAGCGCAGCATGGAAGAGCGCGTGCGAACGCCGCTGCGAGCGCGCGGGATCCCGATCTCGGCCTGAGAGAGGACAAACCGCCAAGTCGCCAAGAGCGCCAAGAGAGAGCCAAGACTCTTGGATGAGCGAAGGGAGACGCTTCGCGACGCTTCAATGAATCGGGTTCACGATCACGACCCTCTCTCGTTCGTGTGGAGGACAAACCGCCAAGTCGCCAAGAGCGCCAAGAGAGAGCCAAGACTCTTGGATGAGCGAGGGGAGACGCTTCGCGACGCTTGCGACGTTTCAATGAATCGGGTTCACGATCACGACCCTCTCTCGTTCATGTCTTGGCGAGCTTGGCGGCCTTGGCGGTAGACTCTCTCCGGGTGTGGCGGCCTTGGCGGTTGACTCTCTCCGGGCGTGGCGGCTCGAGCGGTCGACGGTGGTTCCGCGGCGGACCGACAAAGCCAGACTCGCTATGGGGGAGGGATCTCGAGCAGCAGCGTGCGGCGGGTGGGCGGCGCCCGGCGATCTTCCGGCAGCACGGAGCGGTACACGCGGTAAGCGCGGAGGGCCGTCGCGCCCTGGAGCAGCGCGTGGGCGTAGCGTGCGCGGGCGACGTCGTTCACGTACGCGGTGAGGCGCCGTTTGGGCGTCGAGCCGTACACGCCGGCGAGGCTCCACACTTCGCCCCACTGGCGCTGGGTGCGGTAGCCGCGACGGTTCTTGGCATGGGGTATGTCGACTTCGCGGCCGTCGGGGCGCACGGCGACCAGCACCAGATCCGGCATCTCGCTCTTCGCGCGCCACTCGAAGGTGGGGTAGCAAGCGAAGGGATACGCTCGCATTTGGCCGCGGGCGCCTTGAATCACCACGCCTACCAGTAGCAGGGCGGCGATGGGCAGCAAGAAGCGCGCGGGAGTCGCGCCGAGGTCTTCACGCCGCTTTTCGGGGTGGCGATCGAACCACAGCGCCCCGAGCAGCCGCCGCGGGTCGAACAGCACCACGTAGCAGAGCCACAGGCTCATGAAGGCGATGCGGAAGATCGCCTGCGAGAGCAGGTGAAACGCCAGACCGGCGACGGCCAACCAGGGTCGGGTCCTGCTGAACAGCACCAGCACCGGGAACGACAGCTCGAAGGCGAGCACGAACAGCCCGCCGGCGGGCAAGAGCCAGGGGATCTGGTCGAGACGAAAGCTCGGGATGCTGCCGTGCTCGAGCCACTTCCAGTACATCTGGTTTCGCAGGTTGTCCGACAGCGCCCAGCCGAGGCCCGAGCTGAGCAGCTTGTGCAGTCCGGGGAAGAAGTACACCGCGGCCAGCTGCATCCGCGCGGCCCACAGCGGCGGCGCGTACTCCGGCCCTTCCACGTTCCAGGGACGACGGGCGTCCACCGCCAGTACGTCGGCGCAAGGGCTTGCGGCCAGCAGCGCCGCCAGCCACAAGAGGTGCATGTCGTGCCACACGAAGCCGGTGAGCTGCGCGATGGAGTACAGGTAGTAGGCCGCGAGGGTCATCAGCGCCAGGGCCACGCGGGCCCGAATGCCGGCGATGGCGAGCAGCGCCGCGAACGCCACCACCACCTGCGCTCCCGTGGCGATGGCGGGAGAGATGGGCAGCACGCGGACGAACCAGTGCAGGCCTTCCGGCACGGACCAGCGCGCCGGATCCCAGGCGGCGACCCGGGCGCCTTCGCGATACCCCGGCGCCACCAGGAGCATGGCCGGGACCACGACGCGAAGCAACGCGAGAGCGGCAGCCGGCTCGGCGCGGAGGCGCATGGCATGGGTTTGTCACGACTTTGCCGGGATCGACACCGAAAACACCACTCCGACCACGGCCCGCTGTTACCCTGCGGACGATGCGCGTCCGGGCGGGAACCAGCGGCTTCTCCTATGCAGGATGGAAAGGGAGCTTCTATCCCGAGGACTGCGCTGCCTCGGACATGCTCGCCTTCTACGCGGGCAAGCTCTCCACCGTCGAGATCAACAACACGTTCTACCGGATGCCGAAGGCGGACGTGGTGCACGGTTGGCGGGAGCAAGTGCCGCCGGACTTTCGCTTTTCCCTGAAGGCGTCGCGTCGCATCACGCATTTTTCCAAGCTGCGGGACGTGGCGGACAGCGTGGCGGTGTTGTTCAAGGTGTCGGCCATCCTCGAAGATCGCCTGGGTGCGATGCTGTTCCAGCTGCCGCCGTTCTTGAAGAGGGACGTGCCGTTGCTCCGGGACTTCCTCGCGACCTTGCCGCACGGCTGCCACGCGGCGCTGGAGTTCCGCCACGAGAGCTGGTTCGCCGACGACGTGTTCGCCGTGCTCTCCGAGAAGAACGCCGCGCTGGTGACGGGCGACGCGGAGAAGGCGGACAAGTCACCGCCCTTCGTGGCGACGGCGAGCTTCGGCTACCTTCGGCTGCGCTCCGAAGACTACTCCGACGCCGCCATCGGAGAGTGGGCGGAGCGGATCTCGGCTCAACGCTGGAGCGAGGCTTTCGCCTTCTTCAAGCACGAGGACAAGGGACCGGCGTTTGCAGCCCGCCTTGGCGAGCTGACGGAAAAGCCCGGCGTGGCCCGGGCCAAGGGCCACAAGCCGAGCCTCTCGAAGCCCCGTTCGCCTGCCAAGAAGCGGCAGAAGAGCGGCTGAGGAAGACCCCCGTCGGTCGTGGCGTATCAGGCCACGATCGACATGGCGGAGGCGGTCATGAGCCAAGGTGCACTACCCGACGACGCGGAGCTCGCAGCGCCGAGCCTGTTGGTGCGCGTGGCGGGGCGCGTGGTGCTCGTGGCCGGCGCTTTCACCGTGCTGCTCGCCGTCCAGACGTTGAGCAACATCCGTATGGTGGGGTTGTGGAGCATCGTCGCTCCGCTGCAGCTCTTGTTCGGGGTGGGTATGGCCGTCTCCGGGTGGAAGCTCTCGCGGGCGCGGGGTTGGGCGGCGGTAGCTTCGCTGGTCGCGAGTGCGCTCTGTGCCCTCTGCACCACGGCGTGGAGCGTCGTCGCTTTGATCAACGGTTACGTCTCGCTCTTGTCCTTCATGGTCGTCGTCGGCGGCGTGGCGGGCGCTGTCATGGCCGGGCTCACCATTGCCGAGTGCCGAAGGGCAGATGCAGCGCGAGCGCGTTTGGCAGAACAAGGTCTCGACATGGGCCTCTGAGCCCGAAAGGAAACAGAATGCAACAGGTCGTGCATCAACCCAGCTCCGGCATCGAGCTTCAAGCGAAACACTCGTTCTTGCAGTGGATGCTCATGTTCGTGAGCCCCGTGGTGATGATCAACGGGCAGAAAGTCACCGCGAGGTGGGGCAATCATTTCATCCCGTTGGCGGCAGGGCAGTACGACGTCATGGTCTACTTCCCCTGGTTCTTCCAGCAGGCCAACAAGGCGCGTAGCGCCGTCACCGTCTACGACGGCCACGTGACGGGGCTTTCCTACAGCACCGCGTTCCTCACGTTCATGTCTGGCTCGCTGCGGGATCTCGGCAGCCGTCCCTTCGCGTGACCTCAGACGGCGGGGGTGGGCAGCTCACCGCGCACGACGAAGCGTGATCGCTCGAAGGCGAAGGCGCGTCGCTCGAAAAATCCGCGGTCGCTCACCTCCACTCGCTCTTTGGTTGCCACGCACAGCCAGGACGACAGCTGGCTGGGGCTCGGGCTGGAAAAAGCGCCGGGGTCCATCACCGCCAAGCAGGCGCCACCGTCAGGATCTCGCGAAGAGACATAGCGAAAGGCCTGTACCCCGGCGCTTCGCATGTCGCGGCCCAGGCGCTGACTGATGGCGTAGCTCGAGCGCGAGGAGATGCGCGGCGCGTGCTCCAGGAACGGCGGGCGCGTGAGGTCCACGCCGTGCCGCGCCTTCACCGAGGCGCGAAACGCGCTGAGCTCCACCATCAGCGGCTCGAGCTTGGCCTGGGTGCCCTCCAGCAGCACCAGCCGGTAGTACGCCACCTCCGCGAAGGCGGTGACCAACGTCTCTGCGCCGTACCAGATGCCCCGCTCTTGGCGTGTGCCGAACCGCGACCCGTGACGCAGTGGTGGGTAGCGGAAGGACGTGGAGAGCAGGTAGTGGAGGCGCGCCGCCGGCTTGGGGGTGGGCGGCTTGCTTTGCTCGAGTAGCTCCTCCAACACGCGCTGCTCTTCGTCCGAGTCCACCAGCTTGCGCGTGCTGATCACGTGCTGCGCTTCCACCACACGCCACGGCGTGCTGGTGAGCCGGCGAACGTGCTCTTCGCCGCGCAGTCGCTTCCACAGGCTCGTCGTCACAGCTTGCCGCGCATGGCGTCCAGGTATTCGACCACGTGAACCAGCCCGTCCACCCGCGCGAGCAGCTCCGCCGGCACGCCGGCGAGGTGCGTGTTGTCTGCGTCCAGCCAAGCGCGGGCGGCCTCTTCGTTGCCGCCCATCAGGGAGTCCAGGCTGCGAAAGGCGCGCAAGAACAAGAGCGCCAGCTCCCCCTCCTTGCTGTCCGGATCGATGTTACGACTGCGCCCCAAGCGGGAAAGGGAGGCGGAGCTGATGCCGAGCACCTGGGCCAGGTGGGCTTTGGGCAGCGAAAGCCGCTCGGCGGCGCGCAGCGTGGCACGGGTGAGCACCAACGCGGGATCCGGAGCTTCCGAGAGGCTGGAGGGAGCAGTCATCAGATGAAACAAACATGGTGCATTCTTTCAATTGATGCAACCCAGCAGTTCTCGGCCGAGGGCTGGTATAGCCCAGGGCCCATGAGAAACGGCATTTCCTCCCTGCTTCCGTTCGTTTTGCTTCTGGTTGGTTGTGGCGGCGCGGAACCTCCGCCAAGAACCCCGGAGGCGCCGCCGCCCGCCGCGACCGCGCCGCCGGAGCCGCCCGCGCCGCCTGCCGCGCTGGAAAAACCAAAACAGGTCACCATCGACAGCATCGAGGTGGAAGGCGGCGGAACCACCGAGGCCGACGTGCGTGCGGCCTTCGACAAGATTGGCGACGAGTACGAGAGCTGCTTCAGCTCGGCGCTAAAGAATGCTCCGGACGCGGCTGGTCGGATGGTGGTGACCATCTTGTACGTGAAGGGCGAGCGCAAGAGCGTGTCGGCTTCCTACACCGGGCCCGGCAACGCCGAGCTCAACAAGTGTTTCGTCGAGACCACCAAGAAGGCCGAGCTCACCGTCGATCCGGCGGCGGAGCGCGTGGTGTTGGTGGGGCACTTCGACATGGCGAAGGCGGAGTGATGCGCGCCGTTCGCTGCCACGAGCTGAGCGGCCCCGACGCGCTCGTGGTGGACGAAGTGCCGGACCCGGTGCCGGGCCCCGGCGAGGTGCTGATCGACGTGGCCGCGGCGGGCGTGAACTTCCCGGATTTGCTCATCACGCGCGGCGAGTATCAGATGAAGCCAGCGCTCCCCTTCGTGCCCGGGGCCGAGGCCGCTGGCACGGTGCGGGCGGTGGGCGAGGGGGTCAGCCGCGTCGCGGCCGGCGACCGCGTGGTGGCGACCATGATGCTGGGCGCCTTCGCGGAGCGGGCCGTAGCCCCCGAGGCGACCGTCGCCAAGCTGCCCGACGGCGTGGACTTCACCACGGCGGCGGGGTTTCCCATCACCTACGGCACCACGCATCACGCGCTGGTCGAGCGGGCACGGCTGCAGCCCGGGGAAACGCTGTTGGTGCTGGGCGCCGCGGGCGGCGTGGGGCTTTCCGCGGTGGACGTCGGCAAGGCCCTCGGCGCCAAGGTGATCGCGGCAGCGTCGTCCGCGGAAAAGCTTGAGCTGTGTCGCGCCCGGGGTGCCGACGAGACCATCGACTACTCCTCCGAGAGCTTGAAGGACCGGGCCAAGGCGCTGTCCGGCGGCGGCGTGGACGTGGTCTACGACCCGGTGGGCGGCGCGTTGAGCGAGCAAGCGCTGCGCGCCACGGGATGGAAGGGGCGCTTCTTGGTGCTGGGCTTTGCTTCCGGAAACATTCCGAGCGTGCCTCTCAACCTGGTCCTGTTGAAGGGGTGCGAGCTGGTGGGCGTGTTCTGGGGACAGGCGGTGATGCGCAATCCGGACGGCATGCGTGAAAGCCTGGAAGAGCTCCTCGACTGGCTGGCGGCGGGAAAGCTCCACCCGCACGTGGACGAGACGTTTCCCCTGGAACGCGCCAAGGATGCGCTCCAGCGCATCGAACAGCGTCAGGCGAAGGGGAAGCTCGTGTTGGAGCCCTCAGTAACGGGGTGAGAAGAACGGCGCGCCCACGCTGGGGGGACCACCGGCGAGCTCTTCTGCGATGCGGGGATCGAGCTCGAAGCGCCGTTCCTCGTGGCCGTAGGCCGTGGGGGTCAGCTCGATCACGCTGTGCAGCGGCACCGGTACGTGGGGCGTGTCTTCCTGCGGGCGGCCCATGAGGTAGGCGTACAGCGCGCGCACGATGGCGTGATGGGCGATGACGAGCACCGGATTTCGCTGGCGCTCGAGGTCCACGATGATCGGCTCGAGCCGCTGGATCACATCGATGTAGCTCTCGCCCCGAGGGTAGCGGTAGCGGAACTTGTCCGCCGCCCGCGCCTGGTACTCGTCCGACAGGTGCTGGCGAATTTCCTCGTAGGTCATGCCGTCGCACACGCCGGCGTCGATCTCGTCCAGAGGGCGCCGAGCCACAGCGGGGCGGCCCAGGGCTTCCGCCGTCTGGATGGAACGCTTCAGGGTGCTGGTCCAGATCACCAGCCGCTTGCTCTCGTCGTGGCGCTGGTTGATGAACAGCGCCAGGCTCTTGGCGTACAGGCGCCCGCGATCCGAAAGGTCCGGATCTCCGCCGATGCGTCCGTCCGGGTTGAACTGACTCTCGCCGTGGCGGGTGAGCCAGATCTTGCGACGCGTCGGGTGCAGGTTGGTGAGGAAGAAGACCAACCGCGAGCCGAGGTATCCCTGCATGCGGTTGACCACGACCTGGCGGCCGACGTCGATGATCTTCACGAAGCTCAGGGACTCGTCGTCCACTGGCTCGTAGGTGCGTTCGTACATCGCGATGCGGGCCAGGAAGTCCTGCACCGCTTCCTCCGCGGGAACGCCTTGGTAGTCCGGCGAGCGGAGCTTGTTCTCGCGCACGTTGGTGTCCACCACGGCCTCGTCTTCGCAGATGGACTCGATGAACACCACGCGCACGTTCGCTTCCCGGCAGCGCGTCAGGATCATCTCGCGCCGGGATCGCTCGGTGTTGGTCGCGTCGTACAAGGCCACCTCGCCCCCTTCGGCCAGCCAAGCGAGGACGTCATCGAGGGCGTGGCGCGCGATGCGCTCGCGGAGCTCACGGGACTCGGTATCGTCCGGATCGAAGAACGTGGCCGGCTGTTTGGCTCCCGCTAACGCTCGCCGATACTCCCCCACGTTGAAGGTGCGCGTGTTGTAGCCGAGCCAGGACAGGTAGCGAGCGATCTTGCGCGCCACGAAGGTTTTGCCTCGCGCCGGCAGCCCCACCATCACCAGCACGTGTTTCCTGAAGTCGGGGCCTTGGAGGATCACGTTCTCAAATTTACCACGCCCCGTTTTGCTCGTCGCAGGCGTTCACGTCGGCCACGGATCGCGAAAACTTGATGCAGTCCGCCCAGCGCCGCGTGCCGGAGGCCACGCAGCGGTCCACGTCTTGGCGACGGTTGGCGTCGTTGGCGCGGCCCAGCTCGCCGTTTTTCAAGTTGTCTCGGCGGATGGTCAGCTCCACACACTCGCTGCGCGAGAGCTCGCCGCCTCCGGATTTCTGACAGGCCGCCAGCAGCGAAATCGCGGCGAATGTCCACAGCAGGCGAGCTTTGGCCATGAGGCCAGCCTAGCACTGGACGGACTACGGGTTTGAAGTGGCGCTCGATGGATCTACGAATTGACGAATGGATACCGCGAAGCTGACTCAGTCACTCTTGGACATGGCAACGGTGTGGGGCGTGCGCGTCCTGGGCGTCGCCATCACACTGTTCATCGCTTGGATCATCGCGGGGTGGATTCGGCGGGCGATCGGCAAAAACCTCGAGAAACGTCTGGACCCGATGCTGGCCCAGTTCTTCTCGAACGTCGCACGCTACGCGATCCTCACCGCGGCGGTGCTCGGTTGCCTGGGGGTGTTCGGTATCCAGACCACGAGCTTCGCGGCGGTTCTCGGTGCGCTCGGCTTGGCCATCGGTCTCGCGTTTCAGGGAACGCTGTCGAACTTCGCGGCCGGGATCATGCTGCTCGTGTTTCGCCCCTTCAAGGTGGGGGACGTCATCGAGGTTGCCGGCGAGATCGGCTCCGTGAAGGAGCTCGAGCTGTTTACCACCGAGCTGGTCTCGGCGGACAACCGTCGCATCATCGTCCCCAACAGCGAGGTGTTCGGAAAGAAGATCATCAACTACACACATTACCCCACGCGACGCGTGGAGGTGGCCGTGGGGACCGACTACGGTGCGGATCTCGACAAGGTCCGCGGCGTGCTCGAGGGGGTCGCCAAGAGCGTGGAGGGTGGACTGGAAGAGCCGCCGCCGGCGGTGTTCCTCTCCGAGCTCGGAGGCTCCAGCATCGATTGGAAGGTGCGCGTGCACACCAAGACGGAGGACTTCTGGGACGTCTACCAGCGCCTGACGCGGGCCGTGAAGCGGGCGCTCGATGCCGAGGGCATCGGCATTCCGTTCCCGCAGAGCGACGTCCACCTCGACGCCGACTTGCTGTCCGCCATTTCCAAGCGTTGAGCATCCGCCCGGCGCCGGGAGAATCTGCTAATGTCCCGGCGCCCAGCGGGGCGGTGGTGATTGCCGCCCGCAGCCGGGACGTGGGAGCGAGAGATGGCAGAGGCACCGAAGGTAGTGGGGGACGTCATGACCCAGGACGTCTTCACCTTGGAGCACAACGAGAAGCTATCGGTGGCGGACGACGTCATGCGCCTCGGTAGGATTCGCCACATCCCGGTAGTGGATGACGACGGCGCCGTGGTGGGTGTCGTCAGTCAGCGGGATCTGTTCTTCAACGCCCTCTTGCGTGCCCTGGGTTACGGCTCCTACGCCTCTCAGAAGACGCTCGAGGAGTACCGGGTCAAGGACGCGATGCACGAGCCCGTGATCACGTGTAGGCCCAACACCCCGCTGAGCGAAGCCGCGCGGACGATGCTGGAAAAGAAGATCGGCTGCTTGCCGGTGGTCGAAGACGGGCAGCTCGTCGGCATCGTGACGGAATCGGATTTCGTGGCTCTCATCGCCCGCGGGGGCTGAGGTTCGCTAGCCCAACTCCAAAAGGTATGCGATGTTCCATGAGGAGAGGTGCCTCATGGTGCGACGTTACTTCATCGGGCTATCGGTCCTGCTGACAGCTGCGGCTTGCTCCAACGACTACGAAGCCTTCTCGTTCACCGACGACGCGGGCACCGCCAGTGGCGGTCAGGGCGGAGGCTCCACCGGCGGCAGCGGTAACACCGGAAACACCGCGGGCGCCAGCGGCGCTGCGGGTAGCGGGGCCGCGGCAGGCACTGGTGGTACGGCGGGCACTGGAGGAACCGCGGGCACGGGCGGAACGGCGGGCACGGGTGGCACAGCAGGTACGGGTGGCACCGCGGGTACGGGCGGCACCGCGGGTACGGGCGGCACCGCGGGTACCGGCGGCACGGCGGGTACCGGCGGCGCGGCTGGCGCTGGCGGCACGGCGGGCACCGGTGGTGCCGCCGGCAGCGGCGGCACTACCGGCAATCAGCCAGGTGTCGTCAGCTGTGCGGGCACGAATGACTGCAACCTGACCAACGACTTTTGCTGTATCTCCGGCAGCGGCTCCAGCTGTCAGAGCCAGAGCCAGAACTGTCAGCCGGGCACGGACGTATATTGCGACGGCCCGGAAGACTGCTCCGGCGGTCAGGTGTGCTGCGGACAGCTGGTGGGCGGCAACTTCTACAGCAACCTGCAGTGCCGTCCGGCGAACGAATGCACCCAGAATCAAGGTCGCATCATCTTCTGCGGTACCACGCCCTCGGTGTGCCCCGGCAACAGCAACTGCCAACCGAGCAGCATCCTCACGCAGTACAACTACTGCGGTAACTGAGCCGCCGTCGGGGGGCGCTGGGTGAGCACGCTACCGGTTCTGATCGCGGGCGCTGGCCCCACGGGTCTGATGCTCGCGATCTCCCTCGCCAAGCATGGCATCGAGCACCGGATCGTGGACGCCAACCCCGAACGGAGCCCGCTATCGCGCGCTCTGGCGGTGCACGCGCGCACGTTGGAAATCCTCGACTCCTACGGCATCGCAGCAGACCTGGTCGCCCGTGGCCGCCAGCTCTCGGGCGCCTCGATGTACGCCGAAGGTCGTCTCATCGTGCGTGCGGACTTCGACGAGCTCGACACCCGCTTCCCCTTCCTCCTGTGTCTGCCCCAGAGCGAGACCGAGGCCGTTCTGGAGGGTTTGTTGGTCCGCAGCGGAAGCGTCGTGGAACGAAGCACGAAGCTCGTGGATCTCGACAGCGGCGAGGCCGGCGTCGGTTGCCGCCTGCTGCGCCCCGACGGCAGCGAGGAAACGCTGCGCGCACGCTGGGTGGTGGGCGCCGACGGCGCGCACAGCGCCGTGCGCAAGGCGGCACGGCTCGCGTTTCCGGGGCACC
The DNA here is from genome assembly GCA_020633235.1 of Polyangiaceae bacterium. Lineage (NCBI taxonomy): Bacteria > Pseudomonadati > Myxococcota > Polyangiales > Polyangiaceae > Polyangiaceae bacterium. Next base: position 433,791 of record JACKEA010000003.1, on the reverse strand, counting down.
GCTACCCGGAGGCGTTCTGGCTCGCCGACGCGGACATCGAGTGGGACGTGTCGGACCGACGCGTGACCACGTTCTTCTCGTCCGAAGGGCTGCTGGCCTGCTTTCCCTTGCCCAGTGGACAGATGCGCGTGGTCGCCTCCACTCCCGAAGGGGCGGGAGAGGGCGACCCGACGGACAGCGACGTGGAAGAGTTGCTGCGGCGCAGGAGTGGCCAGGAGGTTCGCATCGCCGGCAGCAGTTGGCGTGCGCGCTTCGCGATCCACTGTCGGCAGGTCGAGCGCTATCGCGCCGGCCGCGTGTTCTTGGCGGGGGACGCGGCTCACGTACACAGCCCTCTCGGTGGGCAGGGCATGAACACCGGAATGCAGGACGCCCACAACCTGGCCTGGAAGCTCGCACTGGTGGAAAAGGGCCTCGCGGGGAACGCCCTGCTCGAGAGCTACGAAGCGGAGCGGCACCGGGTTGGAGAGGAGCTCTTGAGGGCGACGGACATCGCGACGCGAGTGGCCACCATCCAGAGCCCCCTCGGGCGACGGGTGCGAGATCGGGTGACGGAATTCTTGGCGTCGATGGAGGTGGTCCAGGAGCGGGTCACCCGTCGCGTCGCGGAGCTGGACTTGGCCTACGAGAAGAGCCCCATCGTGGGGGAATTCCGCTCCAGTCTGTGGCGCGCCCGCTTTGGGGACGACGAAGAAGAAGAGTCCCCGACGGTCACCGCCTGGCTGTCCTTCGATGCCGCGCCGCGGCCGGGGCAGCGGGCTCCGGACGGCCTGGCCCGCGACCCGGAGGGCCACCCGGTGCGCCTTTCGGAGCTGTGGCAGCCGACTCGCCACACGCTGCTCCTGTTCGATGGGCGCGCTTCCACGCGCCAGGGCTACGAGGACCTCTCCCGGGTGGCACGCACGGTTCGGGAGCGACACGGAGACGTCGTCGCGAGCGTGGTGGTGGTGGCGGATTCGATGATACCGGAGGCGCTCGCCTGGGACGGCGTCACGATCCTCGATCCAGAAGGGGATCTGGAATACCGCTACGGAGCGCGGGCGGAGTGCCTCTACCTGGTGCGGCCCGATCTGTATCTCGGCTATCGCAGCCAGCCCGCCGCGCTCGAGCCGTTGCTCGCCTACTTGGACGACGTGCTGTCCTGAGCCTGGTCCAGGCCTTCCGCCTTCAGCTGGTCGAGGACGGAGAGCACCTCGCTGAGGTGCAACGCCGGGTCCACCTCGGGAAAGATGCGTCGGATCATGCCTTGGGAGTCGATCACGAACGTCGTGCGCGCGGCGTAGCCCTGGGGCGAGCGCGGCACGCCATAGGCGGCGAGCACCGTGCCGTCTTCGTCCGAGAGCAGGGGAAATGGCAGACGGTGCGCCTTCTTGAAGGCGGCGTGGGACTCCACCGAGTCGACGCTCACGCCCACGACGCGGGCGCCGTCCCTTTGCAGCTGGTCCCAGGCGTCGCGAAATGCGCACGCCTCCCGGGTACAGCCGGGGGTGCCGTCCTTGGGGTAGAAGTAGAGCACCACCGGGTGGCCGCGAAACTCCGAGAGCGTACGGACCTTTCCGGTCTCGTCGGGAGCGCGGAAGTCCGGCGCGACGGAAATGGCTTCCAGGTGCGGTGAGCGAGCGTTCGCCCTGTCGCCGCCGCAGCTCAGCAGCAGGGCGATGGCGGCCACGAGCAGGCGCAGCAGAACACGGGCCATCTCTCCGCTTGGGTAATGCTCCGACTCGGTGGGCGCAAGCAGCGGGCGTCAGTCCCGGAGCCAGAGCAGCGTGAAGGCGTCTCCGCCGTCCTCGGGCTCGGCGGGCACGGCCCGTCGGATTTGGGAGTGCGCGCCCAAGTGGGCGCGCACTGCGAGCTTGAGCGCACCGGTACCATGCCCGTGGAGCACGAACGCTGCGCGCTCGCCGTCCCGGAGCAGGGTGTCCACGAACGCGTCGAGCTCGTCCAGCGCTTCGTCGACGCGCTTGCCGCGGAGGTTCAGGGTGTTGTCCCGCGTGCGCACCGGCACGAAGCCGTCCCGGCTCTCGAGCTTGGGCGTGGGCTCGCGCTTCTTGCGCTCCGTGGCGGGGCGCCGCGCGCCTCCGGGCGCGCGGCGCAGCTCGCTCACCGGCACCATCAAGCGCATGGCTCCGGCGATTACGCGAACCTGGCCGCGCTCGGGCAGCGCCGCGACCTCCGCCACGGTCCCCAGCCGCGGTACGAGCACGCGTGCTCCGACGACGAGCTCGCTCTCCACCACTTCCGGCGTGTCGCTGGGCGCGACGCGCCCGACGTCCGCCAGCTCGCCGCCCAGGGCCACGTGGCGCGCGGCGTCGCTCACCACTTTCTCGGCCTCGCGGAGCTCGGCGCTGCCCAGGCGCTTCTTCAATGCCAAGAGCCGGGCGCGCGCCTCCCGTACCTCTTGCGTGAGCTCCCGCCCCTCGCGGGCGAGCCGGTTCTTCTCCTGCTCGCGCGCGCGCGCTCGCTCGCGCTCGGCCTCCTGCGTGAGCCTTCGCTGTTCGCCCAGCTCGCGCTCGAGCTCCAGCCGCGCTTGCTTCAGCCGTTCGCTCTCCGACGAGAGCTCGCGCAGCAGATCTTCCCGGCTCACCGACTCGTCCGGCATCGACGCCCGCGCGCGCGCGATGATCCCCTCCGGGATGCCGAAACGCTGCGCCACCGCCAGCGCGCTGGACGCTCCGGCGATGCCCATCGTCATGCGGAAGGTGGGCGCCATCGCCGCCAGGTCGAAGCCGACGGACGCGTTCTCGAAACGCGAGTCCTCCGCGGCGAGCTCCTTCAGACGCTCGTAGTGCGTGGTGACGGCCACGGCAGCGCCGCGGTCGAGCAAGCCTTGGATCACGCTGGTGGCCAGCGCTGCGCCTTCTTCCGGATCGGTGCCCGCGGCCACCTCGTCGAGCAGCACCAGGGCCGTCGTGGTGGCGGCCTCCAGGATGGCGGCGATGTTCTTGATGTGGGCGCTGAAGGTGGAAAGCGACTGCAGCAGGGATTGTTCGTCGCCGACGTCCGTGAGCACGGGGGAAAACCAACCCACCACCGAGCCCGGTTCCACGGGCACGGGAATGCCCGAGCGTGCCATCCACACGGCGAGACCCAGGCACTTGAGCGCGACGGTCTTGCCGCCGGCGTTGGGGCCCGACACCACCAGCGCCCGACCGCTCTCGGCATGGACGTCGTTGTCGACCACCTCCACGCCCTGAACCAGGAGCAGGGGATGGCGCGCGCCGAGCAGCTGAAGCTTCGCTTCGGGTTCCACCACCATGGCGATGGAGCGCGTATCCCGCGCCCAGGAGGTGAGCGCGCCGAGGACATCCGCCTCCGTGATGGCGGCCTGCGCAGCGCTCACGGCTTCCGTCACGGCAGAGAGCTCCGCCGACAGACGCGAGAGGACGCGCGCCTCTTCCCGCTCCACCTCCGCGAGCGCCACCTTCAGGCGGTTGCCGAGGCCGGTGATCTCCGCGGGCTCCACGAACAGCGTGGCGCCGGACGCGCTGGAGCCGAACACGATGCCTTGAACCTTGACGTGGGAGTCGGAGCGCACGGGCAGCACGTAGCGGCCTTCGCGCTCGGTCCAGTAGTCGTCGGACAGCACGTCGGAGTAACGTCGTACGAGCCCCGAGAGCCGCGTAGTCAGCTCCTTCTGCGCTTCCCCGACGGCGCGCCGTGCGCGCGCGAGCTCCGGCGAGGCGCGATCCGCGACGTTACCGTCGTCCTCGATGCAGCGCGCGAGCTCGGAACACACCGGTTCCAGCTCTTCCGGCGACTCCAAGGCCCGCGCGAGCTTTGGCCAGCGGTGGCGAGCGCCGTGCGCCCAAGCGCGCAGCCTGCGCGCCCCCTCGAGCTGCCGCAGCACGGTGGCGAGCTCCACGCCGGATGCTACAGCGCCGCGGTTCACCCGGCCGAGGATCGGCGAGAGGTCGTCGCTCGGAGCCGTGGGCGGCGCGGCGCCCGCCTCGAAGGCGTCCAGGGCTTCGGCAGTGAGCTCGCCCATGCCGCGGGCCGCGGCGTGCGTTTCCGCCGGGCGGCGCGCGCGCAGGCGTGCGCCGCCCGCGGGGCCCAAGCAGCGGCCCGCGAGGTGCTCGAGCAACCGCGACCATTCCAGGTCGTGGGCGCTCTTTTCGTACAGCGCATCCGCTGCGGTCATGGCGGCGCGGGGTATAGCGAAAAACCGCGCGGGCGCCACGAGATCCGGACCGAGGGGGTTCCGCGGCGAACCAACAGTCCCCGGCCCTTGCGGATTGAGCGAGTCCGAGCGAGCTTTAGCGAGTGACGGATCCGTTCGAGCTGTCCGAGGACGCGCCGGTTCGGGTCGGAGTCGCGCTCACCGCCACCGCCACCGCCACGGGCAAGTCGGAGGTGAGCGAGACGGTGATGCGCGCCCGCCTTTCGTCGTTTGCGGCCGCGTTGGGCGCGGCGACGAAGCTGCCCACGGAGCCGCAGGCGTTCGCGGACTACCCGGAGCTGCTCGATGCCATGCGCTGTGGCAGCGTGGACATCGCGTGGTTGCCGCCGGTGATTGCCCTGCGGGCAGCGTCCGCGGGGCGAGCGTTGCCCATCGCGCTCCCGGTGCGGCGCGGCGTCTCGTCCTTCTTCACGGCGCTCTTCACCCAGGTGGGGTCCGCCGTGCAGCGTCCGGCGGATCTCTCCGGCGTGCGTGCGGCGTGGGTCGACAAGAACAGCGCGTCGGGGTTCCTGGTGATCCGCGCTGCGCTGCGGGCGCAGGGCCTGGATCTGCAGAAGGCGTTTTTCGCCGAGAGCTTCGTGGGCTCGCACGATGCCGTGGTGCGCGCCGTCGTGAACGGAACGGTGGACGTGGGGGCGACCTACGTGCACCACGATGCGCGCGCGGGCGGAGTCTGGCGTGCGGGGTGGGGCGACGCTTCGGTGCACGTGGTGTCGCGGGTCGGGCCCATTCCGTCCGACGTGATCGCCGCGGGAGTCCACGTGCCGGTGCGGCGCATCCGCCAGGTGCAGCGCGCGTTGCTGACTGCCAAGAACGCCGAGCTCGGCGCCGCGGCGGGTGTGCTCTTGGAAGCCGAGAGCTTCGTGGAAGCGACCAGCGAGCACCTGGCGCCGCTGGAGGCCCTGCTCGGATTTCTGGAAGACACGGCCGAGCGCTGGAGCTCGGTGATGCCGCCCCCCGTCAGCATGCCACCCCAGCGCGGCGAGTGAGCGTCAGGCGCCGGGAGCGCAGGAATGGAGCAGGGACCAGTCGCTGGAGAGCCCCTGGATCGGTTCCTGACGCCCGATGCGAACGGACACGCCGACGGCCCAGCCTACGGCGTCGCCGTCGAGAGCAGCGGCGAGGCCCGTCAACTCCTGGCACGCCCGTGGGCCGACGCCGTCGTCGACCGTGAGCACCAGATCACCCCCGCCGGATTTCTGCAAGCGCGCGAGCAGCCCCCGGGACAGCACGCTGCGCGCGGCGAAGGCGCCGTCGTCGGTGCGACCGTTCACCGCCAACACCATGGTATCGAGCTTCCAGCCCGTGCCTTCCAGTCGCGCCACACGATTGGCGACCTGGGCCACGAGGGAGCTCGGCTCGCCTTCGTAGTGCTGGGCGACCACGGCCAGGTGTCCGTAGTGGTTCGGCGCCAGCCACTTGGGCCAGCTCGCGCCGTACTCGATCACCACCAGCGTTGCGGCTCGGGCTTCGCTCATCGGATTCTCTCCCACTGGTCACGGCATACGGTGCGTGTCGCCAGTGGGCCAAGAAAGCGGGATCAGCCGACTTGGGCGCTCAGCGGGTAGGGGTCGAGGGAGGCAGCGGTGACCACGCGGTTCCGGCCCTCCGCCTTGGCCCGGTACATGGCCATGTCCGCGGCCCGCAGCAGGTCCTTGCCGAGACAGAATTGAGCGGGACCCGTGGTGGCCACCCCGAAGCTGGCGGTGATTTCGAGGTCGCCTTCGGACGTCTGGATCGGACGCCGGCACAAGCTCCGGCGAGCACGCTCGGCAACCCGTTCCGCCTGCTCCAGATCGCAGTCGGCCAGCACCACCAGGAATTCCTCGCCCCCGAAGCGCGCGACGGGATCGTAGGTGCGCACGCCAAGACGGAGCCGCTCGGCAACGCCGCACAGCACGGTGTCCCCGGTCGCGTGACCCAGCGTGTCGTTGACGTGCTTGAAGCGATCGACGTCGATCATCAAGGCCGATAGCGGCGCGTGCTTGCGGCTGGCCCTGGAGAGCTCTTCGTCCAGACGTTCCAAGATGGCGGCGCGATTGAGCAAGCTCGTGAGCGGATCGTGCATGGCCTCGAAGCGCAGCCGTTCCTGAACCGCTCTGAGCTCGTCCTCCAGCTCGAGCATGCGGCCCGCGGCTCGCAGTCGGAGCTCCAGCTCCGCGGGGTTCACGGGCTTGGTGACATAGTCGTCGGCGCCGGCGTCGAGCCCGCTGACCACGTCGTCTCGAGCGCCGCGTGACGTGACGAGCACCACGTACACGTACTGGGACTGGGACCGCGAGCGAATGAAGCGACACAGATCCGGTCCGTCCATGCCCGGCATCACCCAGTCGGCGAGCACCATGCGGATGTCCGGCGTGGAGGCCAAGATCCGCTGCGCCGCTTGGCCGTCCTCTGCTCCCACGACGTCGTAGCCCCAGCTCGTGAGCCAGTGGCTGATGAGCATGCGGCTCACTCCGTCGTCATCGGCGACCAGGACCTTCATGCTTCGTTCCTGAGCAGCTCGGCGATTTCGGCGTCCACGTGGCTCAAGGCGCTTTCGGCCGCGGGCACTGCCTCCTCCAAGGCGGCAGCATCCGCGGCCCGCGCCAGGTGCTCCACGCGCTCCGCGGCCCGCGCGGCGCGGCTGGCACCTATCTGTCGGAGGGAGCCCTTGAGGGTATGGGCTTGGCGCACGACGGTGTCCCAGTCGGCGACCTGAACCCCTTCCATCAACCCCCGCGCCCGCCGCGGCCATTCGTCGCGGAAGGTCTCGAGCACCACTCGGAACAGGACGCGATCGAACCCCACCTGCGCCAACAGGACGCTCTCGTCGAAGTCGGATTCCGTCGAAGACGGAACTTGTGAGGGGTGCGAACGCATCTCGATGGACGAAACGGCACGCGGGTGGCGAAGTTGAACGCGTTTACACGATATCCGAGAGCTCGCCGTCGAGCTCCAGGCTGAAGAAGCTCGGCGTGCCCAGGAGCCCGAGTCCCAGATCCACGTAAGACCAGCCAAGCAGCAGCTGCACGCTGCCGGCCTCCAGGGCGACCAGGGGATCTCGCACTCGGCGCACGGGGTCGAGCCGAGCGTTGTTGCCCAGGCCGTAGTGGATGATCAGGGCTTGGGGGCATTCGATGGGCATGCGCACGCTCGCGCTCTCGACGACTCGATAGTGCCCGAAGGTGACGGTGCGGCCGCGCTTCTGTTTCGGAACGCACGGCCCATCCAGCTCATTTTGCTCCAGGCGCACGTTCCAGCCTCGGAGGGCGCCGGTGGCCCGATCCCGGTGGAACACCTTCTTGAACTTTTTCCACGTGAGCCGCTCGACCCATGCCGGCAGACCGAGGCTGGTGCCGCGGTATTCCTTGTCGTCCAGGGCATGGGGATCGATGGGATGTCCCGTGCACAACATGGCGAGCAGGTCCTTCTTCCCGAGGTCCAGGAGATCGCGTGCCTGGATCATGGTGCCTCCAGTCGAGCCAGCGTTGCCTCATCCCGTGCTTCCAGCGCTTCGAGGGCGGCGGCCGTGGTGGACTGCGAGAGCCCTGCGAGCAGTGCTCGATAGCCGAGGACGCTCTGCTCTGCGTCTGCGCAGACCGCGGCGCGAAGCTCCGGAAGCTCCGCGAGCACGTTTACGATGGGGTTCAGGCACAGACCGAGGACGACGCTGCCGGTGAGATCTACGATGCTGCGGAGCACGGCGATGTCGGCTTCGGCGAGGCGCTCTTCAGCGGCGCCTGCGCGCACTTCGGCCTCGAAGGCGTCCACTGCCCGCTCCACTTCATCGAGGCGGCGGCTCGCGTCCACCCGTTCCAGGACGGCGCGGGCGAGATGGCGTCGGACCAGCAGCAGATCTTCCACCACGTCCCGGAGTCGCCCTTCGCTGCGGGCGTGCTCGGCCAGCCCAGGCAATAACCCCGACCCCGCCTCGTGGCGGAAGTCGCGCACTACGTAGCCGCTGCCCTGCCGCACGCGCAGGAGCCCCGCGCTCGCCAAGCGGGCGAGGGCGCTGCGCACCGTGACGCGATTGACCCCCAGGCGCTGGGCCAGGGTGCGTTCTGGAGGCAAGCGGGAGCCCACCGGGAGCTCTCCGCTGAGCACCGCGGCCTCGAGGCGCTCGGCGCAGGCATCCACGGCGCTCGGTCGCGGGGGAAGGGGCTGTAGCTCCATTGGTCGTATGGTCCGACCAATTGTCGCTCGTGTCAAGCGCCCCTCAGTGCAGCGCCAGGTCTCGGGCCAGTGCGCGCTCCAGCTCTCCCACCGAATCCGCATCGAAACGGCCCTTGTCGCACAAGATGGCCCAATCGCTGAGCAGCGCGAGGGAGTGCTTCGCCCGCTGCCCCTCGGACAGCCGCTCGAGGCGATACGGCTGATTGAGCAGGGTGGCGTCGACTTCGCTGCCCGAAAGCTCATGCACGTGAAACCACAGGTGCTCCCGCTCGCCATCTTCGGCGGGGTCGTCGACCTCGTAGCCGAGCTTCACCAGGAACATCCACTCCGGGTCCTCCCCCAAAGTGCGAAACAACGACAAAAAACGGGGTAGGCGCTCGCTGGCCAGCAGGGCCATGCGCTCCGTTTCCATCACCGACACGTACAATAGGGGGTTTTCCCGCAGGATCGGCAGGTACTGCTCCACGCTCGACAGCTCGCCGTCGTCCTCCACGGCGAACAGCACCCCGCGCGCCCCGGCGTGCACCGAGTCCCGGTCGGAGGGGCCGCCCAGACCCTGGGGCGTGTGCTCCGAGATGGCGCGATCCCAGGGCAGCCAGGCCAGCACCAGATCTTGACCGACGACGAAAGGCTCTCCGGCCTCCGGGACCCCGCGTTCGATGAGCAGGCCGGCAGCCGCGTTCACCATCTGCGCGAGCAAGCCCGCGTCGCCGGAAGGTGCATCGAGGATGTCGAGCTCGATGGCGCCGCAACGCGCGAGCCCGTGCGTGTGGAGCCAGGACAGCTCGCCGCCCGGCTCACTCACCTGGTGAATGGAGAACAAGTGTGTGGGCGACGGCGGCGTCTCACCAAGAGCAACTTCGGCGAGCCAGCCCCCCGGACGCGGGATCAACGAGTCGGCGTCCACCACCAACGTCGGCTCGGGGACGATCGCGTACAGCACGCGCAGCAACGCGTGGAACGCGCGCAATGGATCGTGAGCCATGAGCTGAGACACGCCCAGCGCCCAGCGACTTGCTCGCGCGGCGTCCTCGTCTTCGCCCAGGACGCCGCGCCAGCTGACGCCCAGTGACAGCAGCGGATCGCCGGCGGGCTCGAGGAAGATGCTCAGCGGTACCGCGTCGGGACCGACGCCCAGCTCCGCGATCATGCGGAACGCCGGCGCGTCGTCGTCGTCGATCTCCGCCGCTTGTACGCCCAACTGCTCGAGACGCGACAGCACGTCTTCGGGGCTGGGAGGCGTGGCGCCGGCATCGAGCAGTGCCAGCAACGTGGCCGGTGGCGGGTCTTGCAGGAGGTCCACGATGCTGGACGGCGTGCCCATCGAAAAGACTGTGCCTGGACGTGGGGGCGATGTCCACGCAGCGCCGATCCGTACCTCCGCCGTGGAATCAGCGCCTACTGACAGTCTACTGACAGGAGGCTGTCAGGGGCGGTGGCGTACACCCGAAGCAGCTGTCGGCGCGACGCCGGCACGCCAGAAGGAGAACACGAGATGGCACACCCCGTGGTTTGGTTCGAGGTCAACGGCAAGCAGAAGGACACCCTGTTCGAGTTCTACGCGAAGCTCTTCGATTGGAAGATCGATGCGGAAAACCCGGCGCGCTACGGCATGGTGCAGACCGGCGGCGAAGAGGGCATCCCGGGAGGCATCGGCGCCGAGCGCGGTGAGGCTTGGCCGAGCGTGACGTTCTACGTGGAGTCGCCGGATCTGAAGGCGAGCCTCTCGCGTGCCGAGGAGCTCGGTGGCAAGACGGTGATTCCGCCAATGCAGATGAAGTCCGGACCGGAGCTCGCGCTGTTCGCTGACCCAGAGGGCAACCTCATCGGTCTGGTGAAGTCCTGACGGATCCGCGATAGGGATCGGCTGGCCATGCGTCGCGCGGATCGCCTGTTCCAGATCATCCAGCTCCTTCGTCGTCGCAAGGTCGTGACGGCGAGGGAGCTGGCCGAGCGTCTGGAAGTGTCCGAGCGCACGGTGTATCGCGACGTGAGGGATCTGGTCGCCTCCGGTACGCCCATCGACGGAGAGGCGGGGGTCGGCTACACGCTGCGTCCGGGCTACGACTTGCCCCCGCTGATGTTCGACCACGCGGAGATCGAGGCGCTGGTTCTCGGGGCTCGCCTGGTGGAGGGCTTCGGCGACGCGGAGCTCGGCCGCGCCGCGCGGTCGCTGCTGTCCAAGGTGGAAAACGTGCTGCCCAAGCACTTGGCGCCGCTCCTGGGGGCGACGCGCCTGTACGTGCCGGACGTGGGCCGCGGGCGGGAGCTTTCCGAGACGCTGCTGCCCGTGCGCACCGCCGTGGGGCAGGGGCAAAAGCTTCGGATTTCCTACGCTCGGGCGGACGGCAAGAAGAGCAAACGGGTGGTGCGACCGTTGGGGACGTTCTTCTGGGGCTCGTCGTGGACGCTCACGGCGTGGTGCGAGCTGCGCGCGGACTTCCGAAATTTCCGCCTGGATCGCATCAGCAAGGTCGAGGTGCTCGACGATCGCTTCGAGGCGGAGCCAGGCAAGACCCTTCGCGACTATCTGAATCTGCTGGGCCCAGACGCCGCGCGGCTCATGGACGCTTGAGCCACACCAGCGTCGCTCCCCAGCCACCCCGCGTCGCCGGTGCGTCGGCGTAGCGTTCCACGAGGGGGTGGCTGGCCAAGAGCTCTCGCACCCGGGCCCGCTGAAAGCCCGTGCCCCGGCCGTGGATCAGACGCACCTCGAGGAAGCCCTTCTCCACGGCGGCTTCCAGGTAGCTTTCCACGACGTCGAGCAGGTCTCTCGGCAAGAAGCCGTGCAGGTCGATGCTGTCCTCGATTTCGACGACCGCGGGCGGCTCGCTCACCCGCTCTTCTTGGCTTTCGCGCGCTTGCTGGCGGCCTTCTTGGGCGCAGCTTTCTTGGGCGGCTTGATGGGCTTGGCTTCGTCGTTCTGGGCGTCCGCCAGGCTCTTCTTCAAGGCCTCGAACAGGTCGATGATCTGAGCCTTGGGCGCTTCCGGCGCGACGGTGACCTCTTGCCCGCTCACCTTCTGCTCCACGGCGGTGCGTACGCGCTCCTCGTAGCCGTCGGAGTACTTGCCGGGGTCGAACTCCTCCGTGCTCAGCTGATCGATCAGCTTCAGCGCGAGCTCCCGCTCCACGTCGCTGAAGTCGAAGCGCGCTCCGAGGTCGATGTCGTCGAACTGGCGAACCTCGTTTTCGTAGTAGAGCTGGTGCAGGAGCAGGCCGTCGTCGCCGTAGGGGCGTACCAGGACCAGCTGCTCCTTGCCGCGGCTGGACCAGCGGCCGACGGCCACCACGCCCTTTTCCGTCATGCACTGGCTCAGCAGCCGATAGGGCTTGTCCCCGCCCTTGTCGGGGCCCAAGTAGTACGACTTTTCCACCTGCACGAAGTCCACGCTGGAGAGCGGGACGAACTCGGTGATCTCGATGCTGTTGGAGCGCTCCGCTTCCAGGGCCTTCAGCTCCTCGTCCTTGAACAGCACGTACTGGCCACGGGAGTACTCGTAGCCCTTGACCATGTCGCCGCGCTCGACGATTTCCTCGTCCACCGGGCAGAAGTACTGTTGCTTCACGCGTCCGCCGCACTTCTCGTGCAGCATGTTGAAGCGGACCTGCTGCGAGGACGCCGCAGTGAAGAGCTTGACCGGGATTGCGACCAGGCCGAAGGAAATGGTGCCGGAAGAGATGGCTCGCGCCGCCATGAGCGTATGCTAGCGGGCCAACGTGGCCGCACGAAAGGAAACGGCGAAAAAGGAGAGCGCGCTCCGCGACTATCGTCGAAAGCGCGACCCCCGCGCTACCAACGAGCCCTTTGGCGCTGAACACAAGCGCAGCGAGACGTCCACGCGCATCGGACGCTTCGTCGTTCATCTGCATGACGCCACCCGCGCTCACTACGATCTGCGGCTGGAGGTGGGCGGCACGCTGATGAGCTTCGCCGTGCCCAAGGGACCGAGCGCGGATCCGAACGACAAGCGCTTGGCGGTGAACACGGAGCATCACCCCATCGAGTACCTGGAGTTCGAGGACGTGATCCCCGCCGGCAACTACGGCGCGGGGCCGATGATCGCCTGGGACCTCGGGCGGGTCACCTACCTGGAAGGGACGGCCGAAGAGGGCATCGCCCGGGGCAAGATCGACTTCGCCCTCTCCGGCTTCAAGCTCCGCGGGCGCTTCGGTCTGATCCACACCGGTGGGCGCAAGGGCGGCGGGGACGAAAACCAGTGGCTCCTGGTCAAGAAGCGCGACGCCCACTCGAGCGAGGACGTGGATCTGCTCGCGGACGAGCGCAGCGTGCTCAGCGGTTTGACGGTGACCGAGCTTGCCCGGAGCGCGGAGCTGTTTGCAGAGCTGCAAGCGGAGGCGGAGCGCCTCGGAGCCAAGCGCCGCGACGTGGACGTGCGCGAGATGGAGCCGATGTTGTGTGCCGCCACGGGCGCCGAGCTGGACGATCCCGATCGCGTGTACGAGCTGAAGCTCGACGGAGTTCGCATCGTCGCAGACCGGCGCGGCGACAACGTGGTGCTCCGCTACCGTCGCGGACGTGCAGCGACGATCAGCTATCCGGAGATCGTGCGCGCCGTGCGGGCGCTGCCCGCCGGTCGCGTGGTGCTCGATGGCGAGATCGTCGCCTTCGACGAAACCGGCCGCCCGAACTTCCGCCGCCTCGCCCCGCGTATTCACGCCCTGCGCCCCCGGGAGGTGCTGCGCGCGCGGTCGGAGGTGCCGGTGGTGTATCTGGTGTTCGACTTGCTGGCCCTCGGGGACTGGGACCTGCGAGCGCTTTCGCTGCTCGAGCGCAAGTCCCTGTTGGCCAGGCTGGTGCAGGGCAAGGGGCTGGTGCAGGCCCTCGATCACATCGAGGGCCGGGGCCAGGCGTTGTTCGACATGTGTCAGGAGCAGAGCCTCGAAGGGGTGGTGGCCAAGCGCAAGATCGCGCGCTACCGCCCCGGGCCGCAGCGCTCGGAAGATTGGGTGAAGATCAAGTGCGAGCGCGACGACGAGTTCGTGGTCGTCGGCTGGGAGGAGGGCCGCGGCGCACGGCGCGAGTTGGGTGCGCTGGTGCTCGCCGCCTGGGAGGACGACCACTGGGTGCTGCGGGGCCGGGTGGGGAGCGGCCTCGACGCGCGCACGCTCTCGCTGCTCCGCGAGCGCCTCGCCGGGCTCGCGACGGATCGCCTGGTCGCGACGGGAGAGCTGTCGGACGGCCGCGGCAAGCTGCACCCGGTGCAGCCGGAGGTCGTCGTCAGTGTGCGCTTCGTGGGCTACACCGAGGAGGGCGTGCTCCTGCATCCGGTGTTCCGCGGCGTGCGGGACGACATCGTGCCGCAGAACTGTACCGCTGCGCCGCCCCGCGGCGACGACCCGCAGATCGTCGTGCCCGCGGCGGACCAACAAGGAAGCGGCAGAGTCACGGTCACCAATCGGAACAAGGTGTTCTGGCCGGAAGAGGGGCTCACCAAGGGTGACCTGTGCGACTACTACGCCGAGGTGGCCGAAGTGATGGTGCCCTTCCTGCGCGATCGCCCGGTGGTGCTGGTGCGCTATCCCGATGGCATCGAGGGCAAGAATTTCTTCCAGTGGCGAGCGCCGGAGGGCACGCCGGAGTGGATCCGCACGCTGGAGCTCCGCGACGAGGAAGACCAGCAGTTCCGCGGCAAGAAGAGCGTGTTTCTGATCGACAGCGCGGATGCCCTGGTGCACATCGCGAACCTCGGGGCCATCCCCATCCACGTGCTCGCGAGCCGGGCGGAGTCCCTCGAGCACGGCGATTTCTTCACCATCGATTTCGACGTGGCGCTGTCGACCTTTCGCGACGCCGTCACGCTGGCGTTGGCGCTCCGGGAGCTGCTCGAAGAAGTGGGGCTCGAGGGCTACCCCAAGACCAGCGGACAGTCGGGGTTGCACGTCCTGGTGCCGGTGGGGCCCAAGGTTCCGTTCACGGTGACCAAGGCGCTCGCGGAGCTGTTCGGGCGCCTGCTGACGGCGAGTCATCCGAAGATCGCGACGATGGAGCGACGGGTGCAGGATCGCGGAGCGCGGGTGTACGTGGATACGGGACAGACCGGACGAGGACGCACCATCGTTGCGCCCTATTCCGTTCGGGCGGTGCGTGGCGCGACGGTGTCCACTCCGCTTCAGTGGGACGAGGTGCACGCGGCGCTCGACCCGCGGCAGTTCGACATGTCCACGGTGCCCATTCGCCTCGCGGAGCGGGGTGACCCGATGGCGGACATGCTCGACGCGCGTCCCGACGTGATGACTGCGATTCAGCGACTCGAAGGTCGTGTCAAGGGCTGAAGTTGCAAGCTGCACGGAGCGAAGCGCGCTCCCCGAAGGACGCGCTTCGGTGTAGTGTCTCGCGAAAATGAGCACCGTCCTGATCGTCGTCGAGCACTTCTCTTCAGAGTCCGCCAACATTGCCGCCGCGGTGAAGGCCCGCGGGGAAACCATCGTTGTCGCAGAGCGAGACTCCGAGCTGCCCGCGGGGGAGAGTCGACGGCGCGAGCAAGAGGGCGTCCCCGTGGTGTCCATCGGGGGAGAGCTGGCGGAGCTCGCGGTGGCTCTCGAGGGGCTGGTGCGCGATGAGCACGTGACCGTGGTGCACGTGGTGCACGCCGGGCCCGCGGGTTGGGCGGGGAGCGTGGCGGCGCGCTCGGCGGGGGTGGCGAACGTGGTGAGCCTGTCCGGGGAGGACCTCGCGAGCGGCCTGTTCCGGGTGCCGGAGGCCGCATTCATTCCGGAGATGGTGCGGGGCGCCACGGTGGCCACGGCCTCTTCGGAGGACGTCGCCGGCAAGGCCAGCCGGCTGTTCCAGCGTCCGGTCGAGCCGGTGGTCTCCGGCAGCGACTCGGAGGGCGCCCTCTACGTGGCGCTGTACTGCCGCGCGCGCTCGGAGCCCTTCACCCGCCGACGGCTGTGAGTCACAACAAGCAGCGCTCGGCCTCGTCCACGCTGGGTGCCTTCATGGCGCACTCCCACTCGGCGCGAGAGACCTTGCTGCTGCAGCGCGAGAACTCCCGCGACTGAGCTGCGCGCGCCCGCGCTTCCTTCTTCAGACGCAAGAGGTCCTCACCGCTCACCTCCGGGTCTCGGTTCTTGGCCAGGAGATCCGTGTAGTGATCGAGCAGGTCGTTGCACTCCTGGGCGTCGAGGGGACGCGAGCACGCCGAAAGGCCCAGGGCCAAAACCGCAGCGAGGGTCAGTCGAAGCAATCTTCGATGATCTCCTTGGACGTCTTCGCGTCTCGGACGCAGCGCATGGCCTTGTCCGTGATGCGCTTGCCGACGCACTGCTTGAGCGTGGACTGGCGCAGCGACTCCTTGGTCGCCTCGATTTCTTCCGTCACGAACTTCTCGTCCCCGGGCCGCTGTTTCTCGAGCTCCAAGCGCGCCACGCGCTCCACGATCTCGTTGCACTCGTCTTCCGTTGCGGGGTGACCACAGCCCCCGAGGAGCAGCGCGAGGGGGAGGGCCACGAGCTTGTTCATCGAGGGCGAGTTATCGTTGCCGCGGCGCTCCGTCGCAAGCCCGGCTGTCGAAATCTGGACGTGTGTGCAGGTGCTGCTAGACTTTCGAGGAGATGTCGCGACCGCGCGCAAGCGCAGCAGAGCCCACGCCGGAGCTCTTCCTGCGGAAGGCCACGCTCGCGCGCACCTCGGGCCTGAGGGCCAAATACGCCCAGCGGGGCCTGGAGCACCCCGGCAAGTCCAACCGCACCACCCGGGCGATGCTCTTCCGCCAGCTGTACCTATCCCACATGGAGGCCCGGCGTTTCGGCGACGCCCTACAGGTGGCCGAGGAGATGGTGGCCTTGAACGTCATGCCGGACGTAGCTCGGCAAGACGCCGCGCGAGCGTGCTTGGGCCTGGGGGACCGCGACGCCGCGGTGTCCCATCTGCGGCTGGCCAGCCGCGTCAGTCCCCCATCGCGGCGGGCATTTCACCTGTGGACGCTGGGCAGCGTCCTTTATCTCGCAGGGCGCCATCGCGAGGCCATCGGGGCACTGTCGCGAGCTTCGCGTTGGGGCACCACCGACCGGCCCCTGTACAAGGCGCAGCTGGCGCTCTCGCGGTTGGCCTCGGGCGAGACAGTGGAAGATCTCACGGAGCTCCGGGAGCGGTTGGCGGATGCTCCTTGCGGACAGGGCTACGGGCAGTTCGTGCTCGGGGAGCTGGCCTTCGCGGACGGTGATCTGCCCGCCGCCAAGGAGTACCTCACGGCCTTCGTCAAGCGCTCCACCGGGGGGCGGGTCGCCCTGGCGGTGGCGCTGGAGGGGGAAATCGCCCGCGCCCGGCGGCTGCTTCGGCGCATGCGTTCGCGCCGAAAAAAGACCTGAAATCCGCGTAGCCGGCGCGTGGCTGAAACCAACCGGCCGCTGCCGCGCTATATACGGTCGGACAGCATGAGCTCGATTCAGCGCGATCCGCTTCGCTGGCTCTTCGCCACGATGACCACCTTGGCCACTCTGGTCTTCGCGGCCACCGCCAGCGCTTCCGAAAACGCCTGTCGCATCGCTGGAGATGCCGCCGCGGGGGGCGGCGGTGGAGATGCGTTCACCCAGGCTCTGGCCAAGGGCCCACTGTACGCAGGCGGAGCAGCGTTGCTCGGCGGCCTGCTCGTGAGCCTCACGCCGTGCGTCTATCCGATGATCGCCGTCACCGTCAGCGTGTTCGGTGCCCGGGAGAGCAAGAGCCGGCTGCAAGGCGCGGCCCTCTCTGGAGCCTTCGTGCTCGGCATCGTTGGCATGTTCGTCCCGCTCGGCGTGGTGGCCGGCCTCACCGGTGGCGTGTTCGGATCGGTGCTGCAAAACCGCTGGGTCATCGTGGGCATCAGCGCGCTGTTCTTGGCCATGGCGGCCAGCATGTTCGGCGCCTTCGAGTTCACGCTGCCCTCTTCTCTCACCAACAAGCTCGCGACGGTGGGCGGCATTGGCTACAAGGGCGCTTTCGTGCTGGGCCTGGTGTGCGGCCTCATTGCCGCCCCCTGCACGGGCCCGGTGCTCACCGGGATCCTCACGTTCATCGCCAAGACCCAGAGCGCGCTGATGGGCGCGGCGGCCATGGCAGCCTTTTCCCTGGGGCTTGGCGCGCCATTCTTCTTGGTGGGCACCTTCGCCGTGCAGCTCCCCAAGAGCGGCCGCTGGATGGTCCACGTGAAGAGCCTGCTCGGCATCGTGCTGGTGGTCGTCGCCCTGTACTTCCTGGGCACTGCCTTCCCGGCGCTCAACGCCCTCGCTCGTCCCGGCACCACGGCCTTGGCCATCGCGGCCGTGGCGGTGCTGGCGGGTCTCGCCTTGGGCGCGGTGCATCGCTCGTTCGACGAGCCCGGCCCGGGCATCAAGATCCGCAAGGGTCTCGGCGTGCTGTTGGTGTGCGCCGGCGGCTTCTCTCTGCTGGTGGGCGGCAACAAGTCCACGCGCACGCTCTCTTGGGAGCCCATCGGTTGGAAAGAGGCGCGCGCCAAGGCTGCGAACGAGAAGCGCCCGCTGCTCGTGGACTTCACGGCGTCTTGGTGCGGCGCCTGCAAGGAACTCGAGAAGCACACCTTCTCGCAGCAGGAGGTCG
The DNA here is from genome assembly GCA_020633235.1 of Polyangiaceae bacterium. NCBI lineage: Bacteria > Pseudomonadati > Myxococcota > Polyangiales > Polyangiaceae > Polyangiaceae bacterium. The sequence continues at coordinate 415,898 of JACKEA010000003.1, read as the reverse complement.
CCGCCGAGGCCGGACGTTTCGTAGCCGTGCGTGTGGACGCGACGGACGACGAGGACCCCGCCGTCACCTCCGCCATGCAAGAGATGAAGGTCGTGGGGCTCCCCACGGTGCTCGTCTACGACTCGGACGGGAAGGAAGCGGTTCGCTGCACGGACTTCGTGGAAGCGGATCCGTTCCTGAAGGCGATCAAGACGGTCAATTGAGATTGATTGTCGGTCCGCCGCGGAACCTCATGGCGTGAGCTTCCGCGGCGCTCCGACAAGACCCTGTCACGGCTCGAAGTCGGACGGCGGCGGCTTCGGCGGCGTGGGCGGCGTGGACGGCGGCGGCTTCGGCTTGTCCGTATGCGGCTTCGGCTTGTCCGTGTGCGGCTTGTCCGTGTGCGGCTTGTCGGGACCGTCTTCGCCATTCTCCGGCGGTGTCTCGGGGGGCGGAGGAGGCGGCGGCGGCTTGTTGAAGCTGCCGTCGTCGGTGTGCATCGCTTCCTCGAGCTTCTTCACGGTGGTGCGCGCGGACTCGATCACCTCGTCCGCCCGGCCGCCCATCAGCGGCATCAGCGTGCGGGCGTCATTCAGGTTCTTGCGCACCTCGCTCTTCTTGCTGGGCCCGCCCAGACGGAACGCGGCGTCCACCTGCTGGTCGAGCGCCATCGACAGACCCCGCAGGCGCTCGATCTCGCGCTTGCCCTTGCGCAGCCGCGCTACCAGCTTGAGCTCGGCCTCGGCTGCCTTTTGCACGGCGTCGACGAACTCTTTGTCGTCCCCTGTTGGATCTTTGCCGACAGTGGTGACCTTTGCGGAGGGCTCGTCGCCCTCGTCCAAGCCGCTCACTTCCATCTTGAGGCCGATGCCGTTCGACGCGAGCTCCTTGGCTCGCTTGTCGGCTCGCTTCGCGAGCAACGTTCCAGAAGCGTCGGGATCACCCTTCAGCTTCTTGGCGAGCTCTCGCCGGATTTCCTTCTCCTCTTGCGGAGACTTGGCAAGCTCCACCTGCAGCTCGAACAGAGCGTTGAAGAAGTCGTCGAAGTTCGGATCCCCGCTGACGTACTTCTTACCCTGGCCAACGGCGGACGGACCGCCGCTCCCGAACAAGCAGCTGGGCGTGCTCGCAATGGCGGCGAGCCCGACGGGCGTGAGAGCAGTCGACAGCGCGAGGAAAAAGCTCGAAGCGCGGTTAGAAAAACGAGTCAGGGACATTTCAGAGCGGCTCCCCAAAGTTCGTGAGTACTTCCAGTCTTGACCAAAAAGAGTGAGAGGGCGGTATCGCCCTGGACCCATACTACGCCTTGGCCCGCGTTGGTTCCCTCTGGTGACACTGTAATCGGGTCACCCACGGGAATGAGGTCGTGGGCCAGCGTTTGTACGCGAACCTGGCGGTTTCCGACAGACCCTTCCGTCCACTGAACCAGCCAGCGGCCGCCGCTCAGCCCCACCGCGGCGGGCGAAATCGCCTCCGCTCCGGGGCCTCCTGGCGGGATCCGGAAACCCACCGCGCGGCCTGGCAGCTCCCCATGGCGCGCCGTGGCCACCTGCACCCGCCAGTACGCGCCAGGGCTCTTGCGGGCCGCGAAGGTGACCATGATGTCGCGATCGTTGGCCGTGACCATGGGCGTGCCCACGTTGCTGCCGTCGACGTCGAGGCTCTCCAGGGACGACATCTGTCGGCCATCCGGCGTGAGCCATCCGACCTTGATCTTGCCGGTCTGCCCGCCGTCGCGGAACGTAACGGCGTGACCGACGCCGGGGACGCTGGCGATGCGCGGCTCGGTGATGCGGGCGTCGTCGAAGCCAGGCCAGATCGTCTGGGGGCCGCCACCGCTGCTCATCACACGAGAGAACGAGCCGTCGGAGCTGACACCCACGGCGAAGGGCGGAGCGGTGTTCAACGTGCGCGCGAAACGCAGGGAATCGTCTGCGCCGTCGAGCACGAACTTCAACGACCCGCCCTCGGTCAGCGGCACCACGCCGGTGATCGGCGTGCGGCTCTGCTCGCGGAACTTCTCGTTCGCGGCGAGCGTCTCGGGATTCACGAGCAAGCCCACGCCTTCCGTGGGCGACGCCGCGAAACCGACCGCGATGCCGTCTTTGGTGCTGGCCAGGTACGGCGGGATCGCGAAGTGAATGGGCGCCGCGAGCTTCTTGGCGGAAGCGAGGGCCGCGCAGGGAGTGGTCACCGTGGGCGCGGTGGTCGCCGTGGCAGGGGCGGAGCTGCTCGTCGTTGCCGCGCTGTTTCCGCGGCGGGACAACAATAGTCCGCCGCCGACGAGCAACACCACGGCGCCAAACAGCAGTGCTCCCGCGACCAAGAACAACAGTGCGTTGCTCTTTGGCTTGGCCACGAAGGGAGTCGTGGGCGGCGCGTCCTCGATGGGCGCGGAGTCGATGGCTTGCGGCGCTGCGTTGGGCTGCGTGGGCAGGTCCGGGGCGCCTTCCGCCACCGGATCCGGGCCGGGGTCGCTGATGCGCACTTGCGGAACGACGCGCGGCGGCGGCGGCACGGCGCCGGGGGGACGCAAGGTGGCGGTGGCGGGCGCCGGCGGCGCCTCCACCAGCGTGGGCATCGGGGGGCGTCGCACGGGCACCGGCGGCGGCGGCGTCTGTGGTCGCGCGGGCAGGTTGATGATGGCACCCGGCGGTGGAGGTGGTGTCACGCTCGGCCCCCGGCGCTTGACGCCGCCCAGGAGCCGGGCGGCATCCCGCGTGCGATACGTGTTGTAGCGCTCCAAGGGCGGGGGCGGCGGCGTGGTTTGCGCGTCGTCGATCTCCGGCTCGACGGACTTCTCCACGTTGCTCTTGGGGACGGCGCTCGACAGCTCGTCCACCTGGCAGGCGGGCAGCCACACCTTCCACCCGGTTCGCCAAACTAGCGTGTAGGGGGCCAGGGCGCCGGAGGCCAACGAGGAGACCAGCTCCCACTCGTCGATCGCGCTCTGGACGCCATCGGCGTCCACCCAGCGCCACCCCTCGAGGTCCTCGTCGGCCATGAGATTCTCGGCGTGAATCCGCGCCACGCCTGGGTCGATAGTGCCCATGTTCTCGGTGATTCAGCAATCGGCTCGTGTCAGGTGGGGACCTGACAGGGCGCCGCCACCGCCACCACTTGGGCTCCAGCTGCCCGGAGCGCCGCGATGCACGACCGCGCGGTGGCGCCCGTCGTCACTACGTCGTCCACCAGCACGACCTCCCCCTTCAAGGCTCTCCGCGCCCGAAAAGCTCCCTGGACGTTGAGCGCCCGCTCTTGGGCCGACAGGCTCTGGGCTTGGTGAGCGCCGTCCAGGGTTCGGACCAACCAGTCCACTCCAACCGGAGCGCCAATGTGGCGGGACAGGGCCTGGCACAAGAGTGCGGATTGGTTGAAGCCGCGATCCGCCAGCCGACGGGGGTGCAGTGGGACCGGAACCAGCGTCCCCTGCAGCCCCACGATGGCCGGGGCCATGAGCTCTGCCAGCGCGCCGGCGAGGTCCGGTCGATCGCCATACTTCAAGCGCTGGACGATGGCATCGAGGGGTGGCGCGTAGACGCGGGAACCGAGCACGAAGGCGCCGTCCACCCTGCGCAGCGGTGCCAGCGGCGGCAGACGGCTGCGACAGGGTGCGCACAACGGAGCGGGGGAGATCACGCCACAAGCTGCGCAGCTTCGGGGCGCGACGAGATCCAGGGCGAAGCGCAACACGCGCCGCCATCGGCCGCCGACGCAGCTCGATTCGTCAGAACCGCCCGGACAGGCTCAGGGCGATCTGCGGCGCCGGGGTGGCCTCCACGCTGGTGTTCGCTGCGGCGAGAAAGCCGATGCCGCCAGCCGTGAGCGCAGCTCCCGCCGCGTAGGCGGGGATCAAGACGGCGGGCTTGTCGACGGCGGCCGGGGCGCTGGTGCCGCTCGCCAGGATGGCCGTCGCTCCCAGGATGCCGGTGATGCCCAGACCCAGGAACAAGCTGCCGACGGTGCCCATCCCTTCCTTGCCCGGGCTCACGGACAGGCGGCGCGGCGCGCTGTGCATGGTGATTTCGGTTCCGCCATTGCTGATGTCCAGACCTTCCGCCTCGATGCGATAACCCCCCGGGGGGAGCTGCATCTCCAGCGGGGTGCGCCCGACCTTGACGAACTCACCGGCCACCGGCGAGCCGGGAGCACCGGCCAGCCGCGCCACGTAGACCCACACCTGATCGCCGCTGGAGACGACCTCGAGCGTTGCACCCGGCCCAAACGGCGCGGGGGCCTGTGCGTGGGCTACGCCGGGCGCCAGCAGGAGTAGCGCGACGAGACCGGCTATCAGCCCAAGCCGAGGAGCTTGTTCATGCTGAGCTCGTCGGCGGGGGTGAAGGGATACTGATCGAACTCGGCGCTCGTGACCCACTTGAACGAGTGTACGTTGAGCTCGGTGGGTTCGCCACCGGCGAGTCGGCACTCGTACAGGTAGAGGTCGACGACGTAGTGCTCGTAGGGGTGGCTCACGAAGCTGATGAGCTGACCGGGATCGATGTTCACGTCGAGGCGGTGCTTCACTTCGCGTCGCAGCGCGTCCGCGTCCGTCTCGCCGTCTTCCACGCGACCGCCGGGGAACTCCCAGAGCAGCGGCAGCACCGCGCTCGGACGACGTTGCGTGATCAGGTAGCGGCCGTCCCGTTCGATGACGGCGGCGACGACGCGGATGGTTCTAGGAGAGCTCATGCGCCGCCCTCAGGCGTCGACTCGGAACAACTGCTGCCCCATGAGCAGCACGTCCCCCGGAGCCAGATCGCGCTCGCCCCGCAGCCGCACGAAGGTGCCGTTGGAGCTGCCCACGTCCGTGAGGTACATGCGCCCGTCTTCGCCCTTGGCGATGCGGCAGTGAAGGCCCGACACGTAGCCATCTTCCGAAAAGAGGATGTCACCGCGTTCGCGTCCACAGTGCACGCCGCGCTCGGGGATCGGGAACGCGTTGCCGGTGGTGTCTCGGCCTACGACCAGAGCGAGGCGGCCAATGTAGCCCTTGGCCGGGCTGCCAAAGCGCTCCACGCCGTCCGGGGACGTCGGCTGCGGCTTGAGCGGCTCGAGGCGGATGATTTCCTGTCCGATGCGGAAGACCTCGTCGAACTCCAAGAGCTCGGGCTCGTTGGGCTTCAGCTTGAGATACACGCCGTTGAGAGAGCCTTCGTCCTTGATGGAGATGGACGCACCCTTGCGCTGGAACGTGGCATGACGCGGCGAGAGGTAGCTATCGCCTGCAAAGATGGAGCCGGTGTCGCGACCCACGGTGATGGTCGGCGTGTCCGGCAGCGTGTACTTGCCGGCTTCACTGCCGTCCGCACGCAAGGCCGTGAGCACGATCGTGGGGGCGCCGCCGCCTGGCGCAGCGGCGGGAGCCGCCGAGGGCGTGGGTGCCTTGGGGACGCCACCACTCGAGAGCGCGGCGAGGTTGTAGCCGCACGACGAGCAGAAACGAATGTTGGAAGGATTCTTGTTGCCGCACTGCGGACAATCAATCTGTCCGTCTGCAGCGGGCGCGGCGGCAGCGGCCGGCGCGGGCGCCGGTTCCGGCGCAGCAGCAGGCACGGGTGCCGGCGCCGGTGCCGTCGCAGTGGCGGGCTGGGGTGCCGGAGCCGGCGCACCTGCCGCCGGTACACCCTGCGGTGGCGTTTGCGGCGAGAACGGCTTCGGCGCGTGCTCACGCGGCAGCTCGGCTCCGCAACCGAGGCAGAACTTGTAGTGGTCCTGGTTCTCCTTGCTGCACTTCGGACACGTGATCACGCTTGGCCTCCTCGGGTCGCTCTGGAGCCACCCCGGTCGTCCGCTATCCTACCGTAAGCGCGCGATTATCCACGCCCTCCTTCGGGGGTCAAGGATAGGGGGCGGGTAAAATCCCCGGATCAGGGGTTCAGCTCTCGCAGCGCCGCCCGCAGTAGGTCCGCCATGGGGGCGCTGCCCACCTGTTTTCCAAGGGCCTTCACGGCGCGCTCGGCCTCGGCGGCGCGATATCCCATGTTGGTGAGGGCCGAGAGCAGCTTTTTCGCGTCGTCGGAAGCCGCCGGGGCTTCCGGCAGGGCCGCCACCTCCGTGACGCCACGGAGCTTTTCCCGCAGCTCGAGAGCCAGACGTTCGGCGGTCTTCTTGCCGATGCCCGGCACCCGCGTGAGGCGCGCGAGATCGTTTGCTCCCACTGCCTGAGCGAGCTCCGGCACCGGCAGCGCCGACAGCACACCCAAGGCCGTCTTGGGTCCCACGTTGGGTACGTCGATCAACATGCGGAACACTCGCCGCTCGAGCTCCGATGCGAAGCCGTACAGCTCCAGGGCGTCTTCTCGGACGTGGAGGTACGTGTAAAAGGAGAGGTTGTCCCCAGCGCTCTTCGCGCGCCCCCGCGTTCCGACCGGCGTCATCACCTCGTAGCCGACACCCTGGATGTCGATCACCAGCTGCCCGGTGGGCTCCTCCCCGACGACGCGGCCTGTCAGCCGTCCGATCACGCTAGTCGGCCTGAGCGCCTTGGGCGATCCAACGGCGAAACAGGTTGCGCTCGTCGGCGCTGAGGATCGGGCTTGCCTGCGGCATGGAGTCGCCGCAGGCGCTGGTGCCGGTGGCGCCGGGCTGTGCGGTGCAGGTGAGCCCCGCCGAGTCCTGACAGCCGTCCATCTTGAGCATCATGAAGCTCTGCGCCGGATCCCCCGAGGCGACCAAGCTCATGCTGGGAGCGGTCTTGGACGCCACGCCCACCATGGCGCTCACGATCTGCTGGCGGGCCGTGGCGTCCGGCTCCGGATCCGACAGCTTGGGGCCGAGGTAGAGATCCGCCGCGCTGCCGCTCGCTGCGCCATGGCACACGCTGGAAAGCCCGCAGCCACGGCGCATGACCGGCAACACGTCCGCCTGGAACGAAACGGCAGGAGTCTGCCCGTTGAACTTGGAGTAGTCGTGCGGACAGGTGTCCGCTGGCGTGCTGTTTCCGGAATCGCCACTGTCCGAGCCGCAGGCGGCGGCGACAAAGGCGGTGACCAGGGCAGGGACGAGCAAGAATTGGGTGCGCATGGCTTCGGCTTGTATACCGAGGGAGCAGGGGCGTTGCCAGAGGTCTGTCGGTCCGCCGCGGAAACGTCGCTGCTCCCTTCCACGCGCCGGCGGTGCGTGCTAGCGAAGCGGAGCCCATGCGAGCTTCGTTCGTCGTTCCTCTCGTGATCGCGTGCCTGTCCTCGGCTTGTGGCGGCTCCGCGAGCGAGACGCCGTTCCCCATCGAGCCGGCTCGGGCCACCCTCACTGGCGGCGCTGACGCGGGGCCGAGCTCGAGCGTCGTGTATCAGGGCTCCGACGAGGAAACTCCGGAGAGCGACGACCTGGGAGACGACGGTGTAGGGCCAGGTGCTCCTGCAAAGAGCACCTGGGGCACACGGCGCTAGAAACTGCCGCTCAGATTGAGACCCGCGAAGCCGGGCGCCACGCTGGGGGCGACGATGGTCTGGCGTGCCTGCTTCTCGCCTTCCGGCTTCTGAAGGAAGTACCAGGCGAGCCCGCCTCCCGCCACGGCCAATCCGCCGACCGTCACGATGGCCGCCACCGTCTGGCGGCTGCGGGCGTCGTTGCCTTCCTGGATCGCGGGATTCCCCGGCGGGCACTTGCGGCCGCCGCACGCGTCTTCCGCCGCCGAGACATCGCTCGCAGCATTCAGGTACAGGATGCCGCCCACGATGGCGATGGCGCCGCCACCGCCGGCCACGAATAGCGGCACGATGGAGCGTTTGCCGCCGCCGGTGTCTTCCGCGGGCGGCGAGCCCGGCTTGGCCCCTTCGCTGCCGTTCCCCGGCGAGCCCGAAGGGCCGCCGGGAGTGGGGGTTGGGGTGGCGCTCGCCTCCTGCTTGGCGAGCTTGTCCTTCAGCACCTCGATGCGACGCGCAATTTGGTCTCGCTGCGGCGAGCTCGGGTTGCGCGCGAGGTACGTCTCGAGAGAATTGACCGCGTGCTGCTCTTGGTTGTTGAGCTCGTAGGCTCGCGCCAAGTTCAAGAGCAAAGCGTGCGCCGTGCAGTCCCGCCGGTAGGCGTCCTCCCAGTAGGTGATGGCGCGGTCGTAGTCCGCTTCGTTGAACGACGCCTGTCCGGCTTGAAACGCCCCCTTCGCGGCAGACACCTCCACGTCGGTGGGCTGTCGGCTGCACTCGGGGTACGGCGCCGGCGGCGATTCGCCGGCGGCGGCCAGCGGCGACCACGCCACGGTGACACCCACGACGGCCGAGCAAAGGAATGCACGCATGGAAGAACCCTACCCCTTTCCCGAGGTGGATGGCGGATAGCATATCGCGAGCGCAGGCAAGGAACCAAACCGCCGGCGGTCACCAGAAAATGCACCGGAATCCCGGGTTTTCGTCCGACACAAGTCGGTGCTTGTCGGCGGCGGCGGATCGGGGCCATGTTCTTTTGCCGTGAGGGTCATCAGGCGATGGATCGCGTGGCTGGTGCTCGTTACCGCCGCCCTGCTCGTGCCCGCGGCGGCGACCGCGCAAGGGGGCAAGGTGCTCGACGCCCGACGCCTGGAGACGATTCGCGGTCAGATGGAAAAGGGGCAAGGGCTGTTCGTCGCCGGCGACTACGAAGCTGCCGCCAAGGTCTTCGAGCAGGGCTACGCCGACAACCCCTATCCCGCCTTCCTGTTCAACGCCGGGGTCGCCTACCAGAAGCTCGGCCGTCTGGACGACGCCATCACCAAGTTTCGCGCCTACGTGGCAGCCGACCCCTCCGCCCCGGACCGGGCCAAGGTCGAGGAGCGCATCGCGAAGCTCTCGGCGGCGCGCGCCCCGACTCCGCCGCCGACCCTCGGAGATGCGGGGGCGGGGGACGCAGGGGACGGTGGGCTCGGCGACGCCGGAGCCGGCGATGGCGGCGCGGCGCTGCCCCCTCCCGTCCCCACGCTCCCTCCAGACATCACCGCCAACATGAAGTCTCTCGTGATCGTGGAGACCGAGCCCCCGGGCGCGCCGATCCATCTGTTCGAGAAGACACGCGACTCCGCGGCACCCTTCCGGCGGGGAGCGGAAAACTCGGGCTGGCGTGAGGTGGTGAGCCGCCCCTCGCCCGTGAGCCTGAGCCTCGATGTGGGGGACTATCACCTCGTCATCGATCGCTATCGCGACTTCAACCCGACGGACACCGCCATTCGTATCGAGCCCGGGCGCGTGTTCCACTTTCGAGCGAACTTGTCGCAGGGCGACTTCATGGGATTTCTGCGCGTCACGGCCAACGTGGAAGGCGCGGAGATCCGCTTGGACGACAAGGATCGCAAGCGCCCCCGCTGGGGCCGCTCGCCGCACGGCGAGCTCGTCGCTCGCGGGGAGCACACGGTGCTGGTGGAAGCGCCGGGGTTCCAGCCGCTGTTCCGCAAGGTGGAGGTCAAGCAAGCCCAGGAGGTGGACCTCACCGTGAAGCTGGTGCGGGTCGGCTTCGGCTACCTGCGCATCAACGCCAACGCTCCCGAGATCAAGGTGGAGGTGGACGGCAAGGCCGTGGGCGTCTGGCGCAGCGGAGAGGTGCCCCTGGAGACCAAGCAGGACGCGGGTGACCACCATCTGGTGATCCGCGCCGATGGTTACAAGACGTACGACGGCATGGTGAAGGTACCGAAGGGCCAGACCTTGCCCGTCCACGCGGAGATGATCCCGACCTATCCCCGGGGTGCGGCGTGGACCCAGGCCATCATCGGCGCCGCGTTCATCGGCGCCGGGACCTATCTCGGCATCAAGTCGAACCAGCTGCACTCGGAGCTGGAGGCGGATCGCAAGGCGGGCGTCCTGGAGTCCGACGACGAGCGCATCAAGCGCGGTCGCCTGTTCGCGATCGGGGCGGATGCGGGCTTCGCCATCGGCGGTGTGCTGGCGGTGCTCGCCACCGTGAACTTCATCAAGGACCCACTGCCGGACTCCGGGGCGCACGTGGACCGACCCGTGGAGTTCGGCGCGCCGTCGCGCAAGGCCGCCGCGCTCCGGCGTCGCCGTCAGCTCGCCGGACCGAGCTTCGACCTCACGCCCGCGCTGGGGCCAGCGGGCGGCGGCCTGTTCATCGGAGGGCGGTTCTGATGCATCGCCGTATCGCGGTCGTCGCGCTGCTGCTGTCGGGCTGCTCTTGGTCGCGCTTCGACGACGTTCAGGACGACGCGCCCGTCGTGCTGTTGAACGCGCCGGGAAACGTGCACGGTTTCGGGGCGTCCCTCGCCACCGTGAGCGCCGAAGGTCGCGTTCTCGTGTTGGTGGGTGGCGCGGCGCGGGGCGCCAACGGCGCAGCGTTGTTCAGCCTGGGCGACGGCCAGTCCCCGGCCACGGACTCGCTGGACGCCGCGCACTGTGGCCAGGGCTGCTTCATGGCGAAGAGCATCGCCGGGCTCTCCGGTGCGCAGGCCCCTGCCAGCCAGCGAAGCTCTTGCTTCGCGACGGGATACACGCCGAGCTCCATCTCCGGGACCGGCATCCTGGTCCGTTGCGACGAGGAAGCGGCGACGCCGTTCGAATACACGCTGGCGTTGCCGGCGGGCGTCAGCTTCGATCCCGCCGAAGACGACCTGCGACTCGCGTCGGACGCGAGCCCGTTGCCGGCGTTGATCGCCAGCGCGGCGGGGCACGCGTGGTTCTACGCGCCGGGTTCCCTCACGCCGGCGGAGCTCACGCCCACGACTTCGGACGCGAGCTTTGGCGCGGCGATCGCCGCGCGCGCGGGTGGCTTCGCGGTGGGGGCGCCGGAGCAGGCGCACGTGTGGTTGTTCGACGCCACCGGCGCCGCCAGCGCCTGCCTCTCGGGGCCCGTGGGGTTCGGTCGCACCCTGGCTGCCGGACGCGTGGACGGCGATGGCAGCGAGGATCTGGTGGTGGCCGACGGCGAGCAGGTGCACGTGATCTCCGGTGCGGTGCTCGCGCAGCTCACGGACCCGTCCAGCTGCGTTCCGGTTCAGGATCTGGTGACCCTCGCATGCCGAAGCACGGCGGATCTCCAGGGCTGCGGCGGTTCGGACTTCGGCGCCGCCTTGGCCGTGGGCGACATCGATGGCGACGGGGACGGGGAGGTCTTCGTGGGCGCTCCGGGGATGTCCGTGCGCGGCGAGGGCAGCGGCGGAGCGGTGCTCACCTTCGACGCGGAAGGTCAGTACCCCGAGCGCCTCACCGAGGCGCGTTTCATCGCTTCTGCCGAGTCTTCCGACCGTCTGGGCACGTCTTTGGTGATGGCGCACCAGGCGGATCGGGATTTGTTGGTCGCCGGTGGCAGCGGCGGTAAGGCCGCCGTGTTCTACTGTTCCAAGCTCCTGCCCGCCGCCAAGCGGGGCAGCCGCTGCAAGTGAAGACATGCTCCCCGAACGCAAACAGATTCTGGTCGTGGATGACGAGCCCAACCTCCGCCGTGTGCTGTCCGCTCAGCTCGAGCGCGACGGCTACGACGTGCACATGGCCGAAGACGGCCAGCGCGGGCTCGATCTATTGCGGGACAACCACATCGATCTCGTGATCACGGACCTGCGCATGCCGAAAGTGGACGGCATGGAGCTGCTTCGTCGAGCGATGGAGATCGACGATTCCCTGCCGGTGGTGATGATCACGGCCCACGGTACGGTGGACAACGCCGTGGAGGCCCTGAAGACCGGCGCCTTCGACTACATCACGAAGCCGTTCGATCAAGCGGAGGTCCGCGCCATCGTGAGGAAGGCGCTCCGCTCTCGCGACCTGTCGTCCGCCGAAGCGACGCGGCCGGTGGACAGCGGCGGAGCCCGCTACGGCATCATCGGGCAGAGCCCGGGCATCCGAGCCATCTACGACATCATCGGCCGCGTCGCGGACACGCCCACCACGGTTCTGATCACCGGAGAGAGTGGTACCGGCAAGGAGCTCGTCGCGCGGGCGCTGCACGAGAACTCTTCGCGCCGGGACAAGCCTTTCATCAAGGTGAACTGCGCGGCCATTCCCCGGGACCTGATGGAGAGCGAGCTGTTCGGTTACGAGCGGGGCGCCTTCACTGGCGCCGTCGGCTCCAAGCCCGGGCGCTTCGAGCTGGCCAGCGGCGGCACGCTGTTCTTGGACGAGATCGGCTCCATCCCCGTGGAGATGCAGGTGAAGCTCCTGCGCGCGCTCCAGGAGAGCGAGTTCGAGCGAGTGGGGGGCATCAAGACCATTCGCGTGGACGTGCGGCTGGTGGCGGCCACCAACAGCGACCTCAAGAAGGAGATCGCGAGCGGAGCGTTTCGCGAGGACCTCTATTACCGCTTGAACGTGGTGCCGATCCGATTGCCGTCCCTGCGAGAGCGGGAGGAGGACATTCAGCTTCTCGCTCAGCACTTCGTGGAGAAGTTCAACGCGCGATTGAAGAAGAAGGTGGAGCGTTTCGACGAGGAGACGGCCAAGACCCTGGAGACCTATCCCTGGCCGGGGAACATTCGCGAGCTCGAGAACGTGGTGGAACGCGCCGTTCTATTCTGCGACGGCGGCACCATCGTCGCCTCCGACCTGCCACCCGACGTGCGCGGCACCGAGGTGACCAAGCTGCCGGTGGACGACAGCGAGCCCGAGACCGAAGACGCCGCCGCCCCCGGAGCGGATGGCTTGAAGGAGCAGGTGAAGGCCGCCATGAGCCGCCTGGAGCGCCAGCTGATTCACAAGGCGCTCGAGCAGACGGGTGGCAACGTGACCCACGCGGCGCGTCTGCTGAAGATCTCGCGCAAGGGCCTGCAGCTCAAGATGAAGGAGCTCGGGCTCCGGGAGAAGGACGAACGAATCGAACCGTGAGGCGTCGAGCCACGCTCATCGTGCTCTTGCTCGCGGCGGTCGGCTGTCGCGACGAGAAAAAGTCTGCGGGTACGGCGCCGCCAGCGTCGGCCGCTCCGAGCGCCTCCCTCGGCCCGCCGGCACCGCCGCCCCCACCCAAAAAGGGCATGGTGTGGATCCCGAAGGGCGCGCTGGTGGCCGGAACACCGCCGGATCGCTTGCCGCGTATCGCGGACGAGGAAATGCCGGGCGAGCAGGTCATCCTGCACGGCTTCTACATCGACGAATTTCCGTTCCCGAACGAAGAGGGCGCCATCCCGCACTCCGGCGTCACGCGGGATCAAGCAGCGGGACTATGCGCCGAAAGCGGCAAGCGCTTGTGCAGCGAGCTCGAATGGGAGCGGGCGTGCAAGGGGCCGAGCAACTTCGCGTACGAGTACGGCAACACCTATCGTCCCGATCGCTGCAAGACCGGCGCGCCGCCCAAGCTCCGCCCCAGCGGCCTGGCCGTGGGCTGCGAGAGCGAGTTCGGCGTGTCCGACATGCACGGTGGCATCTGGGAGTGGACCAGCAGCAACTGGGGACGCGGAGTGGAGGGGGACTTGGCCACGCTGCGGGGAGGCAACGCCCCCGCGGGGGAGTTGGTGGGCCGCTGCGCCAACGCCATGGGGCGCCCGCCCTCCACCAAGAACGGCACCATCGGTTTCCGTTGCTGTGCGGGCGACAAGAACGAAGCGGAGGTGGTGCTCGACGTCGTGAAGGGCAAGCAGCTTTCGGCCCTCGCGACCTGGGACAAGGCGCTGGTGAAGCAAGTGGCGGCGGCGCTTCCCGAGGAGGCGGAAGCCGATCTCAAGCAGCAGCCGTTTCGTGCCGAGCGCGCTTGGATCTGGCGTCCCATCGGCAACGAGGAGCTGCGGCTGTTCGGGGGCTGCTCCGGCCTCGGCGAAAGCCCCGCTTGCGGCGTGGTCGTCGTGCGCATGGTGCTCGATCACCCCAAGGTCCTCGCCTGGGTTTCGAGCGGTCACTGGGCGCCGATGCTCCACACGGACACGGACGCGCGGGACATCTGGCTGTTCGGTGGTGACGACCTCGGAAGCTTTCGGCGTCTGGTGGCCTACGTCTGGGGGCGCGTCAGCGTGGGCCCCAAAGAGCGCCGCGTTCCGAAGCCCAAGAAGAAGAAGAAAAAGAAGAAGTAGCTCAGGGCGACTCGCACTGGGAATCGAGCCGCGCCACCAGCATCTTCTCACGCCGTTGGATCTGCGCGAACGTCGTTCGCGTGCGCAGCACCGCGGTGCGGTCGCCGGCCTTTTCTGCGTGCGCCCGAGCCTCGAGGGCCTTCGAGGTGTCCTGCATCAGATCCGCGTACTCCGTCTTGGTCTTGTCCGCGGCGGGCTCCGAGAACTTGAAGCCGCGGATCTTCTCCGCCAGGGCGGCGTAGCGCTTGGCGAGATCGGCGTCGTTCTTGCCGCCGTCCGTGCCCGCGTCCACGAGGGGCGCCAGCTCGTCCAGCTCCGCATTGACGGTCTTGGCGAAGGAACGGCACTCGCTCGTCCGCTCGATGCGGCCGCAGCCCACGATACTCAGGGAGAAGAGGAGCGCCACGACCGCCCGCATGCGCCGCAAGTACACCGAGATACGAGGAGTGTCACGCCTTTCGCGCGGCTTCGCCTGGACATCGCCGATCTCGTGCGTAGGCTCGCTTCACCGTGGCCAGCGCTCGCGCCTTGCTCCCCGTGCTCCTTTCTTTCGCCGTCCTCGCTTGCGACGACGAGCCCAAGCGTCCGGACAAGGACGATCTCCTGGCCCGCCCCAGCGCCAGCGCCGAGGTGTCTCCCCTTGCTCGCATCGATGCCGGCGCGCTCGATGGAGGTGCGGCTCGCAAGGTGCTCTCCGAGCTCCGCAGCGACAAGCTCGAGCTCAACGCGCGGCGAGTTCCCGCCGAGCGTGTCGCCTTCGTTCACGGCCGCTTGGCGGTGCTCACCAGCGACGCTCTGGTGGTGCGCGACACCAAGAGCTGGAAGGAGATCGCCAAGGTACCCGAGCTGGAACCGCGACGGGTGATCGGCCTCGCGGACGGTAGCGTGCTCGCCGCCAGCAAGGACGACGTGACCACGCTGGCGCCCCGCAAGAACGAGGTCACCCGCACCAGTCGCATCCCGCTGTTCCCCGAGTCCGTGCTGTTTCCGGACTTGCGAAAGGAGCGCAGGATGTGGGTGCTGCATGGGTTCGACCCCACGCTGTACGGCTACGAAATCGAGGATGACGGCAAGCTGAACACTCTCGATTTCATCGAGCTGAAAGACTTCGACCTGAAGGCCTTCACCGCGCTGAAGGACGGCTCCTTCCTGTACACCACGAAGAAGGGGCTTCGCCGCTTCTTCCCCGGCGGCCGGGCAGAGAACGTCTCCTTGCCGGAGGGGCCGGGGGTGTGGCGGCTGCTCACCACCCGCCGCATCGACCAGGTGTGGGTCGCACGGGAGGGCGGCACGTTCGAGCTGCTCGGCATTGCCGGCGGCAAGGGCCAGGTGGTGCGAAGCCTCACGCTGCCGAGCGCCTACGACGTCGCCACCAGCAACACCGCCATCGCCATCCTGCGTCTCGAGCGCAGCGACAAGAAGCGCCACTTCGCTCTGCGCGTGGTGGACGCCGACGGCAAGCAGCTGATGGAGCAAGAGCTCCCCCTGAGCAAGGCCCCCGGAGACGGCGAGGATTGGGTCGAGCAGATCACGAAGAACCGCGCCGTGGCCATCGCTCCCAAGGAGCCGCTGGTGGCCGTGGGCGGCCCCACCTGGCTCTCGGTCTGGAACTACAAGACCCAGAAGCGCGTGTACGGCAGCGACTGAAGGGTTTTTCGGGGGATGTTGGCCCGGCGCGAGCCCCGTCGCGCCCGTCGCTAGCGCGTCGCGCTCTCGAGCGTCTTTGCGACGGCAACCGCGTTCTCGCGGGCAACGCTCCGAAACACATCGGAGCCACGCGGGTGTCGCGCCAGTGCATTCCAGAACTCGAGTGCGACGCGTCCTGCGTCCAGCCAGGCTTCGACCAGAGGCGGCAGCGGCCGAGTGAAGCTCAGCGGTTGGGTGAGGACATTTCCTTGTCGAGGGACATAGTGCATCGGAACCATGTCGTAGACCGGAGCAAGTCCCACGGGGCGTAGCCTTTCCGTGAATAGGGAGAGATTGCCGGGGTGCATGTCCGTGTTGCCGATCCAGCGACCAAACTGCTCTCTCCACTCGATTTCGTAGAGGGCGCCCTCGTCGAGGTGCCCTTGCTCCCAAAGCGCTCGCGCGATCTCGCTCCAGGTCGTTCCTTTGCCTACGAACTCCGCATCCAATGCCTCGAGCGAGAGAAGGCCTCGGCGTCCACCATGGGCAGTTCGATCGAAGCGGAGAACTTCGAGAAACAAGCGCCCTCCTGCTTCCAGCACTTCCGACCGTGCCGCTGCGTGACCCGCGTGCCGAAGCGTCTCGTGCGCGACGTGCTCGGCGACCAGCAGGTCGGCGTAGCGGCGGCCTACCACGTTGTCCGTGACCGGTGAGAATTTCACCAGCGCAGCCGTCCGCTCCGGGAGCAGCGTTACAAGGAACTTTGGCTGCTCTCCACCCGCCGACGAGCCTGGTGGAGTAGCGCCCAGCACGTCATCAGCGAAGGTCGGATAGCGCCGACGCCGTTTGCCGAGCTCGACGGCGTGGGTCGCTGGGGAACGCCGATTGTAGAGCGTCAACGCGCCGTCCCCCACGATGATGTTGCCCGGCACGTCCCAGCCGTACTTCGAGAGGTAGCCGAGGGTCTGTTCGGCCGACCAGTGGCGCACGTCGGGCGGCAAGCGGAGCTCCGGATGCTGCTCTGGTACGAGTCGCCCCAAGAACCCCGAAGGACGAAGGTCGTGAAGGAAATAGGGCAAGTCTCCGAAAACCGCTGCCGGTACGTCGGTGTCCAGTGCTTCGAAGTAGCAGGCCTGCGGATAGATCAGATGCAGGAGTGCCAATTGCCGTGCTGTTCCGTCTTCTCCGATTGCGTAGATCGGTAGCGGTTGAGTCACGTCCACTGCGTGGCGGCGAAGTGCGTAGCGTGCGTTGCGCCTTCGGCCGATCCGCACCAACTCGCCACGCTCCGCGATCACCCGTGAGACGCTCGATTGCGAAATCCTCGACGTGCGCGCCAGCACTGCCGCTGACGTCGGACCACGAAGCAGGGACTGGCGCATCTGCGCCCAAATCAGGTCTCGATCCAGCTTCGCGTTGCGCGGCATGTTGGATCAAAATAGCATAGAAAATTAAGCGCATAATCTGCGAAAATATGGCTATTGGTGGCGAATGTGTCGCACTATTAGCATAGTAAAAATGTGACTTCGTCGGGGCTGGACCGAGCATCGAGCGGGGCGGGACGCGAACGCGAACGCGAACGCGAACGCGAACGCGAACGCGAGAATGTGACGATTCGGTGGGCGCCGCGTCGGAGACGTGCAGGGGCGGCACGTGACGTTTGTCGGACGAGCGGACCGGGGCGTGGCCGCGGCGGACCAACAAAAGCTATGATTGGAAGATGCGGCTATCGGTTGCTCTGGGGCTCGCCGGCGTAGGTTTGTGCATCGTGATCGCCAACGGTTGTGGCGGCGATCCGCAAGTGGCAACGCCGGGAACGGGCGGCGCGGGGGGAGGCGCCGCAGACTCCGGCACCAGCGGGACCAGCGGTACCGGCGGCGGGATCATCTTGCCGGACGGCGGCGACGGCGGACCGACGGACGCCGATCCTTGCTCCCTGACGGCGTGCGACAAAGCACAGCACTGCGAGATCGTGGGCGGAGCGGCTACCTGCGTTCCGAACGACTGCGGGACGCTCGGATGCAGCGCAACGCAGAAGTGCGTCGTAGTGGACGGCGGGGCCTACTGCGAGGACAACGGCTGCAAGGACGACGTGGACTGCCCCGAGGCGCAGTACTGCGACGGCACCGTGTGCAAGGACGACACCTGCACGCCCGGCGAGACCCAGTGCCAAGGCCAGAGCCTGTTGGAGTGCGCGCAGAACGGCAGCGGCACTGCCACCAAGTACAGCTGCCAGAGCGGCTCGCCGTATTACACGAGCACGTGCAAGGATCCCGGCAACGGGGACGCGAGCTGCCCTTGCGAGGACGACTGGGATTGCCCGGCCTACACCGATTGCGAGGCCGGGCGCTGCGAAGGCACGGGCGTCGAGCCGACCTGCAAGCTGCCGCCGGAGCCCTTCGCCAACGTGCTGCCGCAGAACGAGATCACCTGGGGCGGCACCTTCGCCAATCCCAAGGCCACGGGCAGCCCCTTCGAGGACTCCACCCAGGTGGTGATGGTGCCGGTGGTCGCCAACCTGGACGACGACAACGGCGACGGCCTGATCGACGAGCGAGATTTCCCAGAGATCATCTTCAGCACCTTCTGCAACCACGACTTCACCAGCAACGGCGTGCTGCGCGCCATCCACGGCGGCGGCCCCAACAAGGGCAAGGACTACTTTGCCAGCTGTGGGAGCACGTTGTGGCAAGAGGGCGACCCGCTGAGCGTGTCCTGCGCCTGCGGCAACGCCACGCTGGACTCCACCGCCAGCATCGCCGTGGGAGATTTGGACTACGACGGCGTGCCGGAGATCGTGGGCATCACGGAGAGTGACGGCATCGCGATCTACGACAACACCGGGCAGTTGATCTCCACCAGCCCGAACTACTCCTTGGGCGGCGCGAACCCTGGGCCCTCCTTGGCGAACTTGGACAACGACGGCTTTGCGGAGATCGTCGTGGGGCGCAACGTGTTCACCCTGGAGAAGGACACGAACGGCAAGCTCCAGGTGCTGGACCGCTTCCAGGGCTCGAGCGCGAACGGCACCAACGGGCAGGGCCCGGTGTCCTGCGTGGCGAACCTGGTGGGCGACAGTCGCCAGGAGATCGTCGCGGGCAATGTCCTGTACAAGTACCCGGTAGCACCCGCCGGCGTGAAGAAGCGCGCGGACTGCAGCGGCAGCGAGACCGGGGAGGCCAAGGACTGGTGCGACGGCAAGCTGACCTTGGTGTGGAACGCCCAGACGGTGAACGGCTCCGGCAACGTGCCTTCCGTGGAAGGCTTTTGCGCGGTGGCGGACATCTTGGGCGCGGACCAGACCAAGGCGCCCGGACCGAACAACCCGTTGGATGGCGTGGCGGAGGTGATCACCATCTCCAACGGCCGGCTGATGGTGTTCAACGGCCAGGACGGCACGCAGCGCATCAACATGAACCTGAACGCCGGCAACAACGGCGGCCCGCCCAACGTGGACGACTTCGACGGGGACGGCTTCCCGGAAGTGGGCAGCGCCTTTGCCGCCGCCTACGTCATGATGGACCTGCAGGCCACGGCGACGGAGTGCCCGGTGTGGACCGGAGTGAACGACTCCAACACCAACAAGCCGCGCACGCCGCCCAGCGCTAGCTGCACTCAGGACTCGGACTGCGGCGACACCAGCAAGTTCGCCTGCAACGAGTCCACCAGCGCCTGCGTGTGCTTGCAGAACGGTTGGCGCCGGCTGACGGAGGACGACTCCAGCCGTGTGACCGGCTCCAGCGTGTTCGACTTCAACGGCGACGGCGCCGCGGAGGTGATCTACAACGACGAGTGCTACTTCCGGGTCTACGACGGGCTGGACGGCTCGGTGTACTTCCAGGAGCCCAGCGAGAGCCGCACGCGCATCGAGTACCCGGTGGTGGCGGACGTGGACAACGACGGCAACGCGGAGATCGTGTTCGCGACCACCACGGAGAGCGGCTTCTGCTCCGCCAACCAGGATTCGCAGTACAACGCCGGCGTGGAGGTGTGGGGCGACAAGAGCGACCTGTGGGTGAGCGCTCGGCGGATGTGGAACCAGCACGCCTACCACGTGACCAACGTGACGGAGTCCGGCGCCATCCCCAAGTTCGAGCCGGAGAGCTGGAAGCCGTACAACGGGCGCCTCTACAACACCTATCGCTCGAATCCGCGCTCCTTCGGTGTGGCGCCGGATCTCGAAGTGCAGGCGATCCAGGTTTCGTCGCCCGATGCGGTGTGCGGGCAGCTCTCGAACAAGCTCGAGATCTCCGTGCAGATCGCCAACATTGGCGACCTGCGCGTGGGGCCGGGCATCGTGGTGAGCTTCCACGGAACCTGGAACAACCCCGCCCTCAGCGAGCCGCTGAACGCTCCCGGGTCCGTGCCGCTCACGGTGACGCTCACCAACAGCTTGGAGCCGGGAGACGTGATCTTGCTCACGGCCAGCTACGACGCGGCGAACAACAGCCCCGGCGTTCTGCCGGACAAGATCAAGGTCATCGTGGACGACGGCGACCAGGCCCGCGAGTGCAACGAGACCAACAACGAGCTCGAGAAGGACGTGGTTGCGAGCGGGCAAGAGCCGGATCTGCGTGTCGAGATCGGCAAGCCCACCGGCTGCCCACCGGGGCCTCAGCCCAAGGTGCCGACCACGGTGTACAACGACGGCTCGGCCCCCGCGCAGAACGTGCTGGTGCGCTACTACGCCGGCGATCCGTCCGCGGGCGGTAAGCCCATCCACGACGAGACCATCGCCGGGCCCATCGCCCCGAGCACCAATGTGACCCTCAACCCGACGATGACGTCGTTCCCCCAAGGGCTCAGCGTCCTGATCTGGGCAGTGGTGGATCCGCTGAACCAGATCCCGGAGTGCAACGACGGCAACAACAAGGACGCCGCGGACGAGAAGATCACCTGCGGACAGGTCCCTCAGTGAGGAACGCGGCGCGGCCTCACATTGGCCGACGTGTACGAAACCACGGGGCTGACGACCCGGTTCATGTCGGAGTTCGAGCGCGGCAAGGAGCACGCCTCCATCAGTAGGGCGCTGCGCGCGCTGGAGAGTCTCGGCCTCGACTTGGTGGTGCTGCCGCGCGGCCAGGCGGAGCGCGTGCTGCAAGCGCTGAAGAAGCTGGGATGACCCCTCGCCGCGCAACGGTTTGGCACGGGCAGACTCCCGTTGGCGTTCTGAGCGGGGCTCTCCGCTTCACGTACGACGCCGACTGGCTTTCGTCAGGCTTCGCCATTTCCCTCAGCCTGCCGCTGTCCGAGGGCGAGATGGACGGCGAAGCGTTCTTCTCGGGGCTCTTGCCCGAAGGCCTCGCGCGTCAGCGCATTTGTCGCCAGTACGGATTGCCGGAGAGCGACGACGCGGCGCTGTTGCTCGCCATTGGGCGCGATTGCGCCGGTGCCCTCGCGGTGTTGCCCGAAGGAGAGGGACACGATGAGACGGCCGCTCCGGTCACGATGACGGAGGAAGACCTCGCGCGTCTCGTCGCAACGCGTGGGCAAGCACTGCCCACCTCGTCCGAGCGGATCCGTTTCTCCCTGGCCGGAGCGCAGGACAAGGTTGCCGTCATCCTCGACGCAGATGGCATGCGGCTCCCGACGGCGCAGCACCCTTCCAGTCACATCCTGAAGTTCGAGTCGATGCGCTGGGTGTGCTTCGCGGAGCACGCCGCTAACGAGCTGGCGCGAGAGCTCGGACTGAATGTTCCGCGTGTTCGGTACCGCGCACACCCCGAAGGGCCCTATCTCGAGATCGAGCGATACGACCGCGGCCGTGACGGCCACGGAACGCTGTTTCGCCTGCACCAGGAAGACATGATGCAGGCCCTGGGGCTCTCCGCGACCTTGAAATACCAAGAGCACGGGGGCCCGGATCTCGGCCTGGTGAGCGAGCGGATCCGAAGGCACTCCTCGGATCCGGTGCGGGACGTCGCGGCGCTCCGGGATTGGCAGATCTTCAACTACCTTGCAGGGAACTCCGATGGGCACGCGAAGAACCTTGCGCTGCTCTACCATCCCGAGACGCGGGCGCCGCGGCTATCGCCGCTCTACGACCTGGCGTGCATCGAGCATCTGAACCGCTTGGGTCTTCACTTCGATCGCAAGCTCGCGTTCTACGTGGGAGGGAACAACCTGCCCGAGCAGATCACGAAGCACGATTGGAACACCTTCGCCAAGGCGTTGGGCGTGCCGCCCAAGAGCATGCTCTCGCGCCTGCAGGCGCTCGCTGAGCGGCTGCCGCAGTTGGCCCGCAACGTCCGCCAACGGTTTGCGGACGAATTCGGCGACAACCAGGCGCTCGGCCGCTTCGAGGAAAGCATTGCCGACCGCTGTGCCTGGACGCTGCGCAGCGTGTTCGGCCGCGGCTAGTCGGCGTACATTTCTACCGTGCTGATCCTCACCAGTCCCGGGTCGAATCTGTCCCCAGACGAGGGCGTGCCACCGCCTTGCGCGCGTGGATCGCCGGCTTGCTACGCGTAAGACCGCTCCTTTCTTTCGTGGAGGGCGAGGTGAAGGCCGTCGAGAAGATCAGCACCGGCGTGGACCCCACGTTGGACTACCCCCGATCCGTGACTACTGCGGCGCCGCGTCGTGCTGCAGGCGGCGGAGGCGCTCGGCTTCGGCGGCGCGCTCGCGAGCGCGTCGCGCGTCGTCCTTCAAGCGCTCTTGCGCTTGTGCATCGCGCTCCTCGCGGAAGCGCTGGGCCTCCGCTGCCACGTGCTCGGACCAGGTGTTGCCGATTTCGATCACCGAACGCGGCACCGAGGGCATGCCAATGGCGCTGCGCTCTTCGAAGTCGCTCCGCACCGAAAGCCGTGCCTCGTCGTTCTTCCAGGTCCAGGTCTGGCCGGTGACGGAGCTCTCGGTGTCGTACAGCTTGCGGATGGTGACGAGCAGCTTTCGCAGCGTGCGATCGTGACTCTCGCGGTTGGGCAGCGGATCCACGATGCAGTCGATCTTGGAGAGCGTGCCTTCCACCGCGAAGCTGAAAGTGCAGGTCGCGGGCTCGTCGAACACCAGGGTGCGCCCGCGTAGCGCCGGCGGGGCGCGGTCCACGCCATCGACGCCGATCGCGATCGGCTTCGGCGCGGGAGCCAGCTCCGGGATCTTCGCCTGTACCATGGCCTCGGTCATGCCGAACTCCACGCCCGCGAGGCCCCGAGGAACCCGCGCCGGGCGCTCCCGGAGAGCGGTGAAGATCAGGCCGCCGATCACGACCGCGAGGCCCACGCCGCCGAGCAGCGCCGTGCGCCGGGACGTGGGGGGCGGCTCCGCGCGACTGCGGGACCGCAGCGGATCCGGCGCGCGCTCCGCGCTCTCGGGCTTCGGCTCTTCCTTCGCTTCCAGGATGTCTCGCGCCGTCTCGGCGATCCGCCGCGCGTTGCCGGCCCTGCGGGCGAGCTTCGGGTCCAGCATGCTGGCGAGCAGCGCGTGCGCTCGCCGACCCACGTTCACGGCGCTCCGCCAGCCGAGCTCGCCGTCTTCCGTGAGCAGCTCCGCCGGATCGCGACGCGACAAGAGCGCGATGGCGAGCGCGCCCAGGCCATACACGTCCGTGGCGGCCGTGGCTCGCCCATGCAGCTGCTCCGGCGCCATGTACCCGAACGTTCCGACGGCGCTACTCGCGCTGCCTTCGCGCAGAGACTCCTTCACCGAGCCGAAATCCACGAGCACCAGCTGTCCGCCGTCGCGCCGCCGCATCACGTTGGCGGGCTTGAGGTCGCGATGGATCACCGGCGGACTCAGCTCGTGCAAGTAAGCGAGCGCGTCCGCCACCTCCGCCACCACGGCGAGCACCTCGCGTTCGTCGTAGCGATGATGCTCGAGCTCTTGCGCCAGACTCTCGCCCTCCACCAGCTCCTGCACCAGGTAGAGCGCGAGGGTCTTGCCCTCGCCGGACACGAAGTCGTCCACGTAGCGGGGGATCTGCGGGTGCTCGAGCTGCTCCAGGACCTTCGCTTCGCGCTGGAAGCGCTCCTCCGCGGCGAAGGATCCCATGCGCCGCACGAGGAGCTCCTTCACGCACACGGAAAGCTCGTCGCTCACGCGCGTTGCCCGGTACGTCACCCCGAACGCGCCGTGCCCGAGCGCTGTCTCCAGCCGGTAGCGCCCGTCGAGCAGCGGCTTCGCCCCGCAGCGCGGGCACGCATCCGGCGTCCCCTCGACTTCTTCCGAGCACGCCGCGCACAGCACGCGCCGACGGTAACACACCGCGTTCCCGCTTGGGTTTGCCGGGACGCCGCGGAACCTCGCGGCCGCGTTGGCCTTTGCGGCTCGTCACCTGGGCGAACCGCGCGCTTGCCGTCCGCGGCGCAAGGGCCGCCCTGGCAGACGCTTTGCCCCTACGGTTTTGCTATCATCGTCAAGCTGCCCCCTTCCGAGACGAATATCGCTTCTTTCGAAAGCGCGATTGTTCTCGGCGTCGTCAAACTGGACGCGACAGTCGTGATGGTCTTGCAGCTGGGCAGCGTGCAGGACGCAATCTCGCCAGCCGTGCCCAGAGTCCAGTACAAACCCGAAGCATCGACAGCGATTGCGTTCACGCCCGCCTGTCCTGCCGCGAGAGCTGTCGCGCCGTTTGAGCAGTCTGGCAGGTTGCACTCGAGGATTTGCTGTGCCGACTGACTAGACCAGTAGATGTTGCTCGAATCAGCTGCGAGTCCACTTGGCTTTCCGATGCCCGCCACCAGCGACGGTGGAGAGGAGGCGTTGCAGCCGCTCAGCGGACAGTAGTTGATGGCGCCGTTCGCCGCCAGATTGCCTACGATCCAGTAGAGCGCGCCATCCGCGAGCACCAGACCGAATAGTTGGCTCTGACTGGTTGCGACGGCCTGCCCAGTCGACGCGGTGCAACCCAGCGAACAGGAGCGGACGTAGCCCCCTTCGTATGAGTCCCAGTACGCGTTCGTGTTGGTTACAACAAGATCATTCGGCTTCTGCTGGGCGGTTGCGATGTTGGCCATGGACGCAGCGCAGTTTGAGGGGTCGCACTTGTCGATGGTCCCCGAGGTCTTGCCCCAGTCTGACCAGTACACGTGGCTCGCGTCTACCGCGATACCGATCGCAGGGCCGACGGTCTTTGCGAGCTCTTGAGGTCCACCTGCACAACTCGGGAGAGCGCAGCGCATGACGTGCTGCTTGTGGTAGCTGGTCCAGTAGACGAAGCTGGAATCGGTGACCATGCCGTCGATCTCGTACTCGTCGGCAGCAAGGACCACCGGCTGGCACTTGCCCCCGACACAGCTTCCACCCAGACAGGAGTGTCCGCAGCGGCCGCAGTTGTCGGCGTTCGCGTTGGCGTCCACGCAGACACCAGAACACGCGGCTTCTCCGCCCGGGCAGACACAGGCCCCGCTTTGGCAGGTCGCACCGGTTGCACAGGCATTTCCACAGCTTCCACAGTTCGACGCGCTGGTCTGCGTGTCCACGCAACTACTGCCGCACAACGTGTGGGGGCAGCCCGCGTCGGCGGCGCCATTTCCGCTGCTGCCCGCCACACCCGAGTCGCCGCTCGAGCCGCCCGACCCGCCTCCAGCATCTGTACCCGACTGACCGCCTCCACAAGTCCTCGTCGAGTCACAGTCGCTCGAAGAAGATCCGCACGCGGTTGCCGCGAAACCGGTCGCGAAACAAAGCAGGATGCTGGCGTATGTGCTCCTGCAGCAACGTACTGCCGTGCGAAAAACTTCGTCCTGCAACGACTTGGTGGGTAGAGCCATGTGTTGTCCAAGCTGATCCAGGCCAAGGCGGACAGCCGATTTCTGCGCGATCACCTGACCGGACCTGTAGCACCGTTGACGTTCACGGCGGCGGTCACGCTGAGCGCGCCCCGCCGGATGCACGCGGGGACCGGGACATCGCCCGTGGTGGCTGGCGGCTGTTGCACTTGGATGCAGAGCTTGTGGTGCACCAGCTCCCGGAAGCTGTCGCGCGGATTCGGGAGGCGCTGCGGTAGGTACGGTCAAGGCCATCACGTGATCTCGAGTGTCGCCTGCGCGATGCCGTCCACGCCGTCGTTGGTGCCGGCGCTGCCACCAACGCCCTTGCTGCCCTTGGTGCCGGGTGTCAGCGTGGCGCCCGAGGCGATCACGGGAGCGGTGGTGCCCTTCCAGACCACGGGCACACTGATGCCGCCCGCGCCGCCGCCGCCGGAGGCGCCCGCAGCGCCTTTGCCGCCGTTGCCGCCATCGCACGCGGGACCGGAACCGTTGCCGTGCGTGCCAAACTCTGGTTGAGCGCCTTGCCCCGCGGCACCCTTGCCACCGGCGCCCGCGGCGGAGGAGATGAGCTCGGACGTGGCGCCGACGGAGACGGTGGAGTCGACGACGAGCAACGCGATGCTTGCGCCACCACCGCCGCCGCCCGGACCACCGGCGCCGCCGCAGCCGCCGCAGCCGCCGCCACCCCCGCCGCCCGCTGTGGTCGAAGCGCCGCCGCCGCCGCCCTGGCCGGGACCGCCAGCAGTGCCGTTGGAGCCGGAGGTCGGCGACCAGCCGGAAGAAGACGTCAGAGTGCCGGAGCTCGAGGCGCCAGCGGCGGGTGAGGGGGGCGTGGCGTTGGCGCCAGTCTTTCCCGTGCCGCCGTTGCCGCAATCGGTCGGCGACCCCGCAGTGCCACCTTGTCCACCGCCAAGGTCAGGTGAGCCATTCCCACCGCTCTGGCTGGGCGCGCTTCCACCAGCGCCTCCAATAGTCTGCGCCCCCGACGGGCAGTCGCACGGATTGACCGTGCCCCCCGGGATCCCGGTGGCGTTGTGGCCATCCAGTTCGGCCTGGGTCGGAAACGTGAACGGTACTACCACGCCGGCCTTGCCGGCCTTGCCCTTACCTGCCACGAGCTTCACGCCGTCGAGACGTACATCGCTCGAGCCGTGCACGAAGGCGGCGATGCTGCTTTCGCCATCCGCGGCGCCATCCATGGCATCGAGCTCCAAGCCGTCGATGGCGACCGTACCGGAGACACTGTCGACCTCGAGCGCGTAGCCGCTCGTCGTCGGTGCGACGACGGCGCGCTGTCCCGCGTCCGCGGACCAGTAGCTGCACTTGAAACCGCCGTACAGCTTCACGCCAGAGGTGATGGAGAGGTGCTCGGGGTAGTTGGTGTTGCACACGAGCACGAGCTTGCTGCCGGCGGCAGCGACGCCCTCGGCGATGGTCTTGAACGGCGTCGCCTTGCTGCCGTCACCCGACGTGGACGCGGTGCCGTCTACGAACACCGCGTATTGATCATCGACGAGGCAGCTCTCTTCGGTGGGTGACTTCGTCGTGTCGCAGCTGCCACCGTCGCTGCCGGCGGTGCCGCCCACGCCGGCCTGCCCGCCCTGGCCGCCGGTACCAGAGGTGCCGCCGCTGCCTCCCGTGCCCGACGCGCCGCCGGTGCCGGAGTCGCCCGGGTAGGCCCCACAGTTGATGTCCTCCTCGCAGGTCGGATCACCGACGCAAGAGACACACGCGCACGAGGCGATCGTCAACGCAAGCAATGAAACACGAAGATTCATCTGGTCCTCCCGCCGGCCACGCATGGGCCGTCAGAAACTTCCCGAAAGCCACACGCCAGTGCCCTTTGACGAAACCACGGGGGTTGCAACGACCGAGCGCTGCGCCGCCGCTCGCTCGGATGAGCTGCTCCTTGGCCAAAGCAGGTAAGCAATTCCGAACACGACCCCGGCTCCGGCGACTCCGAGCGACAGATTGCGAAGATTGGTGTCGCGATTCGCCGCAACGTTGCTGTCGTGGAGCTGGGCGCACTCCGTCGCGTGTGGCGTGCCCGCACCGCAACCGTTCGGGCCCAACACGTCTGCGAGCTTCGAGGCGTCGTCAGCATTAGAGCTCCGCGCGAGCTCGAAGCCAATCGCGGAAGCGACTCCAACCACAGCAACACCGCCCGCCACGTACACCGGCACCATGCTGCGCTCTGTCGTCGGAGCAGTGTCGCCGCCCGCGCCAGCGTCCCCCCCGCCGCTCGGCGTGCCACCCGCGCCGCTCGGCGCACCGCCAGTGCCCGCCGTCGTGCCGCCTGTTCCACTCGCGCTCAGCAACAGCAGCTCGATCGCGACCTCCGTGCGCTCGCCCTTCTTGGCAGTGACGATGCGGCCGACATCGCCATAGCCGTCAGCGGTCGCTCTTACCTGATGATCCCCTGGCGGTAGGAAGAGTGGTGCCGGCAGGGGAGAGATGCCGACTGGGTTGCCGTCGACGGAGATGGCGGCGCCGTCCGGCTGCACTGAGAGCATGACCTCGCCGACCTGCTTCTTGACGAGCGCGAGAGCGTTGCTGACCTTTTCACGCTGGTCCTTCGTGGCGCTGGCCATGATGTGAGCGTCGGCGAAGGCAAGGTGGGTCGCTGCTTCGGGGTACTTGGACGCTTCGGCCTCGCACATGCCGAGGTTCGCGGCGATATCCGCACTGTGATGAAGCGCCCACGCTTCCTCCAACAGCGGGCTGGCCTTCGCGCAGTCGAGCTTCTTGGATTGCATGAACAGCTCGTGGGCGCGGTCGCGCTCTGCTTTGGTGGGATTCTGAGGATCGGCGTGCGCGGTGGCCGCGAACCCGAGTAGCAGTGCGAGGGAAGCTAGCTGTGTTCGCATAGTCAGAACGGGCGGATGAAGGGGCTCGAAGATGCCGGGGCGGTGGCGGGCGTCGAAGAAGCGGCGGCAGGGGAGACCGGTGGGTGAGCGGAGGCCACGACGGGCGGAGCGAGCTGCGGATGTCGGGGCACGGACGCTGCCGGCTTTGCCGTGGGCTCGGATGCGGTTGGCGCGGCCGGCGCCTGGACGCTTGCCGTCTCGGGCGGGACCGTCTTGGCCGTCGTCGTAGGCGTCGTTGCTACGGGCGGCGTCGCTGCCGGCGTGGTGACCGCGTTGGGCGCGCGCTCTATCTCCGGCGCCTTGCGCGATCGCATCACGAACCAACCCACGACCACAGCTGCGACCAGCGCTGCCACAATGATGGCGCCGCTGCGCGACGAACGCACCGGAAGCGCGGGCACCGGCTCGTCCGGCTCTGTGGCGTCGTCGGGTTGCACATCGTCGGCCTCGGATGCGTCCGCCTGCGGTGCCTCGGCTTTGCGCGCCAGCCACGTGGGCGGCTGAGTGACGTTGCCGGCGAGCAGGCGCGGCACGCTGTTCTTCTTGGGTGCCGCGGCGGGTTGGGGCGCGTTCGCTTTGGCCGGGCTGCCGAGATGCGCCGTGCGTTCCGACGCCGGCCCCGGAACGATGACCACCGAACGCGCGCCCGAGCTGGGCGGCGGCTCGTCCGCGCCTGGCGCGCCCTCGTTCAACCCACGCAAAGTCAGGAATGCCCACCCCCGCCGTGCTCGGGCCCTTCGGGCCCTGCGCGCGGCTTGCCCCTCCCAAATTTGTGCTCGGCCCCTGCGGGGCCTGCGCGCAAATGGGAGGGGCCGCGCCGGTGACGTGGTTCCGGGCTGAGGGGTTTGGGTGACCGGGGAAGTGGTTCCGTCTGCACTTGGGCGACGAGATAGGTCGTAGGATCGAGGGTGCTCCGTCCGGTGAGCGGACACCGCGTGCACAGTGGCAGCGTGCGCCAAGTGCACGTCGCTCGGGTCGTTCGCGCGGGGCGGGGTGTGCCGCCGTGATCCTGTCCCAGCTCGCTGCCGGGCTCCGCCGAGAGGCGCACGCTCCCCGCCGCGCCCCGGCGCTAGCACGACCGAGGTCGGCGCTGGCGGCGCGAGTCTCCCAGGTCGTCCATCGGGCGCGTCATGGAGCCTGCGCCCAGGGGGGCGAAGCCCGGCAGCGAGCCGGGACAGGAGGTCTTCATGCGTCACACCCCGAACCCCCGCGCTCACTCTCTCGCCGTCGAGCGTGCCCATTTCATGCGCAAGCATCTCACGTTTAGCGAGCTCAAGTTGTGGCAAGCGTTGCGCGGCTCGCGGCTGGGCGTTGGCTTCCGTCGGCAGTTTGTCATCGGTCGCTACATTGTGGACTTTGCGGCTCCCAAGGTGCGGCTGGCCGTGGAAGTTGATGGCGGCTACCACGCCGGGCGGGCCCTGCCGGATGCGCGCCGGGACCGGGACATTGTGCGCGCCGGCTGGCGCGTCTTGCACCTGGACGCAGACCTGGTCGTGCATCAGCTGCCGGAAGCTGTCGCGCGGATTCGGCAGGCGCTCAAGTGATCTGGAGCGTCGCCTGCGCGATGCCGTCCACACCGTCGTTGGTGCCGGCGGTGCCGCCGATGCCCTTGCCGCCCTTGGTGCCAGGCGTGACGGTGGCACCCGAGTCGATCGCGGGCGCGGTCGTGCCCTTCCACACCACGGGCACGCTGACGCCGCCCGCGCCGCCGCCGCCGGAGGCGCCAGCAGCGCCCTTGCCGCCGTTGCCGCCGTTGCACGCGGTGCTGAACTTGACACCGCCACCGCCAAACTCTGGTTGAGCGCCTTGCCCCGCGGCACCCTTGCCACCGGCGCCCGCGGCGGAGGAGATGAGCTCGGACATGGCGTCGACGCTGACGGTGGAGTCCACGACGAGCAACGCGATGCTCGCGCCACCACCGCCGCCGCCCGGACCACCGGCGCCGCCGCAGCCGCCGCAGCCGCCACCACCCCCGCCGCCGCTGGCGGTGGACGCGCCGCCCCCGCCGCCCTGGCCGGGACCGCCGGGCGAGCCGTTTGCGCCGGTGGTTGGGGACCAGCCCGAGGAGGTCAGAGTGCCGGAGCTGGAGGCGCCGGCGGCGGGAGAGGGGGGCGTGGCGTCGGCGCCGTCGTGACCTGCACCCGTAGGATTTCCGGTGCACGACTGTCCGGCCTGACCTGCTTCTCCTCCGCCGAGAGCGGGGAGCCCGGGATTGCCGTTCTCAGGTGTCGGGGCGTCGCCGCCCGCGCCTCCAATGGTCGTGATGCCTCCAGGGCAGTCGTAGTTCCTGAGGCCCCCACCGCTCAATCCGCTGGCGTCATTGCCGTCCAGTTGAGCCTGAGTCGGGAACGTGTACGGTGCGAGCACGCCGTTCTTGCCGGCTTTGCCCTTCCCTGCCACGAGCTTCACGCCGTCGAGTTGCACATCGCTCGAGCCGTGCACGAAGGCGGCGATGCTGCTTTCGCCATCCGCGGCGCCATCCATGGCATCGAGCTCCAAGCCGGCGATGGCGACGGTGGTGGTGACGCTGTCGATCTCGAGGGCGTAGCCGGCGGTGGTCGGTGCGACCACGGCGCGCTGTCCTGCGTCTGGGGACCAATCGCTACACTTGAAGCCGCCGTAGAGCTTCACGCCGGAGGTGATGGAGAGGTGCTCGGGGTAGGTCGTGTCGCAGACGAGCACGAGCTTGCTGCCGGCTGCGGCAACGCCCTCGGCGATGGTCTTGAACGGCGTCGCCTTGCTGCCGTCACCCGACGTGGACGCGGTGCCGTCTACGAACACCGCGTATTGATCATCGACGAGGCAGCTCTCTTCGGTGGGTGACTTGGTCGTATCGCAGCTGCCACCGTCGCTGCCGGCGGCGCCGCCCACGCCGGCTTGCCCGCCCTGGCCACCACTTCCGGAAGTGCCGGCGGTCCCGCCGCTGCCCGATGTTCCACCGGTGCCGGAGTCGCCCGGGTAGGCGCCGCAGTTCAGGTCGTCTTCGCAAGTTGGATCGCCAACACACGAAACAGACCCCGAAGCGACCATCATCAACACAAGGAACGAAGCTCGAGAATTCATCCTGGTCCTCCCGCCGAGCTCACAGACTGAGCCGTCAGAAACTGCCCGAAAGCCACACGCCGGTGCTCTTCGGTGAAACGATGGGCGTCGCCGTCAGCGTTTGCCGCTTTGCGGATGGTTCAGCCGACGAGGTCCTTGGCCAAACCAGATAGGCGATTCCGAACACTATGCCTGCTCCAGCGATGCCCACTGACACGTTGCGGAGGTTCGAGTCGCGATTCGCCGCAACGTTGCTGTCGTGGAGCTGACTGCATTCGGCTGCGTGCGACGTGCCTGCGCCACACCCATTGGGGCCCAATACTTGCGCGAGCTTTGATGCGTCGTCGGCGTTCGAGTTCCTGCCGAGCTCGAATCCGATGGCGGCGGCGACGCCAACGACCGCAACGCCACCTGCGACGTAGACCGGCACCATGCTGCGCTCGCCATCATCCGTGCCGCCACCCGTGCCGGCATCCCCACCGGTCCCGCTCGTCGCGCCGCCGCTTCCGCTCGCTGCGCCGCCCGTGCCCGCCGGCGCGCCGCCTGTGCCCGCGGTGGAAGTGCCCTGCCACAAGAGCTTCACCTCCACCTCGGTGCGCTCGCCCTTCTTGGCGGTGACGATGCGGCCAACGTCGCCATACCCGTGCGACGTGGCCGTTAACTGATGGTCTCCGGGGGAAAGATAGATTGGTGCCGGAAGCGGGGCCTTGCCGACCACCCTGCCATCCACGCTGACTTCGGCCCCGTCTGGCTCCACGGACACTGCCACCTCACCGACCTCTTGCTTTGCGGCGTCGCGCATCTTCTCGATCGCTTTGCGCTTTGCCGCCGGAATGGAGGGTGAGAGCGTCCGCAGCGCGAATGAGAAGTACTCAGCGGCCTCGGCATGGTCCCCGAGCCGATACGCTGCCTGACCGAGATTCGCTGCAGTCTCGGAGGCCGGAACTAGTTGGAAAGACTGTTTGAGGAGCTTTCGCGCGCCCGCCCAGTCGTTCTTCTTGGCAAGTGCCGCTGCCTCGTGAAGAAGCCGCTCCGCTTGTTCGTTCTTGCTTTCCTCGCTAGCTGGCTCGGGCTGCGCAACCACCGCGATTGGCCAGGCAGTCAACAGTGTCGCGAGCGCTGTCGCTCGAAGCAGATTCGTCGAGAGCTTCATGATCAATTGGTGCCGGGCGGGAACAACAGCTGGTTTGGATCGGGTGCTTGGGAAGACTTGGCCGCGGGCGGGACCGTTGCAGGCGATGCTGGCGCTTTTGCAGAACCGGCGCCCGGTACGCTTGTCCGAGGAGCTGGCGGGATGGGAGCCGTCGGCGTCGGCGTCGCCGTCGCAATCGTCGAAGCGGGTTGCGGCGTTTCGGTACCCGGCGCTGGCGCGGATGCAGCCGATCCCGTTTGACTCGATTGGGTGTGTGACGTCGTCAGTGCCAGCGGCGTCGCTGCCGGAGTGGTGACCGCGTTGGGCGCGCGCTCTATCTCCGGCGCCTTGCGCGAGCGCATCACGAACCAACCCACGACCACAGCTGCGACCAGCGCTGCCACAATGATGGCGCCGCGTCGCGACGAACGCACCGGAAGTGCGGGCACCGGCTCGTCCGGCTCTGTGGCGTCGTCGGGTTGCACATCGTCGGCCTCGGATGCGTCCGCCTGCGGTGCCTCGGCCTTGCGCGCCAGCCACGTGGGCGGCTGAGTGACGTTCCCGGCGAGCAAGCGGGGCACGCTGTTCTTCTTGGGTGCCGCGGCGGGTTGGGGCGCGTTCGCTTTGGCCGGGCTGCCGAGATGCGCCGTCTTTTCCGAAGCCGGCCCTGGCACGATCACCACCGAACGCGCTCCCGAGCTGGGCGGGGGCTCGTCTGCGCCAGGCGCACCCTCGTTCAACCCCCGCAAAGTGTCCTTGGGCTTCCCCAACTCTCGGACGGTGTCCCGATCTTCAGGGTTCGACACGGCGCGCTCCATGGTCGGGGTTCGGTTGTGGTAGCGCGCCGGCCGGGAGCGGCCAAATGTTCGCCGATTTCCGAGAGCTATACGCACGCTCAGCGTTTGCTCCAAACCCTGTGTCCGCGGCGCCATGAACCTCGCCCGCTCGGCCGGCACGACAGTGGGTTGCGCCGAAAATCGCTTGGCTTGCGATCTTGTGGGCTGCCGGCTGGCCGGATTGGGCCGTGCCCTTCGGTGCGTTGCGTTTTTCGGCCGGGGTCATTGGTTGATCGGGCTTGCGGGCGGTAGACCCGCGGTCGGCGCGGAGGTGGCAGGCGGACGAGAAGTCTGGCGTGGCGCGGCGGTTGTTGTGCGCGGCGATGCTGTCCCCGGCCGTGCGGCGGTGGCGACGGCAGCGGG
Source organism: Polyangiaceae bacterium (assembly GCA_020633235.1). NCBI lineage: Bacteria > Pseudomonadati > Myxococcota > Polyangiales > Polyangiaceae > Polyangiaceae bacterium. The sequence continues at coordinate 382,431 of JACKEA010000003.1, read as the reverse complement.
CGCGGGAGCGACGGCCGCAACGGAGGGCGCCGGAGGTCTGGAAGTGGCGCTGGGCGCGCCACCTTCCGGTGCGGAGCGCTCTGGATCGGGCGCCGACGACGGGGGAGCTACTGACGGCATGGGAGACGGGGTCTCCGCGGTGGCGCGCGGGGGCGGCATGGGCGCGGGCGTGTTCGTGCTGCCGCGAATCTCCGGCGCGGGTTCCTCCTGGCGCAGCGTGCTCGCCGGCCTCGCGACGAGTGTGACGAGCGCGACGGCGCTGGAACAAAACGCCGCGATGCCGAGGGCGACGAACAGACTCGGTCGGCGGTGCGGCGGTTCGGCGGGCCGCGATGGCGTCCGGGGTGTCGACATCGTGTTCGGTGTCGCGGAAGTGGGGGCGTCCGCGACGGGGCTCGCGGCGGACCGACCCAAGGATGCCGATGCTCGAGCTCCAGCTTCTGGAAGCGTCGTGGAAGGCTCTACCGGTACTTGGTCGGCCACGTCGATCATCAGGCGCGCCAGCTCTGCGTGGGCGAGCTCCGTGTCTTCCGGGCCACCGAGCAACAGCGCGATCAGTGCCCCGCGGGCGGCCGCTTGCTGATGTCGCGTCGCCCGCGAAAACGCGATGAGCACCCCGAGGGCGAAGCCACGGACGTCGTCCGCAGCCCTCCCGAGCGCCGTAAGCGCGTTGGCGGCGGCGTCCAGGCGCGCCTCGGGCTCGATGCAGGCGCCGGCCCCCTGGGCCAAGAGCACCATGCGCTGCTCCGATTTGACGGGCGGCTCCCGTAGCCCGAGCGCCACTCGCGCGGTGTCGAGCCCTTCACTGTCCGGCGGTGTCGCGAGCAGCATGCGCAGCGACTTCCGCGTGGCCTCCTGCACGGTCGCCGAGGCGACCAGCAGCGTTTGCAGGTTGGCGACGCGCTCGGTGTCGGCCCGTTCGTCCTGGAGCATGACGCTGAGCGTCCGCAGCACTTCGCTGCCCTTCTCGCTCGGCGAGCAGAACTGCGCCGCGCCAAGGGCGAGATCTGCCTCCAGCTCACGCATCTGCGCGCCGGTCGATGCCGGCGTGGACGGCTGTGCGTCCGGCAGCACGCCGAGCTCTTGGGGAGAGACCTTTTCGGTGTCCAGAGAGGGGGCGGGCGCTGCACGCTGCACGACCGGCTCGCCGCGGGCTGGCTGCAGCACGTGGCCGGCACTTGGGCTGCGTTGCGGGTGCTCGCTCTGCCAGCGCTGCATGGCGCGCTCGAGATCGGTCGTCATGCTCGCCATCGACTCTTGGCGCTTCTTGCGATCCTTGGCGAGGGCGCGATAGACGATCTGCGCGACGTACGCCGGGGTGTCTGGCGAGCGCTCCGAAAGCGGTGGCGGTTGCGCGTAGATCTGGCGCAGGCCCAGCTCTTGAAGGCCGGGGAAGTCGAGAGGTCCCGGTCCCTCCGAGAGCGCGTGCATGCCCGAGAGCATCTCGTACAGCACGTGTCCCAGCGCGAAGATGTCCGCGCGGTGATCGACGAGATCCGCCTGCAGGCGTTCCGGACTCATGTACGCGTAGGTGCCCATGATCCGGAAGCGATCCGTCGTCTTGACGTTGCCGCGCTGAAACTTGCTGGTACCAAAATCCAGCACGCGCACGGAGTCGTCCTTGGCGACCAGGAAGACGTTCTCCGGCTTGAGATCGCGGTGAATGATCCCGCGGGCGTGCACTTCGGTCAGCCCGTGGCCAATGTCGATCGCGATACGCAGCGAACGTTCCACGCCGAGCGCCCGTTTGCGCCAGACCTCCTCTCGCAGCGTTCGGCCCTCGAGCAGTGGCATTGCGAACCAGACGACGCCCTTGGCGGTTACTCCACCATCCGTCACGGGCACTACGTTCGGGTGATGGATGTCCGCCAGGGTGCGCGCCTCTTGCCGCATGCGCTCGGCGCGGTCGCTGACGAGTTCCTTGAGTGCCTTGACCGCGGCGCGCCCTCCTGTGAACAGGTGCTCGACCTCGTACACCACGCCGGCGCTGCCGGAACCGATGATCCGGAGCACGCGGTAGCGCCCTTCGATCTCGTCGCCGACCTCGAACGGGATGTCGTCGTCGCCAGCCATGCCCGCCACCTGTGCGTCACGCTGGCATGGGCTCGATGCGGCGGCAACCGGGCGTCATCTCCGCGCGAGGACCATCGCGCATGCGCCACCAGCAACGACGCTGAGCATTAGTGTGCCGGCGATGCCGAGCGGCGTGTGTGCGCCGATGAGCCAGAAGCCGACCAGAGAAGCCGTCACGGCCGCAATGGCGGACGCCACGTAGCTCAGGGTGACGCGATCCTCCGGCGGAGCCATGGGGGCTTCTGCGGTGCGCGTGCTCCGCGCGGCGGACTCGGCTGGGCTCTTCTCCGTGGGAAGAAACCCAACCGGATCCTTCCAGCGCTTCTCCACGGCAGACAGTGCTGCGTCGAAGTCCTTTGCGGACTGAAAGCGTGCGTCGGGGTTCTTCTCGAGGGCCCGGAGCACGATCGCGTCGAGCCCCGGCGGCAAGCTGTTCGGCGCACGGGTGGAAGGAGGGTCAGGTACCCGAGTCAGCTGTGCTTCGTAGAGATCCTCCAGGCGCTTCACGTCGTTGAATGGTCCGTGACCACACAGGAGCGTGTAGAGCAGGACGCCGGTGCCATAGATGTCCGCGCGATGATCCACGTTCTTACCGCGGACCTGTTCCGGGCTCAGATAGCGCGGCGTTCCCACCACGGCGCCCTCTGCGGTGGGAAGCACCGGTGGTGCCGGGCCTCTGTCGGACAACACCTTGGCGACGCCGAAATCCAACACCTTGACGACGATGTCGCCCCGGGGCGGCTGGTGGAGGAACACGTTGTCGAGCTTGATGTCGCGGTGCACGAGGCCGAGTGCGTGCGCGGCCTGCAGGGCAGACAGCACCGAACGGATCAGGGCGACGGCCTCGCGCGGAGGAAAGGCGCCTTCGGCGCGCAGTGCTTCCCTTGCGGTCCGCCCGTCGAGGCGTTCCATGACGAAGAACGGGCGGCCATCCTGGGTGCGGCGGAAGTCCGACACCTTCACGATGTTCGGGTGGTCGAGCTTGGCCAGAGCCTGTGCCTCCACGCGCACCCGGTCCACAGCGCCTGGGTCGCCTGCAAACTGTGCAAGCAGCACTTTGGCCACCAGGGTGGTGCCTACGCCTTCGTGCTCCACCTCCCACACTTCGCCCATCCCGCCCTGGCCCAGGACTCCGATGCCGCGGTAGGGAGTGCCGTCAAAGGGATCCACGACCCGAGAGTACATGACTCCGCGCCCGTCTCCACTGGCGCCCGCGCCAGGTGCGACCGGAGCTGTCGCAGGGAAATGACCGACGACATGGGGGTGGTTTCTTGTCGGTCCGCCGCGGAACCTCGCGGCTTGCCTTCACGGCGAAGGCCGTGGACAATCGCCAAGAAATGGCTGGGGATCCGCTTCGTGCAGTCTTTCGACGGCGCGCGCTGCGCGGCCATTGGCCTGCTTTCCCGATTTCCCCAGCGCATTTCGACATGCGCATGGCATTGGTGCCCGGCGGGCAGCCGGATGGGCCGGGGCTTTTCGACTGGTCGGAGCGCGGCGGGCGGCTTGCCGCACGTTGGAGTGAGGTCGACCGGGCCGCAGCCAGCCTCGCGCCCGCGGAGCAGCTGGCGGTGCGCCGCGCAGCTCTGCATGCGCTCATCCAGCTGACGGAGCAGTTCCCGTGGCGTTGGTTCTCCCACGGACCTGGGTATCTGCGCGAAGCCGGCTACCTCGAATACTTCCAGGTGCCTTGGCGTACGGCCGGGATCGCTCTGGAGCCGTACCTGCTGGACGTCCTCGAGCTCATAGTGTGGTGGGACGAGGACGACACGGCGTCTACCTGGGAGCTGTTCGACGGCGTGCCAGAGGCGGACGGCGAGGATGTTGCCGAGGTGTTTCGGCGAATCCTGGGCGAGCTCGAGCGCCACGGGTTCTCCGAACCCCGGAGGAGGCTGCTCTATCACTGGGCGTCCTTCGTTGGCCGCCACCTGCGTGTCGACGACTTCGTGCCCTTGGCCCATGCACTGGGTGCGGCGAGTGTGGCCACCATCCAGATGCTGGTGGAGATAGCTCTGGATCGGAACATGGCCGATCTCGCGCTGGAAGTGCTGTCCGCCGCGAACCGCCCCGGGCCCGGACAGTGCCAGATCGAGAGCGTGTGCCGAGACTACCTACACCGCGGTCCGCTGCCGTGGCCAGCGAGCGTGCGGCCGCTCTGACCGGATGCGACAGGAATCGTCGGAAGTGGGGAGTACGCTGTTTCCCGGTGAATTGCTGGGAACGGATATTCAGCATTGAGCTGACCACGCCGGCCGCCTACAAGCGGAAGTTCAGGGGAGTCGGTGATGGGTAGGGGAATGGCGGGGAGGAAGCATCACGCTGGTCATTGGGAGACGCGACCAGTGGCTGTAGGCCCAGGCCTAGGCAGTTTGGAGGCGCATGTCTGAGTATTCCCGATGGTTTGAGTCGGTTTCGGGGTTTGCCCCGCACCCGTGGCAGGCGGAGCTTGGTGAAGCCGCCTCTCTGGAAGACCGCTTGCTCCGCGTGCCCACGGGCTTCGGGAAGACGGCGGGCGTAGTGCTCGCGTGGCTCCATAACGCAGTGCAGCGGAAGGATTCGACCTGGCCGCGACGCTTGGTCTTCACCCTGCCAATGCGCGTGTTGGTGGAGCAGACCGAGCGGGCGATTTCGGAGTGGTTGAGCAAAGCCTCGGCGGAGCAGGTCGGGCTCCACGTGCTGATGGGCGGAAGCGATGCGGGGGAGTGGGCACTAACCCCCGAGCGCCCGGCAATCCTCGTTGGCACTCAAGACATGCTGCTGTCTCGTGCGCTGAACCGGGGCTACGCCGCGCCACGAGCCAGATGGCCGGTGGACTTTGGGCTGCTGCACCAAGACGCACTGTGGGTCTTGGACGAGATCCAGCTGATGGATGTGGGGCTCGCCACGAGCGGGCAGCTGGCGGCATTCAGATTGGCGGACGCCGCTTCGCATCGCGGAACCGCGCGCCCGACGGCGACCTGGTGGATGAGCGCAACGCTGCAGCCAAGCTGGCTTGGCACCGTTGATGTTGCGGCGCGAGTACCCGAGCTCACCGAGAACATGGTGGCGATCCCATCCGCCGCGCGGAGCGGCGGCTTGTGGGAGGTCAAGAAGACCCTAGCTCGCCGCGCGGATGTGACCACGCCTTCTGAGATCGCGGAGGCAGCGCTTGCCGGTCACAACCCGGGGACTCTGTCGCTGGTCGTCGTAAACCGCGTGGACACCGCCACGGGCGTGTTTGACGAGTTGGACAAACGGCTATCCGAAGGCAAAGGCAAGAAGCGCACGAGGCGGGCGGACGCGCCGGACCTGCGCCTCGTACACAGTCGCTTTCGCGGCGCAGAGCGGGTGAAGTGGGCTGAATCGTTCTTGCGGCGCGACGCAGCCGTGCCGGATTCGGGACGGATCATCGTTGCGACCCAGGTTGTCGAAGCCGGAGTAGACATCTCGGCTCGCTTGCTGGTGAGTGAGCTGGCGCCATGGCCCAGCCTGGTGCAGCGATTTGGCCGAGCGGCACGTTACGCTGGCGAGGAAGGTGAAGTCTGTGTCGTTGGTGCCGTTCCAAACGACGAGGGAAAGGCGTTGCCGTACTCGCTCGTGGAGCTGGGCGCGGCGGAGGAAGCACTGTCGCGACTCCTTGGTGGAGAGGCGGATGTCTCGCCCAGCAACCTCGAAGCATTCGAGGAACACCTCGCTGAGAGTCCAGAAGGCGTCGCACTGATCGACCGCCTCTACCCATATGACCCGGAGCACGTGGTTCGGCGCCGCGACCTGGACGACCTATTCGATACGGCACCTGACCTGAGCGGCAACGATCTCGACGTCAGTCGCTACATACGTTCGGGCGACGAGCGGGACATCAGTGTGTTCTGGCGGCCGGTGGAGGACGGAACACGGGCGATCAACGTGAGAGATCTACCTGCGGTGCGACGTGAGGAGCTGTGTCCAGCACCGATTGGCGAAGCACGGAAGTGGCTCACAGACAGGTCGTTCTATGTGCTCGACTATTTGGAAGGCACGTGGGCGCGCGCCAAGGCGTGGCAGTTGCACCCCGGCATGCGCGTGCTGGTCCCCGAAGGAGAGGGTGGGTACTCGCTCGAGCGAGGCTGGGACCCCAAGGCTTCAGCCCGCGTGCAAGCACCAAACTCCCATTCGGGGACCATGGACGAAAGCGCTGAACGCTACGATCGAACGGCCAGCAGCGAAGAGGACGATAGCCTCTCCATCGCGGTCTGGAAGTCCATCGCAATGCACGGTCGAGAAGCGGCAGCGGAAGTGCAATCGCTCTGTGAAGCGTTGGCGCTCGATCCAGATTGGGTGCGACTGCTGGAGCTAGCGGCGCGTTGGCACGACGCTGGGAAGGCCCATGACGTGTTTCAAGCTGCCATCAAAGAAGAGTCGCGACGCGACGCCGGAAAGCATGGCACGCGTCGTGACCTCGCGAAGGCACCTAGCGATGCCTGGCGCCGCCCTGCCTACCCGGAACGGAAGGGATTTCGTCACGAGTTGGTCAGCACGTTGGCGCTCTTCGAACTGCTGCGGCGTGCGGCTCCGAACCACGACGCCTTGCTGGGGCCGCACCTCGAGCTCATGGAGGCGCTGGGCGACGTCGCGCCTGAGTTGGCGGCCGATCAGCGCGTATCGGTGGATCACCCGCTCGCCGCCGAGATCATGGCTCTCGAGGCTGAGGAGTTCGATCTGCTTGCGTATCTCGTCTGTGCGCATCACGGGAAGGTTCGTTGCGCTTGGACGGGTACACCACACGATCAAGAGCGAGGGGAGGGGGACATCCATGGCGTGCGCGACGGCGATTCCGTCGCGGCTTTCGAGTTGTGTGACGTAAGCGGTGTGCGTAGCGCGCTGCCTCCGCTGCGCTTATCACTGGCCGGTGCCGAGATGGGCTTGAATCAGTTGTACGGCGCTTCTTGGACCGAGCGAGTGAGCCGACTCCGTGAGCTGCATGGGCCGTTCAAGTTGGCGTACTTGGAAGCACTGCTCCGGGCGGCTGACGCTCGCGCATCACGTCTGACCACGATGGAGGACGAATGAGCGTGCAGATTCACTTGCTCGAGGGTTGCGCTCCCGCGCCGCTCGCCCACTACCTGAAAGGGTTGGCGGTTCTTCGACTTGTTGCAGAGCAGAAGGACGCTGCAGCACGTGGGTTCTGGAAGGCCGACCGATTCCACCTCGCGACGGTGCTGGATCAGAATGGCCTCGAACGCTTCTTCCTCGAGGAATACGTGCCAACTCCGCTGCTGGCTCCTTGGAACGGCGGTAGTGGCTTCTACCCGAAGGACAACAAGTCCGGCTTCGAACCTATGTCCCACGCGGCTGCGCCACGCTTCGCGCCTTACAGACAAGCTATCGCGCTGGCGGAGGAGTTGGTGGGAGATCGCGACGAACGACCCGCCGGCGACGACAAGGTCGCGATGATCCGGCGGGCTCGCTCCTCCTGGCGCGGCGCGCTACTAGATTGGCTCGGTGCGGCCTTGGTGTTGACCGACGGAAAGCGCCAGGTTCAGTACCCTGCGCTTCTCGGAACCGGGGGCAACGACGGCCGGCTCGATTTCACGAACAATCAAATGCAGCGGCTGGTGGAGTTGTTCGACGTGGATAGCGGCGCTCCGCGAAGTGGGTGTTCCGAAATGCTGCGGGGAGCGCTCTTCGGGCAGGCGACCCATGGGCTCGGCAGCTTCTCCGTAGGGCAGTTCTATCCGGGAGCTGCGGGTGGGGCGAACGCCAGTAGTGGCTTTGGCGGCGGGTCCCTCGTGAACCCGTGGGACTTCGTCCTCATGCTCGAGGGCGCCATGCTGCTGGAGGTTGCGGCGGTACGCCGTCTGGATGCGCAAGGGCTGGCCCAGGCCGCTGCACCTTTCGCCGTGCAGTCTCAAGCGGAAGGCTACGCCAGCGCGGCTCCGTCGGACGAATCCGCGCGAGGTGAGCAGTGGATGCCGCTCTGGGAGCGGGCCGCCACGGTGCAGGACGTACGAGCCTTGTTTGCCGAAGGTCGCATGCAGACCGGTAGGCACCGAGCGAGACGCGCGCTAGATGCCGCGCGCGCGGTGTCCTTGCTTGGTGTTTCCCGCGGGATTTCGGCGTTTGAACGCTTCGCTTTTGCTGAACGCAACGGTCAGGCGAACCTGGCCGTTCCAGTGGGGCGGTGGCCTGTGGTGGCGCAACCACGGGTGCGCTTGCTCGAGGAAATCGATCAGTGGGTCGGAGCCCTGCGCAGCCGCGCGAATGGTCCAGGCGCGCCGGCTGCACTTCAGCGGGCTGTGCATCGCATGGCCGGAGCCATGTTCAGCGTGTGCCGGGAGAATCGGCCGGCCCGGTGGGGTGAGCTGTTGGAGGAGCTGGGAGCGGCGGAGGACCTCCTCGTTGCGCGACCGAAGTCGGCTGTCGAGCTGCGGCTGCAACCTTTGCCGCGGCTTTCGCCGGACTGGATCCTCGCTGCATTCGACGACACGCCAGAGTTCAGACTAGCGGTCGCGGTGGCTTCCCAGTCTGCGCCAAGCGATCGAAAGAGGCCCGTCGAGCAGCGACTGGGCCCGATTCGCGCCAATTGCGTCCCGCTCGACCCAACGCACTTCGCCCGCTTCAACGCGACGGCGCACGGGCTGGTGCAAGACCCGAGCGTTGTATGGCAGAGCCGCGATGCGGTGAGCGATCTCGCTGCTGTCGTGCTCAGGCGCATCACGGACGCCGCACGCAAAGGGCACGAAGGGTTCCCGCTCAGTGGTTTGGTGCCGGTACGTCTCGACGACGTAGATGCGTTCCTCGTCGGCCAGCTGGACTTGCGCCGATTCGGCCGTCTCGCACGTGGACTCATGGCGCTGGACTGGCGGAAGCGGGAGGAAATCCGCGGGGCAACAAGCTGGGCGACTCAGCGTGTGCCGCTCGCATCGTCGGCGCCGCTGTACGCGCTGTTTCGCTTGCTCTACGCCGCGCCGAGTAGGGACGTGGTGCTGCGTCCCGACCCCGCGCCGGTGCGGATGTTGGTGGGAGGGCGCCTGCAAGACGCCGGAAGAGCCGCGCTCGCACGGCATGTCGCGCTGGGGCTCCGTCCGAAGCTCCACCACGTTATCGGAAACGAAAAGCTAGCCAAGCGAATAGCTGCCGCGATGGCGTTTCCAGTCTCTGACCATGACCGCGAGCGCCTGCTCGCGCAGATCGCGAAACGTACCCGCAGCGACGGCGCTGTGGCGAGCCAAAGCGCTCCGAGCGCTGCGAGCATCAAGGAGGAACCATGAGTCTGAATCTGTCAGCAGTCCTGCCCGACAAAGAACCGCGCCCCAATCGCATCCTGATCGAGGCGGACCTAAGGCCCGTGCAGGGGTCGCGGTTCCAGCCGACCGGATTCCCTGACTTGGGAGCTGCCGTTTTCGATACCCATGACGGAACGCGGCTCTTGGTCGAGAGCCCGCAGAGCATGGCCAATCGCCTGGAGGCGATGTGTTGGGATCCTGCCGGGCACGCGCTGGTTCCGGAGCTCCAGGGTCTGTCGTACGTCCGAGTGGAACAAGACGGCTCGTACCTCACCAGCTCGATCACTGAAGCACACCGCCTGAACTCGCCCTACATCCTCGAGGGGAAGGACAGTGCGTTCTTCAATCAGCTGAAGGAGGAGACCGAGGGGTTTGCGAAGGGGCCGCTCGACATGCCGCGACTCGCAGGCGTCATCATGAAGTATGACGTCAATGCGCTGATTCACGGGCTCTTCTTGGCGAAGAAGGAGTTGGCGGGTGGGCGTCTGCGCGTCCCACGTGCGCTTTCGGCGTTCGTCGAAGCGGGCGGCGTACGGGTTGCGGCGTCCGGCGGTGTGAAGAACGACCACGTCAATCCGCAGGGAGACGCCAAGACGGGATTCGGAAACGTGCCCTTCCAGCGTGACGAGTACACGGCGGAGAAAATCACTGCGTACTTCAACGTCGACCTTGCCCAGATCCGCGGCTACGGCCTGGGATCTCAGGGCGAACAACTGCTCGTCACGCTCGCCCTCTACAAGGTCGCGAAGCTGCTCGACGGGCACCTCCGCTTCCGTACGGCCTGCGATCTCGAAGTCGCGGCCGCTCCGCGTGTGACGCGCCCGGAAGGCTTTGCGCTTCCAAGCATTGGCACGCTGCGCGACGCAGTGCCGGGTCTCATCAAGGCATGTAGCTCGCAGTTCAGCGGCGACAACGGCGTTACTCTCGTCAACTACGCGGCCTGATCATGCTGCGCCTTGCATTCGAGTTTCCGGCGGGTCGCTATCACGCGACGCCTTGGGGCCGGCACGTCAACGAGGGCGTGGTGGAGTGGCCACCGAGCCCTTGGCGCATCGTCCGCGCGTTGATCGCGACTGGGTTCAACAAGCTCGGCTGGTCAGTAGTGCCCGCCGAAGCGGAGGCGCTGGTCGCGCGGCTCTCCAGCAAACCTCCGGCCTATTGGCTACCCCCTGCGGCCGCCGCGCACACGCGGCACTACATGCCAGTATTCAAGGGCTCGCCCGACAAGGTCATCGACGCATTCGCGTATGTCGGCACAGGGGTGTTGGGAGTCGAGTGGCCTGTGGAGCTCACTGTCGAGGAGGAGCGCATGCTGGACCTACTGCTGCCTCGCTTCACGTACCTGGGGCGTGCGGAATCTTGGGTGGACGCACGCCGCATTGGTGCCATGCCGGAAGGGTTGGAACACTGCGCGCATTCTGATGCAGCTCCAGGCTGCGGCTACGATCGCATCGAGTTGCTCGCAGCACTGACAGCGGAGGACTACGCGGATTGGCGAGCAGCCGCGTTCGAACGGGAGCAACAGAGAACACTCGACGCCGAACGGGAACGAGCCACGCAAAAGAACAAGGCGCCACCCAAGAAGCTGGGCAAGAAGCAACTGGCTCGACTGAACGACCTATTGCCGCCCACCCTTGTGGATGCACTTTGCGTCGACACCGCCGCGTTGCAGAAGGCGGGTTGGAGCCAACCGCCAGGCGCACGCTCCCTCGCATACTGGCGTCGGAGCGACGCGCTGGCTCACACAGTCTCGAGCGACAGCGGCGAATCCCGACGGCAGGGAGTGGACACAGCACTGTTGGCGATCTCTTCCGACACGGCCAACGGCGAAGCACTTCCGAATCTCACCGACGCTCTTCGACGGGCGGAGATGCTCCACGGTTGCTTGGTTTCCGCTGCTTCGAAGCACGGCAAAGGGCCTGCCAGCTCGCTGACGGGAAAGGACTCGCGCCAGGAACGGCTTTTGGGGCATCGACATGCTCACATCATCCCGGTGGCGCTGGACGACCCGCGGCGCATCGACCATTTCCTCATTCATGCACAAATGGGATTCGAGCCTGCAGCGCTGATCGCGCTTCGAATGGTTCGGAAGACCTACGCCAAGAACCTCCCGCCGCTGTTCCTGACGCTGGCCGGGCTGGGAACGCGAAAGGACTTCGAGCGGCTCGTTCCGCAAGTGGGCTCGGCCGTTTCATGGGTTAGCGCCACGCCCTTCGTTCCGCCTCGGCACTTGAAGCGCCGGGGCGCGAACTCCCTGGAGGGCCAGATTCGAGCCGAGCTGGAGTCGCGCGGCTTGCCGTCGCCGATGCGCGTGGAGGTAGAGATCGAGCGAGGCAGGCAGCGGGAATACGCCGGGTTGGACCTTTTCTGGTCGCTCTGGCGCCAGCGTACCGGGATGGTCTCCGTGGCCGAGGAGCGCTCAGACGCCACACCGCCAGCGCGCCTATCTACGCGTTGGCGACACTTCAGGCGCGAGCGATCCCGAGAGAACCGTCGCCCACCAGTGGCAGCAGGCTTTGGTTTGCGACTTGTGTTCAGCGACTCCGTCCCGGGACCGATCGCGCTTGGATACGCGTCCCACTTCGGTTTGGGTTTGTTCGAACCCGAGACGGAGGCGGCTGCCCTGGCCGCCGAGTAGTTGGCGGCTCCGTGGTCTACTGCGCTAGCAGGCTCTTCATGCGGAGCTCTCGAGCCAGCACGTGGTCAAGGAATCGTTCGAGCTTCAGACGCGCGACTCGGCCGACGGCTTTTCCAAATCGATGCCGAGCCGGCGCGTGTGTCGTACCGCCTGGGTCGGTCCAGGGATACTCGCAGTTCGGGTTGGTTTTACCCGCCACCGTTGGGTTCAGAGCTTCGACCGCCGTAGCCGTTCGCGCGACGCTGCGCAGTACACGACTCAGCTCGGTACGTTGGGTCAGCCCCATGCGCCTTCGGACGCTTGAGTCCGCGAGCAGCGCAACCCGAATCCGGGGAAAGCCGGTGCTGAAAGCGTTGTGCACCGTCTTGAACGTGCCGAACCGCTGCGCGTATCCTTTCGCTGTCTTTTCCACGGCCATCTGTAGGGCGTGGAGAATCTGGCAGTTGTCGCAGCGCGTGGCCTCGAGGCGAATTGCCGCCTCGAGATCGCTACGGGCCTGCACGAAGAAAGCTCGCTCCGGTGTCACGCAGACCGCTGGTCGCGGCGTTCGACTCGGCGGGCGCTTCTCCAGGAGCCCCAGCCGCGAGGCAAGGCCGCTCGCCGCTCTTCGGAAGGATGGATCAGCGCAATCTGTGACGGATAGTGCACGCCTTCCGCCGGGTCGGGTGCGAAAGCCATGGGCAACACTCCGTCCCCTGGGAAAACGTCTTCATCCACGTGAACGATGCGGATCGTGCGCTCGTCCGGAAATACGTAGCTTGCCCGGATCGACGGCGTCTCAACTTGGCTGGCACGTACGAGCCGGAGCGCCTCTTCTTCAATCGAGAGCTTGGTTCTCGATGACTGCCGTGGTGTTCGGCGAGTGGCCATTCCGTGAATGTAGCACGCATTCGCACTTGGATTCGCGCTTGGTGCCCCTCCCATGACCTCCTCCTCCCGCGCCCCCAGCAGCGCACCCGCACCGCCCAGCGGTCGCGCAAAGCCGCTGCCTCGCAAGCTGCCGACGCTGGACGTGCCCGCGCTGGTACCCGCTCGCATGGTCAACGAGGTCCTCTACTGCGAGCGGCTGATGGCGCTCGAGTGGGTGCAGGGCGAGTTCAGCGACAACCGGTTCACGGTGGAGGGGCGCGCCGTTCACAAGCGTGCAGACAAACCCGGGCGCGCGCTTCCGCCCCCAACGAAGGTCGACGACGAGGACGATGCCGTTCCCGAAGTCGAGCCCCCACCGTACCAGGCCCGTTCAGTATGGCTGTCTTCCGAGCGTCTGGGCTTGACCGCAAAGATCGACGTGGTGGACGTGGCCGAAGGTGCGGTGCAGCCCATCGAGTACAAGCGCGGCAAGCGGCCAAATGTCCGCGAGGGCGCGTATCTCCCGGAGCGGGCCCAGCTCTGCGCACAGGTGCTGCTGCTCCGGGACTCGGGCTACCGCTGCGACGAGGCCGCCATCTACTTCGCGGCAGATCGCCAGCGGGTACCCATTGCGATCACTGCGGATCTGATCGCCACCACTGAGCGCGCCATCCAGCGGGTAAGGGAGCTTGGCGCGAAGGGCGAGCTCCCACCGCCGCTTGTGGACAACCCGAAGTGCAACGGCTGCTCGCTGGTCGGCATCTGCTTGCCGGACGAGGTGACGCTGCTTCAGACCCTGGAGCGCGGCGCACCTCCCACAGCGGCGGATGAGCCGGAGCCGGCGCCGCTGCTGGATGACAGTGAGCTCTACGGCCCGTTGGACCCCGATCCGTGGGACCTCACTGGTCCGGAGCCCGAGCTTCGTCGGCTGCACCCGGCGCGCGACGACAAGCTACCGGTGTACGTGCAAGAGCAGGGCGCCCGCATCACGTTGGACGGCGAGCGTGTGTGCATCCAGCGCCCGAAGGCCAACGCGCTGGAAGCGCGCTTGGTCAACACCTCGCAGGTGTCAGTGTTCGGCAACGTGCAGATCACCTCTCAGGCGCTCCGTGCGTTGCTCGAGCGCGGGATCCCCGTCTCGTACTTCTCCTATGGCGGCTGGCTCCTGGGGCGCGCCACCGGACACGACTCCAAGAACGTGGAGCTGCGTTTGGCGCAGTACGCCGGCGCCACGGACTCCGCCACATGCTTGAGGCTCGCCCGTGGCTTCGTCGTCTCCAAGATCCAGAACTGCCGCACGCTGTTGCGGCGCAATCACCGCGAGCCCGACGCCACCGTGCTCTTCGAGCTCAAGCAGCTCGCCCGTAAGGCGGCGGAAGCTGAATCGCTTGCCAGCCTGTTGGGCATAGAAGGTACGGCAGCGCGATTCTACTTCGGAGCGTTCACCGGGATGCTCAAAGAAGACTCGGAGATCCGTGAGACCTTCGACCTGGACGGTCGGAACCGGCGCCCGCCGCGCGATCCCATCAACGCGCTCCTGTCGTTCTCGTACGCCCTGCTCACGAAAGACTTCACGGTCACTCTCGCCAGGGTTGGGCTCGATCCACTCCTTGGCTTCTATCACCAGCCGCGCTTCGGACGCGCCGCGCTGGCGCTGGATCTGATGGAGGAGTTCCGGCCCATCGTGGCGGATTCGGTGGTGGTCACCGCCATCAACAACGGTGAGATCCAGCCCGACGACTTCGCCGTGACGCCCGTCGCTGCCGCTCTCAAGCCCGGCGCGCGAAAGCGCCTCATCCTCGCGTACGAGCGGCGCATGGACCAGCTCGTCACCCATCCTGTCTTTGGTTACCGCATCAGCTATCGCCGGGTGCTCGAGGTCCAGGCTCGACTGCTCGGTCGAATGCTGCTCGGCGAAGTGGAGGAGTACCCCGCGTTTCGAACGCGGTAGCATTAGCCCGCAGAGGAGCACCTGTGCGAAACACCTACATCGTTAGCTACGACATCTCGAATCCGAAGCGTCTGCGCAACGTCTTCAAGCTGATGCGCGGCTATGGTGATCACCTTCAGCTCTCGGTCTTTCAGTGTGAGCTCAATCGCACCGAGCTCATCGAGCTTCGAGCGCGCCTGGGGGACATCATCAATTTCCGAGAGGATCAGGTCCTCTTCGTCGACGTTGGCCCGGTGGAGGGCCGGGGCAGCACGTCCATCCGCTCCCTGGGGCGCCCCTACATGAACCCAGAGCGCCACGCCATCGTCGCCTGAACGGTTGGTCCGGATGGCAGCGGCAAGCCACAGGCGTAGGATCGAGCGGTTCGGTACTGCGCCAAACCCCGCCACCGCTCGCAAGGCGCCCAGCTCCTTGAAAATTTGGTTGTTTGTTCGGCGCGGAACCTCGCCGAACCGACATCTCATCCCGTCAAACACGAGTGCACATCCAACCGCTCGCAATCCGCTTCCGAGCCTCGCGAAAACATGCCAGATCTCGGAGGCATCTCTCCGCCGCGTTCACGCGGCGGCCCCGTTGAAGCCACCCGTCTCGTTGGGGTTCGAGATGGCCAGCAGCTTTCTCTCCGCCGCGTTCACGCGGCGGCCCCGTTGAAGCCCGACCGTGGACACCAGCCCCGACCGGCCAGCGATCAACTCTCCGCCGCGTTCACGCGGCGGCCCCGTTGAAGCGTAGACCGCGGCGGTGTCTCCGCTGGTGTCGTACGTGACTCTCCGCCGCGTTCACGCGGCGGCCCCGTTGAAGCCGGACGCGCACCTTCCCTACCACCTGGTGAATCAAGCCCCTCTCCGCCGCGTTCACGCGGCGGCCCCGTTGAAGCGACTCGCTGCTCGCTTACCGCGTGGCGCTGGAGCGCGGGCCTCTCCGCCGCGTTCACGCGGCGGCCCCGTTGAAGCGTCGCCACGTCGCCCTCGAAGCTGGGCGCGACGGCGGCCTCTCCGCCGCGTTCACGCGGCGGCCCCGTTGAAGCTCGTTGAGCGGAGGCGGTTCGGCGATGCCAGCGGGCGCTCTCCGCCGCGTTCACGCGGCGGCCCCGTTGAAGCAGTTCGCCTTCCCACTCGATCTGACCCTCGGCGCTTCTCTCCGCCGCGTTCACGCGGCGGCCCCGTTGAAGCCTTGTCGAATTCGTAGCACCACAGCAGCCGCTCAACTCTCTCCGCCGCGTTCACGCGGCGGCCCCGTTGAAGCCCGCTCACCGCGAGCAACTCCGGCGGCGTGGTGACGCTCTCTCCGCCGCGTTCACGCGGCGGCCCCGTTGAAGCGCGAAACATGCGGATGAGGTCGCCACGGAAGTCGGTCACTCTCCGCCGCGTTCACGCGGCGGCCCCGTTGAAGCAAGGCGACATCAGTGCCGACGACGACCACGACGCCGTCTCTCCGCCGCGTTCACGCGGCGGCCCCGTTGAAGCCCGACCATCACCGACGAGCAGATCGAAGCGCTACGCGCTCTCCGCCGCGTTGAAGCGTCGAGATCGGCGCTGAGCTTGGCGTCACGAAGCAACGCTCTCCGCCGCGTTCACGCGGCGGCCCCGTTGAAGCACTGCCGCGGCGAGTGCACCCATCACCAGGCTGATTACCTCTCCGCCGCGTTCACGCGGCGGCCCCGTTGAAGCCATCTTCTTCATCTCTCCCGCCGCCGCCTTCGCGCCACTCTCCGCCGCGTTCACGCGGCGGCCCCGTTGAAGCAAGGACGGCGCGCGGCATGCGCACAGACGTCCTGAGCTCTCCGCCGCGTTCACGCGGCGGCCCCGTTGAAGCGACCAGCAGCCGGTTGCGAATGCGGCGGCGCTCATCTCTCCGCCGCGTTCACGCGGCGGCCCCGTTGAAGCCCCTGGATCGCGGCGAACTCGCCGCAGGTGGCGGAGTACTCTCCGCCGCGTTCACGCGGCGGCCCCGTTGAAGCGATCGGGGGTCAGAATGAGGGCGTTCGCTTCCAGCTTCCCTCTCCGCCGCGTTCACGCGGCGGCCCCGTTGAAGCGAGCCCTGCGTCGCGGCAAGCGGGTCGGTGTCGCCCGCCTCTCCGCCGCGTTCACGCGGCGGCCCCGTTGAAGCCGTAGCCGGTAGGAGCGGAGATAGTCGGCCTTCACGCGCTCTCCGCCGCGTTCACGCGGCGGCCCCGTTGAAGCGTGTCGACAGAGCGCGGCAACTTCTCCGGGCGCTACTCTCCGCCGCGTTCACGCGGCGGCCCCGTTGAAGCGATGCCCAAGGTTTGGGCGGAGGAGCTGGGCGATCTTCTCTCCGCCGCGTTCACGCGGCGGCCCCGTTGAAGCGTATCGAGGGCGGGAGTCGAACCCGCACGCTATTTCTACTCTCCGCCGCGTTCACGCGGCGGCCCCGTTGAAGCCTATCCGTGATGGCTTCGGTGATGTCTGGTGCGGCCCCTCTCCGCCGCGTTCACGCGGCGGCCCCGTTGAAGCTTCGCGACGAGCCACTGTGCGCCGCCGCACGTCTTGCTCTCCGCCGCGTTCACGCGGCGGCCCCGTTGAAGCGAGCAGTCGACACCGCCGCCCCCGAAGATGTCTTTCAGCTCTCCGCCGCGTTCACGCGGCGGCCCCGTTGAAGCGGTGGGTGCGCGAGCAACCGCGTGATACCGGGCCGCCTCTTCTCTCCGCCGCGTTCACGCGGCGGCCCCGTTGAAGCAGACCACCGAGACGGACGGCGAGCTCGACGGCGACGCTCTCCGCCGCGTTCACGCGGCGGCCCCGTTGAAGCTTCGGCCGTGAAGTCACGGCAGAGCCTCTCGAGCTCGGCCTCTCCGCCGCGTTCACGCGGCGGCCCCGTTGAAGCGTGTCGTGCTCGGCGCACCCACCAGGGTGCACGCCGGACTCTCCGCCGCGTTCACGCGGCGGCCCCGTTGAAGCCTGGGACGAGCACCGGGAAGAAATGCCGTCCAATTGCTCTCCGCCGCGTTCACGCGGCGGCCCCGTTGAAGCTTGGGTGGCCGCGGAGAAGGCGGCGGCGGACGCTCTGCTCTCCGCCGCGTTCACGCGGCGGCCCCGTTGAAGCGTCGGACGCGATGCGCTCCGGGAGACATTCCCGCGACTCTCCGCCGCGTTCACGCGGCGGCCCCGTTGAAGCCGCGCCCATGTGCGGGAGCGCGCCGACCGGATCCGGGAGCTCTCCGCCGCGTTCACGCGGCGGCCCCGTTGAAGCTGGTCCAATAGTCGGTCACCAGCTGGACCGGCTCGACGCGCTCTCCGCCGCGTTCACGCGGCGGCCCCGTTGAAGCGGCCAAGGCCAGCGACTTCCGCCTCGTAGGTTCTGCTCTCCGCCGCGTTCACGCGGCGGCCCCGTTGAAGCTTGCGTTTGCTCCGAGATGTAGCGTGCGCGCTCTTGGCTCTCCGCCGCGTTCACGCGGCGGCCCCGTTGAAGCATGAGCTTGCCGACGATGACGGCGGGCCCATTGCCGCTCTCCGCCGCGTTCACGCGGCGGCCCCGTTGAAGCCTCGAAAACGACGACCGTCACGGTGGCAACTTCTTGGCTCTCCGCCGCGTTCACGCGGCGGCCCCGTTGAAGCGACCTTACGCGGCGGCGCCTCCTTCGCTGGCGGCGAGACTCTCCGCCGCGTTCACGCGGCGGCCCCGTTGAAGCACCACTGACGCGGCGGCGCCGCGGAGCAGGATCATGGCAGCTCTCCGCCGCGTTCACGCGGCGGCCCCGTTGAAGCTTCTTTGACGGCTAGCAGTGCATCGCGCCCGCGGCCACTCTCCGCCGCGTTCACGCGGCGGCCCCGTTGAAGCGGGGCGGCGGGGTCCGAAAAAGGATGCTGGTGGTGTGCCTCTCCGCCGCGTTCACGCGGCGGCCCCGTTGAAGCGAGTACTACTCTACAAAGGCTACGGCCGACCAAACGCCTCTCCGCCGCGTTCACGCGGCGGCCCCGTTGAAGCAGCTGCCCGGTCTCGGCATCATGCTGGAAGCTCCGGGTCTCTCCGCCGCGTTCACGCGGCGGCCCCGTTGAAGCCGATGATGGTGTATGTCTCGTTCATGGCTGCTTTTCCCTCTCCGCCGCGTTCACGCGGCGGCCCCGTTGAAGCGTCTCCTGGCGTGGCGCGCGTCTGCGCCCAGCACTCTCTCCGCCGCGTTCACGCGGCGGCCCCGTTGAAGCCAGAACCAGCTCGACAAGATCGCCGCCAGCCTCGCCTCTCCGCCGCGTTCACGCGGCGGCCCGTTGAAGCGCCCTCGCCGGCATCGCGATTTGGAAGGACAGTCCACTCTCCGCCGCGTTCACGCGGCGGCCCTGTTGAAGCGAGGGTCGCCACCCTGCGCCCGGAGCCGCTCATCGACTCTCCGCCGCGTTCACGCGGCGGCCCTGTTGAAGCCGGTGGGAGCTACTTCGCTTGCGGGGGCGTCTTCTCTCCGCCGCGTTCACGCGGCGGCCCTGCTGAAGCGAGGGGACACCTCCTTTGCCGGGAAGCGGCCGCGAGCTCTCCGCCGCGTTCACGCGGCGGCCCCGTTGAAGCCTTCCATGGCTGCAACGATGCACACGCTCGAACGTGCACTCTCCGCCGCGTTCACGCGGCGGCCCCGTTGAAGCGACTCGTCAGCGAGCTTGCGGGCCTCGCTAACCAGCCTCTCCGCCGCGTTCACGCGGCGGCCCCGTTGAAGCAGCGGCGCCAACGCGCCGGCCAGTGCCCCCAGGAACGCTCTCCGCCGCGTTCACGCGGCGGCCCCGTTGAAGCCTTCCTCATGCCGTCGGGCAGTATTCCCCACCAGACGACCCTCTCCGCCGCGTTCACGCGGCGGCCCCGTTGAAGCCGGGCGGTCACAACCTTCTCGAGCGCAACGTGCACCTGCTCTCCGCCGCGTTCACGCGGCGGCCCCGTTGAAGCGCGCGGGCGCGCGAGTTTGCCCAGGCTCGAGGTTCTACTCTCCGCCGCGTTCACGCGGCGGCCCCGTTGAAGCGCGATCATGCGCGACCTGGAAAAAGGCTGGCTCGGCTCTCCGCCGCGTTCACGCGGCGGCCCCGTTGAAGCTACTGCCGCTGCTAGCAACGCCTCCGCCAAGACGCGAGCTTCTCTCCGCCGCGTTCACGCGGCGGCCCCGTTGAAGCGACCAATGGCACGATTCGCCCCGCGAGGGAGCGGTTTCTCTCCGCCGCGTTCACGCGGCGGCCCCGTTGAAGCCACGGGTTGCCGTCGGGCTCGTGGTAGGCGTAGCGCCTCTCCGCCGCGTTCACGCGGCGGCCCCGTTGAAGCGACGGAAGACGAGAGCGAGCTAGGCGATGCGGAGCAGCTCTCCGCCGCGTTCACGCGGCGGCCCCGTTGAAGCCCCATGGGGCATGCGCGAGACGCCGGGCCACATCGAGCTCTCCGCCGCGTTCACGCGGCGGCCCCGTTGAAGCTTGATCCCGTCTTCGTCGGGATACCCGATGAAGCACTCGCTCTCCGCCGCGTTCACGCGGCGGCCCCGTTGAAGCCGGGTCCAGCTGAATTCATCGCGCGCGCCTCCGGCCGACTCTCCGCCGCGTTCACGCGGCGGCCCCGTTGAAGCTTGGCGGGGAGCGTCACGACGCGCTCGAGAGTGTCGTCCTCTCCGCCGCGTTCACGCGGCGGCCCCGTTGAAGCGCTTCCACAGCGAAGGCGTCCGCGCTTGGAGTCGTCACTCTCCGCCGCGTTCACGCGGCGGCCCCGTTGAAGCTGTGCGCGCTTGCGGGTCGAAGTCGATGCAGTCTTCTCTCTCCGCCGCGTTCACGCGGCGGCCCCGTTGAAGCGGCTGCAATCGAGAGCTTCGACGCATTGTAGGGGGCCTCTCCGCCGCGTTCACGCGGCGGCCCCGTTGAAGCGGCTGCAATCGAGAGCTTCGACGCATTGTAGGGGGCCTCTCCGCCGCGTTCACGCGGCGGCCCCGTTGAAGCGGCGGGGTAGGCGCTGACGATATCCGCCCCGTATATCTCTCCGCCGCGTTCACGCGGC
Organism: Polyangiaceae bacterium; assembly: GCA_020633235.1. Lineage (NCBI taxonomy): Bacteria > Pseudomonadati > Myxococcota > Polyangiales > Polyangiaceae > Polyangiaceae bacterium. Next base: position 361,709 of record JACKEA010000003.1, on the reverse strand, counting down.
GGCCCCGTTGAAGCACCCCGTCGAGGACGCATTGCAGCGCCAGAAGAATGCTCTCCGCCGCGTTCACGCGGCGGCCCCGTTGAAGCTCGATACCGTCCACGGCGGTTTGCAGAAGCCGGCGCTCTCCGCCGCGTTCACGCGGCGGCCCCGTTGAAGCGTTAGACCCCAGTATCAGTGGGGAAGACATATTCAAGGTCTCTCCGCCGCGTTCACGCGGCGGCCCCGTTGAAGCAGGCGTTGCCCGCGGTGCTGACCGCTGCACTCGTCCTCTCCGCCGCGTTCACGCGGCGGCCCCGTTGAAGCGACTCGATCCAGAACGCGGCGAACAGCGTGCTCGCGTCTCTCCGCCGCGTTCACGCGGCGGCCCCGTTGAAGCTGGTCGAAGCCAGCCTTCGAGACGACGTGTACCTTCTCTCCGCCGCGTTCACGCGGCGGCCCCGTTGAAGCCGGGAATGCCGGGCGCCATCGCGCCAGCGACCGGCGGACTCTCCGCCGCGTTCACGCGGCGGCCCCGTTGAAGCGAGTGAGGGGCGACGGCGCGGCGTGCCGGCACCCTCTCCGCCGCGTTCACGCGGCGGCCCGTTGAAGCGGAGAGCCGGTGTGGGTTGGCGAGGGCGAGAAGTTCTTCCGCCGCGTTCACGCGGCGGCCCCGTGAAGCCAAACCTGCGTGAATCCAAGCGCCGACAAGCCGGCGTCTCCGCCGCGTTCACGCGGCGGCCCCGTTGAAGCAGGGCGCGACGGATGCGGTCGCATGTCGGCGTCCAGTCGGCTCTCCGCCGCGTTCACGCGGCGGCCCCGTTGAAGCCTGCCCGAGCGGCGACCGGCCTTCCAAGCGGCCGCCGCTCTCTCCGCCGCGTTCACGCGGCGGCCCCGTTGAAGCGACAGGAGCTCGGCCCAGCATAGCGCGTATCCGCCGTGCTCTCCGCCGCGTTCACGCGGCGGCCCCGTTGAAGCCCTCCGCCCTGCCCTGCAATAAGAGCTTATGCAACACCTCTCCGCCGCGTTCACGCGGCGGCCCCGTTGAAGCATGCCGCCGGCTCCTCCTGCGGCTCCTCCTCGAGATCGACTCTCCGCCGCGTTCACGCGGCGGCCCCGTTGAAGCTAGTCGGCCCAGCACACCGGAGTCTCGTATCCCCGGCTCTCCGCCGCGTTCACGCGGCGGCCCCGTTGAAGCTACTCCACGCACGAATTGATCTTCACGCATGGACTCTTCTCTCCGCCGCGTTCACGCGGCGGCCCCGTTGAAGCGATCATTCTAGCGGGGCTGGTCGCGTTCTCATGCGCCTCTCCGCCGCGTTCACGCGGCGGCCCCGTTGAAGCGGCATCGCGGTGAAGCTCACTCGCGCCGGGCGTTGGCTCTCCGCCGCGTTCACGCGGCGGCCCCGTTGAAGCACACGACCGCGCACTGCTGCGCGCTCTGCACCACCGCTCTCCGCCGCGTTCACGCGGCGGCCCCGTTGAAGCTCCCGCTACCACCGAACGGGTCCAACACGAGATCTCCGCTCTCCGCCGCGTTCACGCGGCGGCCCCGTTGAAGCGAGATTGTCTCGATCTTTCCACCAACTTCCATGAACTTGCTCTCCGCCGCGTTCACGCGGCGGCCCCGTTGAAGCAACCTTATCTGCAAGGGTAATGCCCTCAGCGCTAACTCTCCGCCGCGTTCACGCGGCGCCCCATTGAAGCTCCTCTGCCGTGCCCGCAACGAGCAGCTTTCCCAGCCTCTCCGCCGCGTTCACGCGGCGGCCCCGTTGAAGCGGGTAGGACTCCGGTGGCTTGACGCGGTTGCCGGAAAGCCTCTCCGCCGCGTTCACGCGGCGGCCCCGTTGAAGCTCGTCGCCGCGGCTGAGGGTGAGGCGGCGAGCTAGTTCTCTCCGCCGCGTTCACGCGGCGGCCCCGTTGAAGCAGCGCCGCCGCGAGGCCGATCACGGCGAGGACCAAGGCCTCTCCGCCGCGTTCACGCGGCGGCCCCGTTGAAGCTCGTTGCGTGTCATCTCCGGGCAGTACAACGCCAACGGCCTCTCCGCCGCGTTCACGCGGCGGCCCCGTTGAAGCTCAATCATCTCTTTCCGCCTTTCCTTGCTTGTAGCGACTCTCCGCCGCGTTCACGCGGCGGCCCCGTTGAAGCCGTCCTGCCCGATGTCGACCCGAAGGGCCTGGCGTGGCTCTCCGCCGCGTTCACGCGGCGGCCCCGTTGAAGCTTGCAGATCGCGAATGTTGAGCCCCGCTCGCCCAAGACCTCTCCGCCGCGTTCACGCGGCGGCCCCGTTGAAGCGATCTGGGCAACAGGGCGCGCAATGGGTCCAGCTCACCATCTCTCCGCCGCGTTCACGCGGCGGCCCCGTTGAAGCAGTCACGTGGCGCGCTGCTACCTCGACGTTCCGCCGTCTCTCCGCCGCGTTCACGCGGCGGCCCCGTTGAAGCTAGGCGTCGCTGATGTCTGCGCGGACGTAGCGGACAGTTCTCCGCCGCGTTCGCGCGGTGGCCCCGTTGAAGCAGCGCAATGCAGCCCGCTCCCACCGACACCACGCAATCCACCGTCACCTGACCACTGCGGTCGTCGCTTCGCTCCGATTCGGCGCCCAAGTGCTCCGGAACGCATGCCCAAGTTGAGCGGAACGCGCACACAGCGCATGCGTGGACGCGAACGTCCCTTACGGACGTTCCTGCGGCGGCCGCGTCGAGCCCGTGGCCCTCCGCCGTCACGTTCCCGCGGCGGACCAACAGAAGGAGGCGGCGCACGACCTGCCTCGCGTGCCAGCGAGTGCTCGGGTGTGCTGGAGCGCAACACGACTCGGAACTGAGCTACCCTCGTGGCGCCGATGTCCAGCGCCCTCAGACAGCTCTTGATTGAAATCGAAAGCGGGCCGGCCCGCGGGCTCACGCAGCTCACGGAGCAAGAGCTCCAGGAGCTGCTACGGCTACCACCCGAGAGCCGCCAGCGCCTGGAGCGGCTCTTCGCGCTGTGCGGAGCGGAGAACCTCGGCGACTTGGCCAAGTCGGTGCGCCACAATGGAACACGCATGAGCGCGCCAGAGCAGCACGCGCTGTGCAGGGATCTCGAGCACGCCATCTCGACGGTCGAGACGATCCCACCGCCGAATCCGGCGCGTGTCATTGACCCGCGAGCACTGGAATCCGAAGCGGACATAGTGGCCTGGTGCCGCGCGCGCGATTTGGTCGAGCGTCTCAACGACCCCAGCTCGGTCTTGGATCGGTCGTTGAGCTCGCCCTTCGTCGGGCACTTCGCGCGGAACTACGGCAGCAAGTTCACCGTTGCGGATCTGATTTTCGGACGCGTACCCGAGATGGTCTTGAAGGCCTTCGCAACGAGCTTTGCCTACATTGCAGAGGACCATCTCCAGCTCGAGCTGCGAGCCGCGGGCAAGAGCTGGCTCTTGTCAGCGAGCCAGCGACAGCACTACGTACGCCAGGTCGATGCTCGAATCGGCGAGATCGTGGCGTCGACCGAGCCGGCGCTGGAGGGCGCGCGAACTTTGATCGCGCGGCTTCGCGAAATGCGGCAGAAAATGGGCACGCGCTGCCCACCCCCGGCGCTCGTCGCAGCCACGACCGCCGACCTCTACGGCCGCTCCGTGCGGCTGTACGCGAGCACGGTGATGCAAGGGCGCTGGGTGCGCGCGCGGGCGAGTCTCGACATTTCGGGTTGGGAACGCGGTGAAATCGGATTTTCGTGTGGCTGCGAGATGGCGGACTGCAACCACCTCGCTGCGGCCATCGAAGCGGCGTTCGCGCTGCTCATCCACCCTCAAGGTACGCTCGCCCAGCTCGTCAGCGTTCCGACCTGGCAACGCATGCTCGGAGCCCTGGACCAGGCGCTGGAAGAACGCGCTCGATCCCAACAGACCGCTGCCGTGCGCCGCATTGCTTGGCGACTCACCATCGATGAGCAGGATCGCCCGCTCCTCGTACCGCTGCTCCAAAGAGCCAACAAGAACGGGAAGTTCAGCAAAGGGGCGCAAGCCTCCCCCAGCCGGCTTCTGGGCGAGGTGGAAGGTCTCGAGACCTCGCCCACCGACCGAAAAGTGCTCGAGCTGCTCGCCGACGCGGAATGGCTGTCGGCGCCCCGCGCATATCGAGCGCTGGAGCTGCTCCGGGGTCACCCTCGATTGTTCGACCACTTCCAGAATCCCGTCACGGTCGTGGAGGCCGAGCTGCGCGTGGAGCTGCAGCGCGCAGGCGAGGGCTACGTGCTCCGCACCTTCTTCGGGGATTGCGAGCTCCGGCCAGATTGGATCGCTGCCTGCTGCGAGGGGAGCCGCTACTTCGTAGACCTGGACGACGATGCCACGTGTCGCATCTCCGAGCTCAGTCAAGTCGGCCACGCGCTGATCATGACCCTGGCGATGACTGGAGACTTCGTGCCCGCGCACGCGATGGACGAGCTGCTGCGTCGCTTACCGGAGCTGCAACAACACGTGGATATCGTCTTGCCACCAGAGGTGCTGGGCCGCCGCGTGGCAGCGAGTACGGGATTGGTGGCTCAAATCTCCTGGCTATCGTCGGAAGACGTGGTGCTGTCGCTTCGCTCGCGTCCCGTCCCCGGTGGGCCCTCTCTGGAGCCCGGCCGGGGTGTGTCCCGAATCGTGTCGGGCTCTCGAGGCCGCCGCGTCCACGCATTGCGGGATCTCGTCCGAGAACGTGAGCTTGCACGCGAGCTGTTGAGCGCGCCCGGGCTGCGCGATGCGGTCGCCACCGGCCGCTTCGAGCGGCGCGTGTCAGGTCGCGAGGAGCTGGTGCGGATGCTCGGTGCATTGAGGGAACGCTCCCAGGACGTTCGGGTCGAGTGGCTGGGAGATCCACTCGAGATGCTGGCTCCCATCCCCCGCCGCGCCTTGAGATTCCAGATCACTGGAAAAGGCGGGCTCCTGGACCTCGATGGACACGTCGACCTCGGCGGCGAGCGCGTTGCGTTGGCCGCGCTGCTGGATGCCGCGCGCAGCGGTCGCGAATGGGTTCAACTGTCTCCCCGGCGCTTTGCCCAGCTGGAAGAGGACCTGCGCTCGACACTCTCCGGCCTCGCCGAGCTCACCCAGTCTCAGACCAAGGCGGAGGTTTCCCCAGCGCTGGCGCCAATGCTGGACGAGCTGATCGAAGGTCTGGAGGTGGCCGATCGCAGCGCGCTGACTTCCGCCCTGGCGCGGCAGAAAGCGGCGGCGGCTCACACGGCGGAGCTGCCTGCCACGTTGAAAGCGGTACTCCGGCCGTATCAGGCCGAGGGCTTTCAGTGGCTCTCGCGACTGGCGACCTGGGGCGTGGGCGCATGCCTGGCGGACGACATGGGCCTGGGCAAGACACTGCAGTGCCTCGCTCTACTGCTCACTCGGTCACATACAGGCCCGGCGTTGATCGTTGCGCCAACCTCCGTGGCGGACAACTGGCGGAACGAAGCCGCGCGCTTCGCGCCGGAGCTGGACGTCCGCATCTACCGCGGTCAGCATCGTAAGCGCGCGCTCGATGGGCTGGCGAAGGGCAGCATCTTGATCGCCAGCTACGACCTTGCCGCGCGAGACGTTGACGCGCTCGCGAAGTTGCAGTTCGCGACGCTGGTGCTGGACGAAGCTCAGGCCGTCAAGAACTCGCACACGCAGCGAACCAAAGCCATCCGCAAGCTGAACGCCGAGTTCCGGGTCGCCCTCACCGGTACGCCGCTGGAGAATCACGTGGGTGAGCTGTGGAGCATCTTCCGGATCCTGGAGCCCGGGCTGCTCGGAACCTGGGACTGGTTCTCGCAGCGCTTTGCCCAGCCCATCGAGATCGAAGGGGACCAGCGTCGGCTGGAAGCACTGCGCCGATTGCTGCGCCCGTTCATTCTCCGGCGCACCAAGCAGCAAGTGCTGCCGGAGCTCCCGGAGCGCGTGGAAGTCGTTCAGCAAGTGGAGCTCTCGCCAGGGGAGCGCACGCTGTACCACACCGCCCATCTCGCTGCCCTCGCGCGCGCACGAGAGGGCGGCAGTGACGCACGGATGGAGGTTCTTGCCGCCATCACGCGCCTGCGCCGGCTCGTTTGCCATCCTGCTCTGTACGACAAGACCAGCACCCTGGAGAGCTCCAAGCTTCATGCCCTCTTGGGGTTGATGGAGGAGCTCCGGGAAGAGGGCCGCCGTGCGCTGGTGTTCAGCCAGTTCACGAGCTTCTTGGAGCTGGCTCGAGCCAAGTTGGAGGCGGCAGGCTTCTCACTCCAACAGCTGGACGGCTCCACGCCTGCAACGGACCGGGCGAAGCGCGTGGAAGCGTTTCAAGACGGAGAGGGTGATGCGTTTCTCATCTCCCTCAAAGCCGGCGGTACGGGATTGAACTTGACCGCGGCCGACACCGTCATCTTGCTCGATCCGTGGTGGAATCCTGCTGTCGAAGATCAGGCCGCGGACCGCGCGCATCGTTTCGGTCAGAAACGCTCCGTGACCATCGTGCGCCTGGTCGCGAGCAACACCATCGAGGACAAGGTCATCGCGATGCACCGCGACAAGCGAGACTTGGCGGAGCGCTTGCTGAGCGGGACCGATGTCGGCTCCAAGCTGACGAGTGAGGCCTTGTTGGAGCTGCTCGAGGATGCCGCCGCGGTCGACGTGACCCCGTCACGCAAGGCACCGAAGCAGAAGCGACCACGCCGCTCGTCCCAGGCCACTTCACCTCGAGATTCGTGATCTTGCCGGGACGCCGCGGAACCTCGCGGCGCCCTGGACGTCGCGGAAGCTAGCGGGGCGTCCCGACGTCCGGCGGCTTCGGACGAACGTCCAGCCGCGCATCCACGAAGGACTTCGCCGTCGCGTTCTTGAACAAGCCGAACAGCTCCGGGTGCGCTCGACGCAGCTCCGCCTCGTCGCCGCCTTGCAGCACCACCTGTCCGTCGTTGCGGGTGACGCCGAAGCGCACACCCTCCGCGGTGGACGTCATGATCAATGTCTCGTCGCGGGTCTGGAGCTTGCCGATGACCCGTGCCGCGGCCTGGGCCGCGGGGGCCGCAGGGGCCGCCGGGGCGTCGTTGGGATTCGGAGCGCTTGGAGTGGAGCTACACGCCAAGACGCCCGAGCACAGGGTCAGCGTCCACCATCGCATGCGCAGAGTATGGGCCGGGTGCGTGCGGGTGTCCAAGGACGACGCGACGCTCTGCATTCGTCACCAGGACGCACAGGCCTGCAACGCGCCGTGACCGCGGCGCACCGACAACAATGGTCAGGGCTTGCGCGAGCCGTCTTCGAGGGAGACGCTCAGAGTCCCGCCGGGAGTCGGCACCATCACGCGCCCCTTCTTCACGGCGATCGCGCTGCACTCCGCGCTGAGCGCGCCGTTGACGGAGCTACCGACGGGCTCCGGCAAGGTCGTGTTCCACAGGGCGTCGCCGGTTTGTAGATCCCAGGCCGTGATGCGTTGGCCCTGCGCGAACACCACGCGATCCGCGGCGCAAGCCATCAACATGTGCAGCTTGCCGCCTTCCACGCGCGATGGCGGTACCGTTTCGCGTCCGGCGGCGAGGGAGACCGCCGTGGTTTCGTCGTCCATGGCGAACTCGGCAAAGTAGGTGCGGTCGCCGCCGAAAGACATGGAGCCGTTGGCGGCCACCGTGAGCACCTGCTCCGCCCCCGCGTCCCCGGCCGGACAGCGACAGCTGGAGGAGCGCGTGGCAGGAGGTTTCGGGGGCGGCTGGGGCGTGGCAGTGGGTTTGGCCTTCGCCTTTGGCGGGAGCGCGACCTTGGGCGTGCTCGCCTTGCTGGACGATCGCCCGGAGCACAGGGCCATCAATGGAACCGCGCCGCCCGCGAGCACGATTCCCACCACCATGACCGGCCCCATGACCTTCATGGGGTTTTGCGGCCCCTTCTTCTTTCGTTCCAGCTTTTTCAACGACACCGAGAGTCGCGCGTTCTCCTGAAAGAGTGAATCAGCCTCGGCCGCGCGCTCCTTCAGGCTCTCGATCTCCGCCTGCGCTTCCGACAGCTCGCCACGCGTCCGTTCCAGCTCGCCCTCCAGCACCCGAATGCGATCCCTGAGCGCAGGGCGGTCGTCTCGATAGTCGCTCATCTACGGCTTCGGAGGTTACATCGATCATCGAGGAACGGCACGCGCCTCGTTGGCCGGCCGCCGCGGGACTAACCTTTCCCCGTGCCATGACCGAAGCCAGCATCCGGGCGCTCACCGGCCTCCGCGATCTTTCCACGTTGAAGTGGTACGTCATCCCGCTTCTGGCGATCGTCTTCTACATCTACACCAGCGAGATCAGAAAGGCGCGCGCCTCGCGCGATTGGAACGCGGTGCTGGCGGGGCTCACCGTGCTCGGCATGGACTTCGTGAACGAGACCCTCAACGGTTGGGTGCTCGCCATCACCGGGCGCTCCGCGTTGTGGACCGCGCCCGGTGAAACGGCGCTTCGGACCATGGTGGGCTGGAACATCGAGATCATGTTCATGTTCGCGATCTCCGGCATCATCTACGCGAACAGCGTTCACGAAGATCCGAAGGTGCGCATCTTGGGCATCCCCAATCGCTGGTTCTGGGCCATCGGCTACTCCGCCTTCTGCGTGTTCGTGGAGGTGTACCTGAACCGCGCCGGCCTTCTGATCTGGGAGTACCCCTTCTGGAACAGGAGCTTTTTCGGCGTGTGGCTCATCTTCCTGTTCGGCTACTTCCACTTCTACGTGGCCGCCCTGCTCGTGATGGCCGCCAAGAAGCTTCGCAGCAAGGTCATCGCCGTTTCCAGCATGTACGCCGTTGGCATCGCTCTGAACGTGGTGGGCTTCGGTGTGCTGGGCTTCGACTACTGATCGAAAGCTTCCGTCTTCTGTTGGGCTCTCCTCACGCATTTGTGGGTGCTCGAATGCGATGACGGAGCGCGCAGAGGGACGTGCCATTCGACTGGGTCATGGTTTTTCTGGTCCGGCGCGGCAAAGGGCCGAAGCGTCCCCCCTGCGCGGAACTACGGACGACATTCGCCAGGGAAGGCTGGCGAGCTCAGCGCGGCGTGAGTCTGAGTAGGGCCTCGCGGATCAGCTGGTCCAAGGGCAAGCGTTCCGCCTCTGTGCCGAGCGTCGCGACCACCTTGCAACACTCGGCTTTCTTGAAGCCCATGGTGACGAGCGCCGCGCGGAGCTTGTCGAACTTGTCCGTCGCAGTCTGAGCCGCGCCACCCTGCTCCGCCCTTGATCGGGCGCGGCGGACCTTCTCGTCGATGATTTCGCTCCCGTAGGCTTGTCGTGCGTGGAGATCGTTATGTGCGGCGCACAGCAGGCGACCGTTGCGCGCTTCGCCGCCGCCACCCTTGCCGCGCGGGTCGACGTGGTCGTATTGAAGGAACGCGCGCGCCGTGCAGCGGGTGCCCGACGGAGACACGTAGCTGCACTGCGCTCCATCGCGTTCGTAGACCTCCCGTTTGTCCGCACGGCTTGGCCTTCGGTCCTTGCGACCCCCGGAGCGGCGAGGGTGGTCGGACTTGCCCCACTGCTTGTTCTCGAGTTCGCGAATCAGCGCGTCAAGGGCACGTTCGAAGACGACCTCGAGCTTCCGGCTCACGTGGCTCATCAAGTTTTGGGCGTGCTCGAGCTTGCCCTTCAGCTCCGCGCTGCCGCTGAAATGCACGAGAAAGCGCCCCTCCGACAGCGGCTCCACGCGGGAACGCGGCGCGCCGTCCAGGCCCAAACTGCCTTGTTCGGAAGGGTGCGACCCGCCCGACACCGGCTCCACGCGATCCGGAACGTCCGGCTTCGGAAACCAGCGGGCGAGCACGATCAAGATCTCGGCTTTGGTCTTTCCCGCCACGTCTTCGAGCAGCTGAGCGTGATTCTCGGGCGTGAGGCGCTTGGCGATGAGCGAAAGACCGGTGAGGTGCAAGCGGCCATCCGCGATCATCTCCAGCGCGAGGGGAAAGCACTTCGCCGCGTGCGCGCCGGAGACGCTGCGATGCGCCTGCCCCTCGCTCATCCCGAGCCAGCGCACGCACAGATCGTAGAGCGACGAGTAGCCGCGCACCAGGTGCAGCCGTCGCTCTTCGATGAGCGCGAGATGCATTAGAAGTCGTGCGATAGCACGGCGACGAGCGGCGTTCGCCGTCAGCGTACTTTGCCAAAGCGCGTCGTTCGAGAGTGCATCGAGCTCGCTTGGCGATTGGGATTCGTGACGTTCGTGGTTCTGGTTCGACATGAGTCCCCCTTGGGTTCTCATCGACATACCACGCGAAATTTTGGCTCTTTCAGCGCCTCGCTGCTGCGCGTTCAGAGCGCGGGATGCCTTGGAAATCGAAACCGAACCGAAACGCGCTCAGCGCGCGCGGACGTGCGCCCCTGCGCGCATCGTGACGCGAGACGCAGTGGCGAGGCATTGCGCGCCCGAAATCCTGTCCACTGAATTCGACATCGCGTCGCGATTTTATTCGGGGAGCTCGCGCCAGCGCTGCGCGCGTCCCATTCGCTGGCGAAGGTCCCGCATCTGAACGGCGACACCTCTCTTGAACGCCTTCTGCGTGTTCGTCAAAGAAGCACCGGGCTCAATTGCGGGAGCGAGGGCACGCCGAGCCGCGCAGGCCCTTTCAGCGACAGCAAACGGTGATGGGATCGCCGCCATCCACGCTGCCGCTGGGGTCGCCGCCGCTCTCGGCGCAGGTGCCGGCCTTCACGCTCACGCCGTTGAGCTTCAGGGCCTCCGTCGTCGAGACGTCCGCGTCCGTGCAGCTACCCAATGCCAGGATCGGGGAGGCGGCGTTGACGCAGCCATCCTTCGGGTAGAACCCCACGGTGCCGTCGGCGCACTGGGCGCCGACCATGGGTGCGCAGGCACACGGCGTGCAGCCGCGCGTGTCGGCGAACGACTTGTAGAAGACGCGCTTCTTCGGATACAGCCCGGCGGGGCAACCGAGGTCGCCCTCTTGCCACACGCACACGTTCGGCTCGAAGCCGCCACTGGGCTCCGGCACGCACACGCCGCCGGCGCACTGTGGAGGAGCAATGCTGCAGCCGAGCACGTCCGTGCCCCAGGCTGGCGTATCGGTGCTCGCGCTCCCGCCCGATGGCGCGCATGTGCCCGTCGGTGCCGCGAAGCCGCTGACCGTAACGGAACCCGGCGCCACGCTGGTGGGTAGTGCGACGCACTCCCCGGCCTTGATGGGTTGGGTGCTGGTGGTCGTGGGCGTGCCGGCGCAGGGCGCGTTCTTGTAGATGACGCTGAGGCTGCACGACACTTGATTGGAACTGCAGGTGCAGGCGCTGCAGGTCGCCGGTGCGCCGGTCGGATCGCCGTGGGCCGTGAAGGCGGGGTCGGGGTAGTCCAGCGGGCAGGCGGGCGACGTGTTGGGGGCGCCCGTGTAGAGCGCGATGGGGCCTTGCCAGCCGCTCGGCGGTGGCTGGATGCACTGCGATGGCGCGTCGCACGTCACCGCGGCGTCGCCGCCGGCGGTGCCTCCGGAGCCCGAGTCGGTTCCCGAGCTGCCGCCCGCGTCCGGAGTCGCGCTGCGGGTGGTGGAGCGTGAGGAGCAAGCGAGGGACAGGACCGCGATCACCCAGAAGATGCCGAGCCGGCGCATCCGATCAGCGTAGCGCGGCTATGGTTCCTTGGCTGGATCTGTAGTCACACCATTGGAATTCCAGGCCGTTGCGGGATGCCGAGTCCCTCCGCTCAGGATCGGCCCATGCCTTCAGTGGCGTCAGGCGGTCGAGCGGCGTGTTGTGCAACACCGCCTGACAACTTGTGCAAGTTCTGCACAACGCGGCGGGGTGATCCCCGTCGCGCGGCGGACGCACGGATTGTACTAGCGTAGCGTCATGATCAAACCGCGCACCGTCGCCCACTGCGTTGTAGCCGCCGCCTTGGCGTACGCCTGCCATTCCGGCGTGGGGGAGTTTGGGAAGCTCGGCTACCAGCACCCCGAGTACCCCTACTCGGTACGCTACTCGGATGAAGCGCGGCAGCTCCTCATGCCCGACGACTGGCAACTCGACAACTTCTACGATCGCGGCCACGGGCTCGTGCCCAAGACCGGCGACGACTACGAGGCCACCCTGTACTTGGACGTCAACGGAGACGGGAAATCGGATGACGTGGGCACCGTCCCGCTCTTCGACCTTCGCTTCACCCATCGCCGCACCACAGCTGTAGTCTGGCTCCGCACCGTGCCGATTGAGCAGCGACTACGCGACAAGGAGTTGCGGGTCCTGATGGACGGAATCGTGTCAGGCATTTCCGGCGGCGGCTACCGAACCGTGGAGCTGGAGGGATCACTCTACGAAACCAACAACGAACAGCGCTACGCCGCGAAGGTCGTACGTTCGATGAACGGCAAGCTAGCAGGAAGAGATGCCTACGCCGTGGTGGTCGATGTTTCGAACGTCGACCGGCTGAGGGTGGACCCCAAGGCGGTGGAAGCGAGGGTCATGATCGTGCTCGCGCGCACGGGTCTCGAGGAGAGAGTCAGTGGCCGAGTGCGCGACAAGTTCCCCATCCTGCTGCTCGCCGAGTACATTGGTGTACCCTCGGACTTCGACGCAACGTTGCCTGACTTCGTGGGATTGCTGCGACGGATCACCTTCGGCGGTCACGCGGGCTTCACGCTGGAAGAGGCGCAGAAAACCGAGCCCGTTGACGCGTCTGCTCCACCGGTCGAGGCGCCGCCGCCCGCTGTTCCTGAGTCCGTGGCGGATGGCGGCGTGCCGGCAGACGCGGCGCCAAGTGTGGAGTAGGCGCTACCCCAGTCGCTCCAGCACGGCCCGCGGATCGATCCGGCCCTTGAACCAGAGGATGCGTTCGGCGCCGGGGAAGCTCCGGTCGGCGGAGCCACGGCGTTCACTGGCGCACAGGATCCAGCTGCGCTCCCCAATGGCGCGCAGCTTTTCTTGCAGGTACTCCGGCGTCCAGTAGCCGACGATCTCAACGAGCACTCGGCGGCTGTCGTCTTTGCGGTGGCGGAGCTCGAAGTCGGGGAACACCAGACGGCCGCCGATGGACAGCGCCGTGGGCTCCCGCACGATGTCCCAGCTCTTGCTGGCTCGGCACATGTCGCGCACGAAGCGCTCTTCCAGCGGGCTCTCGAAGGGGGGCGGCACGCCGGAGACGAAGATGGGATCGCTTTGGGTGAGGAGGAGCTGCTGCGGGTCGGCGTTTCCCAGATCCACGTCCGCAACCAGACGAAAGCTGTCGCACCAGGCGAGGCGCGGCACCAGGGAGGCGAGGGCGCGACCGTAGACCCGGGTGTGGCGGAAGAGGGCGAGGGGGCCGGACACCTCCAGGCGCACGGCGTCGCGTTGGGCTTCCGTCGCCACGCACAAGAGGCCGACGCGCTGGGCGTGGCGCACCACCTGCCGCGCATGACCCACGAGCTCCGCGCTCACGCGAGTGCTGCGCGCCAGGAGCGAGCCAGCGAGCTCTTGGTTCGTGATCCGCGAGAGCTGCCCTGGCGTGAGCTCCGTGGGCAACGGCCGCACGCGACGCTCACTGGGCAGGTCCGCGAACAGCGAGCCCGCGAGCTGGTCCTCCCCGATGCCGAGCTCTTCCGAGACCTTCGCGAGCGCTGCCTGCCCGTGGCGCGCGGCGGCTTCGAACACCAGGCGTCGCGCGTCCACCGGGGGCACGGCGGCCTCGGTGCGATCGTGCGTCATCTTCTCGAGCACGCAGGCGACGGCCTCCAGCTTCTTTTTCGGGGGCGCGGGGGAGAGGGGCTCCCGCAGCCGCGCCGCCAGCTCCGCGCGGCGCTCGCCGGTGTATCGCGCGTGCTCGTCGAGCAGGGCAGCGAGCCAGGGCTCGTCCCGCTCCGACAGCCAACGCGGGAAGAGCTCGGAGCCGACGGTTTCACAGGCCAAAGCCGAACGGGGCAACAAGGCTCTTCCTCCTTTCACTCGATTGGCGCGCTTCCGCGGTGGACAGCGTGACCAGCTCGTACACGCGAGCGCGCTTGCCGGGGCGCGGCCGGAGCAGGCGGCCGATGCGCTGCACGTGCTCCCGCTCGCCCTGGGTGCCGCCCACGATGATGGCGACGTCTGCGTCGGGCACGTCGATGCCCTCGTTCAAGACCCGGGCGCTCACCAACGCGCGCAGCCGACCCTCGCGAAAGGCGGTCAGCGCGCTCTCGCGCTCCCGCTTCTTGATGTCACAGGTGATGGGCATGATCAGGTGCTCGCGAGCGATGGCATAAGCGGTGCGATTGTCCGCCGTGAACACCAGCACGCGACAGTCCCAGCTGTCGCGCAAGAGCTCGCGCACGGCGCGAGACTTGCCCCGCGTCCAGGCCACCAGGGTGCGCATGCGGCGCCACGCTGCCAGCGCGTCCCGCCCGTCCTGGGTGCGCGACGCGACGCGGGTGAAGTCCGCCCAGCTGCCGGCGGGCATGAGCTCCCGGAACTGCCGGAAGATGTCGCGAAAGATCTCTTGGTCTGCCTCGTAGCGACGTCGCTCGTCCAGGTCCAAGGAAAGGCGGAGCACGAAGATCTCGAAGTCCGCCAGGTAGCGCCCGGCGAGATCGTGCACGCCCAGTTGCTCCACCGTGGGGCCCACCAAGCGGCAGAGCACCTCGCTGTTGTCCGGCGGCGTGGCCGTGAGACCCAGACGCGCCGGGGCCGCGCACATCTCCAGGGCTTCTTCCCGCAAATAGCCGCCGGCGTGGTGGGCTTCGTCCACGACCAGCAGGCCGAAGCGATGTCCGATGCGGGGCATGGCGCGGAGCGCACTTTCGAAGGTGGCCACGGTGATGGGCAGCACGCTCTTGTGGCCATCGCCCAACACGCCGATGGGGCCGGCGTACACCTTGGCGATCTCGTCGTGCCACTGGTGCATGAGCGCGCGCGTGGGAGCGATGCACAGCGCCGAAGCGCCCAGATCCGAGAGCGCCGCGATGGCGACGCGGGTCTTGCCCGCGCCGGTGGGCAGCACCACGACGCCGCGCCGCTCTGCGAGGTGCCACGACAGCAGCGCGCTCTTCTGGTACGGCCTGAGCTCGGGACGTTGACATTCGAGCGTGTCGATCGCGAGCACGTCGTCCTGGAGCGAAAGCCGCCGCGCGACGATCGCGGCGCACAGCTCCGGGTGTCGATGGGCCGGCGCGCGAAAGGCGCCGACGCGCGGGTCCCACAGCACTCCAGGGAGCGCTTCCATCTCGGCGGCCGGAGCGCTGCCGTCGAGGAGCAACGTGCCGCGATCGAAGCGCAGCCGAATTTCGGGCGGTGACATGGCTTGTGGGGTTCGTCCCCACCGGGGGCGAGTTCACGAAAAAATCGAAAACCGACGGGTGGGGCCGCCCGAACGTCGCAGCACGCCGTCGCTCTTTTCGCGGCGTTTCCGCGGCGGACCAACACCCAGAGGAAGATTCCGGGGAAGGAGCTCTCCCCGTGCTTCCGTAAGACGAAGCTCGGGGTACGTCGAAAGGTGGCACTGATGAGGTTCGCTTGGCTGATCATGTCGGGTGTGTTGCTTGCTTCCGGGGCCGCGGCCGCCCCCAAGCTGAACGTGCAGAAGAAGCCCGGCGCGTTCGTGAAGAGTCATGCTCTCGCCATCCAGCTCGCGTTTGCGGAGGCGAAGGGCGCGCGCGCGGCGCTGAAGCTGTCCGCCCTGCGCGCAGCCAAGGCGTCCGCGCTGGAGAAGAAGCTTTCGGCTGCGCAGCGCGCCGCGCTGGCTCGCGTGGGCGCCCGCGTGCTGGCGGAGATCCACGCCGCGCACAAGGCCAAGAAGCCTTTCCAGTTCAGCCCCAAGCTGGTCGCCGCCATCCGGAGTGACGTGCAGAGCCTGGGCAGCAAGGACGCCGTTGCCGTGGGCGCCCTGGTGCTGCTCGCGACCATGGATCAGAGCGCCAGCGCGCTCCAGAGCGCGGCCCAGAAGGCGCAAGACACGGACGCGGCCGTGGCTCGCTTGTCGTCGTCCGTTCAGAAGGTGAGCGCAGCGCTGGCGAGCTGGGGGGCGAGCCCCAAGCGCACCGTCGGCTGGCTCGAGGCCAACGGCGCCGCCAAGAGCGCCAGCATGACGAAGCCGCAGGCCGAAACGCTACGGACTCGTCTGCAGACGGAGCACGACCAGGTGGCGGACCTCTCGTCCAAGCTCGCGTACGAGCTGCACGGTATCTCGGAGGATAACAAGAACGCCGCGCAGGTCGCTGCTGCCAACGCCGAGGAGTCGGAAGAGTCCAGCAAGTCGATCGTGGACAAGCTGAAGTAGCTCATCTTTGTTGGTGCGGCGCGAGCCCCGTCGCGGGATGCGCTACACTGGTGCTCGCGATGAGTCGCCGCTTCTCCTTCGCCGAGTACGTCGTGCTGGCGGAGGACGCCGCCGTGAAGCTCGAGTTCTTGAACGGGCAGGTGTGGGCCATGGCCGGAGGCTCTCCGGAACATGCGGCGGTCGCGGGGAACGTCGTGGCCTTGTTGAACGTGCGTCTGGCGGGGAAGAAGTGCCGGGTGTTCACCTCGGATCTGCGGGTTCGCATCAAGGCCACCGGCCTTGGCACTTATCCAGACGTGAGTGTCGTGTGTGGAAAATTGGAGATCGATCCGGACGATCCCACTCAGCAGACGGTGACCAACCCGTGCGTGCTGGTGGAGGTGTTGAGCCCTTCGACGGAAGACTACGATCGCGGCGACAAGCTTGCACACTATCAGCAGATTCCCTCGCTGCAGGAGATCGTGTTCGTTGCTCAGGGGCGGCAGCAAATCGAGGTCGTACGCCGGGAAGCGGACGGCTCTTGGTCTCGCCATGTGTCAGGGGAAGGCGAGTCCGCCGAGCTATCGAGTCTCGGGGCCGAGCTTCCGGTCGCGAAGGTGTACGAAAACCCGCTCGCGGATTGACTCAGCGGCGTAGAAACACGCGCTGCTCGCCGATGCGGAGGATTGCGACGCGCTCGGCGTCCAACGCGTGGCGCTTCATTGCGCTGCGGAGCGCACGCAGGGCGTCCCCAGGTTCGTCCTGGCCATTGACGAAGGTGTCGTAGTGCATGGGCACCATGCGCTCGGCCCCCAGCTCGAGGAAACCGCGGACGGCCTCTTCGGGATCCACGTGGGACTTCTTCATGAAGCTCCGCGGCTCGATGGGCGAGATGGGCAAGAGGGCCAGGTCGATGTGGCCGAAGCGATTGTGGGTCTCTTTGAAGTGCGGGCCGTAGGCGGTATCGCCGCCGAAGTACACGGTGACGCCGTGGTACTGGATCACGTAACCGGTGAACGCGCGCTTCATCCAACCGATGTCGATGCCGTAGCGCATGCCGTTGTGGACCACCGGCACCGCGGTGATCCGAAGGCCGTCGAGATCCACGCTGTGCCAGCGAGGGAGCTCCATTGCGGGGAAGGAGAAGTCCGTCAGGTACACCAGGCCGTCCTGGGGCATCACCAGCGTGCGGATCTTGGGCTCCAGAAGCTCCAGGCTGCCGAGGGAGAGGTGGTCGAAGTGCAGGTGGGAGATGAGCACGGCATCCACCGGCGGCACGTTCTCCGCGGCGAGGCCCGGCTCCGAAAGCCGCGCGCTGAGCTGACCCACGGCGTTGGTGAACACCGGATCCGTGAGGATGATCTTGTCGTCGATCTGGATCAGCACCGTGGCGTGGCCGACCCACAGCACCGCGAGGTGGGCGTCCTTCCGCACGGGCTCGGTGATCTTGTTCGGGACGCGCGCGGGCGTCTCGAACACGGGCGCAAAGAAGCGCCCCACCGGCACGATGCAGCCGCTCGAAAGCAGCGCGCACAGGAGCAACAGCGCTCGCCGCATCAGAACGCCCGCACACTGAGGGTGGTGAGGTAGCGGCGGGCGTCGAAGGCCGGAGCCACCGCGAAGCGCATCCCGATGAAGCCGTACAGCACGTAGCTGCCAAGCTCGTAGGCCACGGCGTCTTCCCCGGACAGCGTGCGGAAGTAGTAGCTGCCGAGGGACAGCGAGAGGTTTTCGCCGCGCTGGACCAGCGGAAAGTAGGAGCGCACGCCGACGCGACCCGACCAGCGATCCCGCGCGCTGCCGTAGGCCAGGTATGCCGGCGCGGCGAACAGCTCGATGGATCCGCTCTGGCGCGTGAGAGGCTCCACCACGAAGCTCCGCCAGGGCGACAGCCGCCGATGGATCCCGAAGGAGTACAGCACCGGCGTGAGCTGCCACGAGAGCCCGAAGCGCGCGCCGTCGCCCGCGGCGAGCTCCGGACTCGGTAAGAGCTGCGTCACGAGCCAGGGCAACGTGGGCCGAGGCGCTGGCCGATCCGACGCCATCGCCCGCGGAGCGAGCGTGAGCACGCCCGCCGCCGCGAGCACGCCGAGCGTCAGTGCACGCGCACCCAGGTGCCCTCGCCGCGATCTCCGCCGGAACGTACGCTGTGCCATCCGTCGGGAAGCTTGGGGTCGGTCCAGCCGAACAGCCACTGGGCATCTTTCACGGAGAGGTTCACGCAGCCGCCGCTCTTGGGCTCGCCGAAGCGATCATGCCAGTAGGCGGCGTGCAGGGCGAAGGGCATGTGGAAGAACTGCGTGTAGGGGACCTCGGATAGGTAGTAGCTCATGCGCTTCGGGTCCGGGGACATGGTGGTGGACAGGTGCTTCCACTCCATGCGGAAGGTGCCCGTGGGCGTCGTGTACTTGCCGGGCTCGCCGTTGATCCGCTTGTAGCCATTCATGCCGGGCGAGATCAGCGTGGCGAACACCGCCTGGCGGCCTTCGTAGGCGACCAGGGTGCCGCGGAAGATGCTCACGTCGATCCACTTTTCCCCGGGCGCGAGCTCGAAGCCCTTCGGAGGCTCGCTCTGCACCACCGTGGCGTCGTCCTCGCGGATCCAGATGCCGTCGTCCCGGGTCTCGAGGTAGCGCACGCTGCGGCTCCGGCGCACGTGGCCCGTGAGCCCCACCCACGCCAGGCGCTCGAAGGTCGCGCCGGTCTCTTCGAAGTGGCCACCTTCGGCGTCCTCCACCTGGGTGAAGTCCGCCGCGGGCACCACGCCGCTCGGCTCGCGCTTCGCCGTGGCGTCGCTCACGAAGCGGAACTTGGGCCGCGGCTCGCGGCGGATGAACGCCAGCGGCAGGCGCCGCACGTGCTCGTCCAGGTGCACGCCGGCGAAGGTCGCCGGCTCGAGCGGGACTACGCGGTCCTTCGGTACCAGCAACAGATCGCTGGTCAAAAGCCAGCTCCGCCCGTTCGCGAAGAACTCGTCGGTATAGGCAATGCTGGAGCGCGTGGGGACGCGCCCGGCGCGCACGCGCGGGTCCCCCGGCGTGTTCACCTGTGACCACGGCGACACGGCGCCATCGGCGAGAAACCCTGGGACGCTCCCCGTTGCCGGGCGCAGGTCCACGCCCGCGAGGGTCGAGGGCACGTGCTCGGGATCCTTCCGGGCCTTGTCGACGCGTCGCAGGTGCCGTTCGAGATCGTACTCGCTGCGCGCCTGCTCTTCTTCCGTGGGCAGCCGGCGATACAGCGGCGCCTCGCGAGACTCGGCCCAGCGGTAGGGCGCCGCCGCCGAGAAGTCCCCCTGGTGCTTTTGGATCGCGGCGAGCAGCGGATGGCCTTCGATGTCGAGCGTGGTGCTGCGATCGAGGCACACGTAGCCTTCCGGCTCCACCGCCACCCAGCCCCCCGCGCAGCCGTTCGTGCCCACCGGCTTCGGCTGCTTCAGATCCACCCAGGTGCCGATGTGAATGGCGCCGATCTCCGGCGCTCCGGGCGCGGGCGCGCTACGGATGTAGACCTTGGGAGAGAGCGCGGCCACCGCCGGCGGCTTCTTCGGTAGCTGGTAAAGGATCGCCGTGGGCTCCGGCGGAGCGGGAGCCCGACTGGGCTCCGGCGGCACTTCCGCGCCCGCGGGCTTCTTGCCGCAACCCGCCATCGCCAGAGCCAGCCACAAAAGGGAACGCGCGCGCATCTCGCGCGGAGCATCGCCGCCGGCGCCAATCCCGGGCAAATTCCGGGTGTTTGTTGGTCCGCCGCGGAACCTCAGGCTCACGGGTCTTACCATGGTACGCGATTGGTATGACCGCAGCGAAGCGCAAGATCTCCGTTTCCCTGGATGCCGAGCTGGTCGCGGAGCTCGAAGCTTCTGAGGTTGCGCTGTCTACACAGGTGAACGAGGCGGTGCGAGATGCGCTCGCGCGGCGACGGCGGCAGCGCCTCCTGGGCGAGCTACTGGCGGACTTGGACCGACGCCACGGAAAGGTCGCAGAGGCTACCATCGCCAAGTACGAGGCGCTGCATTCATGAGCCGATGCTTGGTCCTCCATGCCGAGGCCATGTCTGCGCTTGGCGGCCGCTCTACCAAGCGCCAGCGGGAAGTCCGGGCAGCCATGAGCGCGGCGTTCCGCCTTGGGCGCGAGGTCGTCGTGCCGGCCGTCGTGCTCGCTGAGCTGTACCGCGGAAGAGACCATGACCAGCTCTTGGATGCCTGTCTATCTCGCGAAACGGGCGAAACGGGCATCTACGTTCGCCCGACGGATCGCAGCATGGCGCGTCTGGTCGGGGGCATCCTCGCCGCCGCAGGCGTTGGTTCTACCTTCATGGTCGACGCCCATGTCGTAGCGGCTGCCGTTGAACTGGGCGGCGGCGTGGTTCTGACAGCCGACGCTGGCGACCTCCGCAAGCTCTCCGCGCCCTATCGCAACGTGACGGTCGTGGACATCGGGTAGCGGCGAGTCGCGTCGCCGCCGGGTGGCTCAAGCGTAAAGCTCGGAGACTTGAAGCTTTACTCCGCAGGAGAGCGCGATGACGTCGGTTGGACCGTACTCCTCGAGTTGAAAGCCGTCCGGCGTGCGGCGATGCACCACGACGCGACGTTCCGGTTGCGCGACGATCACGTACTCTTGGAGGCTGGCCAAGGCCTTGTAGCGCTCGGCCTTCGTGGTCTGGTCGGTGCCGGCGGTGGATGGGCTGAGCACCTCGAACAGGGTGGACGGATTCGTGAAAGCGTTCGGATCGTCCGGTGCGGTCGACGGCGCACCACAGACGATGCTGAGATCCGGGAAGTATCCCGCGTTGTGCGCGCGGATCTTCTGATCGGAGCCATAGGCTTCACAGCGCTTCGGCAGCTGACCACCCACATGAAGCGTCAATCGCATCACGACTCGATTGTGGGCCGGGGTTCCCCCTGCCATCGCGTAGACGATACCGTCGACGAACTCCAGGCGGATCTCGCTCGCCTCGAGTCGCTCCAAGTACTCCTGATAGCTGCAGGTGGGCAGAACTGGTTGGGCCATCGGGTCTCCGAAAGCGTAGCGCGAGGCGTCTAACGGCGCCGCCGCAGCAGCACCGCGGCGCCGAGCGCCAGGAGTGACAGCGCGCCTCCGGGCGAGGGCGCGCCGCCCGTGGCGCAGCCGCCGCAGCCGCTCTTCGGCGGCGAGGACGGCGTGGGGTTCGGCGGAGGCTCCGACGCCGGAGTTGGTTTCGGATCCGCAGCGGGCGTCGGCTTCGGGTCGCTGTCGGGGGCCGCCTTGGCCTGCGCGCTCGCCTCGGTCACGTGGCACGGCTTCGCGGACTCGAGCTTCAGCGTCTGCAGCACGGCGTCTCGTGGGTCGTCCTTGGGCAGCTGGAATACGCGCGTCGGAGCAGTGTCGCACTTTACGACCTTGTCGCTCTCGAACAGCTTCTTCAGCTCCGGGTCGTTGAATTCGTCCTTGCCCGGCTTGTAGCTCTTCTTCCACGCGTCGTAGTCGGTGCGCTTCATGGTGTAGAGCTCGGTGTTCGCGCTGCGGCGGCCGATGGTGAGCGGCGCGTTGGCCTTCACCTCGGCGACCTCCACCGTCGGCGCGCCGTTGGACGCGCTGTACGGGTAGGCCAAGAGCACCGTGTCCGGGAAGGCTTCGACGTTCTGCACCTGGAACGAGAAGCTCACGAACTTCTCGCCGTCCGGCGGGGGAAGATCGGCGTGGGCGGCGGTTGAAAGGGCGGCGGTCGCGACGAGCGCGAGGGCGAACACGGGCGTGCGCATTGCCGAATGATGCACGATGTTCTTCGGGACGCGAAGGGTGGCCGCGCGGTTTCCGCGTTGCAGCGACAATATCTCTCAGGCCAGGGGGCGATGCTTGCCCACCAACAGGTAGGTGCGCATGCCGCCCTTGCCCTTCACCTCGATGGTGCCGCGGGGCTCGAGGTGGAACTGGCGCTTGAGGCGCTCGTAGCTGCGTTCGGTGACTTGAATGTCCCCCGGGTCCGCGTGGGTTTCCATGCGGGCGGCGGTGTTCACGGTGTCGCCCCACAGGTCGTAGGTGAACTTCTTGGTGCCGATGACGCCGGCGGCGACGGGCCCGGTGTTGATGCCGATGCGGACCTGGAGCCGATCCCCGGTGGGCGTCTCCAGGTTCTCGACGACCTCGCGCATCTCCAGAGCCATGTTGGCCACGAGAATGGCGTGATCGCTTCGCGGCGTGGGCAAGCCACCGGCCACCATGTAGGCGTCGCCAATGGTCTTGATCTTCTCGAGGCCGTACTTCTCCGTGAGGGCGTCGAAGCGAGAGAACACCTCGTTCAGCATTTCCACGAGCGCCTTGGGGCTCATCTGGGCGCTCAGCGGGGTGAAGCCGACGAGATCCGCGAACATCACGGTGGCGTCGCGAAAGCCCTCGGCGATGGCGGTCTGGTCCTTCTTGAGCCGCGCCACGATGGACGCCGGCAAGATGTTGAGCAGCAGCTGCTCGGCGTTGTCCCGCTCGCGGCCGAGCTCCTGGCGCGCGAGGAACTCGCCGGCGCGCAGCTTGTACGCGAGGCGCGCGCCCACCACCACGATGGCGCTGGCGCTGGTGACGTAGAACAGCCCCTCCAAGAGCCAACCGGAATCCCCGGCGCGAAACACGGCCAAGGCCGCGCCCAGGTACAGAACCAGGATGCTCACCGTGAGCGCGAGCATTTGCTTCATGGTGTACGGGAACAGGAGCCCGGTGCACACGATGAGCAGCACCAGGCTGCCGTGGTCCGAGCCCCACCCCAGGCCGAAACGGAGCAGCGGAACCAGGATGTAGACCGCGGTCACGAGAGCGAGGGCGATGGACAGCCAAAAGGCGTGGCGCTCGAGCTTGGGAGCGTAGGTGAGCAGCGAGAACGTGATGCTCACGGCCACGATGGCGGCGCGCGGCGCGAGCCACTGGGCCAGCGCCTCCGTGCTCATGATGGCGACGAGGAGCGACGAAACGACGTGCACTCCCGCGTACAAGAGCCCCGCGATGCGCAGCCGGCGGAAGGTCAGGTTCTGGACGTCGCGAGCGAAGGCGTCCACGAAGGCCGCGCCCGGCTCGGTCTTGGCGATGACCGAGCGCACGGATGCCGGCAACAGCTCGGACGCCGGGGGATCGATCACGTCCAGACGACTGGCTGCTTTTCGTCGTGCCAGCTCTTGGCCAGGGCGCCGTACTTTTTCTCGATGGCGCTGCGCTTGAGCTTCAACGTGGGCGTCAGAAGGCCGTTCTCGATGGTCCACTCGTCGGAGATCACGGCGATGAAGCTCAGTTGCTCGTGCTGATTGAGGGAGCCGTTGACCTCCTTCAAGTAGCTGGCGAGGGATTGCCCGATCCGCTCGCGCTCGCTCTTCACCTTTTCGCGTGCCTGCTCCGAGAGCACCACCATGCCCCAGGGCTGCGGGAAATCCCCGCCGGTCACGCAGGCGAGCTCCACGTCCGGGTGCAGCAAGAGCTCGTTCTCGATGGGCGCGGGGGCGACGTACTTGCCCTTGCTGGTCTTGAACAGCTCCTTGACCCGACCGGTGATCTTCAAGCGGCCTTGCTCGTCGATCTCGCCCTGGTCACCGGTGTGGAGCCAGCCGTCCTCGTCCAGCACCTCCCGCGTGAGCTCCGGCGCCTTGTAGTACCCGAGCATGTTGCCCGGGCTCTTCACCAAGACCTCGCCCTCCTCGCTGATCTTGCAGGTGACGCCTTCGGTGGTGTGGCCCACGTAGCCCACGCGCACGCGGCCTGGCTTGCTCATGTGGGAGTAGGAGAAGTTCTCCGTCATGCCGTAGCCCTCGAGCAGCTCGAGGCCCAGGGAGCGGTACCACTCGATGAGCTGCGCCGGGATGGGCGCGGAGCCCGAGCCGGCGATGCGACAGTGATCTAGGCCGAGGCCCGAGAGCACCTTTCGCCGCACGACGCCGCTCAAGATGGGGACCTTGAGCATGAGGTTCATGCGAGCGGGGGGCATCTTGGCCTGCACGCCGAGCTGGAACTTTTGCCACAGCCGCGGCACCGACACGAACAGCGTGGGGCGCGCGCGCTTGAGATCTTGAACGAAGGTGTCCAGGCTCTCGGCGTAGAACACCTGGAAGCCGGAGAGCAACGCGCCCGTCTCCACCACGTAACGCTCGAAGGCGTGGGCCAACGGCAGGTAGGACAGCATGCGGTCCTCGGTGGTGATGTCGAAGGCCTTCACGATGCCGCGGCCGGGCTCGCACATGGAGCGGAAGCTGTGCATCACGCCCTTGGGAACGCCGGTGCTGCCCGAGGTGTAGATGATGGTGGCGAGGTCGTCTTCGTTCGGGGAGGGCTCGCCGGAGAGCGGCTCGGTCTTCTCGATGACGTCGTTCCAGGTCGGCACGTCGAGGGTGGGGGACAGCGGCAGGGTGATGCGGCGGAGCTCGGTGGGAATGCCGGGCGCCATGGCCTCGAAGCCGTCCAGCTTGCCGATGAAGATCAGCTCCGCCTCGCTGTGCTCGAGGATCTGCCGAATGCTCTCGGCCGTGAGCGTGGGGTAGAGCGGGACGGACACGTGGCCGGCCATCCAGATGGCCAGATCCGCGAGCATCCACCAGGCGCTGTTCTTGCTGAACAGGGCGATCCGGCTCTTGTCCGGAAGGCCCAGGGAAACGAGGTGAGCGGCCATCCGCCGTACCTCGCTCATCGCTTCGGAGTAGCTGAGCTCCCGAAGGCGTCCGCCCCCCATCGGCTGCGTGAGCCACAGGGCGTCCGGCCGGGTGCGCTCGAGCTCGTAGACGTGATCGAGCTGGGTCTTCATCGCAATCCCTCTGCCCGCGCTTCTAGCACGGGTCATGGGAGTGGGACGCCGTTGATATCGCTCATTTGCTCTGACGCGCCGCGTCCGCTAACCCGCGTGCATCAGGAGGCTTCCATGGGCAAACGAACCATCGCTCTGACGGCTGCGATCGCCGCCATGTTGTCCGCGACATCTGCCTACGCCCAGGACTCCGAGTCCGGGGCTTCCGGCTCGTTCTCGCTTTCCACCGAAAGTGGCGCGAGCAGCGAAGGCTCGAGCACGTCGGGCAGCTGGCTGTCGCACTACACGCCGGAGTCGGGTCTCATCGAGCTCGGACTCTTCGGAGGCGTGTTCTTGCCCGCCCGGGATCACAACCTGCGGGGTCCCGGAGAACCGTTCATTCGCTTCAAGCGCGTGGCGCCGGAGATCGGACTGCGGGCGGCGTACTTCCCGCTGAGCTTCCTCGGCGTGGAGGGCGAAGGCGCGGTGATGCCCACCAAGGACGAAAACGGCGGCAGCGCCACGCTGTGGGCGCTCCGGGCGCACGCCATCGGCCAGCTTCCCGGCTATCGCATCACCCCCTTTGCCCTGGTGGGCATGGGCCGTCTCGGCGCCAAGACCGACAACATGGGCAGCGACGGCGATCCGTCCTTCCACTTCGGTATCGGCGTGAAGGCCGCCATCACCAAGATGCTCTCGGTGCGCATCGACGGCCGCGACAACGTCACCAGCGCCAATCCCGACATTCGCGATGGCAAGTCCGACGACGCCCATCACCCCGAGGTGCTGCTCGGCTTGAGCCTCACCCTGGGCCGTTCCGCCGAGAAGGCCCCGCCGGCGGGCCCAAAGGACACGGACGGCGACGGCTTCATGGATCCGGACGACAAGTGCCCGACGGAGCCGGGCGTGGCGCCGGACGGCTGCCCGGTGAAGGACACGGACGGCGACGGCTTCATGGATCCGGACGACAAGTGCCCCACGGAAGCCGGCGTGGCGCCGGACGGCTGCCCGGTGAAGGACACGGACGGCGACGGCTTCATGGATCCGGATGACAAGTGCCCCACGGAGCCGGGCGTGGCGCCGGACGGCTGTCCGGTGAAGGACACGGACGGCGACGGCATCCTCGATCCCGACGACAAGTGCCCGAAGGAGCCCGAGACCAAGAACGGCTTCCAGGACGAGGACGGCTGCCCCGACGAGATCCCCGAAGAGGTGAAGAAGTTCACCGGCGTGATCAAGGGCATCGAGTTCGACAAGAACAAGGCCACCATCCGTCCGACGTCCTTCAAGCTGCTGGACGCCGCGGTGAAGGTGCTGACCGACTATCCGGATCTGCGCGTGCTCATCACCGGTCACACGGACAGCGACGGCACCGCCGAGCACAACAAGAAGCTCAGCGGCGACCGCGCTGACTCCGTGAAGCAGTACATGGTGAACAAGGGTGTCAGCGAGGATCGCATCGAGACCCGCGGCGCGGGCGAAGACGAGCCCATCGCCGACAACAAGACCAAGGCGGGCAAGCAGCAGAACCGCCGCATCGAGTTCAAGCTGATCCAGAAGTAACCCCCTGAAGAACGCGACGGCGCTCGGTGAATGCCGAGCGCCGTCGTGGTACGAATCGGCCCATGGCTTGGCGACGGATGCTGCTCGCCCTGGTGCTGGTGCTCGCCGCCTGCACCAAGCAGCGGCCGGAGCGCGCGCCGGGCGAGACGGACATCGTCGTCAGCGAGGTGGCCATCGTCGCGCCTGGCGGGGGCGAGCCGAAGCTCGACGACGAAGAGCTGTTCATGCTCCTCGGCCTGCGCACGGGCAACGCGCTGGTCACGCATCGCTACTTCAACGAGTTCAAGCTGGCCGAGGACCGCCGGCGCATTCGCTCCTTCTGGCAGACCTACGGCTACTTCGACGTGCAGGTGAGCGAGCCCAAGGTCGAGTTCGCCGCGGACCGCAAGAGCGTGAAGGTCACCTGGACGGTGACCGAAGGAACGCCGTATCACATCGCCAGCGTGCACCTCGAGCGCGCTCCGCCGGGGCACGAGCGCGAGCTCCGAGCGCTGATCCCGTTCCACGCGGGGGACGAGGTCGATCTCGAGACCTACCGCCACGTGCGCCTGGCCATGGCGGAGGCGCTGCAGCGCGACGGCTTCGGTCACGCCATGGTCATCAGCCGCGCGTTCGTGGACCGTGAACCGAAGGCGGTGCACTGGTACTACTGGGTGGACCAGGGCCCCAAGACTCGCGTCGGGCGCGTGGTGGTGGAAGGCGCCGTGCGCGCGCCCGAGGACAAGGTGCTCGAGCGCATGGGCATCGTGCCGGGCAAGCCCTACAGCCTGGCCCTGAAAGAAGACTCGGAGATCGATCTGCTGGACACCGGGGACTACGCCTCGGTCTCTGTCAAGCCCACCGCCAACGTGGAGCGCGTGCTGCCCGGGGAGCGGCCCGAGACCGGCGGACAGCTCTCGGCGGAGCAGGTCGACAAGAACGGCAACCTGGTGCCTCGCACGCTGCCCGAGGACGTGGACGTTCGCGTGGTGGTGGTGGAAGCGCCGCGAGCCCAGCTCCGCCTGCGCGCCGGCGCCGAGGCGGATCCGACGCGCGCCGACGTGTACGCCGAGAGCCGGCTCTTCCTCCGAGATCTGTTCGGGCCCTGGCACCATCTGGAGATCGCCGGAGGCGCCGGCTACGGCCACATCTTTTCCGACGACGAGGACGAGCCCGGCGGTGTCTATGGTCACGCCCTGCTCCGCTACCTGAGACCCGGTTTGTTGGGGCGCCGCGGGGACTTCCGTTTGAGCGCGAGCTATCGCGACACTTTGTTTCCCGGTTTCCTACTGCGCGAAGTCGCGGCGGGGCCCGGCGTGCGCACCACCCTCGCTCGCGGTCTGTTCTGGGACGTCGACGCACTGTTCCACCTCGAGCACGCCCTCGACTTCGGCCCCTTCGACGCCGCCACGCGGGATCGCTTCGATCTGCCCGCGGAGGACACGCCGCGGGGCGCGGAGCTCGAGACGTCAGTCACCTGGGACGCTCGCGACGACGGCGTGGAGCCGAAGCGCGGTCACTTCATGGCGCTGCGCGCGGCGTACTTTCCCGGCGGGTCGCTCGGCAGCGCACAGGTGCTGCGCTTGGACCCGGATCTGCGCGGCTTCATTCCGTTCGGTGAGTCGTGGTCGCTGGCGGCGCGGGTGAGCGGCGGCTTTGCCACGCTTGCCACGAGCGACGGCGTGCCCGTCGCGGAGCGGCTGTTCGGCGGCGGCGCCTGGGGCATGCGCGGCTACGGACGCCAGCGCCTCGCGCCGTCGGCGCCTTGCGCCGCGGGCGCCTCCTGCACGGACGAGCTGGTCGGCGGGCGCAGTCTGCTGGAGGCGTCGCTGGAAGCGCGGTTCCTTCCGTTTCGTAAGCCCATCGGCCTGTCGCTCTTCGCCGACGCCGGTGGCGCCGGTCGCGAGCTGAATCCCTTCGATACCGGCGTTTCCGTGGCGCTCGGTCTCGGTCCGCGGCTTCGGCTCTGGTACCTGCCCATCTCGCTGGATGCCAGCTACCGGCTGCTCGTGGACGACGAGCCCCAGCCCGCCGGCAAGCTCTCCTCCTATCTGGTATTCCTGAGAATCGGGGAGGCGTTTTGAGCGATTCACGAGCACGGCGAGCGATTCGATGGGGCCTGCGCGGTCTCGGCGCGATCGTGATCCTGCTCGTGGTCGCCCTCTTGGCGCTGCACTCGGGGCCCGGCAAGCGCTTCGTGCGTCACAAGGTGGAGAGCGCCCTGGGCGAGCGCGTGAACGGCAGCGTGAAGCTCGGGCGCCTCGACTATGCCCTGTTCGGCAGCATCACCTTGGGAGATCTCGAGATCGACGATGCCAGCGGCAAGCGCGTGGTGCGTCTCTCGGAGCTCACCGTGGTGCCGAGCTGGGGCTCGCTCCTGCGAGGGGAGCTGGTCCTCGATCGGGTGACGCTTCACGGTCTGGGCCTCGAGATCGAGAAGTACGCCGACGGCACCAGCAACCTGCAGAAGCTGATCAAGCCCAAGCCCAAGAAGCCCAGCACGTCTTCCGGGAAGAAGGCGGCGCGCGCCGTTGCGGTGCGGGCCATCGAGGTAGACGGTGTGAGTGTCGGCTTGACGCAACCGAACAACGAAAAGCTGCGGGTGCTGGACCTGGCGCTCCGGGCGTCCTTCAGCGGCGTGCCCGCAGAAAAGACGCTGAAGCTCGAGGTGTCCCACTTCGGGGCCGACGTGACGCGCACCAACTCCAACATGGCGCTGGCGATCACGGGGCTCAGCACCGGAGTGAGCGCCGACCTCACCCAGGGTGCGGGCACGGTGACGCTCGCGCCCACGAAGGCCCACGTGCTCCTGTCGCGGGACAAGTCCCGCTTCGAAAAGGACATCTCGATCGGACAGCTGAGCGCGGAGCTCGGCCCCGGAGAGCTCGACGCCACTCTGGACGGCGTGGCCCTGGGCGTGCTCGCGCTCTCGTCCTTGAAGGTGAGCGGCAAGACCGAGGGCGCGGCGCTCTCCGGCGAGCAGCGCGCGACGCTCGTAGGGCTCGAGCTCGATCACCGTGAGGTGAACGGCCTCTTGGGCCGCGAGGTCCTCGCCTCGGACGTGTCGCTGGGTGGCACCGTCAGCGGACCACCGGAAAAGCTCGCCCTGGACTTCGACCTGAAGACCCAGGGCGGAACGCTGAAGCTCGCTGGCACCGTGGACGCGCGGCGCCTGGAAGATCTCAGCTACGACGTCGAGCTGACGCTGAAGGATCTGCGCACGACAAAGCTCTTGGCTTTGAAGAAAGTCCCGCCGCTGGAGCTCGACCGCCTGGCGCTGGCGGTGAAGGGTCGCGGTACCAAGAAGGACAAGGCCGACGCCAAGATCCACCTGGAGCTCGGGCCGCTGCGCGCCAAAGGCATCACCGTGGACCGCGCGGTGATGGACGCTCGGTTCGCCGAGGGCCGGCTTCGGATCGAGAGTCTGTTGGTCGAGGCACTGGACCAGGAAGTGCGCGCCAAGGGCAGCTACCGCCTGGCGGACAAGCACCTGTCCCTGGACGTGGAGCCGACGGCGGACGTGGGGCAGGCCCTGGCCAAGCTGCGCGCCGCGGGCGTGCCGATTCGCTCGAAGCTTCCTCCGGGTGGTGTGCGGGTGAAGCGCGGCGAGCTCACCGTGCACGTGGAAGGCCGGGTGGACCAAGCCTTGGAGGTCACGCTGACCAAGGGCAAGGTGCGCGTGGCCGGCGGCGTGGTGCAGATCGACGTGAATGCCTCGCTGCACAAGGGCGAGCAGAAGATGGCGCTGTCGCGGTTGGACGGCAGCGTCGAGCTGCATGGCCTCGACGTTGGGGCTCTGGCAGCGCTTTCCGGCAAGCCCGTGCGTGGAGTCGACGGCATACTCTCCGGCCGGGTCAAGCTCTCGGGAACCCGCGAAGAACCGAAGGCGAAGATCGCCCTCGACCTCGAAACCGGTCGCCGCGGCGCCCTGCGCACGGAGATCCGCGGCACCGCCGGCAAGCACCACGCGGACGTCACCATTGTCGCTCGGGAGAAGAACCCGGGACAAGAGGTGGCGCGCATCGAAGCCAGCGTTCCGCTTTCGAACGGAAAGCTGGGGAGCGGCCCCGTGCGCCTGTACGTGGACGTCCCCAAGCGCAAGCTCTCGGATCTGTCGCGCCTGTTACCGGACGCCGTCGCGGTGAAGCTCGCGCGGGTGCCGGACGGCGAGGTCCGGGTGCACGCCGACATCAAAGGAACCACCCAGAAGCCGGACGGCAGCTTCGATCTGGACGTGGTGACCGACGCTGTGCCCGGAGTGGACGCGCATCAGCGCGTGAACGTCCACGGCACCCTGAAAGACGCGCGCGTGGTCACCAAGCTCTCCGCCTGGTTGGACGAGCGTGGCGATCCGCTGGCGACCGGGAACGTGGAGGCGGAGCTCGACAAGAACCCGAGCTGGAAGCTCGATCTGGCGCTGCGCCCGCCGCCCTTGGAGAAGCTGCCGCCGGCCCTCAGGAAGGCGGGGCTCGGCGGCAAGGTGGAGCTCGACGCGCACCTCGCGGGCGATCGCCACGACGCCAGCGGTACTGTGGAGCTTCGCGCCCTCGACGTGAGCCGCGGCGGCAAGGGCCCCGTGAACGCCCGCGCCCGCGTGAAGCTCGAGCCCAGCGTCACGCGGGTCGACGTAGACGTCGCTCTCGCCGGCGTCGACACGCTGCGCCTGGACGGCACCGTCGGCGTGGCCGGCGCCGGCGTGTTGGACCGGGCACGGGAGAAGAAGCTCGGGGATCCGGCCCTCGCGCTGGTGGCGGAGATCCCGAAGACGAAGCTCTCGGCGTGGTCCAAGCTCTCCGAAAAGCTCGCCCACGCGCCGGGCAGCGCCAGCGGGCGCATCGCCATCAATGGATCGGTGAAGGAGCCGCTGGTGAACGGCGGCGTCGCGCTCACGGACTTCACCACCGCCGCCGGGGGCGAGGGGCGCGCCGCGCTAGCGCTCTCGGCGTCGCACGACGCGGTAGACGTGTCCTTCGGACTGGGCCAGCCGTCGGCCAACACGGCGCCGGTGACCCTCGCCGTGCACGCGCCGCGGGCGGAGCTGACCCAGTTCCTGTCCAAGAACGGCGGTACGGCCAACGTCACGCTTTCTGCGCGGGCCAACGACGTGGCTGTCGCCTCCTTGCTGCCCAAGGCAGACGATCGCCCCGTCGGCTTCGACGGACGCCTGGACTGGAACATGGACGGCCGTCTCGAGCTGGAAGCGAAGGACGGCAAGAAGCGCCTGGCGAGCGGAGAGCTCGACGGCAAGCTGGCCGTCACCCGCGGCGTCGTCACGCTGCCGGGAACGGATCGCCGCTACAAGGACGTGCGCCTGGCGCTGTCGTCGAATGCGAGCGCGTTATCCATCGACGCCTTGGAGCTGCACGAGTCGGATCTCCAAAAGAGCGATCGCACGCTGTCCTTGAGGGGCACGGTGGGCTGGAAGAACCTGAAGCCGGAAACCGTGGCGCTGCGGCTGGAGAGCAAGGACTGGCTGTTGTTCGGTACCGAGCTCCTGGGCAAGCCGGACGCGCCGCGCGCCACGCTGAACGCGAAGATCGCGGTGAAGGGAGATCTCACGCGGCCGCTTCGGGTGATGGACACCACCGTGGAGGCGCTGGACATGAACCTGCCGGAGCGCTTCGAAAAAGCGCACTGGCCGGAAGAAACGGATCTGGGCGACGTTGCCTACCTGGGTGATGCCGGCGTGAAGCTCGGCAAGCTCACACCGAACGCGGGCTACGTTCCGCCCGCGCCGCCGGTGCTGCCGGCGCCGCCACCCAAGCAGACGCCGGTCGCCCTCGAGCCGCTGCCCGAGTCCGGCCTGGTGATCAACGTGCACCTGCCGAACACCATTCACGTGCACAAGCCGCCCTTCGAGCTCCAGGGCACCGGGCAGCTCCGGGTGGTGCGCCGCCCGGGCGCGGCCAAGCCGGAGATCCGCGGCGCGTTGGATCTGTCCGAGGGCGCCATGCAGCTCGGTGGTCGCCTGCACACGCTGGATCCGAAGAAGCACAGCCGCATCGTGTTCAACGCCGAAAATCCCAAGGGCGCCGTCGACTTCTACCTCGTGTACGCGCCCAACGCCGCCATGCTGCGCGACGTGTCCAAGGCCAGCGCGGGGGGCGACGTCGTGCGCATGCACCTGGAAGGCCCCATCTCGAAGCCCGTGGCCACCGTCCGCGGCGTGGCCAACGCGGATCTATGGGACATGCTGCCGGTGTACAACGCCGGTCGCGTGAAGTGGAAGAGCGCGCCGGGCCTGCCCACCAGCGAGACGGTCCAGATCCCGCGACAGTACGACGTGATCCTGCTCTCGTACATGGCGCTCAACCTGCCGCACAATCTGTTCTTGGATCGCGTGAGCGCTTGGGCAGATCCGTACGACGGACCCCACGCCTACGGAAAGATCCGTCACCTGGAAGCCGAGCGCTATTCCAAGAGCGGCAAGACGCGGGTGCGCGCCACGGCGCGGCCCGAGAGCCCGGGCCGCAGCGACTCGGAGCTCGAGCTCGACTACATGCTGCTCAATCGCCCGCGGGTGAAGGCCGGCGCGGGCGTGGCCGCCGGCAACCGCGTAGGCGGCGGCCCGGCGCTCTTCTTCGAGTGGTCGAGCGACGACTGAGGGCGTCGGTCGTTGCACGACGATCGACGCATGGGCGAGCGCCGCGCCCTATCTTGGGCCTTCGAACGGATTCACGATGGACACTCCGGTCCCGCGAAAGTGCTTCTCATTTCGCGTCACGAGCGAGAGCCCGTAACGGTGAGCGGTCACGGCGAAGACGTCCGTATCGACGAGCTAGCTCACAGCGCTACCGCCGGAGACTCGTCTCGGTCACGCGGGGGACCTCGAACGAGTGCGGGCATTGCAGCAGCAAGTCAATCAAGCCCTTGTTTGGCGGTGAGTTGATGCGACGGAGCACGATGGTTTGGTCGTCCTCGACCAGCACCTCGAAATCGTCGCCTGCCTCCAAGCCAAGCTGCTCTCGTACTTCGGCGGGCAGGACGATTTGACCCTTTTTCGACAGTATCGTGGTCATGTAGGAAGATCTTCCCAATCGAGGGGTCTCGTTCAAGCGCGAGCTCGCGCCGGTCGGGGTGCGGCACAAACCGCGAGCGGAGCGCCGCTTGATGCGCCATGCATCACTCGTTGCATCATGATGCGCATGTGTTACCACTGAGGCATGCGCACGACGGTGGACATCGATGCCCGAATTCTCGAGCGGGCCAAACAGCTGGCGCGCGCGGAGGGCCGTACCCTGGGCGCCCTCGTGAGCGACGCACTGTCTGCCTACCTCGGGGCGAAGCGGAGCGCGGCAAAGGATGCCCGCTTCCAGCTTCTGGTGAGAGGTGACCCGTCGGCGCGGTTTCCGTCCGCCGAAGAGGTGCGGGCGGTGGAAGAGGACGAAGACGCCGCGAGCCTTGGTATCCCGCAGGTACGGCGCAATGCTGCTTCCTGACGTCAACGTCCTGATCTACGCCCACCGCAGGGAAGCTCCGGAGCACGACCGGTACGCTCGGTGGCTCGAGGATCTTGCCGAAGGCGCTGAGCCGTTCGCCATCTCGGAGCTGGGAGCGTCGGGGTTCGTGCGCATCGTCACCAACCCTCGGATCTGGGAGCATCCGACGACGACGCCCGACGCTTTCGAATTCGTCCGCCGGCTGCGGGACCGGTCGAACGCCCGCTTGCTGACTCACGGCGCAAGGAGCTGGGAGATCTTCGAACGGCTCTGCGTCGCAGCCAAGGCGCGCGGCAAGCTCGTCGCGGACGCGTACCACGCCGCGTTGGCCATGGAACACGGCTGCGAATTCGTGACCGCGGACTCGGACTTCGCGCGCTTCGCGGGCCTCAGGCACCGCCATCCGCTGCAGGAAGCCTGATCGAACGACGGCAGCTTCCCGCCAGGATGTCGGTCCGCCGCGGAAACATCGCGCCCGGAGCAGAGCGGCGTATGCGGGGCGTCGGCGGGAGCCACGCGGCGAGCACGCGGGAAATTCAGCCGCACCCGATCGGTCCCGCCGCCCAGATAGCAGCTGAACCTCGCCGCGCTACTTCTTCCACGGGTTTAGCACTCGAATCCCCGGGAAGCGCTCGAAGTCGACGACGTTCCGAGTCACTACCGTCATGCCGTGCACGAGCGCGCTGGCCCCAATG
Source organism: Polyangiaceae bacterium (assembly GCA_020633235.1). Classification (NCBI taxonomy): domain Bacteria; kingdom Pseudomonadati; phylum Myxococcota; order Polyangiales; family Polyangiaceae; species Polyangiaceae bacterium. The sequence goes on along the minus strand of JACKEA010000003.1, from coordinate 327,190 downwards.
AGCGCATCGCGAAAAGGCGCGGGATCCGGCACGTGCAACCCGACGGCAGCGCGAGCAGCTTCCACGTCTACAGCCAGGATGCGGCCAGCAAATCCAGGAAGCACGCTACCGTCCAACCACTGACGCAGAAGTGCGCCCTTCCGGCGATCGCGACGCTCCGCAAGGCGAACCCCGTGCTCGAGCTCATGCACCGTGATGACCGAGATGAACATGGCGTTGGCGTCGGTTGCGCGAGCCCAACTCGAGACTCCCGCGTCCGCCTTGCCCGCGGCGACCTTCCGCAGCTCGGACACCACGTTCGTGTCGAGGAGGAACATCAGTCCAGCGTCGCCGGTTTCGAGCGCTCTCTCGAACGTGGCGGACTGAACGTCACGTCCGCAACGCCATGCGGCCGGCCGAGGACATCGATCAGGCTTCCCGACTGCTCCGCAAGCTTGCGGTACGCGTCGTAGCTCATCAACACGTAGGAAGGCCGACCGCGATCAGTGACTACGACGGGTCCCTCGGCCGCAGCACGTTTCGCCCGGGCGGTCTGTTGGTTGAACTCGCGACTGGTCATCTGCGTCGCCTTGCCGCGCCGTTTCTTCATTGTAGCAATGTTACTACCTTGGGCCAGGGCCGCAAGCCGCGAACCCTCGAGGAACCCCACCTCTCTGGACACTCCCGCGCGGTCGAAGGAGGGAACATCGCGAGCCGTGACTCACTCCGTCAGCTCGAAGGAGCGACCGCAGGCGGCGCACACCAGGAACGGTTCGGAGATGCCGTCGTCCACGTAGCGCACGCGCTTCGAGCTTTGCAGGCAGTGGGGACAGGTGGTGCCGTGGCGCTCGAGCCAGGCGATCGCCCCAGCGGGCGCGTGCCATGGGCGCTCCTTCACGACCCCTTCGTCGTCGCCGTGCTCCACGTCCAAGGTGAGCGTGTCGCCATCCGGCTCGAGCACCCAGTACTGGCTCAGCCGGGATCGGTAGGATGCTCCGGCCGACGTCGGCTCCACCGCTCGGCGCGCCTGCCCCGTGACGCGCAAGCGCTGTCCCGCCACGAAGTAGGACTCCTCGGCCCAGGCTGCTTCGTACTGGTCCGCGTCCGCTTCCACCTTCTCCAGCACGTCCCACAAGAGGGCCGGATCCGTGATCAGCTCCGAACGGTTCGAGCGCAGCACGACCTGGCCGCCTTCGGACATCACCTCCACGGTGCCGTCGGCGGTGTGGAGCCGGAACGGCGCGCAGCCGGACAGGCGCGCAAACGGCGTTTCGGCCCCGGCCTCGAAGACTTCCACGTCGAACGCCACGCACGTCTGTCGACTGAGCGGTGAGACCACGGCCTCGCCCATGAGCTCCACCACGCCCACCACCGTGGTGCGCCCTTCGCGTATCGGTGCCGTGGGCCCTCGCTTGGACGCCGCGCGCGCCTGCCACGTCCGGAGCGCGATCACGGCGGCCGCCGTCCCCGCGAGTCCCAACCCCAAGAGCACCGGCTCCACGCTGCCATTGGAGTCGATCCGAGGCGTCTTGTCTCGAAATGCGACGTCATTGTGACGTTCGCTGCGGGGTGGTTCCGCGGCGAACCAACAAAAATCATGCCTTTGGAGAAGGAGGAGGCGAGGGGTCGACGACAGCGCGCGTCATGCCATAGTGCGCCGCCGTGACAGACCTCGACGCACTCTTTCGACCACGTTCCGTCGCCGTGATCGGCGCTTCTCGCCGTCGCGGAACCATCGCAGGGGAGATCTTCCACAACCTTCTGGCCAACGACTTCGCGGGCGCGGTGTATCCCGTGAATCCCACGGCCGCCGTGGTGCAGTCCGTGAAGGCGTACCCCACCGTGGGCGACATCCCCGACGAGGTGGATCTGGCTCTCCTGGTGGTGCCGCGGGACAAGGTGCTCGCCGCCGTGGAGGAGTGCGGGCAGAAAGGCGTGCGAGCGCTGGTGGTGATCAGCGCCGGCTTCGGCGAGACGGGTGCGGAGGGGCGCGCGCTGCAGGACGCGATCACCCGCAAGGTGCGCGGCTACGGCATGCGCATGGTGGGGCCGAACTGCCTCGGCATCTTGAACACCGCGGAAGACGTGCGGCTGGATGCGACCTTCGCGCCCACTTGGCCGCCGGCGGGCAACGTCGCGTTCTCTTCGCAGTCCGGCGCACTGGGCCTGGCAATTCTCGACTACGCGCGGGATCTCGGCATCGGCGTGCGGCAGTTCGTGAGCATGGGCAACAAGGCGGACGTGTCCGGCAACGATCTGGTGTCGTACTGGGGCGCGGATCCCACGGTGAAGGTGATCTTGCTGTACCTCGAGAGCCTCGGGAATCCGCGGCGCTTCATGGATCTTTCCCGCAAGGTGAGCCGAGTGAAGCCCATCGTGGTGGTCAAGAGCGGTCGCACGGAAGCCGGCGCGCGGGCGGCGTCGTCTCACACCGGAGCGCTGGCGGGGCTCGACGTTGCGGTGGACGCGCTGCTCGGTCAGGCGGGCGTGATCCGCACCGACACCATAGAAGAGCTGTTCGACATGGCCATGCTGCTCGGCAACCAGCCGGTGCCCAAGGGATCGCGGGTGGCCATCCTCACCAACGCCGGCGGCCCCGGCATCATGGCGTCGGACGCGTGCGAGAGTCGTGGCCTGTCGCTACCGCGCCTGTCTCCCAAGACCGAGCAGGCGCTGCTCGAGTTCTTGCCGCCGGAGGCGTCGGTGAAGAATCCGGTGGACATGATCGCCAGCGCACCGGCGTCGTCCTACGAACGCGCTCTCGGGCTGTTGCTGGCAGACGAGCAGATCGACGCCGTGCTGGTGCTGTTCGTGCCGCCCATCGTGACCGAGCCCGCGGCCGTGGCCACGGCCATCCGTCAGGGCGCGGCCGGCGCCGAAAAGCCCGTGCTCACTTGCTTCATGGGGACGCACGGCGTGCCGGAGGCGCTGTCGTCCCTGCGGGAAGGGCGCTTTCCGTCCTACGCGTTCCCGGAGGCAGCGGCCATCGCGCTGTCGCGGGCCGTGAGCTACGGCCGCTGGCTGGCGCGCCCCGCGGGTGAGGTGCCGGAGCTCGCCGACGTGACGCCGGAGCGCGCTCAGCCCGTGCTGAAGGACGTGTCGGATGAAGGCCGCTGGCTCGACGCCAGCGAGGTGAACGAGCTGCTCGGGGCTTACGGCATCGCCATGCCGGCGACGCGCTTTGCCACCACCATGCGCGAGGCCGGCGAGGCGGCGGAGGCCATCGGCTTTCCCGTCGCTCTCAAGTTGATGAGCCGGGAGATCACCCACAAGTCCGACGTGAGCGGCGTGGTGCTGGGCCTCTTGCGGCGAGAAGCCGTGGAAGACGCGTTCGCGGGGCTCCGCATGCGTCTCGCGGAGCAGGGGCTCGACTCCAAGATGGACGGCGTCGTGGTGCAAGCGATGGCACAGCGGGGCCTCGAGACCTTCGTGGGCGTGACCCACGACGCGCAGTTCGGCCCCCTGATCGGCTTCGGGATGGGCGGCGTCTCGGTCGAGGTCTGGAAGGACGTGGTGTTCCGCGTGCCTCCGCTCACGGATCTGGATGCTCGAGAAATGCTCGACGGTATCCGCGGCTCCTGCTTGTTGGATGGCTTCCGCGGTGAGCCGCCGGCCGACCGGGAGGCGCTGGTGGACACGCTCCTGCGGATCTCCCGGCTGGTAGCGGACGTGCCGGAGATCCTGGAGCTCGACATCAATCCGCTGATCGCGCTTCCCCCCGGGAGCGGCGTGCTGGCGGTGGACGCTCGCATCCGCATCGCCAAATCCGAGCCGTCACCCTCGCGCCGCTGACCGTGGTAGCGTCCCCTCCCGAGGATGGGAGCTCTCGGGGCGCTCACGCCAGGTCAGGTCTTCGCCGGCCGGTATCGCGTTCTCGCCGTGCTGGGCACGAGCGCGACGGGCACGGTGTATCGCGTGCTCGACACCGAAGACGATCGGCTTGTCGCGCTCAAGGTGCTGAGCCTGCAGGGCCACGGAGAAAAAGAGCTCGAGCGCTTCTTGCGCGGCGTGCGTTTGGCGCGACGCATCAGCCACCCGAACGTGGCGCGCACCTTCGATCACGGCACCGAGGGCGCGCTCCATTACCTCACGATGGAGCTGGTGGCCGGCAAGAGCCTCCGGGACGTGCTGGCGGAGCGAGGCTCGCTGCCCGAGAGCGAAGCCCTCGACGTCGCCAGTCAGCTCTCCGATGGCCTGGCGGCGGCGCACAGAGCGGGCATCGTGCACCGGGATCTCAAGCCGGCGAACGTGCTGGTGGAGCCCAGCGGTCGCGTGGTGATCCTGGATTTCGGCGTCGCCCGTGAGCTGGATGGCGCTCGCGGCGCCGTGGGCACGCCGCGCTACATGGCGCCGGAGCAACTGCTCGGGCAGCGCGTCGACAGCCGCACGGACTTGTTCGCTCTGGGCCTGATCTTGTTCGAGATGCTCAGCGGCAAGGCCGTGGAGTTCAATGGCGGTGCCGCCGATAGCGGCGTGCTCAGCCGTGTGGGCGCCGTCGCTCAGGACGTGCAGAGCGTCGCCACCGTGAACGAGAGCGCGGCCAAGGTCGTGGCCAAGCTGCTCGAGACCAACCCGCAGAAGCGTCCGGGGGATGCCTCGCGGGTGAGCCAAGCGCTTCGCGCCGTGCTCGCCGGTCGGGACGCCTCCGAGCACCTGGATACATTGGTGCCGCCGCCGTCCCGGGATCCGGTCAGCCGTGATCCCGTCGATGCGCTCCTGGTCCTGCCTTTGGTTTGTCGGGGCAACGCGGAACCGGATCTCGGCGTCGCTCTCTCGGCGGATCTGGGCACCGCCCTCGCGGCCTTGCCCGGCGTGCGCGTGCTCACCGGCCCGGCCAGCGGCCGTTTCGAGCCTGGGGACGACCCGGCACAGGTCGGCGAGCGCCTGGGGGCGGCCTTCGTCGTGGACGGCAGCGTCGCGCGGCTGGACGACACCCTGAAGCTCACGGCCCGGCTCATCGAGGTCGCCAGCAACGTCGAGATGTGGCGCGACACCTGGGAAGTCGACGCCTCCGAGCTCGAGAGCCTGCAAGGGGCCGTCTGCGCCCGGGTTGCCGACGCCCTCAGTCGGCGTTTGCCCTGAGCCGCGCCCGGGCGAGGTCCGAAAAGCGGACATTGGGGGCCGCTCACTCTCCGAAACGGCCTTTGATGTCCGCTTTTCGGACAGTGCGCCGGTGTCTGTCGCAGGACAGAGCGCGGAACTTGGCCGCTGGCGCCGGAAGCTGCGAAACGTCGGACCGTGCCCCTAGATGGGGAGTCGTGTCCCATGAAGTCGCGTCTCATCGAGCCCGAGCTGGTAGCCCTCAAGAAGCTCGCTGAGGAGATGGCTGCCCGGCGCAAGGAACGCGTCTCGACGGCCCACCTCCTGGCAGCCATTGCCTCGACGCCGAGCACGGCGTCGGATCTGCTGTTGGAGAAGAAGCTCGATGGGGACGAGCTGCTTCGAAGCGCGCACGCCGCGAGCGACGAGCTCGACGATCCCATCCGCTCTGCGGTGCAGAAGTCTCGGGGCATCGCCGCGCGCATGGGCGCGCCGGTCCCTGGGGCCGTGCACTTGCTCGTGGCATTGGTGGGCGACCGCCGCACGGCGGCGCACCGCATCCTCGACCAGCGGGGCGTGGACGTGAGTCGGCTCCGGGCCTCCGCCATGAACGTGGGACTCGGACTCCGCCGCGTGGTGGGCCGCCGCGAAGCACCGGCACCCAGGGTCAGCGCTGCGGCTCCCGCCAAGCGCTCGCCGTCGGGCGTCACCATTCCCTTGTTCCCACCGTCGGCGCCGGCACCCGTGGAGAAGAAGTCGCCGCCGCCGACGCTGGTTCCGGATCCCACGGCGCCGCGTGCGCCGTCGCGGCCGCCGCCCAGTGGACGAGTGCTGTCGACCTGCCCGCTGCCGAAGTCGACCCCGAAGACCGCGGTCGCGAAGAAGAAGAAGGCGCCCACCGCCAGCCGCTTCGAGCTACCGCCGCAGAAGTTCGCGACGATCTCGTCCTTGGGGCGAAACCTGACGCTGGCCGCGGCGCGCGGGGAGCTGGATCCGGTGGTGGGGCGCCACATGGAGGTGGAGCAGGCGCTGGACGTGCTGGCCAAGCGCCAGGCGAACAATCCCATTTTGGTGGGCAACGCCGGCGTGGGGAAGACCAGCGTCGTGCGCGCCCTGGCGCAGCGCATCGCCAGCGCCGAGGACGTGGTGTCCCTCGACGATCGCGTGATCATCGAGGTGCCCATCACCGAGCTCTTGGCCGGTACCGGCGTGCGCGGCGCGCTGGCGGCACGCTTTGCGGCAATCAAGAAGGAAGTGGCCGCGGGCGAAGGCCGCGTGGTGCTGTTCTTCGACGAGATCCACCAGCTGTTCTCCGGCGAGGGCGGCGAGGAGATCTCGGCGGACCTGAAGCTGGCGTTGGCCAAGGGTGAGCTGCCCTGCATCGGCGCGACCACTCACGACGAGTACAAGAAGGTGATCGAGGGCGACCCGGCGCTGTCGCGGCGCTTCACCGCCGTGGAGGTGGAAGAGCCCAGCCGCGAGGACGCCTACCTGGTGCTCGAAGCGCTGGCGCCGAGCTTCGAGGCGCACCATCACGTCAAATACGAGGACGCTGCCCTGGCGCTGTCCATCGCCTGGTCCGTGCGCTACTTGCCGGGGCGCGCGCTGCCGGACAAGGCCGTGAGCGTCGTGGATCTGGCAGGGGCGCGCACCCGCCGCCGGGGCGGAACCACCGTCACCGTGGAGTCGGTGGCCGAAGTGGTCGCCGAGGCGGCGGACATGCCGGTCGAGCGCCTGCTCGAGACCGACGCGGATCGCATGCTCGACTTGGAGAACATCCTGGCGGCCCGCGTGGTCGGCCACCAGTCGCAGATCCGTCGTATCGCGCGCATTCTCCGGCGTAACGCCGCGGGGCTCGGCAGTCGGCGGCCGATCGGAACGTTCCTGCTCTTGGGACCCACGGGCGTGGGCAAGACCGAGACGGCCAAGGCCATCGCCGAGGTGTTGTTCCACGCCGAGAGCGCCATGACGCGCATCGACATGTCGGAGTACGGCGAGCCGCACTCGGTGGCGAGGTTGATCGGCGCGCCGCCCGGCTACGTGGGGCACGAGGCCGGCGGCCAGCTGACGGAGAGCGTGCGGCGCCGTCCGTACCAGGTGGTGCTGCTCGACGAGATCGAGAAGGCGCACCCGGAGGTGCTCGAGACGTTCCTCGGCGTCTTCGACGAGGGGCGCCTGACGGACGGCCGCGGGCGCACCGTGGACTTCACCAACACCGTGATCTTGATGACGTCCAACATCGGCGCCGAGGCGAGCGGCAGCTCGGCGCGGCGGCGGGTGGGCTTCGGCGCGGAGTCCGGGCCCAGCGCGGACGACGTGGAGCGCGGCGTGACGGCGGCAGCGCGGGCAGCGCTGGCGCCGGAGCTGTACAACCGCATCGACGAGGTGCTGGTGTTCGCGCCGCTGGGTCGTGAAGAGGTGCGCGAGATCGCGCGCAGGCTGCTCTCTTCCGTGGGGCGCGCCCTGTTCACCCAGCGCGGCGTGCGCCTGGAGCTGGACGACAGCGCGGTGGACTTTCTGCTCGACGGCGGCGGCTTCGATCCGGCGCTGGGCGCCCGGCCCATGAAGCGCACCATCGCGCGGCTGGTGGAAGCGCCGCTGGCCGAGAAGATCCTTCGGGGTGAGCTCGCGGCGGGGGACGTCGCGCTGCTCAGCGTGGAAGACGGCGAGATCGGGATCGACGTCCTGGACGGCGCGTCATCGCCCGCGGCGGAGTGAGCGCCGCCGCGTGACGAGGGCGCACAGACGACGAGGGCTGCCAGATCGAGGGTGTCCGTCGGCGGCAAGTGCACGTTCATGCCGATGGCCACCGCCGCGCACACCTCCGGAAAACGCCATGCCACGAGCCTACGCCGACGCCGCGGGCGCCGCGACGGGCATCGCGCCGCCCCAACAAAGGCAGACGCCAGGAGCCAGGGCTCGCCCTGCCCACTCCGCTCCCCCGGATCTCGACTGCTGGTGTTGTCGGTCCGCCGCGGAACCACCGCGTTCAGGCCCAACGCGTCAACACACAGAGAAGGCCAGCGCCGGGGGTGCGGCGACGGTGCGTGCAGGGGCGTCTGCGTGGTACGGATGCCGCGATGCCTTCCCGATGTCCGCCGGCGCTGAAGCCGCTCATGGTCGGCGCCGTCTTGGTTGTCGCTTCCTCTTGTGAAGCTCCGCGCAGCTCATCCCCGCCCTCCGCGCCGCAGCCCGAAGCTGTCGGCGTGGGTGTTCTTGCTGCGCCGGCGCCGCCCGACGTTCGGCACGGGCCCTGCGCCTCCGATGCGGACTGCGAGATGATCGCGCGGGGCGACTGCGGCCCCTGCGGTGAGCCGTGCGCGCTGGAAGCCGTCACACGAACGTCTGCTCAGCAGCTCAACCAGGCAATGGCAGGTCGGAATTGCCCGGAAGACCCCAACGTGGAGTGTGAACCGTGTCCGGAGCTAGAGTCTGTTGACAGTTTCTGGATGGGATTGGTGCTGAAATCCTGCCTCGATGAGAGTTTAGCTTGACATGCGTTCAGCTATTGGTAGGCTGCGCGAATGGGGGTTCGAGTCGCGCTTTCCGACGCCGAGTGGGCACACATTGCACCGTTGGTTTCCGCTCTCACGTCACGTGGTCCAAAGGGCGACGATAATCGTCGCTTCATCGAAGCAACGCTGTGGATCCTACGGACGGGCGCACCGTGGCGCGACTTGCCGGAGGTGTTTGGGAAGTGGGGCAGTGTGTATCGGCGCTTTCGGCGCTGGGCGCTGGCGGGTCGCTGGCACCAGCTTCACGAAGTGCTGCAAGTGCGGCCTTCCGATGACCTGTTGATGGACAGCACCATCGTGAAAGCGCATCCACATGCGGCGGGCGCGCTGAAAAAGGGGGCGGGCAATCATCAGAAGGTCTCGGCCGTTCTCGCGGTGGCTTTTCCACAAAGGTTCATGCGCTCGTTTCAGCCGAGGGCGCGCTGGTGCGCTTCATCGTCACGGGAGGCGAGGCGGCTGACGTGACGCAGGTGAATGCACTCGTCGTGGAGCGGGGTGCGGGACAGGCTGTCATCGCTGACCGGGCCTACGACAGCAATGCCGCACTGGCGCATATCCAGGCGTCAGGGTTCGAGGCGGTCATCCCCTCGCGCAGGAATCGCAAGGTCCAGCGCGAGCTCGACCGCGACAAGTACCGGCTCCGCAACACGGTGGAGCGCTGGTTCGGGCGAGTGAAGGCGTTTCGCCGCGTGGCCACGCGCTACGAGAAGACCACGCGGAGCTACGCCGGATTCGTGATTCTTGCGGCTGCTCGCGTTGCTCTCACGGGGTGGCCCGGGTGACTCGGCACACCACCTTCAGCTTTACGCTCCAGCCAACGCGCGAGCAGGAGGAGCTGCTCCGGCGGCACGTGGGAGCGGCGCGCTTCGGCTTCAATCAGTGCCTGCGCTTCGTCATCAACGCCCTCGAGGCCGAGGAGAAGCCGCCATGGTCGGGCTTCGATCTCATCAACGACTTCAATGAATGGAAGCGATCGGAGCGAGCCGGGGTGGACGAGGACGGGCGCGTGGGGCTCTCCTGGCGCTCCGAGGTCGTCCAGCAGGTGTTCGAAGAGGCGGCGGTCGATTTGGGGCGGGCGCTGCAAGCCTTCTCGGCGGGTCGCAAGGGAGAGCGCTCGGGTAAGCCTCCCGGCTTTCCCCAGTTTAAGAAGAGGTCGGAAGCGCGGCAGTCGTTCCGCATCCGTAACAAGAAGAACGACGTCCGCGTGGGCGAGGGCGACCCGCGCTCCGTGCGGCTGCCGAAGCTCGGCAGCATTGCCGTCCGGGAATGCACGCGCCGGCTGCGCCGCATGCTGAAGAGCGATCGCGCCAAGGTGCTGTTCGCCACGGTCAGCACCCGCGAGGGCGGCCGCTGGCGCGTGACCTTGAACGTCGAGGCCGCCGAGCTGCATCCCGCGCGGCGCCACGGCAGCGCGGAGGCTCCGCCGGTCGGCATCGACCGCGGGCTCAAGACCTTCGCGGTGCTTGCCAGCGAAAGCGGCGAGCAGGTCGAGCACATCGAAAGCCCACGTCCACTCCGCGCCGCGCTACCGAAGCTGCGGCGCAAGAGCCGCAGCCTGTCCCGGAAGCAGCCGGGCTCGCGCAATCGGTACAAGGCCCGCGCCCAGCTTGCGCGCGTGCACCAGCGCATTCGCAACATCCGACACGATTTCACCCATCGCCAATCGAGCCGACTGGCCCAGACCCACGGTCACTTGGTCATCGAAAAGCTGAGTATCTCGGGGCTCATCAAAACCCGCCTCGCCCGCGCCATCGCGGACAGCGCCTGGGCGCTGTTCGGAGCACAGCTCGCCTACAAAGCGAAGTGGTACGGCGCAACGCTCACCGTGGCTGACCGCTTCTACCCCAGCACACGCCGCTGCAGCGCGTGCGGGGCCATCGGCGAGCGGCTCGACCTCGGGGAGCGCACCTTTCACTGCAGCAGTTGTGGTCACGAGGCCGACCGCGACGAGAACGCTGCGGTGTGCTTGGCTCAGTACCCTCGCGTACTCGGCCAAGGAGACTGGCCTCCTGTCGCCGCGAAGCACGCGGAGACGCAAAACGCCTGTGGAGAGGGAAGCTCTGGCGAACCACCGCTCTTGGTGGTCCGTGAAACTACCCTCGTCGAAGCAGGAAGGGCCTATGCCCAACGCCCGAGAAGGGCGGTGTTGGCCAAAACTGTCAACACGCTTTAGTCGCCGGCTGCGAGAGCGGAGCGTGCGTGGCGCGGGGAAGGGCCCAACCCTGAGCGCCCGCCTGTGCGCCGGGCCGACGGCATCTGCCGGTATCCCGAGCGACACGATCCGGGAGACCCCGCGAACGGGGCAGCAGTCCGAGGGCGGGTCAGAGCTCGATCTGAGAGCCGACTTCCATCACGCGGTCCGCCGGCACGTTGAAGAACGCCGTGGCGCCGAGGGACGTGCGCGACAAGAAGCCGAACAGCCGCTGGCGCCAGGCCGCCATCTCGTGCTCGGCGCGCGCGAGCACGGTCTCGCGGCCGAGGAAGAACGTCGTGAACTGCAGCGGCGGGGTGGGCGTGTCTTCGCGAGCGAGGAGCTCGGGGATGTCCGGAGTCTCCATGAAGCCGAAATAGGCGATGATACGCACGAAGCCTTCGCCTAGATCTTCCACCTGAACGCGCTTGTCGTCATCCACCCGCGCGACTTCTTCCGTCACGAGGGTGAGCAGGATCACCTGCTCGTGCACAACGCGGTTGTGGTGGAAGTTGTGCATCAGCGCTGGCGGCGCGCCCTCCGGGTTGCTGGTCATGAACACGGCGGAGCCGGGGACGCGGGCCGGGCGCTCGATGCGCATCAGCTCGAAGAAGTCCGAGAGCGGCACGATCTGGCTCTTGATGCGTTCGCCCAAGAGCTCGCGCCCGCGTTTCCAGGTGGTCATCAACACGAACACGCCGCTGGCGATGAGCAGCGGGAACCAGCCGCCCTGGGCCACCTTCACGATGTTGGCACCGAAGAAGGTGACGTCCACGGTCAAGAACAAGGCGGTGAGGCCTCCGGCCGTCCACAACTTCCAGCCCCAATCGTGGCGCGCGACGATGTACGCGAGGAGGCTCGTGATCACCATGGTGGTGGTGACGGCGATGCCGTAGGCGGCGGCCAGGTTGGAAGATGTCTCGAAGCCGAGCACCAAGCCGATGGTCGCCAGCATCAGGATCCAGTTGATGCTGGGAACGTAAATCTGCCCGATCTCCTTGGCGGAGGTGTGCAGGATTTGAACTCGGGGCCAGTACCCGAGCATGGTGGCTTGCCGCGTGAGGGAGAACGCGCCCGAGATCACGGCCTGCGACGCGATGATCGTCGCCAACGTGCTGAGCAGCACCAACGGCAAGAGCGCCCAGTGGGGCACCATGCGGAAGAAGGGATTGTGCGCCGCGCTGGGGTCGGAGATGAGCAGCGCGCCCTGGCCGAAGTAGTTCAGCACCAGCGCGGGCAGCACGACGGCGAACCACATCAGCCGAATCGGACGCGTGCCGAAGTGGCCCATGTCGGCGTACAGCGCTTCTCCACCGGTGACGACCAGGAACACGGCGCCGAGCACGAGGAAGCCGTGGGTGCGGTTGTCGATCAGAAACGTCACCGCGTAGCTGGGGGACAGCGCCAAGAGCACGTGGGGGCTCTGGAAGATGTGAACGACGCCGATGACGGCGATGACCACGAACCACAGGAGCGTGATGGGGCCGAACACGGCGCCGACCCCCGCGGTTCCGCGCCGCTGAAACAAAAACAGGCCGATCAAGATGGCGATCGTGATGGGAATTACCCACTCGTCCAGGCCGTGGGCCGAGACTTTCAGGCCTTCCACCGCGCTCAGCACGCTGATGGCGGGCGTGATCATTCCGTCGCCATAGAGCAGCGCCGCACCGAACAGCCCGACCAGTACCAGCACCGCCCGCGTGCGCTTGCCGGCGTGGGACGTGCGCGCGGCCAGGGCCATCAACGCCAAGATGCCGCCTTCGCCGCGGTTGTCGGCACGCATCACGTAGCCGAGGTACTTGATGGAGATGACGCCGGTGAGCGCCCAGAAGATGAGGGACAGCACGCCGAGCACGTTGGCCTCGTTCACGGCGATGCCGTGGGCGCCGTAGAAGCACTCGCGCAGCGCGTACAGCGGGCTGGTGCCGATGTCGCCGTACACGATGCCCAACGCAGTGAGGCTCAGCGTGAGCAAGTACTTGCCCCGCGGTTTGTCGCTGGACTCTTGGGTCATGAGGGGAGCGGGAGGCTTACCAGCTGTCGTGTACGCTGTATCGCCCGCCCTGGGTATCCAAAGTGCAGAACGAATATTTACCCTCGGCGCAGGACCCGCTGTTCAAGAACAGTCGATCCCCGTGCTCTGCACGAGCGGCGGCATGGGTATGCCCCGTGACGACGACATCTGCCTCGCGAACGGTCGCCGCGGACATTGCCCAACGTTGGAAATTGCAACTCGCGGTCTCGCGATCGCCGCCTCGCTTGGCGTCCATCCGTCTGCCGAGCTCGTACAGCGTGCTCGAGCCCAGACGACGGACCCAGCCTCCCAGCCACACGCCGATCTCGCTGAGGCGGCGGGCGATGGGATCGTTCTGATGCCCGTGCGTGAACAGCACCCGGACCCCGTTGGCTCCGAGCAGCAGCTCTTCCGGGGCGCCTTCGGTGCTCGCCACGATGTCGTGGTTGCCATGGACGTAGCGGTACTTCGGCGTGCGAAAGCGCGCGGCGATCTCGCGATGGTGCGCCCGGGCATGGGCCAGCTCCGCGGCCGCCTGGCCGAAATGACGCCCCGTGAGGGTTTCCCAGATGTCCCCCAAGAGCACAACGCGTTCGAAATTCTTCTCGAGGAAATGCAGGAAGCGCAAAAACTCGTGGTCGTCATGTCCGAACAGATCCGCCGGACCGCCGGAGCCCAGGTGGAGATCGGAAATGACCGCGATATGCATGTGTTTGCTGCCCCAAAGGCGGGGCAAAAAGCCCAATTGACCTGGTCTATCTTGAGCCACAATGCTCCTCACGCCAGCCCTGCTGCGAAAAATGTTCGCCACCTCTGCAGGCTGCAACGAGCGGAGAACGTGCGGAAATTATCTGAGCCGCTATGATGTTGAGTACTTGATTGGTGCTTGTTCTCGGTCTCGACCGAGAAGAAACGAAAACGGAGGAATTTGGATGCGACGTCTCGCTACTTTGTTGGGCCTCATGGCCTGTGTCTCCTTTACGGTCGTGGGTTGCGGAAGCGACGACGACAGCTCCGGCAGCGGCGGTAGCGGCGGTAGCGGCGCGACCGGTGGATCCGGTGGCACTGGTGGCGGCTCCGCTGGTTCCGGCGGCATGTCCGGCTCGTCCGGGTCCGGCGGCATGTCCGGCTCGTCCGGGTCCGGTGGCATGGCTGGAGCCGCAGGTTCCGGCGGCATGGCCGGCGCTGCGGGTTCCGGCGGCATGGCCGGTGCGGCGGGCGCTGCGGGCGCCGCGGGCGCTGCTGGCTCGAAATAATACGCAAAAGTCGTCGAGCGCGCGTTTCGGCAGGGTCCGGAACGCGCGCTCGACGCGTATGCTCGTGAGCGGTGGATCCGTATCGCGAGCGAGGGGACCGGCGTACAGATTCGTCCACGCCCACGGACGGCGTGCTGCTGCGCGTCGACGTGTCCGGGCGCGCCGGGGCGGACGGACAGCATGGACGTCGCGGCGCGTCAGGCGTGGCCTCGGGGGCTGATGGACGTCGTGGGGAAGACGCCGGGCCGGCCCAGCGCGGCCAGAGCGGAGGGGGCATCGACGTCGTGCTGCGCGACGACCGCGGGGGCGTCGCTACTGTCGAAGGCGACGCGCGAAGCCCAGAGGGGCGAAGCAAGCGCGTCAGCCGAAGCTTCGAGGTGGGCGACGCGGGATTCGTGGATCTGGTGGCGCGAGGCGGCCGCGGCGGTGACGGCGGGCGTGGGGGACGTGGGGGCAACGGGGCACGAGGGAGCAGTGGCAGCGATGCGACGCGCTACAGCTCCGGCGGGGATGGCGGACCGGGGGGCGACGGTGGCGACGGTGGGCGCGGCGGCCACGGCGCGAATGGGGGTGGCGGCGGCACGGTGGTGGTCCGCGTCGTGGAGGCCGATACCCCGCTGTTGATGTTGGTGCGCTCCGGCGTGGACGGTGGCGAAGGCGGCGATCCGGGCCGCCACGGAAGCGGCGGCTCGGGGGGGCCCGGAGGCTCCGGCGGCAGCTCCTACCACTGGACCGAGTCCGAGACCTACACGGACTCCCAGGGGAACTCTCAGACGCGCACGACCTCCCACTCGAATCCCGGCGGCTCCAGCGGGCGCGCTGGCCGCGACGGATCCGCCCCGCGCTCGGAGCTTCGCTCCGGGGGGCACGGCCCGGGCGGCTCCTTCGCCATCGTCGTGATGGATGGAGCTCAGGCGGGGACCTATCCGTCGCGCTTCGAGCTACGCGTCGCGGGGCTCGCGCACCAGAGCGACAATGGCGATGGCGTGTACGAACCGGGGGAGAAGGTGCACGTCCGCGACGTGGAGGTGACCAACGTCGGGGGCATGCCCACGCCGGCGCGCTCGGAAGTGCGAGTCGCGCTCCGGTCCGAACGCTGGATCGCGCCACACGACGCCGAGCTCCTGCTCCCGCATCCACTGCAGCCGGGGCAGACCCATCGCTTCGAGGGCTCCTTGGTGTTCACCATCGGCGACTACGAGCCGACGACGGCGGGGGACGCTCTCGCAGAGAGCGAGCGCATTCGATTCCGCGGCTACCTGCCGGCGGTGCGCCGGGAGTTTCCCACCTTCGAGCGGCAGCTGACGGACGCCGTGCGACAGTTCGTGGTTCGCTTTCCGGTGGAGGTGTCGCCCCTCGAGACACTGCCGTCCCTGGCACCGGGAGAGGCAGCTCGCGTCTCGTACCGCGTCACGAACGTTTCGGGGCGAGCGTTCGGCAAGAGCAGCGAGCTCGCGCGGCGGATCGTCACCCGCATTTCGACGGAGGCTCCGGACGTGGCGTACTTCGACGAGGCCGACGCGCGCGTCTCCCTCTCGCCCGGGTTCGAACGCGAGCTCGCGACGCTCGGTCCCGGGGAGTCGGCGGAGATTTCGGGTACGCTGGCGGTGCGCGTCGGGGCCGAGGCGTACTCGGAAATCCGGCTCTCGGCGGAGCTGCTCCTGGGGCGCATCGAAGCCCCCGAGGAGCTTCGCCGGGTGCAGTTTCGGGAGACGGGGGTGCGCGTTGCGGAGCGCTATCGACGGAACGAGCGAGCCGAGATCCTGTTGGTCGTCAACAATCGCACCACCCGCGGCGAGCTCGACGCCTGGCGTGCGCAGGCGTCGCGGTTCGGTACCGAGATCTCGACCTACGACGTCTCGTTGGAATGCGGGTTCGATCTGGCGCGCTTGGCGGAGGACGTGCGCGGCAAGACCATCGTGGTGCTGAGCTCGCTGGTAGACACGCCGGAAGGCGAGACTCGCGCGGCCACGCTGGTCGACAAGGATCAGCTGCACGCGGCCTGGGCGGAGGGCACCCACGTGGCGTTCGTCGGCCGGCGTCCGCGCCTCGAGCCGCTGTTGGTGACGACCCGTGCGCCGCGCGCCGAGCTCCGGGGCCTGCCGGAGATCGCTGACTACGTCGACGGACTCGGGCTCGAGGACGAAGACTTGGGCGCCAAAGCCGTGGACGAAGGCATCGACGTGTTCTCCGTGGGGGTGACGCTGTGGCCGTTCCAGAAGCCCCGAGAGAGCGCCCTCGCGCGTGTAGCGGCTCGCCTGGGCAAAGCGTTGGACCTCGCGTTTCCTACTCGGCGCTACCTCGTGGTCCACCACTACGAGCCGACGGAACCCGAGGGCAGCTTCTTCGCGCGGCGCTGCAGCTTGGGGCGCATCGCGGTTCGTCGCACCCTGGACGCCACCACGGGAGCGTTGGTCAGCCTCGAGGTCGACGAAGAGCGACTGCACGACGCGAGCTTCGTGGCCAGCGAGGCGTGCACCATGCTGCTGGCCCTGTCCGCCAGCCTCGACACCAAGCTCGGCCGGCTGTCCCGCGCGAAGGACCCGGATACGGAGCGGGCTTGCTCGAGGGCGCTGGCGGTGGATCTGGCCAACGAGCAGGAGGCCGCGGCCCGGCAGCGCTGGAGCGTCGTCTCGGCCACGGCGCTCAGCGAGCGCCTGGCGGTGCTCGCGACCTGCCTCGGGAGCGAATGCCGCGAGAAGATGCTTCCGGTTCTGGCGGCCGTGTTGCTGCTCGCCCGAGCGCGGGTGCGCTGGTGGGAGTGGCTGCCCCCGTTTTTCTGGCTGCGTCGGGCGCCGCGTCTGCTCGGGGCCGTGCGCCGGATGCTGGGCAAGGATGCCGCGTTGAGCGAAGAAGCCCAGCGACAACGGGACGAATGGCGCGCGCTCAAAGAAGAGCACCCTGACCACTTCGAGTATCGGCTCTCGGCGCTCCGCGAGCCGATCGCCGGTGAGACCGTGGAGACCGATGCCGAGCTGTTGCTCGATCCCGAGCTTCGCGTGATGGACGGCGAAAGCTTCGATCGCGTCTTGGCTCGTGACAAAAAACGACGCGCCAAGCGCAGCAGGCTGTTGGCCGCCGCTGAGCGCGGTCGCGGCCAACTGCTCCGAAAAGAGAGCGCGGAGGAGCTGCTCAGCGCCGCCGCCGGCGAACCAGCAGAACCGCGCCCGTCATGACGAGCCAAGCTCCACCGGGAGCGTCTTGGCGCGGTGCAGGTGTCCGGCAGCCACAGCCCGCGGCATCCCCGGAGGCGTCCTGCTTCGGGATCACGCCGTCCGTACCGCCGTCCGGTGCTTCCCCCGGCCCCACGCCGGTCCCCCGCAACGTGATCTTGCGAAAGCGATCGTCCGGGTCGTTCGTCACGTAGGTCAGCACTGTCTCGAAGGGACCCATCGCCTGCGGTTCGAACACCACGTCGGCGGATTGCTTCTGCATCGACTCCACGAACACTTCGGGCGGCAGAGCGCCGAAGGTGCTGGTCATGGACGAATCGACGAAGGCGACGGCGCGCGCCTTGGCCTCACCCACGTTGGAAAGGGAGACGCTGAGCTTCTTGGATTTTCCGAGCTCCACGGCGCCGAAATCGAGCTCCGCGGGCAGCGGCTCGATGTCCGGCAGCGGCACGTGGACTCGCACGGGATCGAAGATGAAATCCTGCGATCCGACCTTGAGGCTGGCGGGGACGTCGACGATGGGAATCGAGAAATCCTTGCCCAACACCGTCAAGAAGAAGGACGGGATCAGGTGGATGGTGCCCACGTAGTCCACGCGCCCTTCGGGGAACACGTCGTACTCCACGAAAGCGCCACCGGCGAAGTCCCGCAGGGTGGTGCCGTTCTCGCTCTCGATGTTGGTGTCCGTGACCTTCGCCGGCTCGATGCGCATCCGCTCCGTCTGGTACGTGGCGGTGAGCTCGCCCTTCGCGTCGAGAGCGACGCCGCCCTTGCTGATCTGGCTTGGGATGCCGGCCAGGCTCAGCACGTTGACCTCGAAGAGCCGGAGCTTGGGTGACAGCCCGCTTGCGCTCACTCCGTTCGGCTCGAAGGCCCAAGAGGTGAACTCCTTCTCGCCCGCCATTTTCCAGTCGACCTTGGGCACGAAGGGGATGTTCCCCTGCCACTTGATGCCGACACCGCCGACGGTGAGATCCACCTTTGCCTGAGCACCGACCTCCAGGCCGTACTCGAAGCTCAAGAACCCACGCCCCCCGCCGGGCGTTGCGAGGGTCATGGGCTCGGGCCAGGTGGTCTCGAAGCTGCCTTCGAGCTCCACCGTGGTCTGGGCCGGAAGCTTGACGAAGAACCGAACCTGGATGTTGCTGCCGTTCGGGATCCAACCGGTGTCCCAGTCGAACGCCACGGGCAGCTCGATGGTCTTGGCGTAGGCCAGCGGAGCAGTGGTGCACTCGTAGTCGGTGGCCGAGCAGTACTCGGCGATCACCTCACCCGGAGTCGGAGCCGCGCCGGCGTCGGGTGCCGCTGCCGCGATTCGTGGCGCACCCAACGCGACGCCAAGAGCCAGCCCAGAAAGCAAGCGTGCGCGTTTCATCGTTTGTCCCAGCCACGGACAAATTACCACGGGCTCAGGCGGGCGTCGCCTCCAGCGCGCGTCGATAGCGCTCGCGTCGGGCATTGTCTCGAAGGATCTCGTAGGCTTCGTCGAGCACCTCGATGACCAAATCCAGGTCGTCCCTGAGGTCCGCGTTGGCTGCCGTGAGCAGGCGGCTGGGCTCGAGCTCTCGCCGGAGCTCGAGGTAGGCGCGCCGAACGTCGTACCCTGTGGCCCCTCGACTCACACCCAGCAGCGCGAAATAGTCGCCTTCGTCCACCAGCGCGCGGCGAGCGACGATGCGCTGTCGGATGGCGTTCTCGTCCAGGGCATCGAGCTGAACCGGAGCCGGCGCCTCGGCGGCCGCCTGGGCCGGGCTTGGGCCCAACACCTCGAGCACGCCCAGGCATCGGAGGCACAAGAGCACCGCCGCAAACGCCGGGTCGGGGGCGGCAGCGACGGCTTCCCCCGCGGTGTTGCCCGAGAGGCGCT
Source organism: Polyangiaceae bacterium (assembly GCA_020633235.1). Classification (NCBI taxonomy): domain Bacteria; kingdom Pseudomonadati; phylum Myxococcota; order Polyangiales; family Polyangiaceae; species Polyangiaceae bacterium. The sequence goes on along the minus strand of JACKEA010000003.1, from coordinate 308,155 downwards.
GCACCAAGGCCACCTCGGAATCCGGGAGTGCGCACTCGTTCAAGAGCGAAGCGCTGGGACCTTGGTTCAGCCGCGCATCCGCGCCGCCGAGACGAGCCATGGCGTCTTCCGGGGAGATCACCCGGCGACCGATCTCGACCAGCACTTCTGCGCCGGTGGCGCCGCCGAAGGCCGCGGGCTCGGCCGCGAGGCGGGGCGGGACGTCACGCTCCACGCTGGCTCCTCCGCTGTCCATCAACACGATGTGTCCCAGGATCCACTCGGAGTGAGCACGCAGCACCGGCCACAGCTCGTCCTGGCGCAGATGCCCGTTGGCGATCAGCGCCGCGCCGGCATGGCGGCCGAAGGCGGGAAGGCGATGCCCCAGGCGCGTGGCGATGTCCGGTGCGAGTACGCCGCGCTCGCTCAAGAACGCCACCAGGCTCTCACCCTCGGCGCCCGACGCGGCGATCACGATGTCGCCGTCGCGCATCACCACGCGTCGGATCCCAGCGCCGTCCTCCAGCGCCAGGGCCCCGCTGAATCGCGAACGCACTGCCCGGGCGAGCGCCTCGAGGGCGTCGCCACGCCCGAGCACCGAGGGAATGTCCGGCGTGCGCGGGGCGGCCGGGGCTGCGGTGGGCACGGGATCGATGCGCACCGGTGGAGGAGCGCCCAGCGGTACGTCGTAGGGTCGTGGCGGACGGGGCTCGATGATCTCCGGTAGCGAGCGGGACGATGGCGTTCCGGACAGACCTCGCGCCTCCACCGCGGTGACCATCGCGTTGGGTGGGGGCGCGGGCCAGCTCGGGGGTTGCGCCCGACCCGAGCCCTCGGGGGGCCGTGTGGAGGCTTGCGCGCCGGTGCGTGGCGTTGCCGGCGGCTGACTGGCGACGTTGGTCCGTCCCCCGCTGGTGCCGCGGGGCGGTGGTGCGGTGGGTTCCGCCCCCGCCGTGCTCATGTGCGGGACGAAGGCTTGAGACAGCGGGCCCGCCACGGTGCCGGCCGCAGTGCCGAGGCCGGTGCCTCCTGCAGAGTGCGTCCCCGTTCCCGTTCCGAGGCCCGTGCGTCCGCTGGCACTTCCAGAACGCGTGCCGTAGGCGCTGCCGATGTCGGAGTCATCGTCCTGGGCTTCGAGATCGAGGGGCTCGTCGAGGGCCGCGAGAACTTCTACGGGCAGCACCGCCTCGACTTCTTCGTCCGGGGACATGCGCAGCGAAGGAGGTGGTTTGTCGCTTCGTCCCGGCGCCATGGAACCGATGCGTTGCTCCGCGCGAGCGAGCAGCGACTCGAGCTCCGGGCTCATTTCCGTCTGCGGGATGTGCCGTGGCGCCTCTGGCTCGGGTGCAAACCCCAGGGGCACCGGAGCGGGCAAGCTCGGGTAGCTGTGCTCGTCGTCCACCGGCACGCTGGAGTGGGAAGGGAAGTCGGCCTCTGGAGGCTGAGCGTTCGGGGTCGCGCTGCCTGCCGTGCGTGGCGGCGTGGTGGAGGGCAGCTCGGGCTGCGGCTCTGCGGGAGGCATGCCGAGCAAGGCCTCGATCTTGTGCACCAGCGCGCTGGGATCCACCGGACGCAAGAACAGGCCGCTGCTCTGCTCCGTGAGGGCGTCGGCTTCTTCCGGTTCTTCGGCCGACAGGAAGATGACGTCGATGTGCTCGCCGTCCGGCAGCTCCCGGAGCTTCTCCACTGCGGCGAGAGCCCCCGTGGCGTCGAGATCGCAGACGACGACACGCGGAGGACGCGTCGACGCGCGTTCGTTCAGCACACCCGTGGGCACGGCGTGCGCATCGAAGCCTCGCTCCGACAGCGCACGGGCTAGGAGCGGCCCTTCCTCCGACTCGTCACTGACAAACACCAGCGCCGGGGGCGGGCTCTCGGGTGCGTCGGACGCCACGCTCCGGGAGTTTAGTCGGCTTCCGCCAAATCTGCGGAAATACCTGGGTTAGCGCTGGCGTTTGTCGCCCCCCAGCGCTCGGCTGAGGGCGATTCCCGCCCGAGGCCACCAGGGCGCGGACACCACCGCCACCGTCACGAAGACGATCAGGAACAGCTCACCGTGGGTGACCTCGAACACCCCGCGTCGATAGCACAGCTACAATCGCCCCGTGCTCCGCTACGTCATCGGTTTGGGCTCGAACCTGGGCGACCGCCTCGCGCGGCTTCGGGCGGGGGTCCAGGGCTGCGCCGAAAATGGCACAATTGTGGCCGTTTCCACGCTGTTCGAGACGGATCCGGTCGGTGGACCGAAGCAGGGACCCTACCTCAATGCGGCCCTTCGCCTCGATTCCGAGCTGTCTCCCGAGACGCTGCTCGACGCCCTCCTGGCGGTGGAGCGGCGTCAGGGCCGCGAGCGCAGGGTCCGCTGGGGCCCTCGGACCCTGGATCTGGACCTGCTCTGGTCCCCGGGGCTTCAGCGCAGCGTGGCGCCGTCGCTGCCTCACCCCCGCCTCGCGGAACGTGGGTTCGCCCTGATCCCCCTGCTGGAGGTGGCCCCGGACGCTCGCGATCCGGGCTCTGGGCGCCCGTATGCCGAGCTGCTCCCAGGCCAGCCTCTGGAAGGGCTCCGGAGGGTTCCCGCGCCGACCCCATGGTGTCCGGATTTCCCTCATGAAATCGAGGTGTTCCAAGGCCTATAGACACTCGGCTCCCGAGGTGGTACGAGCCGCGCGCCGCTGGCGTTTCCAGGCGAATTTTTCGACTGGCAAGCACCCGGCTCCCACCCCTCAGGAGTGCCCGTGACGCTCGACCCTAGCGCGATGGCTGCGCCCCTCACCCTCGCAATGAGTGGCGCAGGCGTGACCGTCGATCTGGACCTCACCTTCGTGGTGCAGATGGGGCTGTTTGCCCTGCTGGTGCTGATCTTGAAGCCGCTGCTCTTCGATCCGGTACTGCGGATCTTCGAAGAGCGCGAGAAGCGGACCGAAGGCGCACGCGCCGAGGCCCGCAAGATGCAAGAAGAAGCCGGCGTATTGCTGCAGAAGTACGAGCGGGAGCTGGAGCGCATCAACGCCGTGGCGGCGGAAGAGCGCGACAAGGCGCGCAGCGAGACCGCCAAGCTGGAAGCGAAGATCTTGGACGAAGCCCGCGAGGTCACCAACAAGATCGCCGAAGAGGGCCGCAAGAAGATCTCCGAGCAGGCGGCGACGATTCGTTTCGATCTCGGGCGTCGTGCGGAACAACTCGCTCGTGACATCGCGAACCGGGTTCTCGGAAGGGAGCTCAGCTGATGCGCAAGGTCGCACTGGTCGTCGCCTTCGCCGCATTGCTGGTGGCGGGTGGAGCGCTGGCGCAAGAAGGCCACTCAGAGCCCACCGCCGCGGAGCACGGTATGCCCGCGGAGCACGGCGCCTCGGGGGAGCAGGGCGCCGAGCACGGCGGCCACGTTCCCGGAGAGATCAACTGGTTCACCGGCCTCATCGGTGAGAGCGAAAGCTCGGAACCGGGCCTTTTGTGGCGCAAACCGGGCACCCCTCCACCGCTCGGGGCGTTGCTCATCAACACCGCGATTCTCTTTTATTTGTTGGGTCGGTTCGGCGCGCGCCCCGTCGCGGACGCCTTGAAGAAGCGCAAGAGCACGATCATGCAAGGCATGGACGACGCTCAGCGCATGAAGCGCGAGGCGGCGGATCGCCTCGCGGACTACGAGGACAAGCTCGCCCACGTGGACGACGAGATCGAGCGCGTGAAGCGCGAGATGCGCGAGGCCGGCGAGGCCGAGCGCGCGCGCATATTGGCGGAGGCCGAGGACAAGCGCGCCCGCATGGAGCGCGATGCACACCTGCTGATCGAGCACGAGCTCAAGGCCGTTCGCGAGCAGCTGCTCGCGGAGACGGTGCACACGGCGATGGATTCCGCGCGGAAGTCCCTCGAGAAGCAGGTATCGGCCACTGATCAGCAGCGGCTTTCGGAGGAGTACGTCAAGGGCCTCGAGCAGGCCGTGAACGCGCGAGGAGGACGAGCGTGAGCAACGCCGCCATTGCAGACCGCTACGCGCGGGCCGTGTTCGAGCTGGGCGTGGAGACGGGTCAGCTCGAGCGCTTGAGCGAGCAGATTCGGAGCATGGCCCGCGTCTACGGCGAGAGCGCCGATCTGCGCGCCACCCTGGACAATCCGCTGGTCGAGGAAGACGCGCGGCAGAAGCTCCTGGTGGAGCTTTCCCGGCGCCTCGGCCTCGGGGAGCTGGCGGTGAACACCATCAAGCTCTTGGCGCAGCGCCGACGCCTCAGCGCGCTGCCGGACATCGCCCGGCGGCTCGGGACCTTGGCGGACGAAAAGGCCGGCATCGTGCGAGCGGTGGTCACCAGCGCCGCGCCGCTTTCCGAAGCGACCTACGACCAGCTCGCGAAGAAGCTCGAGAGCGTCACCTCCCGCAAGATCGTGATCGAGCGCAAGCAAGACCCTTCACTGATCGGCGGTATCGTCACCCGCATTGGTGACAACACCATCGATGGCAGCATCAAGGGACGTCTGGACGCGCTCGAGCGCCAGCTCCTTTCCTGAACGAACCTCGCGCGCGCGAGCGCGCCTTTACGGACCCTTGCCCGTACGAGAGACGAACCATGCAGCTCAGTGCCGACGAGATCTCCCAGATCATCAAGCAGCAGATTCAGAACTTCGACCGCGCCGCGCTCGTCACCGAGACCGGAACGGTCCTCACCTGCGGTGACGGTATCGCCCGCATCTACGGTCTCGACAGCGCCATGGCCGGCGAGCTCGTGGAGTTTCCCGGGCGCATCTTCGGTCTGGTGTTGAACCTGGACCAGGACAGCGTCGGCGTTGCCATCCTGGGCGACAGCACGACCATCAAGGAAGGCGACGTGGTGAAGCGCACGGGCCGCATCGCCGACGTGCCGGTGGGCGAAGCCGTGGTCGGCCGCGTGGTCAACTCCTTGGGTCAGCCGGTGGACGGCAAGGGCGCCATCGACACCAAGGACCGCCGCCGCATCGAGGTGAAGGCCCCGGGCATCATCGGTCGCCAGCCCGTGAAGGAGCCGCTGCAGACGGGCCTCAAGGCCATCGACAGCATGATTCCCATCGGACGCGGTCAGCGCGAGCTCATCATCGGTGACCGCCAGACCGGCAAGACCGCCATCGCGACCGACACCATCATCAACCAGAAGGGCAAAGACGTCTTCTGCATCTACGTCGCCATCGGACAGAAGGCGTCCACCGTGGCGCAGGTGGTGGACAAGCTCGCAGCCCACGGGGCCATGGACTACACGACCGTGGTGGTCGCTACGGCGACCGAGCCCGCGCCGCTGCAGTTCCTGGCGCCCTATGCCGGCGTCACCATGGGCGAGTACTTCCGCGACACCGGCCGCCATGCGTTGGTCATCTACGACGATCTGTCCAAGCAGGCCGTGGCCTATCGCCAGATGTCGCTGCTCCTCCGCCGCCCGCCGGGGCGCGAGGCATATCCGGGCGACGTGTTCTACATCCACTCGCGCCTCCTGGAGCGCGCGGCGAAGATGGGCAACCGCTACTTCGTGGTGAAGAAGGACACCAAGGTGCCCGCTGGCGATTGGGACTTCCGTGGCGTGGACGACAAGGTGCACATCGGCGAGGAAGGCCACGAAAAGGCCGAGGAGTACCTGAAGGCGCAGGACAACAAGGCCGAGCTCGAGATCGCGCGTGACCCGCACTCGGGTGGCTCGCTCACGGCGCTGCCCATCATCGAGACGCAGGCCGGCGACGTGTCCGCCTACATTCCCACCAACGTGATCAGCATCACGGACGGGCAGATCTTCCTGGAGAGCGACCTCTTCTATTCCGGTGTTCGGCCGGCCATCAACGTCGGTATCTCCGTGAGCCGCGTGGGCGGGAACGCGCAGATCAAGGCGATGAAGAAGATCGCGGGCACGCTGCGCCTGGAGCTGGCGCAGTACCGCGAGATGGCCGCGTTCTCCCAGTTTGCCAGCGATCTGGACGCCGCCACCCGCGCTCAGCTCGAGCGTGGCGCGCGTCTCACGGAGCTCCTCAAGCAAGGCCAGTACGTACCGCAGCCGGTGGAGAAGCAGGTCGTCATCATCTACGCGGGCACGCAGGGATACGTGGACAAGCTCCCGGTGGATTCGCTGCGTCAGTACGAGATGGAGCTGTTCCGTTACCTCGACGAGAAGCACCCGGGCTTGTGGGAGGAGATCCGCACCAAGCGCGAGCTCACTGACGACATCAAGAAGAAGCTCGACAAGGCGCTGAAGAAGTTCGGCAAGGGCTTCGTCGCCTCCAAGGACGACTGAGGCATTCGTGGCGAATCTCAAGGCGATCCGCAAACGCATCGGCACCGTCCGGAGCACGCAGAAGATCACCCGCGCCATGAAGATGGTCGCGGGTGCTCGGTTGAACCGCGCTCAGCAACGCATCTTGGCGCTTCGGCCCTACGCGGTGAAGACTGGCGACGTGCTCCGGGAGGTCACCGCGGCGGCGAACCGGCGAATGGAAGAGGACGAGGGCGGAATCGACATCGACCATCCGTTGCTCGCCCGCCGGCCCGAGAAGCGTACGCTCCTGCTGGTGGTGACCAGCGACCGCGGACTGTGCGGTGCGTTCAACACCAACATCTTGCGCGCCGCCGAGCGCCTCTGGCGCGAGCGGAAGGCGGATGGCCAAGAAGTGCAGATCGCCACCATCGGACGCAAGGGTCGGGACTATTTCCGGCGGCGCAATGCACCGATATTCCACGTGTTTTCCGACGTCTGGGACCGGCTGGATCTGGAGCAGGCCCGCAACGTCGCGCGCACCGTGCTCAAGCCCTTCGTCGACGGCGAGGTGGACGCCATCTACGTCGTGTACAACGAGTTCAAGAGCGCCATGACGCAGCGGGTGGTGGCTGAGCCGCTGTTCCCGCTTCGGCTGGACGAGCCTGGAGACAAGGGCGAGGCGAAGGTGGACGGCGGCTACGAGCGCGAGTTCATCTTCGAGCCGAACAAGGAAGCGCTGATGGAGCGCTTGGTCCCGATGTACGTGGAGATCTCGATCTTGCGGGCACTGCTCGAGTCCATGGCGTCCGAGCTCGGTGCACGCATGACGGCGATGGACTCCGCGACCAAGAACGCTTCCGAGATGATCAGCAAGCTCACGCTGCAGTACAACCGCGCGCGTCAGGCCGCCATCACCACCGAGCTCATGGAGATCATCGGCGGTGCGGAAGCGCTGAACGGCTGAGTCGGGGGATCCGGGATGGCCAAGCGCAGCGGAAGGAAACCCACCCGGTCCAAGCGGAAGGCGCAGACTCAGAAGGCGGCGCGCGCCGAGAGCCAGGGGCTTCCGTCCAAGCGCGTCGAGAAGCCGAAGGTCGCCGCCAAGCCCGCCGTAGAGGCAAGGCGGCCGCGCCGCAGACGGGTGGACGACGACGAGGACGACGCGCGCGACAGCGAGCCGCCGCCCTCTTCCGACAGCGCCGTAGCAGCGCCGGAGACCTTGTCGGATCGCTTGCGGAGAGTGCCGACGGCCGCGTGGATCGCGATCGCCGCGGTGATCGCGGTGCTGATTTTCGGGCTGATCCGCAACCGCAGCGAGAGCACGCCGACGGCTGCCGAGTCCGCGACGCCCCAAGCAGCCACGCCGGAGACCCCGCCGGAGCCCGCGGCCGAGCCAGTGCTCAGCGCCGAGCCGGGCGCCGCGACCACCGCGGGCGAACCGGCCGGAGCGAGCAGCGGCGAGACGGAAGAGGAGAGTCCTCCGGAGAAGGCCGAAGACGACGGCGAGAAAGAGACGGAGGAGGAGGCGCCACCGGCGCCGACTCCGACGCCCGTCGCTCCCGCGCCGAAGCCCCCGACGAAGAAGCTCGGCGCGCCGCCTGCCGCGCCGTCCCAACAAAAGAAGACGCCTCCGCCCGCTCCCAGCCCCAAGCCCACCGCGGCTCCGGCTCCGGCGGCTCCCGGCGGCGGTACCGACAACCCCTACTGAGCCGCGCTTTGTCGGTGGCTCCGCCGGGTTCTCGACCAAAACTGGCCCGGCGGCCTCGGGAGTGCGAAATCTCGGGAGTGGCGGCCTGAATGTTCGGGGGCCCCCGCGAAACGGTGAGGAACAGCCATGTGTGGAATCGTCGGTTACGTAGGCCCTCGGAGCGCTGCTCCCATCTTGTTGGACGGTCTCCGGAAGCTCGAATACCGGGGCTATGACTCGGCGGGGCTCGCCGTTCACGATGGACAGCAGATCGAGATCGTTCGTGCGGTAGGCAAGCTCGACAACTTGGATCGAGCGCTTTCGAGTCGCGCCATCGAAGGCAGCACTGGCCTCGGCCACACCCGTTGGGCGACCCACGGCCGGCCCAGCGAGCCGAACGCGCACCCCCACGCCGCGGGCGACGTGGCAGTGGTGCACAACGGCATCATCGAGAATCACCTCGAGCTGAAGCAGGCCCTCGAGGCGGATGGCGTGCGCTTCTCGAGTGACACCGACACGGAAATCGTCGCCCATCTCGTGAGCCGCAAGCTCGATTCGGAAAAGAGCTTGTTCGATGCGGTGCGGGCGGCGCTGTCGGAGGTGCGAGGCGCCTACGCGCTGGCCGTGATCTCGCGGCGGGACCCGGATCGTCTGGTCGTGGCCAAGAGCGCTTCGCCGCTGGTCATTGGCCTCGGTGACGGCGAAACCTTGTGTGGCAGTGACATTCCGGCGCTGCTCGGTCACACGCGACGCATGCTGTTCCTCGAGGACGGCGAGATGGCGGAGCTCACGCGCGATGGAGCTCGCATCGAGACGCTCGCCGGTGAGCCCGTGGAGCGCGAGGCGAAGCAGATCAATTGGAGCCCGGTGCAGGCGGAGAAGGGCGGCTACAAGCACTTCATGCTCAAGGAGATCTTCGAGCAACCCCGCGCCGTGGAAGACACCTTGCGCGGACGGGTGCGACTGGAGACGGCGGAGGTCGTCGGAGCCGAGATTGGTCTCGACGAAGAGACCGTCAAGAACGTGGACCGCGTGATCCTGCTGGCCTGCGGTACGAGCTATCACGCGGCTCTCCTGGGCCGCTATTGGATCGAGCAGCTCGCGAGGATCCCGGCTCATGCGGAGCTGGCCAGCGAGGTGCGCTATCGAGATGCGGTGCTTACGCCCCGGGATCTGGTCGTGGCGGTGAGTCAGTCGGGGGAGACAGCGGACACTCTCGCGGCGGTTCGCTCTGCCCGGGAAGCCGGCGCACGGGTGCTGGCGGTCGCCAACGTCCTCGACAGTGCCATCCCCCGGGCGGCGCATGGAGCGCTCTACACCCACGCGGGACCGGAGATCGGCGTGGCGTCCACCAAGTGCTTCACGACACAGCTGGTGGCCATGCTGTTGCTCTCCGTGTACCTCGGGCGCACCCGGAACACGCTCGCTGAAGAGCCGGCGCGGCAGACGCTCCAGGCACTACTCGAGCTGCCGAACGCCATGCGCGACACGCTGAATCGTGATGACACCGCCTTGAGCGTTGCTCGCAGCTGGCAGCACGCCGACCACATGTTGTTCTTGGGCCGCGGGCTGGGCTTCCCCATCGCTCTCGAAGGTGCACTGAAGCTGAAAGAGATCAGCTACGCGCACGCCGAAGCGTACGCGGCCGGCGAAATGAAGCACGGCCCCATCGCGCTGATCGACGCCAACATGCCGGTCGTGGTCGTGATGCCCAAGGACCGGCAGTACGAGAAGACGCTCTCCAACGTGGAAGAAGTGCGCGCGCGCGATGGGCAGGTGATCGCCGTCGTCAGCGATGGGGACCGGCAGGCGGAGAGGCTCGCCCAGGTCACGCTGCCGCTTCCGGAGGTTCCCGAAGTGGTGCTGCCGATGATCGCGATCCTGCCGCTGCAGCTGCTCGCGTATCACATGGCGGATCTCAAGGGCACCGACGTGGACCAGCCGCGGAACCTGGCCAAGACGGTGACCGTGGAGTGACGGCCTGATTGAAATAGTGCCGCGTCGTTGGCGCGCTTGACAGCGTAGTCGCCGTCGGATGGATTAGCTCGATGCGAGCGCTTTCAGTCGTCATGTTGAGCACCTGGACGATGGTCGGTTGTGGCGGCAGCGCCACCGCGCCCAAGGCCCCGACCGAGGGCGCTCCGTCCGAGCCCGCCCCGGCGGCCGCCAAGGCCAGCTCCGGGGAGTCGGAAACCGGGGAAGATGCCGAAGAAACCCCAACCGGCGCGCTGCCCGAAAAGTGCGCCAAGTCCGGCTCGGGGCTATGCGTTCCTCCCAGGAGCTTCGCTCAGAAGGTGTGCCAAGACAGCTACCCCGGCGTGGCCCTGGCCATGTTTCGCAAGGGATCGCCCTGGACTCGTGGCTATCTCACCCGCAAGACGAAGGCGTGGAATGCCTCCGGAGGTGCGTCGGACTCCAGTGAGCTGGCCTTCGACGAAGAGGTGCTCGTGTTGCTCGAGCGTGGCGGAGACCCGAACGGCATGCAGGTGAGCGGCTCCGGAGGCTACGACGCCCTGCGCTGGAACGGCTCCTGCGTGACGTTGGCGAAGGAAGAGCTGACTCTCAGCGTACCGCCGAAGCCCAAGAACTCGCACGTGGAGTGGCGCTTCTTGGGCGATGGCATTCAGGAGAAGCTCCGCGAGTCGGAGCCCGTGAACGCCGCCTATCGAGCGCGTCGCAAGGAGTGCAAGGGCGCGACCATGGGCAGCGTCACCTTGAAGTGCGAGAAGGCCGACGACGCTTTGAGCAACGCGATCGTAGACTACGTACGCTCCGGGGGCGAAGTGCCCAAACCCGACAAGCTGCCCTGAGGTGGACGCATGCTCGAGCCTGCTCTCAACGAAGTCGGAAAGGTCGTCGTACAGAAGCTCGCGACGCTCACCGCCGAGGATGCGCGGCAAGCACTGCGGAGTGTCTCGCGATTTTCCGCGGGCGGCGTGGTGATGGTTCCGGGACTGGGCGCCTTCGCGCTCGGGGTGCTCGCGGGAGCGGGTCTCGGGCTGCTGCTCGCGCCTCGCTCCGGCAAGGAGACCCGCCGCGCGATTTCCAATGCGCTATCCGCGCGGATTGCGCGGCTGCGCGGCGCCGGCTGATCGGCGCCCTGGCATCTCGACGGGCCTCCCGCATACAGTCGCTGCCCGCGGAAATTGGCCGCGGGACAGGAGGCGACGTGGATCCGAAGGACAAGACCCTACTCGTTACCGGGGGAGCTTCCGGCCTGGGCGCGGCGACGGTGCGCGCATTCGTGGCCCGCGGGGCTCGAGCAGTGATCGTCGACAAGGCCAAAGAGCCGGGGGAGGCGCTCGCGAAGGAGCTCGGGGACAAGGTTCGCTTCGTGGAGGCGGACGTCACCAACGAGGCGGCCCTCGAGGCGGCAATCGACCGCGCGACCAGTGACTTTGGCACGTTGGACGTCGCCGTCGGGTGCGCGGGGATCGGCACGGCCGGACGGGTCGTCGGCAAACAGGGACCGTTTCCCTTGGATCTGTTCGCGCTCACGATCAACGTGAACCTGGTCGGGATGTTCAACATGGTGCGGCTCTGTGCCGCGCAGATGATGCAGAACGAGCCGAACGAACAGGGCGAGCGTGGAGTGATCGTGACCACCGCTTCGATCGCGGCCTTCGACGGACAGATCGGACAGGTCGCCTACAGCGCGTCGAAGGCCGGCGTGGTGGGCATGACGCTTCCAGTGGCACGGGAGCTGTCGAAGTTCGGGATTCGCGTGGCGACCATCGCCCCCGGCATCTTCGACACACCGATGATGGCCGGGTTGCCGGCGGAGGCGCGGGCCAGCCTGGAGGCCACGGTGCCATTTCCTCCGCGCCTGGGAAGGCCGGCGGAGTTCGCGGCCCTGGCGCTGACCATCGCTGAAAACACGATGATCAACGGCGAGACGATCCGTCTCGACGGCGCACTGCGGATGGCGCCGCGCTGAAGGCGCTCAGCGCAGCGTGACCAGCTCCTCCGCGGCGGTGGGGTGGATGGCGACGGTTCGGTCGAAGTCCGCTTTCGTCGCCCCCATCCGCAGGGCCACGGCGAAGCCCTGAAGCATCTCGTCGGCGCCCATTCCGATCACGTGGACGCCGACGACTTTCTCTTTCGGTCCGACGGTGACGAGCTTCATGGCCGTACGCTGCTTCCTCTCGGTGAGGGCAAAGTACATGTTCGAGAAGCTGGTGGTGTAGGTCTTCACGCTCCCCCCGTAGGCTTCCCGGGCCTCGTCTTCCGTGAGCCCCACGGTCCCCAAGGGGGGGTGGCTGAAGACGACCGTGGGGATGTTCTCGTACTCGAGGCGAGCGTCCGGCAATCCGCCGAACAGGCGATCTGCGAGGCGCCGCCCCGCCGCGATCGCCACCGGCGTGAGCTGCCACTTTCCGGTCACGTCTCCGACGGCGTGGACCCCCTTCACGTTGGTGTCTTGCCACTCGTCCACCTGCACGTGGCCATCAGCATCCAGGGCGATGCCCGCGGCGTCCACGCCGAGAGTGTCCGTGCTCGGATCGCGGCCGATGGCCCAAATCAGTGCGTCGTAGCCGGGATGGCGGGTTCCGTCGTCGCTGACGAGATCGATGCAACCCGTCGCGTCGCGCTCCACCTGTGCGAGATGAATGCAGGACACGATGTTCACGCCCGCTTGGCTCATCTCGTCCATCAGCGTATCGCGCAGCAGCGCGTCGAAGCGACGTAGGAACTGCTGCCGACGCAGGAGAAGCGTGACCTCGGAGCCGAGGGAGTTGAAGATCCCCGCCAGCTCCACGGCGATGTAGCCGGCGCCCGCGATGGCCACGCGGCGAGGCTTTCGTTCCAGCTCGAAGAAGCCGTCGGACGTGATGCCCAAGTCGGCTCCCGGGATGTTCGGGAGGCGAGGCTTTCCGCCGGTGGCGATCAAGACGTGATCGGCCTCCAGTGTGTCGCCGCCCACCGTTACGGCTCGCGGACCTGCGAAGCGCGCGTGTCCCTCGATCAGCTGCACGCCGCTCACCTCCAGGTTCTTGCGGTAGATCCCGTTGAGGCGTGTCACGTAGGCGTCACGACGTTTCTTCAGCTCGGCCCAGTCCAGCTCTCCCGCGTGCGTGTCGAAGCCGTAGCCGCGGGCGTCCTCTGCTGCTTCGGCCAGCGAAGCGGCGTTGAACATGACCTTCTTCGGCACGCAGCCGACGTTCACGCAGGTGCCTCCGAGACGGCCCCGTTCCACGAGAGCGACCTTCGCTCCGTGCGCTGCCGCGCGCCGAGCCGACGCCAAGCCACCGCTCCCGCCGCCGAGTACCAGGTAGTCGACCTTGCTCATGGTCGTCCCCTCATAGCTCCAGACGGGGCGCTGTGGCCTGCTCACTCGTTCAGCCGATCCGGCAGCTGACGGAGCGTCTCCCGCAGCAACTCGATATCGAACGGCTTTTCGAGCACGGGTGGGGTCCCGAGGGAGCGGGCGCGGCGGGCGAGGGGGCTGTCCGGCGAGCCTGTAATGAACACGAAGCGCGCAGCGACATTTCCTGCAATTTGCAGGACTTGCTCATAGAGATCCAGGCCGGATGCGATGGGCATCATCAGGTCGCACAGGACCGCGTCGTAGCGCTGCCCCCCCCGGATCAAGTCCAGCGCGGCGACTGGATCTGTCGCACATTCGATACTTGCGGGGATTAGCAGGCGCCGCAACGCGGAGCAGATCAACTCTTCGTCGTCGACGACGAGGATCCGAGTGGTGGGAACGAGCTGCACGGGGCCGCCAGGTGGGGATTCGAGCAGCATCCGGCAGGGCTGTCGCCTGGCGGATGTGCCAGGTGTCGGTGGGTGCGTGACGGGCGTCACACTGCCTGTCATCCGCGCCAGTTGTCCCCTTCAGGGGTGCGCGGGATTGTCGCTCCAGGGTGAGGGGGCTCTCGCCTGCAGTCAAATTCAATGGCCAACAAGACGCGGCGCCCGCGTACCTCCCGCCCACCCTCCAATCGCGTCCCAAGACGGAGTCGTGCGTCCCGCTCGGAGCACGCGGTCCTGGTGGATGTTCGCGGCCACATCCATCATCTCGGAACCGGCCTGCGCCACCTGCTCTTGGGACACCGGCGCGAACCCCGCACCCTGGCGGAGCTGTTCGGAATTCGAGCGCTCCCCTCCGCGGTGGGCAAGGCGCTCCGGGGGATCAAGGGGTCGAGCTCCACCCGCGTGGAGGTGTCGGCTCGCAGTCTGTCCGGCGCTCGATTCGCCCTGCACCTGAGCATCGGGGCGTCCGGGGAGCTGGTACGCGTCAGTGTCGAGCGGCTCCACCCGCTCGACGCCAGTCACCGGAACCCCGTGAGCTACGAGATCTCCGGAGGTGGGGAGGACTTTGGCATGCTGCGGCGGGCGAGCTGCTTGCGGGGGGCCGCGCCGGCGGTGGGGGTGCGCTGCTACGAAGCCTTGGCCGGCTTGCCGGCGCCGTGTCCTGGATGTCCCGCGCTTTCAGTTCACGAGCAGCGGGCGCAGCGCAAGAGCTCCGGGGTGTTGTCGCTCCCGGCCGCTCCCTATCGCTTGGTGACAGCGGAGCGCGCCGACGACTCCACCATCCGCGTGATCGCATTTCCCGTGAGCGACGGCCTGTTGTCCGAGCTACTGCAGGCGAAGATCGCGCTCCTGGCACGGGACGCGTCGCTTTCGGAGCGCGAGCGCGCAGTGCTGGAGCTGGTGTTGCTGGGGCGCAGCTCGGAAGAGATCGGCAACGTGCTCGGGATCACCGTTCGGACCGTGCGCTTTCATCTGGGAAACATCTTGAGCAAGGTGGGGGCGGACTCCCGCGCGGATCTGAGTCGGCTGCTGCTTTAGGGCAGCGCTTTTTCGAATTGGTCTTGGAGCTTGCCGTCTCGATCGACGATGCGCGCGGAGATCCCGGTCTTCGTCACGTCGAACAAGGCGAAGTGGTAGAACTTCCCAGAGGCGACGCGCATCGCGCACTCTGGACGATCGATGTTCTTGTCGACGTCGCCGAGCAACCCGCCGCCGCCAGCGATGGTCAGATAGGTGAGCGTCTTTCCCGGCTCCGAAGAAGGCACCTCGAAGCGCTCGTAGCCGTGCATGTGGCCCTGCAGAATCAAGGATACGCCATATTGCTCGAACAGCGGCTCGAACACGTTGCGCGCGGCGACGTTGTCGCCCGTGTCGCCGCACGTCAGAAACGGCTTGTGGAAGTAGACGATGCTGAAGCGATAGCCGGGTGAGGCCGCCGCATCGGCGATCTGCTGCTTGAACCATCCGACTTGCGGAGAGCTCGCGTCGAGCGACGTTTCCGTGTCCAGCGTGAAGAACCAGACGCCACCGCTCGAAAATCGATAGTAACCGTCGGTCCCATCGAAGCCGGCGTTGCCGAAGAAGCGGGCGAAGTACTGTTGGTATTCGTCCGGCTTTTCGTTTTCGTGATTGCCGATGGACGGCAAGAAGGCCCCGTGCCGCAGCATGGGCGCCATCGCCGGAAACCAGTACGCCCACGTCTCCAACCCGGAGGCGTAGTACTGAATGTCTCCGCCGTGGACGGTGAAGTCGTAGTCCTCCCCCTGGATGACTCCGAATAGATCGGCCACCGTCGTGGACAACCCCGGATTGGTGTCCGCGGTCGCCAGGAAGGAGAAAGTCTCTCCCGGCGCGCGGGCGGTGCACAGCCGGCCGTCGTGCTCGGGCGCCGTCGCGACCTCGTAGTGGTAGCAGGTCGATGGTGCGAGCCCGGTGAGCTGGGCTTCGTGCATGTAGTAGGTGCCCGCCTCGTCCGGCGGAGCGTCTGGGTTGAGCAGCGAGCGATAGGTGTTGTTCACCACGAACTCGGTCTCGGTGCTTTCGAACTCGAGGGTGCTGCCGCTCGACTCCGGCGTGAGCGTCACGCTCGAAGCTGCGCCCGGGCGGCAGGCTTCCCAACGCAGCAGCGCCGACGTGCCGTCCACGTGCAATGCCCAGGGGCGTTTGCTCACGCCGTTGCCCGGGCAGCCGCCGTCCGTAGTGGCGTCGCTCCCCGCGTCCATGGTCGTGCCCGCGTCCACGGTGGTTTTCGGGGAAACGGAATTGTCGTCGCTGCACGCCCCCAGCGCGAGCGAAAGGCCCAGGAACCAAGCGCGTTTCACGCGAGAAGCCTACCACGTGGTGCGCTACCCTTCCGAACGATGGACGCCAGGTACCAGAGCAGCGACGCCCTCGGGCGCCTCCTCGGCTTCGGCCTTGCGTTCCTTTTCGTCGCGGCGGCGCTCGCGCTGAGCTTCGTCGTGACACCGGCAGACATCGAAAGCGGTCGCGTGGTGCTGTCGCCCACCTGCACCTTCAAGAGCATTACGGGGCACGAGTGCCTGACCTGCGGCATGACCCGCGCTTTCGCGGCCCTGAGTCATGGTGACCTCGGTCGGGCAGTCGAA
This sequence comes from Polyangiaceae bacterium, assembly GCA_020633235.1. Taxonomy (NCBI): domain Bacteria; kingdom Pseudomonadati; phylum Myxococcota; order Polyangiales; family Polyangiaceae; species Polyangiaceae bacterium. Next base: position 291,926 of record JACKEA010000003.1, on the reverse strand, counting down.
TACAACCGCGGCAGCCCCGTGCTGTACGTTGCGTTTTGGGTCATCGCGGCTGCCACCTTGGTGGCTTGCGTGCGCGCGGGGCGGGACTTTCGCCGTGCGCGCTCAGCCGCGCCACACGGCGCCCAGGTCCCAACTGTCGAGACCGCGCACGCCCGGGGTGTGGGCTCCCCGAATCGCGAGCTCGCCGACCACCCCTAGCGATAGCGTGGCGCCGATGCGTCGTGCGTCGCTGGGAGACGACTGCGGAGGGTGCTTTGCCAGCGCGGGGTCCGCAGCCGTGAGCAGAGACAAGAGCGCGCCGCTCGGCCCCGGCGCGACGCGCCGGGCGAAGCCCAGCATCAAGGAAAAGCGCCGCGCGCGCTTGCGGTAGTCCAGCTCCGCCCGGGGACGCGGCGCTGCGCGCAGCTCGTGGCCCGGCCGGGCGAGGACGGCGGAAAGCTGCTTGGCGATCGCGACCAGGTGCGGTGAATCGTCCGGGCACAGGATTTCTGCGGGTTCGCCACCCCAGCCGGAGGCCGCACCGGAGCTGCGGCCGAGGCTTTCGAGACCCAGATGGGCGAGCTGCGACGAGGGCACTGAATCCAACAGCTTCTGCGCCACTCCCGGGGCGCCCCAGGCGCCTGCGTCCGCGCCGGTGAAGAGCACGGCCCAGCCAAAGGATCCGGCCGCGAATCTGACGGCGCCCGGCCGAGGCCGGTGGAGGAACTCTCCGATCCAGCTGGCATCCGTCTCGCTGGCCTCGAAGGCGCGCAGGGCGTCCGACAGGTCGCTCGCGAGGCTCACTTCGATGCGATCCAGGAATGCGGCGCCCCGTGCCGCGTGCAGGTTGCGCCTGAGGAGCATGCGGCGAGGTCCCGTCTCTGCGATGAAGGCGCCCGTGCCATCAGGGGCGGCGGCGTTGAATCCCCGGGGCACGATGGCCGTCACGGGGCTCGCCAGCGTCACTGCCAAGCGCGTCGGGTCGTTGCCCCGCACGATCACCGCCAAAGGGTCTTCGTGGTCGCCACTGGGAGCGCCGAGCGCCTCGAGCACTCCAACGCCGGCTCGTGCGCGGGATCGATTCAGCGCGAACAACACGTCGCGAGCATCGAGGGCGCGGCCCCGGGCGGTCATCAAGTTGGGGCGCAGCGTCACCCGCAGGCCCGACGCCACGCGCTCCGGCAGGCCTGCCGCCAGCGCCGGGTACGGCCGGCCGTTGGGATCGAGGGCGAACAGGGGATCGAAGGCGGCCGCCCCGAAGATGGCGGCGGACGCGTCGTCTATGGCGTGGGGATCCAGCGTTGCCGTGGGCCATGGGACCTTCATGCGCACCACCCCTCCGTACGGCGTACGACCCAGTGCCAGGGCAGTTCCGCTCGACAGCACCGTCGCGAGCCAGGCGCGACGACCGAACGTCAACGTACGAGCCACACCGCGCCTCGGGTTGCCACCACGATGGGAGCCATGCCCGTGTCCTCGGCATCGCAAACGGCGATGGCGCGTACACCGGTTGGTACCCCGACGCGCAGGCGCTCCGTCACTCGGCCGTCGTCCTGCCAAGTGCTAACGATCAGAGCGTCCCCTCCAGGGGTGAGCGTGTTTGCGCCCCACAAGATCTCGGGTCGGCCGTCGCCGTCCGGATCGCCCACGGCGAGCTGTGCGCCGACGCCTTCTACGCGGGCGCTCTTGCCGCGGTCGTCGGTCACCACCACGCTGCTGGAGTTGAAGCTCCGCTCGGCGCGGATCAGCCGCGTGGAGCCGTTCGGTTGGACCACGCGAGCGCCGGCCAGGGCGTCCGCGGGCCCCGCCATGCGGGCCACCTCGGGCGCGGCGTCGCCGTCGGTGCAGGCCTCGATCTCCGGCCGCACGGACAGCCCCACGACGCGGGCACAACCGCCGCCCGCCCAAGGCAGCCGGCGTCCGAGCTTGCCCGTCAGCACCAGGTCGCCTTGCATGCGCACGCCATCGAGCCGGTCACTCAGGCCGACGTCGACGGTTCCCGGCTCGCGAATCACGGCGCTGGCGATCGGCTCTCGGAGCGGCGCTCGCGACAGAGGAGACAGCTCGGTCCAACTGCGGGTCGTGGACGACAGCAAGCGACCGCTTCGGATGCGACCCAACTGAATGCGATGACGCCCCACCAACACGATCTCCTGGGCGCCGTCCCCGTTGGCGTCTCCGCACGCGACGGCGACGGGATCCGGCTCGCTGGTGGGCGCTTTGTCGATGTGCTGCGCCACGAGGGGCACCGGCGGCAAGAAGGTCCGGAGCTCCGCGTCCAGCTTGCGGCGTGCGAACGTGTGTTGACTGGGACTCGGTTCCGGATCGCGTACGCGATCCCAGAAGCTCTTCGGCACTCGATACACGTCGACCGCTACCTGCAAATCGCCATGTGAGAGGTTGGGCGTCAGATGCACCAGGGTGCCGGCATCGCTCGCCAACGTCCGCGCTCGGGCGAGCTTGGCCGCCTCGTCGCTGGCACGGGCCCCGAGCGCTCCGGCGACCACATTGGAAAGCCGCGCGGTGAGCCCAGCAGGGTTCTTGACGCTGGGTTCTGCCGGCAACGGCGCCGCCACCACTAGCGCGCCCGGCGGCAAGTCATCCAGAGAATGGCGGATTTCGCAGGCAATTTCGGCCATCGCGCTGCCATGCCCTCGTCCACACGTCGCCGCAGGGGTCGGGGCGGCCGGCTCCGCCGCCGTCGCCGTGGGCGACACGGCGGTCAAGACGGCGCACAGACACAGGGTCGTGACGCGTTGGTTCATGGTTTTTTTCGCCTTCTGGTGGCTGTCCGGGACAATCCTGGCCTCATCCGCACCATCCTATGATATCGGATCGAGCGGCTTGCTCCCTCGGTTCCCTGTCGTTCTGGCCGTCGCCGTGCTGGCCTCCTTCTTGGCGCTCCTGACGCCGAAGCGCGCTGCTGCGCAATGCGTGGACGAAGCCCTGAAGGAACAGCTGGTCGGGCGGCGCGCGTACCGCGGAGTAGTACCTCGCCTGTTCAAGAAGGCACTGCGGCACGAGCTGTCTCCCATGGGAGGTTGGTACGCCGCGGATCTGTCGGATGGCGCGCCCGTGTACGGCGGTGCCTACACCTTCCACTTCAGCGAGTACCTGGGACTCGAGGCGTCCTACTTCCGCACCCGTCAGAAGTACGGCTTGTTGCAGGCCATCATCGACCGACAGCAGGGCTTGGTCTCTTTCGTGGAGAGCCCCGAAGAAGACGTGCAGCTGTTCTTGGGTCACCTGGTCTGGTCACTGGCCTACGGCAAGGTACGTTGGTTGGGTGGCGGCATCAGCCGCTTCGACTTCTACTTGGCGCTCGGCGGGGGTGCCACGGACACGTCCAACACCGGCGGGCTCGGTCTCACGGGCTCGGGTGGCTTCGGCATGAAGTTCTACCTCACGGATTGGCTCGCTTTGCGGCTGGACGCTCGCGATCACGTGCACAAGCAGCGCGCCCCGTTGGCCGTCGAGAAGGTCGTGAACGACGTCTCGCTGATGGGCGGCTTCAGCGTGTTCATTCCGTTCTCGAGCTGAATCGTGCAGCTCGCGCGGGAGCCGCTCTCGGTCGAGGCCCCGGCAGCGGAGCGGGACCGGCACTATCGCGCCGTGCTCGAGAGCGTGTGGGCGCTCTTGGAGGACGAGGACGATCACATCGCCGCGCTCTCCACCGTTGCTTGTGAGCTGCACCACGCTTTCACGTATTTCGATTGGACCGGGTTCTACCGTCAGGTTCGCCCGGGGCTCCTGGTCGTTGGTCCCTATCAGGGTGGGCACGGCTGTCTGCGCATCGAGGTGCCACACGGCGTGTGTGGAAAAGCGGTCGAGTCCGCGCGCACGCAACTGGTGGACGACGTGAATGCCTTCGAAGGTCACATCGCGTGCTCGACCACGACCCGCTCGGAGATCGTGGTGCCCGTCGTATCCACCGACCGCCGCGTGGTCGCCGTGCTCGACGTGGATTCGGATCAGCCCGCCGCGTTCGGCGCCATCGATCGCGAGCACCTGGAAACACTGTGCCGGGAGCTCGGCCGCAGGTTCCCGTAGCGTTCTTTGGGGCAGGATGTAGGTGCGCCGCGGAAACCGCCGGGAGCGCCCCCAAAGCGTGGCGTTGCCGGCACACAACCCGAGGATTCAGCGGCTCTTTTCGGCGTTCGGAGCCAGCCCGTCGCGTGCTAACCTGTCGACCTCGTGAGCGCCATGCGACAGCGAATGCTTCTGGTTCTCGTCGCGTCCCTGGTGGTGTTCCTTTCCTGGGTCGCGCTCGCGCAGCCCAAGAAGGGCGCCAAGCCCAGCAAGACCGACGACAAGACGGCCGCAACCGAGTCGGCCGGGGACGCGGGACCTGCCGTCGAGCCGGGGGACGATCTGGGGCCCCCGCCGCCGAAGGTGGCGCGGCCGGACGACAAGACCAAGCCGTCACCCCTCAATCCGGCGGCCAACGAGTTTCCGGATGGTGGAGTGAAGCCGCCGCCACCGGACTACGACAAGCTGCTCGGTGAAATCGCGGCGCTGCGCAGCCGCGTGGCGGCGCTCACGACCACGATGTTCGCCAGCAAGCTGCGAGTCATCGTACAGACGGACGGGGACGACGCGCGTATCACCAAGTTCGTCGTCACCCTGGACGACGGCGTGGTGTACAGCGCGCCGGACCGCTTCGTCGCCGAAGACGAAAAGACGGTGTACGAGCACGCCGTGGCGCCGGGACACCACGTGGTGGGCGTCGAGATCGAGCGCTATGACGCCCGCGGTCGGGAGTACCAGACTTGGCAGGCGTCCAAGTTCACCGTGGTGGTGCCGGAGGGCAAGGTGCTCGAGGCGCTGATGCAGGTCGAGGACGACTCCGACATGGCCGTGGACTTCCCCGACGACCAGGACGGCGAGTACGAGCTCAACGTGAAGCTACGTGCCCGCGTTGCCGAGTGAGATGCGGGCCACGCTTCGCCTCTCCGTAGTCCTGGCGCTCACGTTGTGCGCCGCGCCGCTGTGGGCGCAAAAGGGGAAGAAGCCCAAGGTCGGCGACAATCCGTACGCCGACAAGGCTGCCCAGTCGGACCAGAAGGCCGACGCGAAGCCCAGCGACGAAGGGCAAGACGCCGACACCCCGCCGACCGAAGAGCAGGGCGAGGGGACCGCGCCGGGAATCGCGCCGGACCAACAAGCCCCGGAAAAGACCGAAGCCGAGACGGTCAACGATCCGGGAAGCCCGGACACCAAGAACAGCGGCATGCGCGCGTACCAGGCGGCCCTGGCCAAACGAAAGCTGGCGGCCACGGCGCCGCTCAGCCGGCAACGGCTGAAGGACGAGCTCGGACCCATCGAGGAAAAGCTCGCCGACGGACGTCGCGACGAAGCCATCGGCGATCTCGTGTACTTGATCGAGACGCCACGCTTCGAGCCGTTCGCGAGCTCGGACGAAGGACGCGCCGCGCAGTTCCTGCTGGGCGATGCCTTGGGGCGCGCCGGCGCGTACCAGCCCGCGCGCGGCTATCTGGTGAAGCTGCTCAAGGGAGATCCGAACGACACCTGGTATCGCCGCGCGGTGCGCAGCATGGTGGACTTCGGGCTCGAGAGCGATCAGCCCGAGGTGTTCATCGAGGATCTGAAGGTGGTGCCGAGCTCCGGTCCGGAAGAGATGCGGGGGGACATCGCCTACCTCAAGGGTCGCGCCGCCGAGAAGAAGCACCAGCCTCAGGCGGCGCTGGCGGAGTACGCCAAGGTGACGCCGAGATCGCGGTTCTGGGCGCAGGCCACCTATCTCTCGGGGCTCATCGAGGTGGAGCGCGGCGACCTGAAGAAGGGCGAGAACCTGTTCTGCAAGGTGGCGGATCCCAAGCTCACGCCCAAGAAGGCGCCGCTGTTCGGCGGCAGCGACTTCTTTCGCGTGCGCGACCTCGCACGCTTGGCCCTCGGACGCGTGGCGCACGAGAAGTACCGCTTCGACGATTCCCGCTACTACTACTACCTGGTGCCGCGGGACTCCGAGCACCTGCCGGAAGCCTTGTACGAGTCGGCGACGTCGCGCTACGAAGCCAAGGATTACGACGGCGCGCGGGAGCTGATGGACGAGCTGCGCTCCCTGGACGTGAATCATCCGTACGAGGACGAAGCCTGGATCCTCGACGCGTACATCGACCTGGCCACGTGCCGCTTCTTCAAGGCGGACGCGAAGCTGGCCGAGTTCCTGAAACGCTACGAGCCGGTTCGGGATGCAGCTCGGCGCATCGCCAAGGACGACGCGGCGGTGAAAAAGCTGGTGGAGGCCGTGCGTACGGGAGCGGATCCGGCATCCGCGGGGCTGGGCGTGGATGCCTCCGTGGCGCGCACCCTCGGCGCACTGCTCAGGGTGGATTCCGGCTACGGGCGGACCACGCGGCGCCTGGCACAGCTGGACAACGAGCTGTCGGGGCTCCGCGGCGCGCTGAACGAGCTGGACGAGGCGCAGCGGAAGCTGGCGACGCCCAAGGAGGTGCGCCCGCAGGCGAAGGGCTCCTTGGCCGAAGGCCCGCAGGACAAGGTGCAGCGCATCGAATCCCAGATCGCCGAGATCAAACGGCTGCTGCGCGAGGCGAAGAGCGCCGGCAAGGGCAAGGCCGGCGACCTCGAGTCTCTGGAGAAGCAACTGGAGGCGCTCGAGATCCGCGCGCGCGCCGCGCGCACCAGCTTGCCCGAGGCCCAGGAGCTGAAGAAGGGCGCGGCGGCCAGCACGGACAAGGCGCTGTCCGACGTGATCGACGACGATCGCAAGCGGGCCGTGGCGCTCTACGCCAACGCCGAGAAAGTGCGCGTCAAGGTGGAAGGCCAGCAGCTCGGTCTCGCCAAGGACGCCCTCATCCGCCTCGACCGACGACTTTCGCGCTTGCTGCGGCGTGCCCGGCTGGGGCGCATCGAGACCGTGCTGGGCGAGAAGCGCGCCCTCGAGGTGGAAGTCGAAGCCCTCTCCCAGGGGCTCTTGCCGCAGACCATCGTCGACTCCTTGGACGCGGCTCGCTACCTGCAAGACGACGAAGAGTATTGGCCGTTCGACGGTGAAGATTGGGAAGACGAGTACGTGGGTGGGGAGGGGCTCAGATGAAGCGCGCCCTGCTCGTCGGTCTGGCTTTGACGCTGACTCCCGCGGCGGCGCTGGCGCAGGACGAAAAGCCCGCCACGCCCAGCATGGCGAACGAGAAGAGCAGCATCAAACCGGTGGGCGAGCGGAAGCTGGGCAAGAAGGACCGCCCGACTCACAAGAAGAAGGCCGAGAAGAAGGCCGCCAAGGATCGCCGCACCCGGGTCAGCCTGCAGATCCCGGAACGCCTGAGGGCGGCCCTCGACAAGAAGATCGACGCTCGCATCGCGTACGACATCGCCAAGCAGAAGAAGCTCCGAGGCGACGCGATGAAGCTCCTGAACAAGTTCATCAAGGAAGCGCCGGAGGACTCCGATGAGATGCCCGAAGCGCTGATGCGCCTCGGCGAGCTGGAGTGGGAGGACTCGCGAGATCAGTTCCTGGTGCAGTTCGATGCCTGGGAAAAGAAGCCCGCCGACCAGCGGGGGGAGCCGCCGAATCCGGACTACTCCCGCTCGCGCGCGCGCTTTCTGCGAGTGCTGAAGAACTACAAGACGTTCCCACAGTACGATCTGGCGCTGTACGTGGACGGCTTCTTGGCGAACGAGGAGGGCAAGTTCAAGGAAGCCCTCGGTCGTTTCGACAAGATCTTGGCGTGGTTTCCCAATAGCCGCTTCGTCCCTGACGCCCACATGGTCCGGGCGGAGTACGAGTTCACCAAGGATTTTCCGAACTACGAGACGGCCTACAACGAGTACGAGCAGGTACTGAAGTACAACGACTCCCAGCTCTACGACATCGCGCTATTCAAGAGCGCGTGGTGTCTGTGGCGGCTGGGTAAGACGGAGGAAGCCGCCAAGCGCTTCCTGCTCGTGTTCAAGACGACGGAAGAGGCCTCTCAGACCGGCGCCAAGAGCCGGGACGAGATCGACGAGCTGCAACGCGAAGCGCTCAAGAACTTGGTCGCGGTGTTCGTGGAGGACGAGAAGAACCGCGCCGAGGACATGCATCGCTTCCTGGTCAAGGCCGGAGGTGACAAGTTCGCGGGGCGTATCGTGCGCGCGCTGGCCGACGCCCTTTACGAGCAGGCCGCCTACGAGCGCGGCGTGGAGGCCTACAAGCTGCTTCTGAAGCTCGAGCCGATGGATCCGAACGCGTACAAGTACGCGCTGGCCATCGCTCAAGGGCACTCCACGATGGAGAACTGGAAGCGCTTGGAGGAGGACTACAAGTGGGTGCTCGCCACCTACGTTCCCCCCGAGGGCAAGAAGAAGCCCAGCGCTTGGGTCCGGGCGCAGAGCCCGGCTACGTTGAAGAAGGCGGAAAACGCCACTGAACAGCAGCTCCGGGACGACGCCGTGGGGCTGCACGCCAAGGCTCAGGCGGACAAGACCAGTCGGGGCGAGTTCGCTGGCGCAGCGGCGCTGTACGAGGTGTACCTGTCCCGCTTCTCCAAGCGGAAGGAGGCCTACGAGGTTCAGTACAACGTCGCCGAGATCTACTTCTATCGTCTCGACGACGGCGAGAAGGCTGCGGACCACTACCTGGCTGCGGTGCGCATGAAGCCCAAGGGCAAGCTCAGCCGGGACGCCCTCTACAATGCCCTGGCCGCCCTGGAACGAGCGCGGGCTGCCGAGTTCGAGGCCAACAAGGCCGCCGGCAAGAAGCAAGAAGAGAGCCCGCTCGACAAGAAGCTCACGGAGGCGATGGAGCTGTACGTCGCCACCTATCCCAACGACAAGACCGTGCCGGAGCTCCTGTTCCGGCAGGGCAAGCTCTACTACGACTACGAGGTCTACGACCCGGCTGTGCGGCAGTGGGGGCTCTTGCTCGAGAAGTACCCCCGCAGCGAGTACGCCGTGGGTGCTGGTGAGCTGATCCTCGACTCCTTCAACAAGAGCAAGGACTACGAAAACATCGAGACTTGGGCTCGGCGTTTGAAGAGCGCTCCCGCGTTCATGGGGCCGGAGCAACAGAAGCGGCTGGATACGCTGATCGTCCAGGCCGTCTTCAAGCAGGGTGAGCAGCAGGCGGATGCCGGCCATCACGACAAGGCAGCGGCGGCCTACCTGCGTGCCGCCAAGGAGTTCCCGCGGGAGCCTCGGGCGGCGCAGGCAGCGGTGAACGCCGAGGTGGAAGCGCGGCGCGCGGCAGACCTCGCCACGCTGAAGACCGCGGCGGCACTTCTGATCGCCGACCACAAGAACCGGCCGGAGGCGCCTCAGGGCGTGTGGATCGCTGCCAAGACCCATCAGGAAGTCGGGCTGTTCAGCGAGGCCGCCGACTACCACGAGCAGATCGCGGAGAACTGGCCCAAGTTCGAGCATCACAAGGACGCCGCCTTCAACGCCGTACTGCTGCGCACCACCGTGGGCGAGCACGCCAAGGCCATCGAAGCGGGCAACCGCTTCAAGAAGTACTACCCACGGGACGAAGAGGCCGACGAGGTCACCTTCTTGATGGGCAAGGCCCACGAGAAGGCGGAGAAGTGGAAGGACGCCGAGACCCTCTACAGCCGCTACGCTCGCAGTGCGCGGCGCCCCTCGAGTCAGGTAGAGGCGCTGGCGCGGTTGGCCGCGGTTCGCGTGAAGCTGAAGGACGAACGCGGCGCCGCCAACTCTCTGTCCGCGGCGCTGCGGGTCTACCGCCAGCACAAGGGGAGCATGGATGACAGCGGCAAGTACTTCGCCGCCAAGGCGCGCTACATGCAGGGCGAACGCATCTTGGCCGAGTACGAGGCCGTGAAGATCGAGGGCGACGTCAAGCAGCTCAAGTCACGGCTCAGAAAGAAGAGCGACCTGCTCAAGAAAGCCGCGGACACCTTCTTGGATACCGCGGAAATGGGCGTGGCGGAGTGGACGACCGCGTCCCTGTATCAGATTGGCTTCACCTACGAGTCGTTCTCCAAGGCGCTGCTCAATTCTCCACCGCCACCGAGCCTGAGCGATCAGGACAAGGAGATCTACAGCCAGCAGATCGACGAGTTCGTGGTGCCCATCGAGGAGCGCGCCCTGGAGGCCTACGAGAGCGGCTGGCTCAAGGCCCGCGAGCTCGGCATCTACAACTCCTGGACCGCGAAGATGCGGGAGGCGCTCGGCCGGCTGAATTCGGAGCTCTATCCACCGCTGAAGGAGATCGGCTTCAAGCTGCGCTCCAAAGGTCCGTCCCAGCTGCCGCCGCTCATCGACGGCACGCGTCGCACCAAGAAGGGCCAGAGCGAGACGTACCTGATCCCCGCACCGAAGACACCGGACGAGATCAAGGACGTGAAGCTGGAGGCGGAGAAGAAGGACGCCGACAAGCCCACGGACGAGGACACGGACGGCGACGAAAAGAAGGACGAGAAAAAGGACGAAAAGGGTAAGGGAAAGAAGGGAGGCAAGAAGTGATGCGGCGCTTGGCCCTTTCGGCCACCCTGGCTCTGGCTCTGTCGGCCTGCGGCGGTGCTTCACGCCAATCCGCCGCGCCCACCCTTCCTCCCGCCAACCCGAAGGCCGTGAGCAAGATGGCGCAGGGGGTGGCGGCGGCGAAGGAGAAGGGTGGGGAGGCCCGGGCGATCGAGCTCTTGCGAGCTTCCGTCAAGATGGATCCGAATCTGTGGGAGGCTCGCTACGATCTCGGCGTGCTTTTGGCGGAGCGGGGCGAGCTCACGGATGCCGAGAAGGAGCTCGGTGCCGCATTCAAGCTGGCACCGAACGCGGAAGACGTGGCGGTGGCGCTGGCGGAAACGCGTCGCCGCTTGGGAGACCCTTCGGAAGCCGTGGCGGTGCTCGAGCCGTTCGTCAAGAAGCAGCCGAAGGCCGTTGCAGCACGCATTGCGCTGGTGAGCGCCTTGCGTGAATCCGGCAAGGTGGACCAAGCCATCGAGCATGCGCACGAGGTCTTGGTTCGTCGCCCGAGTGACCCCAGCGCCTTGGCCGAGCTCGCGATGAGCCACCTGGAGCGAGGAGAGACGGACACTGCGGAGTTGCTCATCACGGAGGCGCTGAAGGGCGATCCGAACAACGCCGTCGCCGAGCGCACCGCAGGTCTGATCTCGCTCAAGAAGGGGGACGACGCGGTGGCGTTCCGGCACTTCGCTCACGCCAGTGAGCTGGATCCGAAGGACACCACGGCGCGGCTCAACACCGGCACCGTGCTGTTGCAGGCCGGCGTCTACGACAAGGCGGCGGAAGAGTTTCGCGCCGTGACGGCCATCAAGCCCGACGACGTGCCCGCGGCGTTGGGGCTGGCTGCGTCTCTGCGTGGGCTCGGGAGCCGGGACAAGCCGGGGCCCTATCACGAGGCCGAAAAGATCCTGAAGGGCATCCTGGATCGCGAGCCCAAGAACGCCTCCGCACTGTTCAACCTGGGGATCTTGTATTCCGACTTCCTGCAACGCCCCGCAGACGCCAAGCCCGTGCTTCAGAAGTTCTTGGACGTTTCGTCCAAGAGCAATCCGGCGCGCGCCGAGGCCCAGCGCATCGTCGCGGGCCAGAAGAAGTGAGCGTCAGGGCAGCTCGAGAGCGGGGTGCTTGGCGATGAGCGCAGCGATCTCCGTGAGGTGAGCGTCGCCGGGCTGCTTCGCCAAGCCAGCGTTCGTCAGGGTCAGGGCTTCCTGCAGTCGGCGAGAGTCGAGAGTCTTGAGCGCTTCCGCGTAGCTGAACACGGCGAGCGCCGCGTCGAGCTGGGTGGTGTCTGCCATCGCCTTGGGCACCGTGGTTGCCACCGTGTGGTTCACACGCTCGACGGCCGAGGGATCTCGCCAACTCACGGTGACACTGAGGTCGTCACCCTGCGCGAGAACGCTGTCGTCGCAGGCCTCCAACTTGAACAGCAGGGTGGAGTGCCCGCCAGCGGCCAAATTCTGAGGATCCACTTCGTCGAAGCTCGCGGTGTTGGTGACTTCGCTCTCATCCGTCAGCAGCTCGAAGTACCAAGGCACCTGCACCTCGAGCTGGACATCCTCGAAGGCGATGCCGAAGATCTCACCTGCCTGTTGGTCGAACACGCGCTGTGCTTCGGCAGCACTGTCCACGTACAGGTAGTGACCGCGACCCGCCTTGGCGGCGGCCCGCAACGTGCGATCTCCGTGCTGAAGCGCCGGGCCGGTGCCCACGGAAACGAGCAACAGGCCCTGCTGCGCGTTGCCTTGGATGGCGGCGGTGGGCAGCGTGCTGGGGTCGTCCGGGCCATTGCTGATCATGAATAGCCTTCGCGAAGCGTTCGCGGGCGCAGGCGTGGCGTGAGCGACGTCATAGGCTCGCGTAAGGGCGTCCGCGAGATTGCCTTCGTCCTTGCCGGCGAAGAGCGCAGCGGCCAACTTTTTCAGAGCGGGCGCTCCAGCCTGGTCCACATCGAACGCCACCGGTTCGGAGGACGGATCCGTGGTGAGCAAGTCGACGTGGTCTCCCTGGTCGAGGCTGCTGGCAAGGGCGACCAACGAGGCTTGCGCTCGCTCGATGGCGACAGCACCCATGCTGGACCGCGTGTCCACCACGACGCTCACCCAGCGCGGCGAACGCGGCATCGTCGGTGCCTGCAGCGCCACCATCAAGTTGTAGAGCTTGGGTACGTTGGGAGACGGTGCGAGCTGGATCGATACGATCGGGGCGTTCGAGCCCGACGCGGGGGTCGAATTGCCCGAAGTGAGATCCACGAAGTAGTAATTGAGGAAGTCCTGGGTCCGCACGCCCACGGGAACGGGAGACGCGGGTTGCTGTAATTGTTCCCGAGCCCACGTGGCGCTCGCCCAGCCGTTGCTGTCCGCGGAGGCGGTCGTGAACGGCCGCGGGCTCTGGGGCAGGTTGTTGCACGCGGCGGGCAGCGACTGAGGCCCGCCTCCAGCGCCACCTCCTGGGCCGGCACCTCCCAGACCACCCGCTCCGCCGCTCCCCCGCGAGAGATCGTTCTCGAAGGGCTGGGGATCCTTGGGGCCGTCGCATCCCACACAGCTGCCCTTGGTACCCCCGGCCCCGGGCGTGTTGCCTGCTTCCGCGCCCAGATCGTCCGACGAACCGCAACCCGCCACCACGGCAGCCAACGACAGGGCGAACAGGGGGCGAAGGTAGCTCATGGCAAGGTCTCCTCGGGCGGCGCAGGACGCGCCATTTCGAAGTATTGCACGACACATGCCTCCGGCACTTTCTCCCTGGAATTCCGCGGCGTCCCACATGAGCCCACAGGCGGTGGGGGCGGGTCCTGGCACAGCTGTGCCACAGCCCCGGCTGAACGTCCGAGTTGACGGCGGGTGGTCGGGGCGTGATTTCATGAGGAACGAGCGACGTCGGGTCCCACTTCGGCCCGTCTCGCCGGAGTGAGGTGACATGGCCAGCGGCAAAACGAGACTATTTGCGGTGATCGCGGTGGTGGGGTCGCTCCTGGGGCTGGTGTTCGCTACCAATTCGACCCTGGACTACGCGGCCCATCTCGACCGCCACCTCCACGATGTCCACTGCAGCTTCATTCCCGGCGCCCCGCCCACGTCGGAAGCGGAAGCGTGCCGGACGGCCATGTACAGCCCCTACTCCTCACTCCTCCGCGAGCAGTACTGGGGGGGTGTTCCGATCTCGCTGTTCGCCCTCGGGGCTTTCAGCTTCTTCGCGGGCTTTGCCGTGTACCTCGCCGTCGCCGGCGGCAAGGCTCCCCGCGCCTCGGTGGTGCTGTTTGCCCTGGTGGGTACCACGCCCCTGTTGGTCTCCATCCTCATGTTCGTGATCTCCGCAACGCAGCTGGGCACGTTCTGCAAGACCTGCATCGGGATCTACTTATCGTCTCTGATCTTGGCCGTGGGAGCCCTCGGCGGCCTATTGGCCTTGCGGGGCGATCCGGCGGAAGCTCGCCCCCGCGGCAGCCTGGGACTTTCTCTCGCGTGGCTGCCCGCGCTGGCGGCGGTCACGTTGATCCCGGCGGTGGTGTACGCGGGGGTGCTCCCCGACGAGCGCCCGTATCTGGGCAGCTGCGGTCAGCTCAAGGTGGAGCCTTCGGCCAAGGACGAGCTCGTGAAGCTGCCGGCTTCGCATCCGGTGCGCCCAGCGCTGTTCTTCGAGGACCCGCTGTGTCCGACCTGCAAAGCCTTTCACGCTCGGCTGAAGGGCGAGGGGGTACTGGACAAGCTGGACACCCAGCTGGCGCTGTTCCCTCTGGATTCGGAGTGCAACTGGATGCTCGACTCGGCCCTCCATCCGGGCGCCTGCATCGTAGCGCGCGCCGTCATCTGTGGCGGCGATCGCTCTCTCTCCGTATTGGAGTGGGCGTACGACGAACAGGAGTACCTGACGCGCGCTGGCAAGGCCGGTGAGGGCGTGCTCAAGGCGGCGATTCAGCAGCGGTGGGGGCAGAACATGACCCAGTGCATCGATGATCCCAAGACCAAGGCGCGCCTCAACAAGCAGCTGCACTTCGCCGTGGAGAACGCCATCCCAGTGTCCACGCCCCAGGTTTACCTGGGGAAGCAGCGGCTGTGCGATGAGGACACCGACATCGGACTTCGCTACACGCTCAAGCAGCTCGCACCGGAGGTGCTGAAATGAACGCGCGCTGGATTGCGGCGGGAGCTGGCATCGTCACCTGCCTCCTCCTCGTGCTCGGCCTGACGCTGGTCGTGCACTCCTCCGTGGCATCCGCCGGGGAACGCTTGGTCACCCCCGAGGCGGAACGTCCGAAGGTCGCCATCGCGGCGGACGCGGAGGAGAAATACTGCACGCAGCGCTTCAAGCAAGTGCTCGAACGCGTGCTTCACTCCTGCGGCTTGGCCACGGGGGAGGATCGCCGCGGCTGCAAGCCGACGGACGTGAAGACCTTCGCCTCGATCAACGACGAGGACTTCAACGAGTTGTTTCACCCCCTCGAGAAGCGAGGCGGTGTGGTGCTGTTCGACGAGGGTGAGGACAAGCTCGACGACAAGGCGAAGAAGCTGCTCACCGAGCGTTGGCTCGATCGCAAGGGCGCGCGCTACTTCTTCGTCGTGGCTCGTGCATCGAAGACGGGCACGCCGGCGAAGAACCGTGCCCTTTCGCATCGGCGCGCCAATTCCGTGATGTACTTCCTGAAAGAGCTGTCCAAGGACCCGGACATCGAGAAGAAGGTCGGTCTGCTCTGGCTCGGAAATGAGTACGCTCAGTTGCCCCCGGAGTACTGTTCCTGGCCCAATTCGCGCCCGGAGAAGAAATGCGACGACGAAGCCATCAACCGATCCGCGTTCGTTTCCTGGGTCGACTGTCGACTCTGATCGCCCTCGGCGCGGCGCTGTCCGCTTGCGACCAGGGCGAGAAGGTGCCGCAGGCCTCGCGCTCCAGAAGCCAGGCCGTCGTCGCGACCGCGACCACCAGCGCGGCGGCTCCGGTGGTCGTGCCATCGGCCACGGCAAAGCCCGAGAAGCCGCGCAAGAAGCTGTGTGAGGGACAGCTCGCGAAACCGGGCAAAGCGTTCCCCGAGGGCAAGCTAGCGCGCAAGGCAGCGGCCGGCGCGGCGGCGCTGCCAACGGAGCCGGCCATCGGCAAAGGCTGGACCTGGGTGAACTTCTGGGCTGCGTGGTGTGCGCCGTGCAAGGAGGAGATGCCGAGGCTGCTCTCGTGGCAGACGAAGCTGCGCGCCGCGGGCGCGGCCTTCTCCGTGGTGTTCGTGTCCATGGACGACGACGAGCGCCAGCTCTCGGACTTCCTCGCGGCGCAGCCCGACAAGGGCGTGCGCCAGAGCTATTGGCTGTCGGACGAAAAAGAGCGGGGCGAGTGGCTGACGCAAGCGGGTGTCGACGAGGACCCGGATCTTCCGGTACACCTCCTCGTGGACCCCAGCGGCAAGATTCGCTGCACGGTTTCCGGCGCCGTCAACGACTCGGACTACGAGACGGTGCAGAAGATCGTTTCAGGGCGCTGACAGCGGCTGCCAGTTACGTGTCGCGCCGTCCAGGTTGGCGGCCACCTGGGCGATTCGTTGGCGCACGGTCCGTGGTGGGGAAACACCGCTCTTCTCCGCCAGCTCCACCAGGTAGTCGAGCCAAGCGCCGTGCCCCGTGGCCTCCGCCAGCCTGAGGGCGTACTCCGCGGCACGGCTCAGGACCTCGGGGTCCCCTTGGTCTCCGCGCCGCGCCTCCGTGACTACCGCGTCCAGGCAGGGCTCGAGAATGCGTAGGGCCTCGTTCACGTTGCCGCTGGAGAAGGCGGCCTCGACCATGGGCGCTACCATGGCGAACACGGACGTGGTGTCCGTGGGGGCAATGGTCTCACCTTCCGCGGCTTCTCGGAGGTGGGCGGGTAGGTCCCCCACGGTGGAGGCATTCCGCACTCCCCGCGGGGCCGATTCTCCCGCGTGCAGCCAAAATAGCTGTGATCCGATGCGGAGTCTGGCGCCGCTGCCCAGCAGCTGCGGAGAGGTGATGCGGTGCTCGTTTACGAACGTCCCGTTCGTGCTGTCCAGATCCTGGACCATCACGCCCGTACCCTCGTGCCACAGCTTGGCGTGGACGCGGCTTGCAAGCGGGTCCTCCGGAAACGCGATGTGGCAGGTCGAGCTGCGTCCGAGGAGCAGCGGCTGCTCGCCAATCTCTGCGGTGCTGTCAGACGCCCGAAGCCACCAGCGGGTACGCGTAATCACGCTTCTCATACGGACGATGGCTCGACGACTTTAACTCCGTACTTCTCCAGGCACCAAAGCACGCCCACCAAGAGACTCCGGCGATCGTCCACGAAGGACGGCTTCTTGCCTTCGAACACGTGGCCCGCGAACTGAAACCCCCATCCGACGGAAAACAGGGTGGCCGCCAGCGGCAAGCCCACCAGCGTGGCGCCCACCGGGAAGCTCGCGACGATCATCGGGATGCCGATCTTGTGGCAGGCTTGGTTCCTCGGGTCCTGATGGTCGAGGCGGTATTTTTCGTACAGGTCCGTCCACTCGGGATTCAGGCGAATCATGCTGGCGGGGTTATGACGAAAAGTTCGTCTATCGTCGAGCCCCGGCCGGCGTGCGATGCTCCGCTCCATCATGTCGCAGCAGAAAAGCCGCCTGGAGCTGCCGGCGACGCTGAGCGCGTCCCTCGAGGCGGGGCACCCCTGGGTGTACCGGGACCGCGTGCCCCGCGGCTTCAGCGCCCCGGACGGCGCCTTGCTCCGGGTGCGGGCTGGCAGTTACTCCGGTTGGGGCTTGTGGGACGCCAGCTCTCCCATCGCGCTTCGCATGCTGTCGCACCGCGAGGAGCCTACCGCCGCATGGCTCAGGACCCGTGTGGCGGAGGCGTGGGAGCTGCGCGCCCTGGTGCGGAGCGAGGACACCAATGCGTATCGCCTGGTGTTCGGTGAAGGGGACGGCCTGCCGGGCATCACGGTGGACCTCTACGACACGACCTGCGTGGTGATCACTTACGCCGACGGCCTCGCGCGGCTTCTGGATTGGTTGGTCGTTGCGCTGCGAGACATTGCCCCCATCGAACGGGTGGTGCGGCGTCGTCGCGGCCGCGATCACGATCGCCTCGAGCTGCTGTGGGGAAGCCCGGTGCCGGGCGAGATCGTGGTGCGCGAGAACGGCATGCGGCTGCGCGTGGACCTCGAGCGCGGGCAGAAGACCGGGCTCTTTCTCGACCACCGTGATAACCGCAGCTTGGTGAAGCGCTTGGCCGCTGGGCGCCGCGTGCTCAACTTGTTCAGCTACACGGGGGCCTTCTCGTTGGCGGCGGCGCTGGGCGGCGCCGAGCACGTGACCAGCGTGGACGTGTCCGCCGGCGCCATGGCCGCTGCGCGGCAGAACTTCGCGGACAACGGCCTCGACCCGAACGCCCACGAGTTCCTTGTTCGAGACGTGTTCGAGCACTTGGCCGAGGCCCGGGGTCGGGGCCAGCGCTTCGACCTGGTCGTGAGCGACCCGCCGAGCTTCGCCAACAGCCGCGGCCAGCTGAAAACGGCTTTGAAAGCCTATCGTAAGCTGACCGCGGACGGTCTTCGGGTGGTGCGGTCGGGGGGGCTCTACGCCGCCGCCAGCTGCACTGCCCAGGTGAGCCCGGAGGCGTTCAAGAGCGTGATTGCGGAAGCGGCGGCACGAGTGAACCGCCGCTTCCAGATCGTGCACGAGGCGGCGCACGCCTTCGATCATCCGGTGATGATCGCGCACCCGGAGGGCCGCTACCTGAAGCTCGTCTTGGGTCGCGTGCTCGAGAACAGCTAGCGAAGCTCCGCGGTCACGCGGGTGGACGATCCATCAGGCCGCGTCAGATCGGCGATGACGGCGGGCTTTCCTTTCACGAGTCGCAGCGTGGCTTCCACGTGGATGCCGTTGTGGCGTCCGCCCTCCAGGCGCGTGCGCTCGATGTCGAAGCGGAGTGCGCTCCGACCTCGAGGTCCGTCGGGAAAGATCTTGATGACGGTTTGTCCAGCGTCGCTTCGGGTTTCCACGCGCGCCACGCCGTGACCGTCCAAGGGCACCACCAACGTGGATGACTGCGTGGTGCCGGCCTTGGCGTCGGCGAGCTCGAGCTTCACGCTGGAGGCTGGCGTCGGAGGTGCCGCGCTGGCGGGGGCGCCGAGACTGAACGCGGTGAGCAGAGTGGCGAGGGCGAAGTGCGATCGATGCATATGGGCTCCTTTCGTGAGACTCTTGTCGCCGCGGCCTCAGCAACCGACGTGCCACGCGGAGACGTCCGGGTTTGTCGTCCGCGCCGCCGCGCCGCGTGCCAGCGTGTCGTCGGCGGGTCGGGCAGGGTGCCATGTTGTCAGGGCGGATTTCCGTTTGGGGGTTGGTCCGCCGCGGTACCGCCCCGCAGCGGACGTGCGGGACGGGCATCGCGCCGTTCCGACAAGGAAGCCTTGACATGGCTCTGGAAATGAATATTCATTCACGCCCATGAGCCCCGTCGCGAGCCCCGACCGCGCGTCCCAGAAGCGAGATGCGCTCTTGGACGCTGCCCTCGAGCTGTTCGCCGAACGGGGCTTCCATGGCACCGCGGTGCCCGAGGTCGCGGAACGGGCAGGGGTCGCCGCGGGCACCTTGTACCGCTACTTCGACAGCAAAGAAGCGCTGGTGAACGCGCTCTATCAGCGGGAAAAACAGGCGTTCGTGGAGAGCCTGAGGCGTGACTTCCCGGCCCAAGCACCGCCCCGAGAGCAATTCTCGGAGCTGTGGAAGCGGCTCGTGACGTTTGCGCTGGAGCGGCCCCAAGCGGCGCTCTTCATGGAACTCCACCACCACGGCTCGTATCTGGACGCGACGAGTCGGGCCCTGGAGGAAGCGGCGTTTGCCCCCGTGATCGCCTTCGTGCAACGCGGCCAGGAGCAGCAGGCGCTCAAGCCCGTGGAGCCGATGCTCTTGATTTCATTGGTTTATGGCGCATTCACCGGGATGGCCAAAGCGGCCCTGACGGGACAGCTCACGCTGAGCCCAGAGGCGCTGGCCATCGCGGAAGGCTGCCTCTGGGAAGCGGTTCGCCTGTAATTTCGAGGGGTTCGGAGGGGAGCAGGGTTTTTCTTTGTCCCAATGGGGAATGAACATTCATTCGCACTCGTACACGACGACGACCCAATGGAGGGAATCTCAATGACTCATCACAAGCCCATCGTTCTGATCACTGGAGCCACCGCTGGCATCGGCCGTCACGTCGCCCTCGACCTCGCGCGGCGAGGGATGCACGTGATCGCGACGGGGCGGAAGGTCGAAGCGCTCGAGAGCCTGGCGCAGGAAGCCAAGGGGCTGACTCTCGATACCGTGCGGCTCGACGTCACCAGCGCGAAGTCCATCGCCGATGCGCAGACCGAGGTTCATCGCATCACCGAGGGCTATGGGGTGGACGTGCTGGTGAACAACGCGGGCTACGGCATGGCCGCGCCGCTGATCGAGACCAGCGAGCAGGATCTGCGCGACCAATACGAGACCAACGTGTTCGGGTTGATGGCGGTGACGCGTGCCTTCGTGCCAGAGATGATGGCGCGGGGCTCCGGCCGGCTGATCAACGTGAGCAGCGTGGGCGGCCGCATCACCTTGCCGTTCTTCGGCGCCTACAACTCCACCAAGTACGCAGTGGAGTCGATGTCCGATGCGTTGCGCGTGGAGCTCGCTCCCTTCGGCATCCAGACCGCGTTGATCGAGCCTGGCCCCATTCGCTCGCAGTTCTCGGAGCGAACCATGACCTTCGTCGACAAGTACCAGGACGACAGCTCACCCTACGCGGCGGTGTATCGGCGATCCCACGAGATCCGAAAGCGTTCCGACGAGCAGGCGGCGGGGCCCGAGTGCGTGGCGCGCGCCATCGCTCACGCCATCGAGGCGCGCCGGGCACGCCCGCGCTACGTGGTGCCCTTCGCGCTGCGTGTCGGCGTGTTCTTCTCGAAGTTCACGCCCACCCGTTGGATCGACGCGCTCCTCGGCTGGATCGTTGGCATCGGGCAGGCCGGCCCCGTGGCAGCACTGCCCCCGAGCCAGAAGCGCCCCGCGCGCGCTCGAGACATCCAGAGTGCTCGCGCCTAGCCAGAGCAGGGCACTCGGAATCGGCGCCGATGGGCGCAGTCCGAGCTCGATGCCGTAGGTCGAGTCGTTTCCGCGCCGCGCCAACAAACCGGAGCCCATCCGGACTGGAGAGCGACTCGGCTTGCGACGTGTCCGGATGGATCGCGAGCCGGCTTGCAACGTGTCCGGATGGAATGCGAACGGGGTTAGGGGACCCGTTCGCTGGAACCCGATGGACGGTCTTTGGCACGATCAGATCACGTCGTGGAACTGAGACACGAGGGAGAACCCGGCGAGGCCGGGCGCGTACTTGTTTGCCGGGTAGAAGAGTCGCGGGGCGTCGCAAGTTGGAGCGGAGTAGAAAAATCCCCGAGATGATTCGCCTTCGGCGAATCACCGAGGAGGCCGGGCGCATGCTTGTTTGCCGGGTGGGAGAGACGCCGGGCGTCGCAAGTTGGAGCGGTGTAGAAAAATCCCCGAGATGATTCGCCTTCGGCGAATCACCGAGGAGGCCGGGCGCCGGCTTGTTTGCCGGATGGGAGAGACGCCGGGCGTCGCAAGTTGGAGCGGTGTAGAAGAAACCCCGAGGCGAATCCCCGAGGAATCAAAGATCAAACGCGTAGCGCAGCGACGCTCCGCCGATCCAGGCCAAGGCCACCTGGCTCGAGCGATCACGGCCCAGACCTGCGTCGTAGTTGCGGACGCCGCCGTGCAGGGCGAGACCGAGGTGCGGATTCACCTGGTACCACTCGAAGCCGAGCTCACCGCCATAGTACAGGTTCAGCTGATCCGCGTTGGTGTAGCCGTAGACAAAGAGCACGTCCTCGTCGATCTCGGCTGCACCGACCTCGCCTTGCAGGTAGATGCCGATGCGATCCGTCGGTCGTACCGTGAAGCGCAGGCCGCCGCCGAAGCCATACATGTTGTAGGTGCGCGGCTCCGGCGGTGGGTTGGCGTAGCTGGTGTTGGACACCGACAGCTCACCTTGACCGAAGAGCATGAGCCACGTGAGGGGCTCGAAGCCGAGCTTCAAGTTGAACCAGGGCGAGGTCGGGGAGACGTTCTTGAGGGGGCCCAGGTGGCCCAGGGCGCCGACGGTGGATTCGATCACGATGCCGCTGGCGCGCGGCGGCGGGGGCGGAACCTCCGGCGGCTCTTCCACCGAGCCGATGTCCTTGCCTCCGGGCATACCGCGGGCATCCAGCCAGGCTTCGATCTCGGCCTGAGTCATCTGGCGGCGCTCTGGCTCCTCCTCCGCCTGGGCTACGGAAGCACCCAGGCTCACGACGAGCAGGGCCGAGGCAAACCGAAACGTGGAAGAAGCGCTCATGCGAAGACGGGGCCGACCAAAGTTACCCCGGCAGCGTCAGCTCATGAAGTCGTTTCGCGTGAACAGCGATTCTAGGGGCAAACCGGCGGCTTCGATGGCCTCCCGGCCGCCCTCCAGGCGATCTACCAGGGCCACGATGCCGACCACTTTGGCTCCCGCGGCGGACAGCGCCTCCACCGCCTTGAGGCTGGAGCCTCCGGTGGTGATCACGTCTTCCAGGAGCGCCACCGGCAGGTCGGGGGACAGCGCACGGTCGCCCTCCACCAGCTTGGCGCTGCCGTGGTCCTTCTTCTCTTTGCGCACGTAGAAGGCCGGCAGGTCCCGCCCCTTCTGGTGGCTGATGAGCGAGACGGCGCTGGCGAGGGGGCAGCCGCCGAGGGCGACGCCGGCCACGGCCTTGCACGCGGGCAGCTTCTCGAGGGCTTCGAACATGAGCTCGCCCACCAGCGCGTGGCCCTCGGCAGTGAGCACCGTCTGCTTGCAGTCGATGAAGAAGTCGCTCTCCTTGCCGGAGGCGAGCACCACGCGCTTGCGCTGGAAGGAGCGCTCCGTGAGCAGCGAGAGCAGTCGCGCGCGCTTCACGTTCGCTTGGTCCGCTTCTTCTTTCCGCGCACGCCCTTGCCCAAGGCGGGCACCACCGGGGCCGGCGGGCCATCCTTGCGCTCTGCGGGCTTCGGCTTCTCGGGCGCGGCTTCCGCCTTGGGAGCGGGCGCGGGTTTGGCCGCGGGGGCCGCGGGCACCGCCGGGGCCGGTCGTTGCTTGGGCGGTTCGGGGGCCACGCGGCGTGCCGGCGCGACGTTCGCCCGCCGGGGCGCAGGGGCGTCCCCTTCGGTGCGGACCTGGCCGCGCACCAGCGCGCCTTCCGCGATGCCGATGCGCGGCGCGACGAGATCCCCGACCACGCGGGCGCCGCGTTCGAGCAGCACGGCTTCCGTTCCGCGCAGATCTCCCGCGACCTGGCCGGCCACCACGATCTGCGCGCCGCTCACGTTGCCGTCCACCCCGGAGCCTTCGCCCAGGGCCACGTCACCGTCGACCTCCACGTCGCCTTCCACGCGCCCGCGGATCTCGATCGAGCCCTTTCCGCGGACGTTTCCGCGGACGACGCTGCCTTCTGCAATGATGGATGCTGCGGCTGCCATCGCCTCGTCACACGTCCATGTCGACGCTGCCCTTGAAGGACGCGCCGTCTGCAATCGTCAGTCGAGCTGCTTTCACGTCGCCCACCAGGCGGCCACCCGCCTGGATGTCCACGCGATCCCGTGCCGTGGCGTTGCCCGTCACTTGGCCCGCCACGCTCAGCGAGCTCGCGCTGACGTCCGCTTCCACCACTCCGGTGGATGCCACCGAGACCGGGCCCGACGAGGTCAGGGTTCCGCGCACCGTTCCGTGCACGACCACCTCGTCGTCTCCCGTGATCTCGCCTTCGATGGTGAGTCCGTCTCCAATCACCGTGCCTGCCATGCGTCGCTCCGTTTCGCTGGCGCCTCAGCGGCGGCGTCCAGTGGATCCCAGGTCGAGGGTGAAATCCGTATCCAGCCGAACGTCCACCGAGGAGCCGGCTTCGATGGCCACGCTGGAGCCACGCAGGTCACCTTTGACCGTCGCTCCGGCGCGGACCCAGATTGGACCCTGACAGCTCGCGTCCCCCGAAAGCGAGCCGGACAGGTCCAGAGACTCGGCGCTGATGTCGCCCTCTACCGTCGCGCCGGGCAGAACCTCTACCTTGCCGGTGACCTGTACGTCACCGCTGAGGGTGCCCTCGACGCGAAGCGCGCCTTCACCGCTGATTCGGCCGGTGACCCGAGAATCGGCCCCCAGCACGCTGACGTCCGAGCTGTGCCTCGCCATGGGAATGCGGCGGCACGCTAGTACAGGCGCGGCGTCGTGTCACCGGGGGATGCGCGAGGCCGGATCCGCGGGAATTTCCGATGCCTCCAGCACCTCCGCGGCTCGATTCACGGTCTGGTACAAGCCGCGGGCGTACAGCAAACGCCGCTCTCGGTCGGGCAGGTCCCCGGGCCGAGGGCCCGCCGCCGCCGCCAGCAGCACCGCGGCGGCCACGCTCACATTCAGGCTCTCCACGAAGCCCCGCATCGGGATGCGCACGGAGCGATCCGCGGCTTGGGCCAGCGCGTCGCGTATGCCGTCGTGCTCGTTGCCCAGCACCAGGCACAGCTTCTTCACCTGGGCCAGATCCGCCGGCTCGAGCTCGCCCTTCGGATGGGTGGCGACCAGCTCGAAGCCCTGCTGTCGGAGAGAGCGCACGGCGGCTTCGGCGCTCTCGTGCTGCACCGTGTCGATCCATCGCTGCGTGCCCTTGGCCACGCTGCTCGACACGAAGAAGCCCTCCGCGCGAGGCACCACGTGCACGATCTGCACACCGAACGCGTCCGCCGTGCGCATCACCGCTGCTCCGTTGTGCGGATCGTTGGGTGCGTCCATCAGCACCGTGACGCTGCCCACGCGCCCCGCAATCACTTCCAAGATCCGCTGGCGCCGCTCCTCGAGCACCATCGGCTCCAGCGTGGCGATCACCGCCTCCGCCGTCCACGGCGCGCTCCAGGGCACACCCAGGTACGGTTCCAGACGCAGGGCCAGGGGGTCGTCGATGCGCACGCGTCAGGCGAGCTTCTGTCCAAGGACGCCGGCCACGCGCTCGAGGTCCTGGCTCAGCGCTTCGAACATGTCGAAGGTGAGGGCCTGAGGGCCATCGGACAGCGCCTTGGCCGGGTCCGGGTGGACCTCGACCATCACGCCGTCCACCCCGGCCGCCACCGCCGCGCGGGCCATGGGCGTGACCGCCGTGGCCACGCCGGTGCCGTGGGATGGATCCACGATCACCGGCAAATGCGTGATCTCCCGGAGCAGCGGCACCACGCCGAGATCCAGCGTGTTCCGTGTCAGGGTCTCGAAGGTGCGGATGCCGCGCTCGCACAAGATGACCTCGTAGTTGCCTCGCGACACGATGTACTCGGCGGCCATCAACCACTCCTTCACCGTGCTCGACATGCCGCGCTTGAGCATCACCGGCTTGCCCAGGCTGCCCACGGCTTCCAACAGCGAGAAGTTTTGCATGTTGCGGGCGCCGATTTGCAGGATGTCGGCGTACTCCGCCACCAACCCGAGGGTCTCCGTATCCTTCACCTCGGTGATGATGGGCATGCCGGTCTCGTCGCGAGCCTCCGCCAGGAGCTTCAGGCCCTCCTCCCGCAGGCCCTGAAAATCGTACGGGCTCGTGCGCGGCTTGAACGCGCCACCACGCAGCACCGTGGCGCCGTGCTTCTTCACGTGGCGCGCGGTGTTCAGCACCTGCTCCCGCGATTCCACCGAGCATGGCCCCGCCATCAGCGTCAGGTTGCCGCCGCCGATCTTGGTGTTCCCGACCTGGATCACGGTGTCGTCCGGCTTCACCTCCCGGCTCACCAGCTTGTAGGGCTTGCTGACGGGGACGGCGTCGAACACGCCGGGCAGTCGGTTGAACAGCGCCGGGTCGAGGGCCGTCTTGTTGCCGGTGATGCCGATGGCAATGCGCACGGCTCCGGGGATCTCGTTGGGGGTGTAGCCGAGCTCCCGGATCCGCTCGCAGACCGCTTCGATCTGCGCGGCGGTGGCGCCCTGGCTCATCACGATCAGCATTCGTCGGCACTCCTCGGCAGGAACCGAGGATGTAGCACGTCCCACGCCGCAGGGTCCCCGGGCGCGCAGCTTTCCCCTGGAAATTCAGCCACAAAGCTCGAGTCTTCGGCAGACGCTTTTCGAGCCCGGGGTGGGTGATTATGTTTCGCCCTCACCCCGCTTTCGCTGGAGAACTCATGGCATCCGAAAAAGTGCACGTATTCAACGACGTCAACTTCGATCAAGAAGTGCTGAAGAGCGACAAGCCCGTGCTGGTCGACTTCACCGCCACCTGGTGCGGCCCCTGCAAGGCCCTCGCGCCCATCGTGGATCAGGTCGCGACCGAGATGGACGGAGAGATCAAGGTCGGAAAGCTGGACGTGGACGAGTCCCCCATCACCGCGGGCAAGTATGGCGTGCGTGGCGTGCCCACCGTCATGGTGTTCAAGAACGGCGAGCGGGCGGCGCAGCACGTTGGGCTGACCACCAAGGCCAAGCTCAAGGAGCTAGTCAGCGTCTGATGCACGCAGGCGTTCGGTGATGAGCCGCCGAACGCGCTTCATCCTCATCGCGCATGGTCTGACGGCCGCAGCGCACGCCGTTCTGGCGCTCGCGCTCGCGGCCGTCGTGACGTGGGGTTGGCTGCTGGCCATCGGCGTGTGGCTCCTCGTCACGCTGCGCCTGCATCGGCTCGCCCACGACGTGCCCAAGCCCCGCTGGGTCACGCGGCTGGTGGACGAGCCGCTGTTCGTGCATTGGGGCGCGTGCTTCATCGGCACGCTGCTGCTGCTCCCCGGTGCAGTAGCGCTCGGGTTCGGCGTGAGCCTGCCGCGGGTGGCCGCCGCCGCCTATCTGTCAGGGCTCGTGGTGTCCGCCTACGCCGTGTGGATTCGCCGCCGGCGGGTGCGCGTGCATCGCTTTTCGGTGGTGATCCCGGGCTTGCCGCCGGCCTTCGACGGCTTCGTGGTGGCGCAGCTCAGCGATCTCCACATCGGAAGCTTCGACCGCGTCGAGCGCGGCCTCGAGTGGGCGGCGCTGGCGAGCTCCACCGAGCCGGACGTCGCGCTCGTCACCGGGGATCTGGTGACGGCGGGCACGGCCTTCTATCGCGACGCCGCCGAGGTCGTGGGCGCGCTCCGCGCCAAGCAGGGCGTGTGGGTGTCGATGGGCAATCACGATCAATGGAACGAGAGTGAGCTGGTCGATGCCCTCGAAGCTCGTGGCGCCCGCGTGCTGCGCAACGAGCAGCACGTGATCGAGCGCGAAGGCGCCGCGCTGGTGTTGGCGGGGCTCGGAGATCGCTACACCGGTCGAGACGACCTGGAGCAGACCCTCGCGCGCCGTCCCGAGGGCGCCGTCACGGTGCTCTTGTCCCACTACCCCGACTTCTTCGAAGCGGCCGCCGAGCGGGGCGTGGAGCTCACGCTCTCGGGCCACACTCACGGCGGACAGATCGGCCTGCCGGGACTCGCGCGCCGCGTGAACATCGCGAGCCTGACGGGCAAGCACGCGCAGGGGCTCTATCGCCGCGGCTCGGCTCAGCTGTACGTGAACGCGGGCCTGGGTACCACGGGGCCGCCGCTCCGGTTGGGCGTTGCTCCGGAGATCGCCGTCATCACCTTGAAAACGGGCTGAGCGTTTCTCCACCAGGATGTTGGTGCGGCGCGGAACCTCGCGGAGCGCTATCGTCACGTGGTGAGTCGCTGGCACGACAGTTGGTTCGCGCTGACGGCGGCGGCCGCCATCGTCGGAGCACTGCTGCTGCACGCGCTCTTTTCCGAGGAGCGCATGTGGCGCAGCGAGCGCAGCGTGCCGCCCGAACCCTTGGTGTTGGCAGACCCGACATCCCAGCCGCTGGGCGGTTTCGGGGACGACACGCCGGAGTCGGTCGAGGTGGAAGAGAGCGGGAGTGCTCGACCTCCGGCCTCGCCGAGCGACGAGCAATTCCGCAGGCCAATCGAGGGAGTGATCGCCCAGCTCGCCATCAAGGTGCGGGCAGGCACGGCGAGCGAGAAGGAGGAGGCGCTCTTCGCCGCGCTGTGCCGCCAGTTTCCGAGCTCGGAGTGCGACGAATAGCTCGACCCAGCGCCTCTTTGACGGCGAAGCGTGGTAGTTCGGCGAGGGTGAGCAGGTCGGAAGCCCAGCGCGCGATCGACGCGGTGTTTCGCATCGAGTCGCCGCGCCTGATCGGCGCGCTGACGCGCATGGTGAAGGACGTGGGGCTGGCCGAGGAGCTGGCGCAGGACGCGCTGGTGGCGGCGCTGTCGGAGTGGCCGGAGAGCGGGGTGCCGGAAAACCCCGGCGCGTGGCTGATGACCACGGCGAAGCGCCGCGCCATCAACGTGTTGCGTCACCGCAAGATGGCCGGCGGCAAGCACGACGAAATCGCGCGGGACGTGGATGCGGCGGCGGAGCCCGATATCGAAGCGCACATCGACGACCCGGTGCGGGACGACCTCTTGCGCTTGGTGTTCATCGCCTGCCATCCGGTGCTGTCCACCGAGGCGCGCGTGGCACTCACCTTGAGGCTCCTGGGCGGGCTCACCAGCGACGAGATCGCCCGGGCGTTCCTTGCTACAGAGCCCACCATCGCTCAGCGGATCGTGCGGGCAAAGCGTACCCTCGCCGAGAAGAACGTCGCCTTCGAAGTGCCACAGAAGCACGAGCTCGCCGAGCGGCTGCCGTCGGTGCTCGAGGTGGTGTACCTGATCTTCAACGAGGGCTACTCCGCCACCTCCGGGGACGACTGGATGCGACCGACGCTGTGCGCCGATGCGCTGCGTCTCGGTCGAGTGCTCGCCGAGCTGTTGCCGGACGAGGCGGAGGTTCACGGGCTCGTCGCGCTGATGGAGATCCAAGCGTCGCGCACCCACGCGCGCACCGGGCCTGACGGCGAGCCGGTGCTGCTCATGGAGCAGAACCGCGCGAAGTGGGACCAGCTCCTGATCCACCGCGGGCTCGCGGCCCTGGAGCGAGCCCGGGCCAAGGCGGCGCAGCCGGGGCCGTACCAGCTGCAAGCGGCCATCGCTGCCTGCCACGCGCGAGCGCTCACGGCGGAGCAGACGGACTGGCACGCCATCACGGCGCTCTACGGCCTGCTGTTGGAGCGAGTGCCGTCTCCCGTGGTCGCGCTG
Source organism: Polyangiaceae bacterium (assembly GCA_020633235.1). Lineage (NCBI taxonomy): Bacteria > Pseudomonadati > Myxococcota > Polyangiales > Polyangiaceae > Polyangiaceae bacterium. The sequence continues at coordinate 263,407 of JACKEA010000003.1, read as the reverse complement.
AACCGCGCCGTGGCCGTCGGCATGGCGCTGGGGCCCGAGGCGGGGCTCGAGTTGGTGGACGGCCTGGTCGAGGACGGCGCCCTCGACCGCTACCACCTGCTTCCCGCGGTGCGGGCGGACTTGTTGATGAAGCTCGAGCGCTTCGAGGAAGCGCGCGGAGAGCTCGAGAAAGCGGCGGAGCTCACCGAGAACGAGACGGAACGAGCGCTGCTCACGAGGCGCGCCGCGGCGTGCTCGCGGCGGACCGACAAACCCTCGTAGCGCGTGGTACGCTCTCCGATCATGGGACGTGGCAGCTGGCTCGGCTTCGCGCTGCTCGCTTCGGCGGTGGCAGGGGGTTGCTCCTTGTTGGCGCCATCGGACGACGATCTGCTCGGGGGCGGCGCCAAGAAGGACGCGGGCACGCCCACGGGTGGGACGGGCGGCACGACGGACAGCGGCGTGGGCGGCAGCGGTGGAATCGCAGGCAGCGGTGGGAACATCGGTGGCGCGGCGGGCAGCGGTGGAGCTGCCGGCGCTGGCGGGGCAGCGGGCGCCGGCGGGCTGGCTGGAGCTGCCGGAGCGGCGGGGGCTGGCGGGGCGGCGGGCAGCGGCGGAGCTACGTGCGTTTCGGGCCCCGTCACCGTTCCGGCGATGCCGACGGCGATGTACCTGATGCTGGATCGCACCACCAACGGCAACGAGTGGTCCTCGATCAAGACCGGCGTCGAAGCGTTCGCCAACGACGCGGGCATGGCGGGCAACCAGCTCGCGCTCCAGTACATGCCGCCCGCCGCGGGTCCCGGCAGCTGCGGCGGCAACGGCTACGACAAGCCGGCAGTGCCGCTCTCCGTGATGCCAAGCGGGGCGGGGGCGATCGCCGCGTCCCTGGCTGCGGTCAACAACAGCGGGACTACCCAGCTGGAAGGCGCGCTGTCGGGGGGCTTGGACTTCTGCACCAGCCAAGCGAAGCAGCTCACGGACCACCAGGTGGTGTTCGCGTTGCTCACGGACTACACCATCTTCGACTCGTGTGGGAGCACGTTCACGCTGCCGCAAATCGCCAGTGCTGCCCTCGGGGGCTCGCCTCCCGTGTACACCTGGGTGCTCGGGTTCAGCGGCGCCAACATGTCGACTCTGAGCCAGCTGGCCAACGCCGGAGGAACGCAGAGCGCCGTGCCGGTGGGTAGCCAGGGCTCCATCCACAACGCCCTCTCGAGGGCGGCGGTGGGCTGCCGCTTCGCGCCACCGGGTGGAGCGACGGTCACGGGCGTGACGGTCGCCGGCCAGTCGCTGCCGAAGGTGAGCTCCGCGAAGGCATGCGGCAACGGCAGCAACGCTGCGGGCTACTACATGGTCGGCTCCGCCGTCGAGCTGTGCTTTGCGAGCTGCGAGCAGGTCGCGAGCTCCGCGCCGGTGCAGCTGGTCGTGACCTGCCCCTGATCAGAAGCGACCGCCGACACCTACGGCGGCGCCGTGTGGCAGCGGTGCGCCGCTGATCCACGCGACCGTGGGCGCGGGCTTTTCTTTCTTGGGCTTCTGGAAGTGGAGGTATGCCGCGGCGCCTCCGGCAACCACGGCAACGCCCAAGGAGATGTCGGCGAAGAGGTACTTTTGGCGCATGTCGTCGACTGCATCGCGCGTGCAGTTGGGCGCGCAGCTCGCTTCGAGATCACTCTGTTTCGAGCGACCCGCGAGGCCGAAGGCCGTGAAGCCCGCCAGGCCCAGCACCGCTACCCCGCCCAAGACGAGCACCGCGGGGCGCACGCCGCTGCTTGGCTTGGGTTCCTCCTTGGGCGTGGGCGCGGGCTCCACGGGCTTCGGCTCGGGCAGCTCCAAGGTGATGGTCACACCGTGGGATCCGGCGGCGAGGGTGACCTGCTCTTCCGCGCTGCGACCGTCCGCCGCGGTGGCGCGGAGCACGTGATCCCCCGGCGTCAGCTCCAAGCTGCCATCGGCGCGGGGCGTGGCCTTCTTGCCGTCGACGGTGAGGGCCGCGTCGCTGCCGCCGGGACCCAGCACCCGCACGGTGAGCGATGGAATCTCCGCCGCGAGCTTCTTCAGCCGCTCGCCGCAGTCGTTCTTCACCAAGTCGGGGCAGGCGGCGTCGCTGCACAGCTCGAAGTGCTGCCGCGCCGCGTCCATGTCCCCCTTCTTGTGGGCGACCTGTCCCTGCTCGTGGGCGTTCAAGCACTGATCCTTGCTGGGGCCGGCCGCCGCCGCGGGGAACGTCGCCAGCAGCACGGCGATGGCCACGGAGATCCTCACAAGCACTCCCTCTTGAATTTCTTGATGCCGTTTTCGATGGTGTAGGGCGGGTTGCAGTTCTTTTGTTGGGGCGGCGCGGTAACGACCGGCTTCGCAATCGACGGCTGCTTGGGCTCGGGCTTCGGCGCTGTCGCGGATGGTTCCGGCTCCGGTTCGGCCGAAGCTTGCGGCGCGGGCTCGGGGGGCGCGGTGGCGATGGGCTCGAGCTGCACGCTCGGGGGCGCTGCGGCGGTTTCCTCGGGCGGTGCCGCCGCCACGTCGTGGGCTTGGGGCTCGGCGCGGCGTCCGAGGAGCACGATGGCACCCACCACCACGAGCAGCGCAGCGGATACCAGGGCGATGGCGACGGCCACGAGACCGCGGCGTGGAATGCGCGCCGGAGGCGGCGTGGTGTAAGAGGCGTTGGAGACGTCGCTCAACACCGACACGTGAGAGATTGGTGTGCCGGTCTCGGGAGCTCGGGCAGCGGACAGCGAGGGATGCGAGCTGACCTCGTGGACCCGGGTGGGCGCTTCGTCCTCTGGCTCCGGCGCCACGGAGCTTCGTCCGATGAGCTCCTGAGCCGCCGCCAAGCTCGCCGGAGCTCGCGCGTGGGTCTGGCTGGACAGCTCCGCCAGGCGTTTCCCGCGCTTTTCGAGCTCGGGACCCACCGACGCCAGCACCCACTCTCCCACCTTGCGGGCGACCCATGGCGGCACCGCATCTTCCAGCGCGATGGCCATCTCCCGGGCGGTCTGAAAGCGCGCGTCGGGGCTGCGCTCGAGCGCCCGCAGCACGACGGCGTCGAGCTCGGGGGAGACGTCCGGTGCCATCGAGCTCGGCGGCGGCACCTGCGACTCCAGGAGCTTCGCGATCGTGCGACCGGGATCGTCCGCCGAGAACAGGTGCTTGCCGGTCAGCGCTTCCCAGGCGCAGATCCCCGCGGCGAAGACGTCGGCGCGCTGATCGAGGGTGTCTTGGCGGACTTGCTCCGGAGCCATGTAGGCGAACTTGCCTTTCATGCGACCGGCTTCGGTCTCCATCAGCCGACGGGAGGCCTTGGCCACGCCGAAGTCCACCACCCGCGCGACGCCATCCACGCCCACCAAGACGTTCTGCGGAGATACGTCCCGGTGGACGATGCTCAGGGACTGACCCCGCTCGTCCTTCGCCGTGTGGGCCGCGTGCAGGCCGTACAGTACCCCCGTCATTACCGAGCTCACCAGCGGCGGCGGCAAGAGCTCGTTCTTGCGCCGCGCGGCGCGCAGCAAGCGCGACAGCGAGTCGCCTTCCACGTAATCCATGACCAGGAACAGCTCGCCGTCGGTGGCCACCACGTCCAACGTGGAAACGACGTTCGGGTGACGAACACCCGCCGCCACGCGGGCTTCGTCCAGGAACATCGCGACGAACTCGGGGTCTTTGGCGAGGTGAGGATGCAGCTTCTTGATGGCCACCACGCGCGCGAAACCCACCTGGCCCATCAGGCAGCCGAGATGGATGGTCGCCATGCCGCCAGACGCTATTTCGTCGTAGAGCACGTAGCGCCCGACGACGCGTCCGGTGGCGGACTGTCCATCCATCCGAGCATCGTAGCTCAGTTTTTTCCGCTGCGTTCCGAAGCAATCGACGCTCTCGACGCGCCGCGCTATGTCTGAGACTTCGATGCGTAAGGCCCTGATCCCGGTTCTCCTCGTGAGCGCGGCTTTCGCCGCTGCCGCCGCGTGCAGCGGGGATCGGCCGAAGCCCCGCACGCCGCGGCCGTCGCTCTTGGAAGGTGCAAAGTCCACGGCGGGATATCGCTCCCCCGCGGTGTGGCGCTACCACCCGCGCAGCGAGGCGCCCCTCGGCACTCGCTTCGACCTCCCGGATGGTCACATTCTCCTCGCGGGTGATCGCGGCGAGCGCTGGCTCGTGGACAAGCACGGCAACGCGAAAGCCGCTGCGCGCTTGGCGCCGGAGAAGCTCGTCAGCATTCTGCGACGCGGGGACAGCTGGGTCTTCGTCGGCCAGAGCGGAACCACCTACGAGTCGGAGCAGCCGCTGGGGCCCTTCGTGCGATCGAGCGCGCCGCTCGATCGCCTGGCGCGCCTCAGCGCAGCGGGCAGCGCCATCGCCGGCGTCGATTTCGCCGGTCGCATCCTGCAGAGCGCGGATGGCGGCGCGTCGTGGCAGACCGTGACCCCGGCCAAGACGCGATACGTCGACGTGGGCTTGCAGAAAGACGGCCACGGCTTGGCGCTCAGCGTTCCTGAAGCGCTGTGGACGACGAACGATTCCGGAGCCAGCTGGAAGAAGCTCGACGTTCCCCCCAGCGGCGCCTACGGGTTGCTCCAGGACAAGGACGGCGAGGCGGTGGTGCAAACCGCGCTCGGCGTCATGAAGTGGGATGGCAAGGGCCTCATCCGCCTCTCGCGCACCCCGACCCGTCACCGATTCCAGCTCACCAAGCGACCGCCTCGGGGTCCCGACGCCAGCGCGCTGGCAGAAGGTCGCGCCATCGTCCTCGACGGCCGCTACCTGGAAGTGGCCAAGGCGGAGGGCAAAGGAAAGAACGGCTGGGTCCTGTGGCAAGGACCGGCGGATGGCGCCATCCAGGAAGCGCCCCTGCTCGTGGCCAAGGACTGCCGCGCCCTGCGCCTCGCCGGCTTCGACAAGGAGCTGGCCCTCGCGTGCTCCCGGCGGAACGTGGGCTCCACACAGGAAATCGACCTGTATCTGTCCCACGACGGCGGCAAGAAGTGGCTGCGCGAGGGCTACGACGTCATCGGACGCATGAATCAGCTGGGTCTCGCCGTGGGGGCCGACGGCGCGCTGGTGGTGAGCGGGATCTGTCCGCCCTTCTCGCGGTCGCGGGGCTGCAGCAGCTACGGCGTGTACGCGCGCCGCAAGATCCCGCCGGACGCGGGAGCGAACCCGAAGGAGGCGCTCGCGGAGGCCGCGAAGGTGGCTCGGGAGAAGAAGCCCGATCGAGACGAGCCCCAGTCCGAAGGGTTCGAGCTGACCTTGTCGGCGACGCCGGCGCTGACGGGGTACGCCGCCGCCGTCGCGTTCTCCTTGGACGGACGCACGGCCTACGCCGTGGGCAAGCGCTCCAAGACGGGCGCCTACGCCGTGTACGTGTCGCGAGATCGAGGGCTGTCCTTCGAGGCTCACGAGGTGAGCCAGATCGAGGCGACGCAGAACTTCGAAGAGAGCGGCATGTTCGCCCGCCCGCCGTCCGGGTCCGGAGCCCAGGTGGTGTCCCTCAGCCCCGGGGACGACGGCACGGTCGCCATCGTCTTCCGCAACGGCAACGGCTGGACCCTGGCCATCACGGATCAAGATGGGAACCTGGTGCAGCTGTCGGAGCCGCCGCACGACATCAACTTGCTCGGCGCCGTCGGCTCCCGTGCTCTGGCCATCTCGACCGGGGTCGCCAGCGCCTGGGAGTCTCTCGACGGCGGTGCCACCTGGGAACCGATCGGGCGGTTACCGCTGCGGCTGTGCCGTGGCTCGAGCCGCTGCTCGGAGCAGGTGAGCTGCCATCCAGCCGGTTGTGTCATCGGCAACGAGCTCTCCCGCCTCGGGTGGCGAGGAGAGGCGGACGACGACCAAGGCGTCTTGGCGCCTCCGGATCGTCCCGCGCGGGATCTCTTCGATCGCAAGGTGCGCACGGCCTTCTCCTGCACGCTGGAAGAAGGCGCCTGGAAGCCGCTGTCCGGAGTGAGCCGCGCGCCTACGGCGGACCAAGCGGCCATCGGTAAGGTGGCCTGGTACTCGGTGGTGCGGGACGGCAATCACGCGAGCGCTCGTGTGCTCCATGGTGTGGGCGGCCAGCATCCCCAGGTCTCCAGCGTGGAGCTCATTCCTCCCGCCAAGAATCCGCAAGAGCACGCCTTGATGGTGTCCACGCAGGTGGAGGGCGGCGCTGCCTTGCGCTACCCCACGCCGGAAGCTTCGGGCAAGGCCCGCATCGCCAACGTGGAAGTGGCTTGGGACAACCTGCTCGAGGGCAAGGTGGTGCGGGCGCGCATCCCCGACGCCGGGCCCTACGTTCCCGGCGACTACTCCCGCGAGGGAGCCGGCGCCCAGTTCGCCAGCCCGGATCTGATCAGCATTGGCGAAGGCGGACTCTACCTTCGCGTGCATCGCTCGTCACACGACGACCAGGTGACCTACTTCGTGGATGGCAAGAGCGTCGCCACGGTCCCGCCCATCCAGTGGCCGTACTCCTCGCTGTCCGGTCGGCGCGCGGAGATGGCACGCATCGGTGGCACTCACGTGCCGCTGGCGATCTTCGACAACGGCGCCGTGGTGGTACGGGCCCGCCGAGAGGGCGCCGCCTGGGCCTTCGACGCCTACAGCACGGGGCTCACGGCGCCTGCAGCCTTCGGCCTCACGCAGGTGCGCGACATCGCTTACGACAAGAAGCGCTCGGGGCTGCAGCTCATGATCTTCGACGCGGACGGCCCGGCCGAGAGCGCCCTCTTGTATCCGTTCAATACCCACGGCCCGGCGGTGGACAAGCCCATCGCGATCCCGACCCAGAGGAACACGGGCAGCCAGCCCAAACGCTGCGGTGCGGTGACCAAGACCGACACTCCGCGGGTGGTCGTGCCCTACTCGGGAGGCACCCGGCACCCGATCATCGTCAGTGATCCGACGGAGCCGATGCGCGTGCTGCTCACCTCCCACGCGGTGATGCACGGCACGCCGAAGGAGCCCTGCGTCGCCGCCTTCGACGCCGAGGGACTGGTGCTGGACGCTTCGGACCAGAGCCCGCGTTGGGATCGCGCCATCTTGCTGCTCGACGACCTGGAGCACTCCTGGATGTTTCGCTCGAGTGACGAAGGCGACACCATCCAGTACCGCAGCATGAGCTGTCGCTTCGACCCCAGCGCCGAAGTGCCCTTCGAGGTGTACGGCGCGGCGGGGACTCTCGTTCAACGCGGCCAGTGAAACCCGGCCGGGTGGCCCGTCCGGCGGCGTGATAGCTTGCAGCTGCGGATGCTGCGCGCCTGCGAACGCTTCGGGCTTTCGGACGTGGGTCTCACGCTTCGCTTCGCGGTGGAGCGGGACGCGGGTGTCTACTACGCGAAGCTCGAGGGGGCGAGCTGGCACACGGGCCTCTTGCCCCAAGCACCGAACCCTCCGGGCGACTGGGTGTTCCTGTGTCTCATCCGCGCGGGAAGGGTGTGGGTCGCGCCCGACGGCTTCTGGCTCGAGAGCGGCGTACCGTTCGTCGTCACCGAACAGCACATCGTGGCGGCGGATCCCGATGGCTCGTGCTTTCGAAGCGAAATGCCGGTGCTCGAAGGCGTCGCGCTTCGAGTTCGTGCCGCCGACACGCGGCTGGACGCATCGCGCCCCAAGAACGTGACGGTAGACGCTTCGGTCCGGCAGGCGTTGGAGAACGCCGTGGACGTCCTCGCCGGGGATGCCGACACCGGCGAGACTCAGAGTCTGTTCCAACGGCTGCTCGACGCCTGCGCGGACACGGGCATTTTGACTCGGCACCTGCGCGTGGAGGCGGAGCGGCGCCGGCACTCCGCCCTTGAGCGCGCTCGAAAGGCGCTGTTCCCCATTCTGGAGACGCTCTTTCAGAGCCCCATGCTGGTGGACGCCATGTCCCGCGTGGGCACCACTGATCGTCAGGTTCGTCGTGACATCTTGCGCTTGCAGCGGGAGTACGGATTCTTCGACCGCGGTTGGCGCAACGCACTGAACCGCTGGCGCATCACGGCGGCGGTGCTGCTGCTGTCTTCGGACTCGCTCAGCAACGCCGAGGTCGCAGTGGCCGTGGGCTACGGCAGCCTGACGGCGATGGATCGCGCGTTCAAACGCGCGGGGCTACCCACGCCGCGCCAGGTTCGAGAGCAGCACCAGCAGAGCTTTCCCTGACGCGGGCCTCGGGCTTGGCGGACGGAAGCATCCGGGCTACGCCTCCTCTTCGATGATCCCCCGCTATACGCCCCGAGAATTCTCCGAGCTCTGGTCCGATCGCACCCGCTACCAGATATGGCTGGAAGTGGAGCTGGCCGCTTGCGAGGCGATGGAAGGCGCGGGGCTGGTGCCTGGAGGCACCGCATCCACCATTCGGGACAAGCACATCGCGCTCGACCCGGCCGCCATCGAGACCATAGAGCGCACCACGCGTCACGACGTGATCGCGTTCCTCACCCACGTGGAAGAGCTCGCGGGAGAGCCGGCGCGCTGGCTCCACCGCGGCATGACGTCGAGCGACGTGCTGGACACGAGCTTCGCAGTTCAGCTCACGCGCGCTGCGGACATGCTCCTGGAGCGCACGACCAAGCTCGAGGCGGCCCTCGAGCGCCGCGCCGTCGAGCACGTGAAGACGCCGCTCATCGGCCGCTCCCACGGCATCCACGCGGAGCCCGTCACCTTCGGCGTGGTGCTCGCGGGGCATCTGGCGGAGGTGCGCCGGGGGCGCAAGCGCCTCGAGTTGGCCAAGCAGGAGATCGCCGTCGGTAAGATCGCCGGGGCGGTGGGCACCTACGCGCACCTCGCTCCGGAGATCGAAGCGCGGGCGCTGTCCTCCCTGGGCCTGACGCCGGAGACGGTGTCGACTCAGATCGTGTCGCGGGATCGCCACGCGGCGTTCTTCTCGGCCCTGGCTTTGCTGGCGGCGGCCATCGAGCGCTTCGCCACCAACGTGCGGCACTGGCAGCGCACGGAGGTGGGCGAGGCGGAAGAGAAGTTCGCCAAGGGCCAGAAGGGCTCCAGCGCCATGCCCCACAAGCGCAACCCGGTGTTGAGCGAGAACCTGTGCGGTCTCGCGCGGGTGGTGCGCGCCGCTCTCACTCCAGCCCTCGAGAACGTGGCGCTGTGGCACGAGCGGGACATCTCACATTCCAGCGTGGAGCGCATGCTGGCGCCGGACGCGACGGCGACCCTGGGCTTCATGCTCGAGCGCGCCACCGGCATCGTGGACGGCCTGGTGGTGTACGCAGAGCGCATGCAGCAAAACCTCGGTCGCTCCGGCGGCCTGTTCTTCAGCGAAGGCGTTATGCTGTCGCTGGTGGAGAAGGGGCTGGCCCGTCAGAAAGCCTACGAGATGGTGCAGCGGAACGCGATGAAGGCATTCGCCGGCGAGGGAGACTTTCGCGCGCTCCTGGGCCAGGACGCGGACATTGCCCAGCTGCTCTCGAGCGACGAGCTCGACCGCTGTTTCGATCTGGATCACGCGCTGCGCTGGGCCGACACCATCGTGAAGCGCGCGATCGCATCCTGACCGGTTCTCGCCAATTACCGAAGTCAGAATCTCGAGAGCGTCAGCTTGGTGCGCGAGGCGGCCAGGCGGGGATCGACGGCCGCCTTGCCCGGCAGCTCCAGCGTCACGCGACCGCCGCCGTCCTTGCGATTGGCGATCCCGATGCTGCCGCCGTGTGCGTGGACGATCTCGCGACACAAGGCGTGACCCATGCCGCTGCCCCCGGACTTGGTGGTGAAGAACGGAGTGAAAGCGCTGGCCAGGGCTTCTTCGCTGAACCCCGAGCCGCGATCGCGAACTTCCATGCGCGTGACGCCGTCGGACGCGTCGTCGATGACGAGCTCCACGTCCGAAGGGGCGCTGCCGGCCTCCACGGCGTTCTTGAACAGATTGATGAGGACCTGCTCGATCTGAGTCGGGTCGAACCAACCCGAAACGCCGGCGGCCGCGGGGATGCGAGCCTCGGGATACAGGCTGCGCAGGTGTTCGAGGAACTTCTCGAGGTTCACCGCCTGCGCGTGCGGTGCGGGCAAGCGCGCCAAGCGCGCGTAGCCTTCGATGAACCCTTGCAGATGGCGGGCCCGCTCCCCGATGGTGTCGAAGGCGGCGTCGAGCTTGGCCGAGAGCTCCGGACGCCCGGCGAGCTTTCGCGCGGAATGCACCAGTGAAGCGATGGGCGCGAGGGAGTTGTTCACCTCGTGGCTCAGCACCCGCACCACGTTCTTCAACGTTTCTACCTCGCGCTGGGACACCTCCCGGGTCAGGTTCTGAACCACCAGCAGCGTCAGCTCGCGGTCGCCGACGTGGTGCGCTTGTCGACTGACACTGAAGGTCTCGTGACGATCGTCCACCACCAGCGTGATCAGGCGAGCGCTCTGCCCCAGGAGAGCCGAGGAAAGCGCGTTCGGCGCGCGCCCGACGAGACGAAGGAAGTTTTCGCCGCTGGGGTCGGCCCCTTCGAAGAACAGGTTGCGAGCGGTGGCGTTGGCGTAGGCGATGCGACCGTCCTCCTCGTACAAGAGCAGGGCGTCTGGAGTCAGATCCGCTGCGAGATCGGCCAAGGAAGCCTCGGCGGGCGCGTCCGGGGGGCGCCGCGCTGCGAGTAGGGCGGCGCCGAGCCCGGCGAATCCGCCGACGGCCAGCGCTTCGAACAGCGGTCGGTCGCCGCGCAGCAGCAGGCCGGCGGAGACGACGGACACGACCGCGGCGAGCGCGGCCGGGAACAGAGGACTCGACTCACGTTCGCTCATGGCAGGTCCGAGTGTAGAGTCCCCGTGACCGACCCTGCTACAGTGGCGCTCGGCGGATGGCGAAAGTCCTCGTTGTCGACGACCAGGAAGCGGTGCGCACCGCGCTCACGCTGCTGTTCGAGGTTCACGGCTTCGATGTCGTTGCCGTGTCCAACGGCGGGGCCGCTCTCGACGCCGTGGCCCACGAGGACGTGGGCGTCGTGATCCAGGACATGAACCTGGGGGAGAGCGCCACCAGCGGCGAGGACGGCGTCGCGCTGTTCCGCGAGATCCGGAGCCTGGACCCCGAGCTGCCGGTGATCCTGATCACGGCCTGGACCTCGCTTTCGACGGCGGTGGAGCTGGTGCGCGAAGGTGCCGCCGACTACTTGGGCAAGCCTTGGGACGACGACAAGCTGGTGCTGAGCGTGACCAACTTGATGCGTCTGCGAGAAGTGGGTCAGGAGAACGCGCGCCTGCGAGGGCGAGCAGCGCGACGTCGCGCCGAGGTGCGCGACGGACACGACCTGTGCGGCCTGGTGTACGAGAGCCCGGCGCTGCACGAGGCCGTGACCTTGGCCGTGCAGGTGGCCCGGGCGGACGTTCCGGTGCTGGTGACGGGACCGAACGGCGCCGGCAAGGAGAAGATCGCGGAGATCGTTCACGCGAACTCGCGGCGACGGGAGCAGCCGCTGATCAAGGTGAACGCCGGCGCGCTGCCGGAACAGCTGCTCGAGGCAGAGCTGTTCGGGGCGGAAGCCGGCGCGTTCACCGGAGCCACCAAGCTGCGCATCGGGCGCTTCGAAGCGGCCCACGGTGGAACGCTGTTCCTGGACGAGATTGGCAATCTTCCCCTCGCGGGTCAGATGAAGCTGCTCCGCGTGCTGCAGAGCGGGGAGTTCGAGCGCGTGGGGAGCTCCACCACGCGCAAGGTGGACGTGCGCGTGGTGAGCGCGACCAATGCAGACTTGCGCGCGGCCATCTCCGCGGGGACGTTCCGCGAGGACCTCTTCTTTCGCCTCAACGTGATCGAAGTGCGGGTGCCGCCTCTTCGTGAGCGGGTGGAGGACGTGCGCCCCTTGGCCGAGCACTTCCTTCGCCTCCACGGGGGGGACGCCGCGTTGGCGCCGGATGCAGTGGCTGCCCTGGAAGCGCACGACTGGCCAGGCAACGTGCGGGAGCTCGAAAACCGCATCCAACGGGCGCTGCTCGTGGGGCGTCCTCCGCTGCACGCTCGGGATCTGGACCTGCTCTCCGCCCCCGCGCAGGCGCCGCGGAGTGAACGGAGTCCCGAGGCGGATCCGCTCTCGGCGGCCGAGCGTGCGACCGTCGAGGCAGCACTCACGCGTGCTCGCGGCGTGGTGTCCCGGGCGGCGGCCGAGCTGGGCCTCAGCCGCCAGGCTCTGTACCGACGCATGGAGCGTCTCGGGATCGAGATCGAGCGACGCACCAGGAGCTGACTCACTGGACATCGACCTGCCGAGACGTCCAGGTCACGCCGCCGCGATTGTCCCGCACCACGAACCAGAGCGTCTGGGTCGCGCCGGACGCGCGCTTGCGCGCTGCCCACTCGTTCGAGGGCGACGCAGCGGTGCGGACGTCGAACTGGAACGTACCCTCCGTAGCGTAGTACTGCACGATCAGTTGTTCCTGGAACTCGTGGCCGACCTCGTCGGTGCCGGATTCCACGGAACCGGGTGCCACACTGACGCTCACGCGGTGACGTTCGCCACCGTCGCAGTCGTCGATGTGATTGGGATTGTTGCTGCAGGGCTTGGTTTGCTTGACCTCGCCGTCCGGCCAAGGCGCTCCGTCCCACGAAAGCTGGGCGATGATCGGGTTTGCGTTGCGATCCTGCGCGCGCACGAAGATGCGCTTCACGCTCACCGCCCAGCGCTCGTAGGGGAGGTCTTCCCCGCTGGCTTCGTCCTGGCAGCGGAAGGGCAAGGAACCGGAGACAGGCGTCAGGGTTCCCGGACAGGCTACGGTGACGACTCCGACGAGGGCATTCGCACGGCTTTCGGCCGGGATCGAGTCCAGGGCACCCGCGGGGATGGTGACGTCGATCTGGTCCAGACCGACGCCGCTCTGCGTGCCTCCGGCCTGCGCCAAACACCCGAGTGCCGAGGTGTCCTCCGGGTTCTGGCAGGTCATCCAGGCGTAGCTCACGGTGCGCCCGAAGGGTTCGTGAACCAAGGCCGTGAGGTGCACGGTCTCCCCCGGAGCGGCGTAGGGCGCGTCGGCGGAGACGGCCAGGAGGCGAAAGTCCGTGACGCGAGATCCGGGGTCGAACTCGGCGCCGCAGGCGGAGAGCAGGAGCAGGGCCGACAGTGCGATGCGTTTCATAGCTCACCTCGAATGCCCACGATGGGCAGCAGGGGAAGACCGGTGGCGTTGCCGGACCTCGAGTAGTTGAAGTTGTAGGAGCGACCTTCGACGTTCTTTCGGTTGTAGGCGTTCTGCACGTCGACGTACGCCGAGAGCTTCCATTCGGAGAACGTCCAGGTCTTCTCCACGCGGACGTCCAGGCGATGAAAGGCGTCGTCTCGCGCGGAGCTCGGGGCACCATCGATGGGCTGGTACGCGCCTGCATCGGAATCGAACACGGCGGCCGTCGGCGGCGTGTAGGGCTTGCCCGTCACGTAGCGAAAGCGCGCACCGAGCTCCCAGCCGCGGCCGAGCTTGTAGCTCGCCAGCGCACTCAAGATGTGAGTCTGATCCCAGTCGAAAAGGTGGTAGCGCTCGTTTCCATCGCGGCGCTCGCTGCGGGACAGCGTGTACGCCAGCCACCCGAAGAAGCGCCGGCCCGGCTTGTAGCGCAGCAAGATCTCCGTGCCGTAGGCGCGGCCGGTGCCGCTGTTGTCGTACTTGACGCCGCTCGGCGCGCGGGCGTCGGCGTGTTGTACCACCAGCCGCCTCATGTCCTTGTAGAAGCCGTCGACGGACAGCTCGACGTCGGGCGTCAGCTCCTGCTCGAAGCCGAGGCCATAGTGCAGGGCCCGCTCGTGGGACAGCGACGGCGTGCCGAAGGGGGCGAGCGTCTGGTGTGGCTGGGGCGCCTGATGAAAGAGTCCGACGCCGCCTTTGACGGTCGTGCGCGGAAAGCCGCGCTTCACGTCCCAGCGAGCGGCCAGACGTGGGCTCACCACCGTCTCTTCGATGTCGCTCGAGTGGTCGACGCGCACCCCTGGCAGCAGCTTGAGCGCGGCCGTGGGCGACAGCTCCGCCATCGCGTAGGCGGCGGGAGCGAACAACGCTCCCTTCACCCCGAGATCGTTCTCGGGCCGAGCGAAGAAGGGCCCCGGGCTCTCGCCGCCGTCCACCAGGGGCGGTCCCCGATAGCTGGCATCGACGGCCGTCCAGGTCGCGTCCAGCCCCGCCACCAGCGTCACGCCGTCGGCGACGCGACTCCTGAGGTCGGAGCGAACCGCCACCGGCTGGTAGGTGAGATCGAGATCGAAGCTCCCGGACTGGAAGCGCTGCTGATCGCGTCCCACGGACACCGTGTTGAGCCAGCGCGTGTCGTGGTCGAAGCGCGTGTCCGTCCGAAGCTGCAGGCGCTGGAAGCGCATGTGGGCTCCCAGGTCGCCACCGAAGCTCGGATCGCTGGCGTCCGGCGCGTTGACGACGATGCGCATGCGGTCGTCGGAGCCGAACAGCGTCAGCCGTGCGGTGGTGTTCTTGGAGACGTCGTGCTCCAAGACGGCCTGGTAGTCGTAGTACACCGGCGCCGTCGTGACTCCGACTTCGCCGCCCTCCTCGAGCACGCTGCCGATCCAGGCGTCGAGCCACGAGCGCCGCCCCGCGACGAGGAACCGGGTGTGCTCACCGAGCGGCGCCTCGACCATCAGTCGGGCGTCGATCAGGTCGACCTGGGCCAAGGCGTGAAGGCGATCCTTGCGCGGAGAGCGGATGCCGATGTCGACGATGCCGCCCAGGGCACGGCCGTACTCCGGGCCGAAGTTGCCCGGGTAGAAGTCGATGCGCTCCAGGAGCTCACTGGGCAACACGGAGTTGAAGTCGCCGAAGTGGTACGCCATCGGGATGGGCGTGCCGTCCACGAACACGGCGGTGTCCTCCGGTGCGGAGCCGCGCACCATCAGCATGCCGGCCCCCGCCGGCGGCCGCGCCACGCCCGGCATGCTCTCGAGGGAGCGGAGGGCGTCGCCGTTGGTTCCGGGCATCTTGAGGATCTCGCGCTGATCCACCGCCCGCCGGGTGACCTCCCGAGGCGCGCGCTCTCCGACGATCTCGACGTCCTCGACGGGGCCTGGACTCGCTGCCGGAGGTGGCTTGGGAGCTGGCGGCGCTTGCACCACCACCGCCGGCTTGTCCGGCGCGGCCGGCGGCGCTTGGTACTCGAAGTCGAAACGGAACGGGATGCGCGCGCTGATCGCCACGCCATCGCGGGTGGCCGGAGTGAAGCGAAGCTTCTTCGCCGCCTCCAAGGCTGCGGTGTCGAACTCGGTACCGGCGGAGCGGGTCACCGCGGCTTCGGTCACGGCGCCGCTGTCGTCTACGGTGAGCGTGAGCTCCACCGTCGCGTTCTCCTTCTTGGACGCCGGAAAGTCCGGAGTCGCGCGCTCCACGAGCTCCGGAGGCGTGACCTTCGGTTGCGCGTCGGCGGGATGGGCCGACAGCAGTAGCCAGCAGGCAAGAGCGTAGGGGAGTGCGCTCACCGCACGAAACGAACGGAACGACATCGAGACCTCTCGTGCTCGCGTGGTCGACACGACGGGTGCCGCAGTGCGAGCGTTGGCACGACGCTCAGCAAGCTCCGGGCCACGCGAACTTCCCGGCCAAAGTGAAGCGCCGGGGCGGACAGCTGTCCGGCGCCCGGACAGCTGTCCCCTGTCCGCTGTCCGGACGCGCCAAAACTACGGAGAAATGCGGGTCCTTGCCTTGGTACGGACGCTGCAATCGGGCCGGCGACCCTCGAACAAGGAGCTATTCGATGAACGTCGTCAACGGTGCCAAGGCCTTCATGCTCAACGTGGGCGCGGCCCCCATCATGTATCTGATGCTCGCTCTCAGTGTAGCGAGCATCGCCGTCATCGTGGAGCGCGGGTGGTACTTCTTCCGCGTTCGCGGCAACGTGGAAAAGCTCGCAATGGAGCTGGAAGTGCTGCTCTCGTCGCGAGGCGCCGAAGCCGCTCGACAGCACTTTCAGGCGTCCCGGTCCGCCGCAGCCCACGTCGTGGCAGCGGGTCTGGGCAAGGCCGGCCACGGAGTCTCCGTGGCGCGTGAAGCGATGAACGGCGCGAGGGCCATCCAGCGCGTTCGTCTCGAGCGGGGGTTGGCCTATCTCGGCACCCTCGGCAGCAACGCTCCCTTCGTCGGACTGCTCGGCACCGTCGTCGGTATCATCATGGCCTTCGAGGAGCTCGGCACCTCCAGCGTGGGCGCCGCGGCGTCTGGAGCGCTGATGTCCGCCATCGCCGAAGCGTTGGTCGCCACCGCCATCGGCTTGGCCGTGGCCATCCCGGCCATCGTCGCGTTCAACTACTTCCAGCGTCGGATCAAGGCCATCACGGCGGACAGCGACGCTCTCGCCAGCGTGCTCGTGACCTGGATCGAGGAGCAGCGGGTGATCCCGAGCGCGCCGCCCTCCGGGCGTCCGTCCTTGTGTCTGGCCCACCCGCGCCGCACGGCCTCGGGGGAGGTGTGAGATGGCGGCGCATCAGTCCGCGAACGACGACGAAATCGTCGCCGCCATCAACATGACGCCGCTGGTGGACATCGTCCTCGTGCTGCTCGTCATCTTCATGGTGACGGCCAAGGTCATCAGTGAGCAGAGCGTTCCCTTGGATCTGCCCAAGGCCGCCAGCGCGACCACGGTACAAACGGTGCTCACCGTGTCTCTGGATCAGCGCGGTCAGGTGTACGTGGACGGCCGCGCTCTCTCGGGGGACGCGGAGCTCCGCAGTGTGGCAAACAGCAAGAATCGGCAGAATCCGCAGCTCAGGACCGTGCTGCGCGCAGCGGGGAAAGCGAACCACGCCTCCGTGCTGCACGTCCTGGACGAGCTTCGACAGGCCGGCATCACTAGCATCGCCTTCGCGGCGGAGCCCGCTGCGGAGCCATGATGTCCCAGCGCGACGGCAATGTCGTCACTCGTTGGGTCGCGGGGAGCTTCATCGCGCTGGGCGCACACGCGGCCCTGGTGCTGGGGTTCCAGGCCCCCGAGCGTGTCCATGCAGCGCCGCTCCCGGTGACGGAGGTGGAGCTGTCACCACCCTCCGTTCCCGAGCGCCCTGCGCCGCCCAGGCCAGAGCCGGCGACTCCGCCCACGGCCCCGGAGTCCGTGAGCCACGTGGCGACGAGTCCCAAGGTCGTTGCTCGTGCCCAGAACGTGCTGGTCGCCAAGCCAGATCCCATCGCGCCGCCGGCGAACGAGCCGGTGGACTTCGTCACGGATCCGAACGGTCACGGATTTACCGGGAGTGTCGTGGCGCGTGGCGGGACGGGCCGCGGCGAGCCGGGCGCGCAGGCCTTGGCGCGCGGGCCCGCCTCGAGCGGACCCACGCTGCCGCCACCGCGCCCCAAGAGCGACATCACACCCCCCGCGGATCTCAGCCGTCGTCCCAGCATGGCAGGTGGCGGCTGCGGCGGGTACTACCCGCGACAGGCCGACGCCGATAGCGCCACCGTGACCGCGATCGTCGTGGTGGGACCCAGGGGCTCCGCGGAGCGTGTGTCCCTTGCCGGCGAGTCCCCGACGGGACAGGGCTTCGGTGCGGCTGCCCGTGCTTGCTTGCGTCAAAGTCGCTTCAACCCCGGGCTGAACAAGGCGGGCCGAGCGGTCAAGGCCGTCGCCACCGTGCGCGTGCGGTTCACGCGCTGATCTCGGAGCGCCGCCCCTCCAGATCCACGGCCAGGGTCTTGCCCAGCTCGTCCGCCGGGCCATCGCGCCGCGCCAGGAGCGAGGGGCCGTGGGTGTTCCACCAGTCGCGAGCCTCGTGGGGCGTCCAGCCCTGCACGCCTTCCAGGGCGAACAGCCGCTCGATCACGGCCAGCGCCGTCGGGGGCCGCTTCGCGGGATCTTTCTCCAGACACTCCAGCACCAGTCGCTCCAGCGCTTCCGGGATGGGGTTCGAAGCGTGGAGCGACGGGGGATCGGGATCCTGGGTCAAATGCTGGGCGCACACTTCCATCACCGACTTGCCTTCGAACACGTGGCGCCCGGTGAGCAGGTAGTAGGTCACCGCGCCGAGAGCGTACAAGTCGCTGCGACCGTCCACCGACTCGGGTGCCGTGATGGCCTCGGGAGCCATGTACAGCGGCGTACCCGTCAAGGAGCCGGCTTCCGTCATGCCTGCCTCCCCGAGCTCCTTCACCAGCCCGAAGTCGACCACCTTGGCGACGTCCGGCATGCCGCCCTGTTGGCACAGCACGATGTTCGCCGGCTTGATGTCGCGATGGATGAGCCCCACGCCGTGGGCCTCGGAGAGCGCCCCCGCCACGGACGCGATCACGTGCACCACTCGCGCGGTCGGCATCGCGCCGCCCAGCTCCACGATCTCGCCCAAGTCCGCACCTTCGAGCAGCTCCATCGCGTAGTAGAAGACGCCATCCGGCGTGCGTCCGTAGTCGTAGATGGTGACCGTGTTCGGATGGCTCAAGCGCGCGGTCTGCCGCACCTCGCGTTCGAAGCGCGCCACGTTGTCCGCGCCGGCTCGGTCCGGAGCCAGCAGCTTGATCGCCGTCGGTCGTCGAAGCAGCGCGTGGCGAGCGCGGTACACGGTTCCCATGCCCCCCTCGCCGAGCTTTTGCTCGAGCACGTACTGGCCGAGCCGGCGGGCCTCTCGAACGTTCTTCTGCAGTCCGTAGATGACCCGCGAAACCAGGGACGAGGCCGCAGTGAAGGCCAGCGTCCAGATGCTGGCAAAGCCCACCAGCGACTCGCGATCCCCGCTGCGCAAAGCGTAGCCGATGCTCACGATCACCGTCGCCAAGAGGCCGAGCACCAACGTTCGGGTGCCCCGGCTGGGGATGATGGCCGCGCGGGCCACGAGAGTGAGCGCGGTGGCGAGGATCGGTCCTTCGGTGATCGTGTCCGGAGGAATGGTACGCGCGATGGCGGCGACGCCCAGCAGCATGACCATCGTGGCCCCCGCTTCCACCGCGCCGAGCACTGCGGCGGAGTGGTCGCCGCGTCGGACGAACAGCCAGCCCAAGAGGAAGCACAGCGTGATGCTCCCGTGTACCAGGCTGCCGGCCTCGGTCAGCGACGCGGCACCGCGCTCGTTCAGGCCGGACGCCGTGTCGATCACGAAGAACACGGCCAGTACGATGAAAATGAAGCGCAAGAACAGCGCGACGCGCTGCTGCTGGAAAGCGCGCGCGTCCTCCGTGGAGCCCGCCGCAGCGCCGGACCAGAAGCCGTGCTCCCACACGGACGGTGTGCTCGAGGCCATCAGAACGCCTCCCCCAAGCTGACGTAGAGCCCCGTCTGGTCGCCCGCGTAGCCGAAGTCGACCGCCGCGTTCACGCGGCCCTTCGGGTCGAGCAGCACCCGCGCGCCGCCGCCGGCGGAGTACTTGAGGCCGTGCGAAAGAAAGTCGTCCACTTTTTCCGCGACGTCGCCCACGCCGCCGAAGGCCACTCCGCTCAAGATGCCGACGATCGGAAATCGATACTCCGTTTGAATCAGGCCCAAGAGCTCGTCGCGGTAACGTCCCTCGTAGTGCCCGCGAAGCTTGTTGCGGCCACCGAGCTGGGCGAGCTGATAGAACGGCGCGTCGCCGCTGCGAGCGTCGACGAACGCGTTCAACGCAATCACGTGCCCGGGTCCCGGGCTCAGGTACGTCCGGGCATCCAGGAGGTACGCTCCGAAATCGAACTGAGAGCCGAGCTCTCGGCGGTACGTCGTCGCCTTGGCCAGGACGTACACGCCCTGGGTGGCGTTGATGGTGTTGTCCCGCGAGTCGTAGGTGCCCGCGACGCCCACGCCCATGGATCGGCCGCCGGACGCCCCGGTCACCGCGTCCGACGCCAACAGGCCCCCGGGTTCACGCTCCCGGACTCGGGAGAACCAGACGTGCTTCACCACCCCGAAGTAGAGATGGTTCGCTGCGCGGACCATGGGGCGGAGCTCGTAGGAGAAGTCGTCGCTGCTGAAGTCTTCTGCGGCCGACAGCGGCGTATCGTTGCCAACACCATAGAACGTGTCCGGGAAACGCCGGAGCATGAGCTCCACGCCGACCAGCATCTGGTCGCGGAGCAAGTGGGCATCGAGCCCGCCTCCGAAGATCGCCTGCCCCTTAGTCGAGATCGCCGCGAGCGCCAAGAACGTGGTGTCGTGGGTCTTGGGCGTCTCGCTCTTCACGTAGCCGCCGGCCATGCCTCCGAGCACCAGCTCCGTTTCCGGCGCGTAGCTCAAGAGCGGCAGCGGCACGACGCCCCAAGATCCTGGCGGGTCCGGCTCGCCGTCGGCTTCCGCGGCGGCGCTCGCCCCACACCAAAGCAACAGCACGACGGCGGTCGCGCAAGCCGAGACAGGGAAGCCCACCTTGCCGAGGAGCGTAGGGTCCCGCGCTGTCGTCCGTCAACGTCAGCGACGGGGTTCGCGCCGCACCAACAAAAGAAGCCGCTCCTGCTGCCTTCCAGCAGATGATTGTCGCTCCGGCGCGGAAACGCCGCGGGCGCGCGGTCAGGCGCTCCGCCGCCCGCGGAGCAGCTTGCCGTCGAGGACGCCGGTGGGCTCGCCGCCTTCGAACGTCACCTTGCCGTTCTTGAGCGTGAGGTCGTAGCCCCGGGCGCGTTGGATCAGCCGTCGGCCTTCGGCGGGCAGGTCGTAGGCCATGCGCGGCGCCTCCAGCCGGAGCTTTTCGTGATCCACCACGTTGATGTCCGCCAAGAGGCCCGGCGCAAGCAGGCCGCGATCCGAAAGGCCGTACAGCGCGGCGGTCTTCGCCGTTTGCGTGTGGACCACGGTCTCGAGGGCGACCTTGCGACCGCGGGAGCGATCCCGCGCCCAGTGGGTGAGCAGATACGTCGGGATGCTGGCGTCGCAGATGGCGCCGCAGTGGGCGCCGCCGTCGGAGAGACCCAGGCAGGTGCGCGGGTGCTCGAGCAGCTCCGCCAGGTGATCCATGTTGCCGTGGGAGTAGTTGAAGATCGGAAAGTAGACGATGCCCCAGCCGTCCTTCTCCATCAGCCAGTCGTAGACCACGTCGCGAGGATTCTTGCCCTCGCGCTGGGCGATGGCGGCAGCGCTCTGGCTCGGATCCGGCTCGTACTCGGGATCGTCGCCCAGGCGGTACATCTTGTCGTAGCTCCGCACGATGAAGTCCTCGAACTCGCCGACGGAGAGCGGATCCTCGTTCACGATCTTCTGTCGCACCTCGGGCTTTCTGAGCTCTGCCAGGCGATCGGCGATGGGCATCCAGTGCAAGCCCATGTAGGTCGGGTGCACCAGGAAGGGATGCGCAGTTCCCGCCCAGCTCATCAGCACTCCGGCGGGGCGACCTGCGACCTGCGCGAAGAGCGGCTCCCCGGCGCGGGCTGCGGCCTCGAGCTCTTCGAGCACGTCCCGCCACAGCTCCGGCGCCGCGTCCGACTGCACCAGGTTGAAGCTCACCGGCAGGCCGAGCTCCCGCGCCATGCGGCGCATCCACGGGATCTCCTTGGGCATGTCGGTGTGGTTGCTGGTCATCTGGAACACGCCCGAGCCCCCGCGGCGCATGGCGCGTCCGATGCCGAAGAGCTCGTCTTCCGCCGCGAAGGTGCCGGGCACGAGCTCGCCGTCGATGCCCTTGTGGATCAGCGTACGAGAGGTGGAGAAGCCGAGGGCGCCGGCGCGGATGCCTTCTTCCACCAGGGCGGCCATCCGGGCGATGTCGTCTTCCGTGGCGGCTTCGTTCTTGGCGCCGCGCTGGCCCATCACGTAGCCGCGGAGCGCGCCGTGGGGGACCTGCGTGCCGATGTCGAGCACCCGCGCCTTCTTCTCGATGGCGTCCATGTACTCGGGGAAGGTCTCCCACTCCCACACCATGCCCTCGGTCATCGCGGCGCCGGGGATGTCCTCCACACCCTCCATCAATCCGAGCAGCCACTCGTGCTCGTCGGGCTTTGCCGGCGCGAAGCCCACGCCGCAGTTGCCCATCACCAGCGTGGTCACGCCGTGCCAGCTCGATGGCGTGACGAAGGGATCCCAGGTGACCTGGGCGTCGTAGTGGGTGTGCACGTCTACCCAGCCGGGCAGCACCAGCTTGCCGCGCGCGTCGATCTCACGGCGACCGCTGCCGACGCTGCCAATCTGCGTGATGGTCGCGCCGTTCACCGCAACGTCTCCCTCGAAGGCCGGGCGTCCGCTGCCGTCCACGATGGTTCCACCCTTGATCACCACGTCGTGCATCTCTTCCTCCTCAACGAATCAAAAGCGCCACTGCGGCGACCATGAGCACCAAGAACACCACGATGCGAAAGCGGTGCTCGTCCACCTTGCGGTGCAGGACTTCTCCCACCCAGATACCGAGAGGCACCGCGGGCAGCACCCACAGCACGCTCTCGAGCACGGCCTTGTCCAGGCGGCCTACCCGCGCGTAGGCCACGCACAGGAGGGAGTTGAGCACCAGCCACACGGTGGTGACCGTGCTGCGAAACACGTGCTTGGAAAGACCGCTGCGGCCGATGGCGTAGACCAGGAGCGGGCCGCCGGTGGCATACAGCCCGTGGATCATGCCGGCGCCGAGCAGCGAGGCGCGGCCCACCCACTTGGAGGGCGGAGCGTGATTCGCCCCCGGGCGAAACTGCCGCGCGAGCTCCCGCACGGACAGCCCCAGCACCATCAGCGCGAAGGCGGTGCGCAGCCAGGGTGCGTCCAGGTTGCCGAACAGCGTCAGCGTGAAGATGGCGCCGGCGCCCATCAGCGGCAGCACGCTGCCGAGCAGGAGCTTCCAGTCGATGCCATCGCGGTGGCGCAGCACGATGTAGGCGTTTTGCACCAAAGAGAGCGGCACCGCGATGGACAGCACGTGCTCCAGGGAGAACAAGTGCGCGCCCAGCGTCACGCACAGGATCATGCTGCCGAAGCCCGTCGTGGTCTGTACCGCGTAGGCCGCCAGCACGATCACGGCGAAGGCGAACAGCGGCAGCGTCACGCGCCGGCTCCGAGCAGCATACGGGTCACGCCCAAGAGCGCCGTCTGCCGAGCGGCGGCGTCGTCCAGGGCTTCCGGGGCTGCCTCGAAGTGGCGGTGAACGGCGAACCAGGTCAGCGTTTCACTGACCATGCGCGCCGCCGCCGTCGCGTCCGGCTGCGGCGCGAAGGCGCCGCTCTTCACGCGCAGCTCGATCCAGCGTGCGAGGCGCCGGTTCAGGCGTCGACGACCCTGGGTGAACCACGCTTCTGCCAGATCCGGAACGTCCCGTGCCGCCGTGGCGATCAACTTGATGCGCACGCGGCCCTCGTACAGCGTGTCGTAGATCTCCGTCAGCACGGCGTGCACTTCCTGAGCCACGTCCGCCGGAGTCTCGACCTTGAGCGCCGCCGTCAGGGTAGGGAAGCGGCCGTGCTCGCGAATGCGGGCCTGCACCAGCTCACGGGTGGCACCAGGGACCGGCGTCTTTACGGGGAGGTCGCTGGGCTCCGCCAGGGGCGCGCTCTGGTCCGCGTGGCGCAGCGCCAGGTCGAACAAGGCTTCCTTGCTCTCCACGTAGAGGTACACGGTGCCTTTGGCCACGCCCAGGGCGCGCGCCACGTCGTCGATCTGCGTCCGCGCGAAGCCGCCGGATTCGATGAACACGCGGGTGGCGGTGGCCACCAGGCGGTCGAAGCGGTCTGCGGGGCGCTTGCGCGACATGGTCGCGGACTATAACTGACCGAACGGGTCAGTCAAGAAGGATTCGCGAGGCGATCCGCCAGAAATCCGGTAAAACCCCTCGCTCATGTGGCTTGGGCGGCGAATTGCGGTGGTGATCCCGGCGTTTGGTGAGGAACGCTTGATTGGCCGGACCCTCGCGTCGTTGCCGGACTTCGTCGATCACGCGGTGGTGGTGGACGACGCCAGCCCGGACCGAACCGCGGACGCCGTTCGGTGTTGCTCCGACCCTCGGGTCGAGCTGGTGCGCCACTCGGAAAATCGCGGAGTGGGCGCCGCCATCGCCACTGGCTACGGGGTGGCCCTGCGCCACGGAGCCGACGTGATGGCGGTGATGGCCGGCGACGCCCAGATGGACCCCGCGGATCTGCCGGCAGTGATTGATCCCGTGGCTCGGGGAGACGCCGACTACGTCAAGGGCAACCGTTTCCTGCACCCGGAAGCCCACCGCATGCCGGTGCTGCGAAGGATGGGCAGCGGGGCGCTGGCGGTACTGACTCGGGCTGCCACGGGCCTGTCGGTCGACGATACCCAGTGCGGCTACACCGCCCTCGGCCGGAGCGCTGCCCAGGACTTGCCGCTGGACGAGCTGTGGCCGCGCTTCGGCTACCCCAATGATCTGCTCGGTCTGCTCGCGTCTCGCGGCAGGGTGGTGAAGGAAGTGGCGGTACGTCCGGTGTACGCTGGCGAAAAGAGCGGCCTCAGGCCGTGGCACGTGGCGCAGATCGCCGGCGTCATCCTTCGGCGCTGGTCGCGGGAACGCCCTGAGGCGTTTGCCAGCTCGCGCCTCTCGCTGTAGACCGGCGCCGTGACGCGAAGGCGTATCGTCGCACTGGTGATCGGGGCGGTCGTGTTGCTGCCCGCCGGCTGGTTCGCCTGGGCGTGGGCCACGTACCCGAGCGACAAAACCCCCCAAGGCGCCTACCTCCGCGTGATGAGCGCGGTGAATCGCGGTCAGCCCGAGGCCTTCTTCGCCTACGTCGAGACGCCCGCTCAGCACGCCTGCTACACCATCGCGCGCTATCGCAAGCAGGCGCGGGAGCGGGTGCTCCAGGCGTATCCGGAACCGGAGCGCACGCGCCTGGCGAACGCCTACGCGGCGGAAGCGGCAGCGCCCGACGGCGCCGACGTATTCGCGATCTACGCTCGCCGCCTCGGTTGGCTCGACCGCTTGCGGCGCGACATGAGCGGCATCGCCAAGGTGGAGATCGAGGGCGAGCGCGCCACGGTGGAAACCGCGCGGGGCACGCGCTACCCGTTCCGCCGCCGTGACAACGGCATCTGGGGTCTGACGCTGTTCACCGCCACGCTGGTGAACGAGGCCCAGAAGGCCGCGCGCGACGCCGCCGTCATCGAACAAGCGGCGGGCGACTACGAACGCGTGAAGAAGCAGCCGAAGCGCGACGCCGGCGCGCCTTGATCAGGGCTTCCGGTTCTTCACGTCGTCGTAGCGCTGTCCTTCGGGAGCGCCGTGCTCGATGGGCAAGCCGAGCTTGGAGTATCCCGGCGTCGCGCGACCGAAGTGATCCCGCGTTCCTTCCCACCCGGGGAGCAGATCCGCGACGTCGTCGTAGCCCACGCTGAGCAGCATCTCCGCGGCGCGGCGGGAGCGTCCGCCGGAGCGACAGCCGATGATGAGCTTCTCGTCCTTGCCGAAGCAGCGCTGCATCACGTCCATGAACTCGGGGTTGGGCGTCATGCCGGCCGGGCCCATGTGCAGCAGGGGCACGTTCAAGGAGCCCGGCACGTGGCCGGCTTCGAACTCGGGCTGGCTGCGAACATCCACGTAGACGTAGCCGTCCTTCAGCATTTCGACGACCTCGTGAGGCGTCACACCCTTGATCTCGGCCACTCGACTCTCCTCCTCCCGAAATGGGGCGCGAAACTTAACGCTCCGCGCCCCCGGGCGCCAGCCGCCTG
Organism: Polyangiaceae bacterium; assembly: GCA_020633235.1. Taxonomy (NCBI): domain Bacteria; kingdom Pseudomonadati; phylum Myxococcota; order Polyangiales; family Polyangiaceae; species Polyangiaceae bacterium. The sequence continues at coordinate 237,996 of JACKEA010000003.1, read as the reverse complement.
CGTCGGATCTGCCGGACATCGTTCGGCTTTCGGGTTAATCTAGGGACCCCACCGCCTCCAAGCAGAAAGCCGCGTGAACCGACAGCTCGATCCCCACACCCTTCGTCTCGTGCCGCTCGGGGGATTGGGCGAGGTGGGGATGAACTGCCTCGCCATCGAGCAAAGCGACGGCATCCTGGTGGTGGACTGTGGCACCAGCTTCCCCCACGACGACCTGGGCGTGGACGTGTTGCACCCGGATTTCAGCTGGCTCGCCGAGAACGTGGAGCGGCTGCGGGGCGTGGTCATCACCCACGGCCACGAGGATCACATCGGCGCGCTGCCCTTCTTGCTCGACGAGCTCGACGTGCCGGTGTGGGGCCCTGCCCACGCGCTGGCGCTGGCCCGTCGTCGGCTGAAGGAGCGAGGCTTCGGCGAGGACGAGCTCCGCCTGCGCGAAGTGTCCGTCGGCACGCGCTTCGACGTGGGCCCCTTCCAGGTGGAGCCCATTCGCGTGTCGCACTCGATCATCGAAGCGACGGCGCTGGCCATTCGCACCAATGCCGGCATCGTGCTCCATACCGGGGACTTCCACATGGACCCGAGTCCGCCGGACGGCGAACCGACGGACGTGGCGCGTCTCGAGGCCCTTGGCGACGAGGGTGTGACGCTGCTCTTGAGCGACAGCACCAACATCGACGTGCCCGAGCGTTCGCCGATGTCCGAGCGGCACGTGGGCGAAACCTTGGCGCGGCTCGTCAGCGAAGCCCCGGCCCGGGCCTTCGTGGTGATGTTCGCCAGCAACGTGCAGCGGCTGCGGCTCCTCGGAGACATTGCGCAGAAGGCGGGACGCAAGATCAGCCTCTTCGGGCGCAGTCTGAACACGCAAGTCGAGATCGCCACGCGACTCGGTCACCTGCAGTGGCCGTCCAACCTGCTGGTCGCCGCGGAAGATGCGGAAAGCGTGCCGCGGGATCAGCTGCTGGTGCTGGCCGGGGGTAGTCAGGCGGAACCGAACTCCGCCATGCGCCGGCTGGCGTCGAACACCCACCAGCATCTCAAGATCGCCGATGGCGACTCGGTGTTTTTCTCCTCCCGGGTGATCCCAGGAAACGAGCGGGTCGCCTTCGACATGATGTGTGATCTGTTGCGCCTGGGCGCCCGGGTTCACACGCGAGTGACGGACCCTGGCGTCCACACCAGCGGGCACGCTTCGCGCTCCGAGCAGCGGAGGATGCTGGAGCTGATTCGCCCTCGGGCCTTCGTGCCGGTGCACGGGACGCTGCATCACCTGCTGCGCCACGCAGACCTCGCGCGCGAGCTCGGCGTCGATCAGGTGTTGGTCACTGAGAACGGCACGGCCGTGGCGTACGACGCCGAGCGCGGCCTGCGCCACGACGGCGGCTTTCCCCACGGCAAGGTGCCCATCGCCATGGGCGGCGAGCCGCTCAGCGCGGAAGTGCTCAAGCGTCGAGCGGATCTCGGCCGCGGCGGTGTCGCGGTGGTGAGCGTGGCGCTGGACGCCGACGAGCGCGCGGTGGCGCCACCCGCCGTCACCACCCGAGGCATTCCTGCCGTCGACGACGACCCTGCGGCGCTCCGCAGCGTCGCGCATCGCGTGGCGGAGACACTCGCGCGTCGCCGGCCCCGGCGCTTGGAGCTGGAAGAGGAGCTGCGCCGCGCCGCTCGCCGCGCGTTGGTGGAGCTTTCCGGTACCCGTCCGCAGATCGAGATCCTCATCGTTCGCGTGTGAGCCACGTTGGGCTACGCTGGGCGGCGATGCGTCGCTTCGTGTTTCTCGTCGTCCTGCTCGCCGCCGCCTGTGACCGCTCCCCCAGCGAGCCGCCGGGCCGCCCGAGCACCGTGGCTCGCGAGCCGGTCCGCCGCGCCCCTACCGTTCAGGACACGAGCTACCGGCTCCCGGGAGGCGACCGCATCGTGGCCTTCGGCGACGTCCACGGGGACGTTGGCGGCGTCCGCGCGGTGCTGCGCCTGGCCGGAGTGATCGACGACAAGGACGCGTGGATCGGCAAGAAGACGATCGTGGTGCAGACCGGCGACCAGCTCGATCGCGGAGACACCGAGCCCGAGGTGCTCGATCTGTTCGACGACCTGGCGAAGAAGGCCAAGGCGGCGGGCGGACGCTTCTACGCCTTGAACGGCAACCACGAGGTGATGAACGTCTCCGGTGATTTCCGCTACGTGACCGAAGATGGCTTCCTGGATTGGAAGGGCGTGAAGCCGACCTCCGCTCGGAGCGCCCAGAAGGTGGACACCTTCGCGGAGCTGATGCGCGGCCGCGCTGCGGCGTTCTTGCCGGGGGGGCCCGTGGCCGTGCGCTTGGCCCAGCATCCCGTGGCCATCGTCGTGGGGGAGACGGCCTTCGTTCACGGCGGCATCTTGCCGGGCCACGTGGAGTACGGCATCGCGCGCCTGAACCGCGAGACCTCGGAGTGGATGCAGGGCAAGAGGCCGCGCATGCCTGCGCTGCTCGCGAGCGAAGCGTCCCCCATCTGGAATCGCTCCTACTCCGAGGGCGAGCCTTCGGAGCGCAGCTGTCGCGCCCTCGAACGCGCGCTCGAGCTCTTGAAGGCCAAGCGCATGGTGGTCGGCCACACGGTCCAGAAACAAGGCATCACCAGCGCCTGCGGCGACAAGGTGTGGCGCATCGACGTGGGCCTCGCCAAGGTCTATGGTGGCAAACCGGCAGCCCTCGAGATCCGTGGCGCCGCCGTGAAAGCGCTCACCGAGAAATCCTCCACGGCGCCCCCTGTCGCCGCGGAGTGACTATCCCGAGTAGGCCTCGTCCTGCTCGATGCGGGAAAGCACCCAGTCGAACTCCCCGCTGGTCACCTTCACCTGACAGTACTTGCAGTTGCCGGCCATCCCGATCTCGAGCGGGGCTCCGCAACCGGGGCAGTTCGCGTTGCCCTTTGCGGCTCCTTTTCGCGAGCTGCCGCGGATCAGGGTCCAGTATTCGGAGTACGTTCGCGCCCGCGAGCGGCTGCCGCTCAGCACCTTGCCGTCGTCGGAGATGGTGTAGTCGAGCCCGGTCGCGAAAACGCGCACCGTCACGGCGTCATAGTGGGCGTCGCTCAGCACGTTCGCCAGATCGATGCGCAGAATGCGAGCGTTCTCCGTCACGTTGCGGCAGCGCTGCTGTACGTACAAGTCGATCCAATAGACCATCGATTGGAACAGGTTGTCCGACACGAATGGGCGAATGCGTGCGGTGTCGCGTCCCGACCACGCCGCCTGGAGCTCGTCGAACACGTAGGCGATGCGCGCCTGCAGAGCGTCCCAGGTCAGCGCGGGGTCTCGCTGCTGGATCTGCGCGAAGCGTGGCTGGGCTCGAGGATCCGCGATGGTGGGCAGCTCTGTTCCCTGTTCGGGGACGTTTTCGGTCAGCAGCGGACCACGGGGCTCTCGCGTGAGGGTGTCGAAGCGCGCGACCATCCAGTCGAAGCGCCCGTAGCCGACGTCTTGGCCGCAATAGCTGCACTGGGTGCCGCGGACCGCTTCGAGCGGAGCGCCGCAGTTCGGACAGTCCAGCGTGCGCGCCCGCGCGAAGGGTCGGGATTTGGCGCTGCTCGCCCGCTCTAGCCGCATGCGGTCCACGACGTAGTACCGCCGCTCCCCACCCGCGCGCGGTGCTTCCACGTAGTTGGCCTCGATCTGGAGCTCCACCGCCAGCGTCGCGCCGCCGAGGCCCGAGAAGTGCACCGTCTTCATCGCGCCGATCACGATGCCGCGCACGTCGCCGAGTGCCGGATCGGGCAGCTTGTGCGCCAGGCCGGGCGAGAGATAGGCGGCGATGGACGCCGTGCCGGTTGCCCGCGAGCGCTGCAACGCTGCGTACAGTAGGTAGGCGAAATCCTCGAACAGGACGACGGAGAACCCAGGGTCGGCGCTGCGGATCCGATCGAGCTGCGAGCGCGGCACGGTCGCCGAGTGCTGGATCGTCGGTACCGCCGCCACCTGTGCCGGCGTGGTGGTCGTGGCCCAGCCCTGCAACTTGGAGCCCGCCAGCTTGCGAACGATGGCCACTACGATCACCACCAGCACGACCGGAATGCCGATCGACGGGTGCTCGATCACCAGCCAGATCAGGAGCTCCACCAGGGCGCCGCCCCCGCCGCCCCCGCCGTCGCCGCCCCCGCCGTGCGACCCGCCGGAGAACGTCTGGCCGCCGCCGGGGCGCGCCAGCGCCACGGCGGCGGCGAAGAGCAGCGCGGCGCCAACCGCGACGGCGACGCGGCGCGACCGTTTGGAGCGCGCCGTCACTGGACCTCGTCGGGAAGCTCGTTCACGTCGTCTTCCGCGTGGGGCATCGCTTCGCCCAGCACCGGCCCCAAACTCTCCAGTGCGTTGACGAACGCGTCGAAGTTCCGCTCCCGCACCGCGCTCTGCATCGCGCCGACCCCGGCTTCGAAGCCCTGCCCGAGGGCGGTGAGGTCGATGCCGACGTCCGTCAGCACGACACACGTGCGTTCGAACGTGGACACGAACACGAGGATTCCGTTTCTACCGCTGGTCTTCGAGATCCTGAGATCGAAGAACGCCGCCCGAGCGGCCGTGGCCACGTTTTTTTGCAGCGTGGACGACGGCGTGAGCGCGCGCGACAGCGCCTCGACGTTGCGACAGAGCAGCAGGCCGAGCAAGAACGCGACGACGGCGTCGAGCGCCATCGCGCCGATGCTGAACACCTGCGGTGCGACGAGCATGTACGTCGTGACCACCGCCGCAGTCCCGAAGCCGAAGTAGTGGGCGGCCATGCGGTAGTCGCCCGAGCGACGGCGCACGGCAACGACGACCTCAGCCGAGGTCCGAGCCTCGACCGCCTTGACGGCAGCGGCGGCTCGCTCTTTTGCCTCGTCCTGGTAGAAAGCCGCCTCGCGCATTTCCGCGCCGGACTCTACTCCCATGGCGCGTGCTCGTCGAAGCTTCGGGTGCTTGTCGAGCCGCCGCGGAACCTCGAGGCCGCGCCGTTCTCGTGAGCAGGGTCGATGCTCGACACTCCGCGGCGCTGGCCGTGGCCGCGGAGTGTCGGCTCTGTCAGGTCCGAGCTGGGCTCTTCACGCCGTCGGTGGTGCTTCGCTGCGGAAGATCTCGATCTGCGTCACGACCTGATCTTCGTTGGGACGATCGCCGCGGCCGCGGGGCACGTTGGCGATGCGCCCGACCACGTCTTGGCCGGCAATCACATGGCCGAACACGCTGTGCTTGCCGTTCAGGTGCGGCGTGGGGCCTTCCGTGATGAAGAACTGCGCGCCGTTGGTGCCGGGACCGGAGTTCGCCATGGACAAGATTCCCGGACGGTCGTGACGGAGCTCGGGGTGGAACTCGTCCTGGAAGCGATAGCCGGGGTTGCCTCGGCCCCACTGGGACACGGCCGAGTCGTCGGTGTAGCGGGTCATGGGATCGCCGCACTGGACCATGAATCCCGGGATCACGCGGTGGAAGCGCACGCCGGAGTACAGCGGCTGGCCCTGCATGCTCTGCCCCGTCTTGGGATCTTTCCAGTCGATGGTGCCGGTCGCGAGACCCACGAAGTTCTTCACGGTCTCCGGTGCGCGCTGCTCCTCGAGCGCCACCACGATGGGACCTTGGGTGGTGTGCAGCCGAGCGTAGAGCTGACCGCTGCCGGCAACCTGGATGGGGGGGAATTCGGGCATTCGTCGTCTCCGTAGTTTCGTTGGGCCGCGAGCGGCCGGAGCCAGCCATACACCAGTGAGCCCGCTGCCGGCACCCGCGGTCGCGACGCGACGGGGATCGCGCCGGACCAACAAAATCATCAGGCATTGACGCGTTGCGGCGTCTGCCCCAGGAATCCGGGCGAGGAGCCCACTCATGGATTCGCTGCTGGCGGCTCGCCTGCAGATGGCGATCTCGCTCGGGTTTCACATTCTGTTCGCCGTCGCCGGCATGGCCATGCCGCTGTTCATGGTCATCGCCGAGGCGCGCTACCTGCGTACGGGCGATACGGCGTATCGCGACTTGGCCAAGCGCTGGGCCAAGGGCACGGCGATCCTGTTCGCCGTGGGGGCGGTGAGTGGCACGGTGCTGAGCTTCGAGCTCGGGCTCCTGTGGCCGCGCTTCATGGCAAAGGCGGGTCCGCTCATTGGCATGCCCTTCAGCATGGAGGGCTTCGCGTTCTTCCTCGAGGCCATCGCCCTCGGCATCTACCTGTACGGGTGGGAGCGGGTGTCGCCGAAGGTCCACCTCGCGAGCGGTGGCGTGGTGGCGCTCTCCGGGCTCGTGAGCGGCGTGTTCGTGGTGGCGGTGAACGCCTGGATGAACACGCCGCGCGGGTTTCGGCTGACGGAGACCGGCGCCATCACCGACGTGGATCTATGGCAGGCTTTCTTCACGCCGGCGTTTCCCACGCAGGCCACGCACATGGCGTTGGCGGCCTACAGCAGCGTGGGCTTCGCGGTGCTCGGCATCCATGCCTATCGCCTGCTTCGGGATCCGGGATCGAGCTTTCATCGCAGCGCACTTCGCGTGGTGCTGCCGGTGGTGCTGATCTCGGCGCCGCTCCAGGTCGTGAGCGGAGACTTCTCTGCCAAGCACATCGCGGCGCACCAGCCGGCGAAGCTCGCCGCCGCGGAGGCGCTGTTTCACACCGAGCGCGGGGCGCCGCTCTTGGTGGGCGGCATTCCGGATCCGGAAAGGGAAGAGGTGAGCCTCGCCCTTCGGCTGCCCCGCATGCTGAGCGTGATGGCCAAAGGGGATCCGAACGCGGAAGTGTCCGGCCTCGATCGCGTGCCGCGCGAAGACTGGGCACCGGTGACGTTCACGCACCTCTCGTTTCAGGTGATGGTGGCGTCGGGGTTCGCCATGCTGGGCGTGGCGCTGTGGGGAGGGCTCTTGCTGCTGCGGAAGAAGGCCCTGCCCGAGCAGCGCAGGTTCTTGTGGGCGGCCACCCTCGCGGCGCCCCTCGGGCTCCTGGCGGTGGAAGCCGGCTGGATGGTGACGGAGGTCGGGCGCCAGCCCTGGATCATCCACGGGGTCATGCGCACGAAGGACGCAGTGACGCCGATGCCCAACGTGCAGATCTCGCTCTTGGTCACCTGCCTCGTGTACCTGGTCTTGGGAACGGTGGTGGCGCTCTTGCTGCGCCGCTACGTGGCGGGCAGCTCGTGACGCCGTGGGCAGAGGTGCTGTGGGCCGCGATGGGCCTGGGCCTTTCGGTGTACGCCGTCACCGGTGGCGCGGATCTGGGTGCCGGCCTATGGAGCTTGCTGGCGCGGGGTCCCCGCAAGGCAGCGCAGCGCAAGGCCGTGCAGGACGCCATCGCCCCCATCTGGGAGGCGAACCACGTGTGGTTGATCTTCGTGATCGTCGTGATGTTCTCGGCGTTCTCCCGCGCCTTTGCCATCATCAGCATTGCGCTGCACGTACCCATCGCTCTGGCGCTGCTCGGCATCGTGCTCCGCGGCGCGGCCTACACCTTCAACGCCTACGGCGTCGGTGACCAGCGCGTCGGCTGGGAGCGGGTGTTCGCCTGGGCCAGCCTGGTCACGCCGGTGCTGCTGGGCACCGTGGTGGGGGCGGTGTCCAGCGGAGACATTCGCGTCGTGGAGGGCGAGGTGACGACCGGATACTTCGCGGGTTGGACCTCCCCCTTCGCCCTGTGCGTGGGCGCGTTTTCGCTCGCGCTCTTCGCACTGTTGTCGTCGGTGTACCTGGCGGCGGAGTCGGAAGGAGATGTGGCGGAGGACTTTCGACGGCGAGCGCTGTGGATGGAGGGCATCGCCGGGGCGCTGGCGTTGGTCACGTTCCTCATGGCCCGAGGCCACGCGCCCGGCCTGTTCGACAACCTCGCGCGCTCGCCCTTCACCTGGCCCATTCAGATCGCCACGGCCGTCGCGGCCCTCGCTGCGACGGCCCTGCTATGGACGCGCCGGCTCGGCTGGGCGCGCTATTTGGCGGCGGTGCAGGTCGGGCTCGTCGTCGTGGGCTGGGGGCTCGCGATGCGCGGGCACTTCGTGCTGCCCGACGTGACGCTCGCCGAGGCGAGCCCCAATCCCGAGGTCATGCCGGCCTTGTGCCTGGCCCTCGGCATCGGCTCCCTGCTGCTCGTCCCGGCGCTCGTCTACCTGTACCGCGTGTTCAAGTCGTCTTCGGGGAGAGCGCGGCGTTCTTGAGGCTGGTCAGCAGATCGATGGGCAGCGGAAACACCACCGTGGTGTTCTGCTCCACGCCGATCTCCACCAACGTTTGCAGGTAGCGCAGCTGGACCGCAGCCGGATGCCGCTCGAGCACGGCGGCAGCCTCTTGCAAGCGCTGCGCCGCCTGGAATTCGCCCTCGGCGGCGATGATCTTGGCACGGCGTTCGCGTTCGGCTTCGGCCTGCTTGGCCATGGCGCGGCGCATCACTTCCGGCAGCTCGATGTCCTTGATCTCCACCGCGGTGACCTTCACGCCCCAGGCGTCCGTGGCCTTGTCGATGATGGCCTGCAGCGCTTGGCCGATCTTCTCCCGTTCCGCCAGGATCTCGTCCAGCTCGTGCTGTCCCAAGATGTTCCGTAGCGTGGTCTGGGCGTAGAGCGACGTGGCCGACACGTAGTTGGCGATCTTCACCACGGCGTCCGTGGCAGCGAAGACGTGGAAGTAGATCACGGCGTTGACGCGGATGGTGACGTTGTCCTTGCTGATCACCTCCTGGGGTGGGACGTCCAAGGTCACGGTACGCATGTCGACCTTCAGCAGACGGTCCACGACCGGAATGATCATGCGCAAGCCCGGGTTCTTCACGTTGGCAGGGCTCACGCGCCCGAAACGAAACAGCACCCCGCGCTCGTACTCACGGATGACTCGGAGTGATGCGCTGAGCACGATGACCGCGAAAAACAGCACCCCCAGCGCGACAAACACAGTGATTCCAACCAGCTCCGGCATCCGAAGCCTCCCTTCTCGGGATTCAACGTTGGAGCAAGTCCACACCCGGGCAAGACCTGCGGTTCCGATTTCGATGTCGAATTCCGCGCCTGCGAAACGCGAGGCGCAACGTGCACGGCTCGGCGCTTGGGTCTACAATCCTGGCGAGAGGAGGGAGGAATGAGACGACACGAGGGAACGCAATGACACGGCGTGCCCGAGCGCCGTGGGAGCCGGCGGATCCGATCCGCTTCGTGGTCGTGGAAGTCGCCGCAGACTTTCCCGATCTGGTTGCCAGCGGTGGTGTGGAAGCCGAGACGGAAGTGGTGCAACAGACGGTGGGCGACGAGCGTCCAGCGGAAATCGCGCTCCGGGCCGTGCGTCGCCTCGCCACGATTGAGCGCACCGGGCGCCGCGTGTCGCTCGCCATCCTGGCGGTGTCGAGGAACGACAGCCGTTCGGTGTGGTCCACGCGGGAGCTGATCGCACGCACCGTCATCCGACACATGCACGAGGGCGGAGGTGGGCGCCTGCTGTTCTCCTGTCACGGCGGCGTGGACGAAGAGCTGCGCAGCCGTTTGCTGGAGCTCGGTCACGACCTGGTATCGGAGCTCGAGTCCGCCAATGTCACGTGCGTCGTGCACTTCTCGGGGGAGGCCGGCACGGAAGCCGACGCGCCCGCCAAGAGCGGCGTGCGCGTGGCCGTTCGTGCTTCCGTGGATGACGACGAGCGAGAAGTCGGCTGATCAGCCGCCGCACGCTTGCGCGGCGGGCATGCACTGGGCAGCGCTGATGAGCGAGCTGCCGCTGGCCGCGACACTGCGGCACTTGTAGCCATCGGGGCAGCCGCTGTCGTCCGTGCAGGCCACGCCGCACACGGAGTTGGTCGGCGAGATCTTCACGCACAGGTTGTCGGCGCCCGGGCACTGGCTGTTGCCGGAGCACGCGCCGCACAGCGTGCCGACGTCCGCGTAGGGCGAAATCCGCGGGTTGTCGCTCAGGCCGTGCACCCCGTAAATCACGTCCCAGCTGCGCCCCTTGTTCATGTCCGCCAGCAGGTGGTCGTAGCTCACGGGCACGTGGGTGTCGGAAACCCGGCGCGTGAAGCCGCCGAGCAAGTCGGTGGTGATGCGGGTCATCTCGCTCAGCCAAGAGAAGTTCACCGTGGTGATCACGTCCAGGTTCGCCGTCGTCTTCTTGGGGTTCGCGTACAGCGAGTCCGCGTAGGTCGTGTACGTCTTGCAGCCGTTGAAGAAGAACAGCTGGTACTTGTCCGGCATGTCCAGCGTGGCGAAGTCGTCCGCAGGGATCGCCCAGCGCGGGTTGTAGTGGACGACCACGCCGCTGTAGGAGGCGTCATACCCGGCGTGGCCGTCGTAGATCACGATGTCCCGCGTGGAAGCGGAGGCCTTGTACGCGTCGATCAGCCCTTGGTATCCAACGCCGGGCTCCTGCGCCATGTCCGGGTGGAGCAAGTACACTTCGAGCTTTACCGGCGTGCCGTTGGCGTCCAGCGTTCCGGTGAACGGGCCGCTGTCGAGCTTGAGCTCCTCGAAGCTCTGGACGGGCGCCGTGAGGTGCAGATCCGACTGCAGCCGGGCGAAGATGTCCTTGGCCGTCTGCAGGTCGTAGCGTGCGGCGTTGTAGTCGCCGCCCACGTGGATGGCGACGTCCAACACTCCGTCGGCGAACCACGAGGCGTAGTCCGGGTAGGCGTCGGGCTCCATCGGCTTGGGCTCGATGTCCACGTCCAGGTAGCTGATCTGCGAGGCGTCGTACTTGGAGGGATCGAAGTGAGAATACTTGCTGGAGTAGCTTCCGGACTCGATCTCCGCGGTGGTCAGGATCGGCAGCGCCAGCTTGAAGGTGATGCCGTTGGCCTCCAGGGGCAGCTGCTTCAGGAGGTCCTTGGGTCCGCCCACCTCGGCGGAGAACAAGAAGTCGTAGGTGCCGGGCTCGTTCGAGCGCTCGGAGATGTCGAGGGACTCGAAGGTCTGCTGGCGCACGGTGGTGCGGAAGCCGCCGTAGCCGTAGTTCGAGTCCTCGTGCTCCTTCGAGGCCATGTACTCGTAGATGAAGAACGAGAGCGCCTTGAACTTGAGCTTCACGAGCTCTTCCGCCGCCGCGGCCCGCTCCGCCCCACTGAGCTGCTGATCCGCGTCCGACAGCGTCACCGAGTCGATCGCGAGCAGCGCGTACTCCTGGCCCGTGGTGCTGCGGTAGTCGTCCGCCTTGCCGGGGGGTACGTAGTCGTAGGGCGCGTCCCCGGTGCTTCCGCTGCCGCCCGGCGTGGTGTCCGCCGAAGAGCACGCCACCGTGGACGCGCAGAGCGCGCCCGCCATCAGCCCGAAACGCGAGAACCACCGCAATGAAGCTGCCAACATCGAACGCCTCCCGAGGTGTGCCGAGGTATGTCGAACACCTACATCGTCACCCTTACTTATGCAAGGGTAACCGCACGTTTTAATGTCAGCAGAATATTGTCGGGGCGCCGCGGAACCTCACTCTTAGGCCGCAGGCGCGGTGCACACGTCGCGAGGGTGATCCGCAGGGCAGCCCGTGAGCGGCGCGATGTCCGTGTGCGGCTCGCAGGTTTCCGACTCCCCACAGTCCGCATTGGAATCGCAAACGGGCGCGTCAACGCACAGGTATCGTGCGCCTTCCGGCCAGCAGGTCTGACCTTCTGGGCAGTCGTCATCGCAGTGGCATTGGACGGGGGCGCACACTTTCTGGTCCGCGTCACACGCACCGTGGGGCCGGCACACCAGCCCGCACTCCTCGCTATGCGTGCACTCCGTGACGGACGCATCGGGCTCCACACAGGACGGTTTCTGAAGTGAGAGCCCCCCTCGTTCCGGCACCAGAGTCCGTCCGGGCAGTCGGCGTCGCAGCTGCACAGGCGCGGCTCGCAAGACGTCCGGACGCCCTGTTTGCCAACGGTTTCGTCGCGGAGCCTGCACGTGGAGACCGACGCGCAGTCCGCGTCGCTATTCCCACGCCACTCGACCAGTCACCGACGTCGGGCATGGCGATGCGTGCATTCCCACCGCGGCCTTCCGTCCTCCCTGCGACAATCCTCGTCCCGCAGTGAGCTTCGTCAAGTGGTGAGCGGCAGCGACCAGTTCCGTCGCAGGTGCCCGGGATCTCGGAGCCCACACTCTCCCACTCGTTTGTGCCCGCGCAGGGTTTGTGTTGGCCAGCGCCAGGCCGGACGGGTGTCTTCGGAACAACCACGAGGGGAAGACCCGGGGGTTCCGATGTTGCACGCACGCACGCACGCACGCACGCACGCACGCACGCACGCACGCACGCACGCGCGCACGGCTCATGATTCCTCTTGGCTGCGGCTCCATCCGGGCAGGCCGCGTTCAGCTGAAATCACGGCGAAAAGGAGTCATCTTCTCCGATGCCTCGCGCAGCAACTGCACCCTGCGCTTCTCCGCCACGCCGTTCGAGCTCGGCACCGAGAGTGCTACGCTGATGCGGACCGACTCCGGCGTCCTGACGGGACCGCCGCTGGTCGACCGGAGCGGCTACCGGCTCGTCACTCGAGCCGGCGACTCCATCGTCAGTCTCCGCTTCCCCAGCCTGGTCGACCAATCCGGAGTTCCCCCCCAAGTGGAACAATGTCTGTGAAACGCCTCGCCAAACTCGCCGCGCGCGGAGCGGGGGCCAGCCTGGCCCTCGCTCTGGCCGTGGTCGCGCTGCGCGGCTGCTCCTCCGGTGAGGACGATGCCGCAGAGCCGACAGACGCTGGCGCGGAGGAGACCAGCCTCGACGCGCCGGCGGAGGCAAAGCCGTCCGACGCGCCGGTCAGCGATGGCTTCGCGGGTAGCGGCGGCAGCGACGGGAACGTGGACTGTCCCGGCCCCATCCCCGACGACGTCCCCACGGGCTGGGTCAAGGTCCCTGTCGCCGCCTGCTGGTACGACCTGTACGGGCCCCCGGATGCCTCGCTGCTGCCCAAGGGCCTGAAGTGGCAGGAGTGCTCCGACCTCGGCCCCAGCACCTACACCTGCCGCGAGCTCGTCGTCGACTGGCAGGACGAGGCCGGCACTCCCGTCGGCGGCATCCCCTACGCCACTGTCCTGCCGAACGGCGAGGTCTTGCTCCAAGTGCGCAAGCTGTTGACCCGCTTCCTCGGCGGCATGAAGCAGGCCGCCGCCTTCGACCTCATCGTCGAAGCCGATGGTCCCGTCCGACAGGCCTTCTACTCCTCTTGGAACAGCTACCAGTATCCTGCGTTCGTCCTGATTCGCACCGGTATCTCGGCGACAACCACTGGTTGGCAGATACTGCAGAACCAAGTGGGCAAAACGGTCGGCAACTTGGTGCTTGGCGGCAAAAACGACGCACTCACACTGCCCGTACTCCACGCGTTCAACGAAGGCGATCTTTCCTCGGGTGCGCTGCGCCCCGGCTCTGCGTTCTACGCCCTGAGCGGCTCCCACCTCGATGTCTACCGCTGGGACGGCGAGCACGTCGGCATGATCTACCAGGGGCTGGACATCTCCAATCCCATCTGGATCGGCGATACCCTGCTCTGGAGCGCACAGTCCACCGCCATCAGTCAGATCTGGACCTGGACCGAGAAGGACGGCGCCCACGAGCTCATCAGCTTCGGCAACGACCTCACTCGCGGCGTGGCCAACGCCTTCACCGATGGCACCGACCTCGTCTGGCTCCAGGGCGAGGACCGGACCGGCCCGGAGGGCTTCTACCCCACGCGCTCCGTCATGAGCGCGAAGTTCTCATCCGACCCTGGCGCCATCAAGCCCGTCCGCCTCCGGTCCTGGCCCGATCCCAGCGTGTGGGGTGGGTACACGCCCGACGCGGTCGGCTGCGGCTACGCCGCCCTCGCCTACAACCCTGCGGTCATGAACGAGAAGCTCATGATCGTCCGTCTCGCTGACGGCGTCTCCTGGATCCTGGACAGCCCCCCCGACCGCCACTGGACCTGGGGCAAGCCCGTCGCCGTCACCTGCGACGAGGTCTTCACCACCTGGGGAAAGCCGTCCATCACCAACCTCCGCCGCATCCGCCTGAGCTCCCTCGGGCCAGGCATACCTCCGGACTAGGACTAGGACTAGGACTAGGGGCGAGCAACCAAGACCAATCGCGCCCTATCGGGCGCCAAGAAAAGGGAGTGGGCAATGAACAGGACGCATGTGGCGTGCGCGTACGGAGTAGTTTGTCTGGCGGCCGGGCTGGTTCCTGCCTGCGACGCGCAGGATGTGGCCAGCGGCACCGGCAACGACAACCTGTATCAGGGCCAACCAACCGGCATGCCGGAGCTCATGGCAGTCGGCGTTTTCAATGATGCCGGTGGGAGCGAGTGTACCGCCACCTATATCGGAAATCGCACGATTCTCTTCGCCGCACATTGCTTCTCGCTAACGTGTTCGCACAGGCGCAGTTCCTGGACGACGTGAACACAATCGTTCGCATACGCCTGGACTCCCTCGGGCCGGGGACGCCGCCGAGCTGACCCAGGTCGAGGGCGCGGAACCGCGAGGTTCCGCGGCGGCCCGACAAACTCTCAGGAAAGACCGACGATCTCGCCGTCGACCACGTCGATGCCCTCCGCGGAGGGCTTTCGGGGCAGGCCGGGCATGCGCAGGATGTCGCCGGTGAGCACCACCAAGAAGCCGGCGCCAGCGTTGATCTGGATGCGGCGCACGGTGACCTCGAAGTCCTTGGGGCGCCCCCGGAGCTTGGGGTCGTCGGACAGCGAGCTCTGGGTCTTGGCGATGCACACCGGCAGCTCCGCGTAGCCGAGGCGCTCGACGTCAGCGAGGTCCTTCAAGGCGTCCTTGGTGAGACGCACGTCGCGAGCGCCGTACATCTTCTGTGCCACGGTGCGGATCTTGTCGACCACCGGTAGCTTCCAGTCGTACAGCGGACGGAACGGACGCGGAGTCTTTTCCGCGTGGGCAACGACAGTACGCGCGAGCTCGAGCGCACCCTCGCCACCGCGGGCGTGATGATCACTGACCGCGAAGGGAACTCCGAGACTCTGACAGTGCGCGCGCACGATCTCGATCTCGGCGTCCGTGTCGGCGCCAAAGCGGTTCAACGCGACGACCGGCACCTCGCCGAAGCAGCGGATGTTCTCGATGTGCTTGGTCAGGTTGGGGAGCCCGCTCCGTACGGCGCCCGGGTCCACCTCGGCGAGGTCACTCAGCTTGCGCCCGCCGTGCATCTTGAGCGCGCGGATGGTGGCCACCAGCACTACCGCGGCGGTATCCAGCCCGGCGCTCACGCACTTGATGTCGAAGAACTTCTCGGCCCCCAGATCGAAGCCGAAGCCGGCCTCGGTGATGGCCCAATCCGAAAGATGCAGCGCCATGCGCGTGGCCAGCACGCTGTTGCAGCCGTGGGCGATGTTGGCGAAGGGGCCGCCGTGGATCAGGGCCGGTGTGCCTTCCAGGGTTTGCACCAGGTTGGGCATCAGCGCGTCCCGAAGCAGCGCCAGCATTGCCCCCGTGGCGCCGAGCTCCTTGGCCAGCACTGGCTGCCCGTCCGAGCCAAAGGCAACCAGGGTGCGGTCGAGTCGCACGCGGAGGTCGTCGAGGCTGCTGCTGAGGCAGAGCATCGCCATCACCTCGCTGGCGGCGGTGATGTCGAAGCCAGTCTCGCGAGGTACGCCCTGCATCACGCCGCCGAGCCCGATGATCACGTTGCGGAGCGCGCGGTCGTTCATGTCGATGACTCGACGCCACAGCACCCGCTGCGGATGGATGGAGACGCCGGAGCCGAAATGGATGTGGTTGTCCAGCAAGGCGGCGAGCAGATTGTGCGCCGCGGTGACGGCGTGGAAGTCTCCGGTGAAGTGCAGGTTGATGGACTCCATCGGGATCACCTGGCTCTTGCCGCCGCCGGTGGCCCCACCCTTGATGCCCATGCACGGCCCCAGGGACGGTTCGCGCAACGCGAGACAGGTGGAGTGGCCCAGCCGCGACAACGCTTGGCCGAGGCCGATGGTGGTGGTGGTCTTGCCTTCACCCGCGGGCGTGGGCGTGATGGCGCTGACCAGGATCAGTCGCGGTGGGTTGTCGCGTTTCCGCGTGCGCTCCAAGACGGAGAGCTGAACCTTGGCCTTGTCGCGGCCGTAGGGCAGGAGGTCGTCTGCTCCGAGCCCGAGATCCCCCGCCACCTCGGCGATGGGACGCGGGCTGACCTGATGGGCGATCTCGACGTCCGTGGGCATGGCCACGCTTGTAGCCGCAACCGGGAGCTGCCAACCAGAGGTTGGCGTTTGCGACGGACACTTTCGTGATTTCCGACACTTGAAGCCGGCCCGTCGCTTGCTCTCGGTAACCGTGATGCTGCAACGAACGCTGTTCCTCTTGAGCCTCAGCCTGCTGCTGTGGGGTTGTGGCGCGAGCCCCGAAAGGCGCGAGAGCACACGCGCCGAGCTGTCCGGGGAGTCCGCCCTGCTCTCGGAGTTTCGGGCGGCAGAGCGCGAGACCGGCGTGCCCGCAGAGGTGCTCGCCAGTATTTCCTGGGTGCAGACGCGCCTCGGCAACGCGAAGAACCCCGCGCCCTTCGCGGCGGCCGGAGAGGACCACGTGCCGAGCGAGTGGGGCTTGATGGCCATCGGCAGCGCAAACCTCACCAGCGTGGACGTGGCAGCCACGCTCACGGGCACCACTGCGGAGCAGGTGGCCACGAACGACGGCGCGAACGTGCGCGGCGCCGCCGCGCTCTTGCGGGTGATGGGACGCGCCCGCGGCGTCACCCGGGGCGCGCCCCAAGCAGCCTGGCTCGAAGCAGTGGAGGCCTACGGCGGCGACGCGCTGCGCGTGGAGGTGGCAGAGCTTCTGCGAGTCGGCTTCGTCGGCAAGGACGCCGCCGGTTTGGAGCTCCGCATGACCGGCACTGGAGCGAGCGACGAGCTCGGGACGGTGCAGCTGGCTCTGGGCTACCCGGGCGCCAACTGGAACCCCGCCTACAGCGGCAACTACACCAACTCGAACCGCGGCGCTTCGCAGATCAACTACATCGTGATCCACACCACCCAGGGCAGCTACGCCGGCACCATCTCCTGGTTCAAGAACGCGTCCTCCAAGGTCAGCGCCCACTACGTGGTGCGCTCGAGCGACGGCCAGATCACGCAGATGGTCGACGATGCCGACATCGCCTGGCACGACGCCTGTTTCAACACCAACTCCATCGGCATCGAGCACGAAGGTTACGTCGCCGATCCGGGCAAGTGGTACACCGAGGCGATGTACACCGCGAGTGCCAAGCTCACGGCTTGGCTCGCGGATCAGTACGGGATCCCGAAGGACAAGGCTCACATCATGGGCCACGGCGAGGCGCCGGACTGCTCCGATCACACGGATCCGGGGCCGGGGTGGGACTGGAACCATTACATGTCGCTGGTGAAGAACGGCGGGAATCAAAAGCCCACTGGCTACCTGGACGGCGTGGACTGCGACGGCGTGCGCGGTTGGGCACAGGATCCGGACGCCAAGACGAAGTCGATCGACGTGCACCTGTACTGGGGCGGCGCTGCCGGCTCCGGCGCTCCGGCGACCAGCCTCAACGCGAACGTCTCGCGCCAAGATCTGTGCAGCGCGCTCGGCTCCTGCGAGCACGCCTTCGACATCGCGGCGCCGCTGTCCCTGTTCGATGGCAAGCCCCACGAGGTCCACGCCTATGCCATCGACAGCGCCGGCGGTCCCAACGCGGAGCTGAACAAGAGCCCCGGAACGCTGAACTGTACCGCACAGGTGCCCACTGGCGTGCGGCGCCACGTGACCAATCCGGACAGCCTCGCGGCCTGGCACTTCGATCTGTTCTGGCAGATGCTGCCGCTGTCGGACGCTCAGATCGCCGGCATCCCCGAGGCCGACCCCCTGCCCGCCACGCCGGAGCTGGTGCAAGCCGACGACGGCTCGCCGGAAGTGTGGATCGTCGACGGCAAGTGGCGCCGCCACGTGCCGAGCCCCGAAGCCATGGCCGCGTGGGGCTTCGCCTTCTCCGACGTGCAGCAGGTTCCGGCGGCGCAGGTGAACGCGCTGAAGGAAGGCCCCGCGCTCAGGCCAGAGCCTATTCTGGTCAAGGACTCGGCGGGCAAGGTGGACGCCATCGACGATCCCTTCCCGGTGGATCCGCCGAGCACCGGCGGCGCCGGGGGTGCCGGGGGCTCCACCGCCACCGGGGGCTCCACCGCCACGGGCGGGTCCACCGCGAGCGGCGGCAGCTCCGGCGGCCAGAAGACGAAGCTCGTGGACGACAGCAGCGACGGCTCCTGCGCGTGTCGCGCCGCGGGCGGCTCGCCGCGCGGTACCTCGGGGTGGTTCGCGCTGCTGCTCCTCGCACTGCCCTGGCTCCGGCGCCGACCGCGCCGCGCCCTCGTGCCCCTCGTTCTGTTCGCCCTCGGTTGTTCCGCGGCCCCGGATGACGGCGCCGTGGAGGGGGATCCCAGCGCGGACGATCCAGCGCTGATGAGCGTCTCCAGCGAGCCCCTCTCCAGCATCGACTGCTCCGAGTCCCAAGACACCGGCTACACCTCGGGCAAAGCGTTCCCCATCACGGTGGTGACGGTAGACGGCAAGAAGGTCGAGAAAGACACCGCCAACGCCTACTACGTGATGGCGCAAGCGGCGGCCGCCGCGGGCGTGAACCTCAAGATAGTGAGCGGGTTCCGCACCATGGCGGAGCAGCAGTACCTGTACAGCTGTTACGTCAACTGCAGCTGCAACAACTGTAACCTCGCCGCCAAGCCCGGCTACAGCAACCACCAGAGCGGCCACGCGCTGGATCTGAACACCTCCGCCAGCGGCGTGCTCACCTGGCTCAACAACCACGGCGCTGCCTACGGCTTCAAGCGCACCGTCCCCAGCGAGACCTGGCACTGGGAGTGGTGGGGCGGTGGTCCCGGCGGCGGCCCCTGCGGCAATCACAAACCCACGGGCTACCTCGACGGCGTGAGCTGTGACGGCGTCAACGGCTGGGCGCAGGATCCCGACGAGAAGACGAAGTCCATCGACGTCCACCTGTACTGGGGCGGCCCCGCCGGTTCGGGCGCCAAGGGCACCAGCCTGAACGCCAACCAGTCGCGACAAGATCTGTGCTCCGCCTTGGGCTCCTGCGAGCACGCCTTCGACATTTCGCCGCCGCTATCACTGTTCGACGGCCAGCCCCACGAGGTGCACGGCTACGCCATCGACAGTCAAGGCGGCGCCAACGCCGAGCTCAACAAGAGCCCCGGTACGCTGAAGTGCACCGCCGAGGTGCCCAAGGGCGTGCGCCGCCACGTCATCAATCCGGACAGCCTCGCCGCGTGGCACTTCGATCTGTTCTGGCAGATGCTGCCACTCTCGGATGCGCAGATCGCGAGCATTCCGGAAGAGGACGCGCTGCCCGCCACGCCAGAGCTGATTCAAGCGGACGACGGCTCGCCGGAAGTGTGGCTGGTGGACGGCAAATGGCGCCGCCACGTGCCCGATCCGGCCGCCATGGCCGCCTGGGGCTTCGCCTTCTCGGACGTACAGCAAGTGCCCGCCGCGCAGGTGAACGCCCTCGAGGTCGGTCCGGATCTCCGCGCCGAGCCGATCTTGGTGAAGGACGAAAGCGGCAAGGTGGACGTCATCGACGAGCCCATGCCCGTCGAACCGCCGAGCGGCGGCACCGGCGGCGCGAGCGGCTCGGGCGGCGACAGCGCTTCGGGCGGCGCTCCCGCAATGGGCGGCGCCACGGCCAGCGGCGGGAGCTCCGGCGTTGGTCAAAAGACGAAGCTCAGCGACAGCGGCAGCGACGAGGGCTCCTGCGCGTGCCGCGCCGCGGGCCGAACCCCAGCCGACCCCTGGGGCTTCCTTGCCTTTGCGCTCGTTCTGCTGCCCTGGCTGCGTCGGCGCAATGCGGGCGCGTTCCAACCGAGAGAGTGAAAGCAGTGCGCGAATGACCGCCGGATCCCCCGCCGAGCGCGGGCCTCGATCTTGCTATGTTGCCCCATCATGTTGAACACGATCATCGCTCCCGTCGACGGCTCCGAAGGCAGCACCAAGGCCGTCCGGTTCGCTGGACAGCTCGCCAAGCAGACCGGTGCCGAGCTGATCCTCATGTACGTGTACGACGCGCCCACCGCGTCGGCCATGGGCCTTGCCCGCCAATCGCGGGAGGAGCTCGAACACGTCAAGGAGGAGGTCGCCAAGGGCAGTTTTCAGGCGGCGGAGGCCGTGCTGGAGGGAACGCCCGCCAAGCGCTACGTCACCTTCGGCCATCCATCCCACGAGATCGTGAGCTACGCCAAGCAGGTGAAGGCGGATCTGGTCGTGATGGGCAGCCGCGGCCTGTCGCAGATGGAAGGCTTGCTCCTCGGCAGCGTCAGCGACCAGGTCGTGCACCACGCGCACTGCGCCGTCACCATCGTTCGCTGACGTCTTCTTGGGTTGGTCCGGCGCGGAACCTCGCGCCGCGCTCGCCAGGAATGTCACAGCGCGGCGCGTGTTGATCCGGGCGAAGTCCAGGTTCCCCCGCGTTTCGCTTCATGCTGATCCGTGCGCGCCGAGCAGGACCTGTGGCGGAAAGGCGAGGACATCATGACCTCCGAAGCTCAGGACAACTGCGTCGCGATCTTCGATCGACACCAGGACGTGGAGGCGGCGATTCGCAGACTGCAAGCTGCGGGGTTCGACATGAAGAAGCTGTCGATCGTGGGGCGCGACTACCACACGGAAGAGCGCCCCGTCGGCTTCTACAACGCCGGAGACCGCGTCCGGCATTGGGGACGCCTCGGTGCCTTCTGGGGCACGGTGTTCGGCATCGTGTTCGCACCCGCGTTCTTCTGGATCCCCGGCGTGGGGCCGATCTTGACTGGAGGTCTGATCGGCTCGGTGCTCATGGGCACCATCGAAGGCGCCGCTGCCGGAGCCGTGGCGGGAGGCGCCGGCAGTGCCTTGGCGGCGGCGCTAGTGAGCATCGGTATCCCGAAGGACAGCGTCATCCGCTACCAAGCGGAGCTCAGCGCCGAACACTTCCTGTTGATTGCGACGGGCACTGCGGACGACGTGCATCGGGCGCAGAAGCTCCTGATGGAGGGCGCCCGCTCCGTCAGCCTGCACCGCGGCGCGACGGCGTAGTCGATCAACCCTTGCCCAGAGCCAGGAGCAGCGCTTCCTGCGTCCCTTCGGGCGCTGCTTCGTCGGGGCCCAAGAGGCGAACCGCGAGCTCTTTGCCCGAGCCTCGCGCCACCGCCACGCGAACGGCGTGCATGGGCTCGAGGGGGCCGTGCGGGCTACCGAGGGTATCCGGTTGGCTCGGGGGTCGCGTGAGCACCTTGGGCAGAGACGACGGCGAGCGAGCGCTGGTGAGCACGCTCGGCGGCTCCGCGCGCTCCGATGGCACGCCCGCGCTCGATCCGTGATCCGTGTCGCGGCTCTCGGGCTCGTCCTCGCCGGCGTCCGGCGTGGTGACGACCGGGGCCTTCGCGCGCTCGGCTTCGCGCATCATGGCGTTCACGTCCATCACCATCGTGCGCTCCACCGGGCGCTTCACTCCGGCGTTGACGACGGTCGGCTCCAGCCAATCCGACGAGACCGGGGGGCGCGGACGCTCGGGCTTCGGCTGAGGCACTTCGTTGATGGGCTCCGTGGGGCCGGTGTCGCTGGATGCCGGTATGGATTGCGCGGCGGCTTCCAGCAGCGCCGAGTCGGGCGCTTCGAGGTGTGTGATGTCGTCCGGCGCCACCTTGTAGGGGGCCGTGCGCGCGTGGTGGCGCATGCTGCCCGTGACCTCTTCCGGCGAACGCGCCGTGGGTAGACCGACACCGGGGCTCGGCGGCGGGCGACTCGGCGCCCGGGGAACGGGGCGCGTTTCGAGCTCTTGTGCCGCGCGATCGAGCTCGTCCGCGCGAGCGTGCTGGCCATCCGCGGTGGCGGCCTGCACCGCGTGATGCATCCAAGAAACGCTCTGTTCGCGGTCGCCGCGATGCCACAGCGCCGTGGCCGTCTCCACCGCCCAGCGAACGTCCGCCGAGTCGTTCTCGGTCGGACGCATCACGTCCTCCAGCCAGTTCGAGCCGCCGCCCATGCCAGTAGAGGATACCTCGCGTCAGGCCTTCTCGAACAGGGTCGCGATGCCTTGCCCCACGCCGATGCACAGCGTCGCGAGGCCGAGCTTGGCGGCCGGATCGCTCTGCATTGCGTGTAGCAGGGTAGCGACGATGCGCGCGCCCGAGGCGCCGATGGGATGGCCCAAGGCGATGGCGCCGCCGTTCACGTTCACCTTGGCGGGATCGAGATCCAGTCCGCGAATGCAGGCCAGGCTCTGGGCAGCGAATGCTTCGTTCAGCTCGACGATGTCCAGATTGGGGGCCCGCAGGCCCGCTCGCGACAGCGCCTTCTTGGTCGCCGGGATTGGACCTTCGCCCATGTAGCTCGGGTCCACCCCGGCCGTGGCGGAGGCGACCACGCGCAGGGCCGGCGTGACCCCCATCTCCTTGGCGATGGCTTCGCTGCAGAGCAGCACCGCGGCGGAGCCGTCGTTCAGCGGCGAGGAGTTGCCCGCGGTGACGCCGCCGCCCTCACGAAACGCCGCCGGCAGCTTGGCCAGCTTTTCCAGGGAGGTATCCGGGCGAATCGACTCGTCCCGCTCCACCGTGACGGGGTCGCCCTTGCGCTCTGGGATGGTCACCGGCACGACCTCCTTGGCGAAGGCGCCGCGCTCCCAAGCGGCGGCGGCCTTCTTGTGGGAGCCGAGGGCGAACTCGTCCTGCTCCTCCCGGCCGATGCCGAACTTCTTGGCGACGTTCTCCGCAGTCTCGCCCATGCCCATGAGCTCGAAGCGCTGCTTCATCTTCGGGTTCGGATAGCGCCAGCCCAGGGTGGTGTCGTAGATGACCGGCGGTGTGCGCGGGAACGCCTCCGTGGGCTTGGGCATGGAGTAGGGGGCCCGTGTCATGCTCTCCACGCCACCGGCGACCACCACGTCGGCCTCGCCCAGGGCGATCATACGGGCGGCGTCGTTCACGGCTTCCAAGCCGGAGCCGCACAAGCGGTTCACCGTGACGGCGGCCACCTCGTAGGGCAGCCCCGCCAGCAGCGACGCCATGCGGGCAACGTTGCGATTGTCCTCTCCGGCCTGATTGGTGGAGCCGAACACGACCTGATCGATGCGTGCCGCGAGCGCGGGTTGGCGCGCCACGAGCCTCTCGATCACGTGGCACGCGAGATCGTCCGTGCGCACCGCGGACAGGGCCCCGCGGTACTTTCCAATGGGCGTGCGGACGGCATCGATGACGTAGACGGCGGACGCTGACATGCGGTCCAGCATAGCAGCCGAAGCCGCCAGCGTTTTGCGCGAAATTCCGCCTTCGCTGCGCGCGACCCCGACCCGCGCCGTTCCAAAAGCTCGCGAGCCCCCCGGGCTTCATTTCGCAACGGGGCGCGTGTACCGTACCGCCATGTCGGATCCGCCGTGGGACGTGTGGCCGTATCATCGACCTGGCTCTGCGGTGAGATTCCCGCGCGACGAAGGCTGGCACCGCCTGCTTCCCGGTCGCATCGCGAATCCCGCGTTGAGCGACATGGAGTGGGTGTACTTGAACACGCACCTGAAAGAGCAGGGCGGAGCCGGGCGCACCTTCGTGGTGTTCGCCGCCTACTTCACCCAAGCGCTGCGCTTCTTGGTGGTGCGCGCCTTCGATGCCCAAGACAAGTACTTGGGGGCGTGGACCGGGACCGCGTGGGGGCTCCTCAGGCCGTCGCCGGATGGTCTGGATCTCACCTTCAAGCACGGTGGCGGTACGGACACCTGGAAGACCAAGCTGAGCGGCGGGAGCGCCGTGCCCTTCGCCTCGGAGCTGTCCGCCTTCGACGACGCCCAGAAGTTCTCCGTTCACCTCGAGCTGACGAACGAGAAGCGCCCCTACGAAGCCGGCGGCAGGGGTTACCTGCCCTTCGGCAAGAACGGATCCTTCTACTACTACTCGCTCTCGCGCATGTCCGTCACGGGCACGCTCGAGCTCACCAAGCTCGACGGCAGCGGCAGCGAGACGGTGACGGTGACCGGAATGGGCTGGTACGACCACCAGTGGGGGCCGTTCTACGTCACGCCCCTACGCAACAAGTATCTCGAGCAGTACGAATGGATGAGCATCCAGCTCGATTCGGGCGACGAGATCCTGCTCACCACCGTGTGGGACGCGAACGGCACCACGCCCAGCCTCCCTGCATACGGAGGCGCGGGCCTCATCCGCGCGGACCAGTCCTTCGACAAGCTGGTGGGCGCGCACCGCTGGAAGCGCACGAAGTTCTGGCGCTCGCCGCGGCAGCACGCCACCTACGCTTCGGAATGGACCTTCGAAGCGCCGGAGTGGAACACCAACCTGGTGATCAAGCCCCGCTATCACGATCAGCTCACGCCCTTGGTGGACGAGCCTCCGCCCAACATCTTGGGCGCCGTCAGTCGCCTGTTCGAAGGCGTGGCTCAGTGGTTCGGCGATTTCTGGGAAGGGAGCTGCACTGTGAGCGGCACCTTCGACGGCAATCCCGTCACCGGCTTCGCCTTTGCGGAGCTGGTGAAGCGCTACGAGGACCCGCAGTTTCGCGTGGACGTCGTGCGCAACGAGTCGGATCTCACGGTTCTGCAGTGGCGCGTCAAGAACCCCGACGAGCAGGTGCCGCTCCGCTACCGCTTCTTCTTGGAGCGGGAAGACGGCAGTCCGATCGTCGACGTTCCGGGGTTGGAGGTACCGGTGATGGTGCTCGACGACCCCACGCTTCCGAAGAACGAGCATCTGATTGCCCGGGTGGTGGCGACGAGTCTCGACGGATCCATCTCCGGCACCGACACGACCACCGTCGTCCTGCGCTGACGCCTTTGATTTTTGTCGGGACGCCGCGGGCACGTCGCTTCGCGATGCCGAACGGCGCGGGACCCGCGGCGCACCAACAACAATGATTTGACCCCGAAAGCCACGCCGACGAGGATGCGTGCGTGGCAAAGAAGAAGGTCTTGATCCTGGGTGGCGGTCTTTCGGCGCTGTCGGCGGGGGTGCACCTCCTGCAAGAGGGTGGCAAAGACAAGTTCGAGGTCACGCTCCTGTGCATGGAGGACCGGCTCGGGGGCAAGGCGGCCAGCTGGCGCTTCCCGGACGGGCGCTTCATGGAGATCGGGTTCCACGCCGTGTTCGGCTACTACCGCGCGCTGCAGACGCTGGTGGGGCGCGGCGGTCACGCCATCGACAATCCGGTGTACTTCACGCCCAACGAGGGCGAGCATTTGATGTACGAGGCGAGCGCTCGCGCGGTGAACCGTCTCGATATCCCCCAAGGGCCGTTGGACGTGGCAGCGCTCTTCAACAGCGGCTTCGTGGGCTACCAGGGCATGAGCTTCACGGAGAAGCTGGCGGCGGCGCGCTGGATGGCGACGACGGGCGCCCGGTTGCTGCTCAGCACGGTAGAGAGCGACATCGACGAGCACGCCTTCACGGCCTACTGCGTGTCCACGGGGCTCGATATCGGCCTCACGCGGAAGAGCTGGTTCCGCTACGTGCTGGACCTGGCATTCAACTACCCGAACGAGGGCAGCGCCTACGTGGGCATGTACGGCTTCCAGCGCTTGATGGGACCGGAGAACAGCACTGTTTATTACCTGAACGGACCGCTGAGCGAGATCATCGTGCGGCCCGTCGCGGATCTGTTCGTGTCGCTCGGCGGCAGCATCGAGTTCTGTACCAAGGTCACGCGCATCGAGCTCGACCCCACCACCAAGAAGGTGACTCAGCTCGGGACGCGCAAGATGGCGGACGTGACGCCGGTAGCGGGCATTTCCGACTACGTGACGCCTACGCCCATCGGCGGCAGCTACTCGCTGGAGGAAAACCCGTATCCGGTGGGGGACCCGGCGCCCGCAACCGGCGTGGCGGAGGTGGTGCGGACTCTGGGCGCGGATTTCGACGAAGTGGTGTGCACCCTTCCGGTGGACAGCGCGCGCACTCTGCTGTCCACGACCCCGGACTTCGAGCGTGCGGTGCTGGACGTGCCGGAGCTCCGTCGCATGTGGGGGCTCCGAAGCGTGGCCAGTCTGTCCATGCGCATGTGGCTACCGGAAAAGGTGATGCCGTCGAGCTACAGCACCGTGGTGATGGGAACGCCGCAGCCCGGGGCGACGATCATCGACTACACCAACCGAGTGACGGAGCTCGCGCAGAGCAGCTGGGGCTCGGTGATCGAGTTCGAAGGCCAGGAGGGGCGCCATGCGGGGTTGACCGACATGGAGATCGCCCGAGATTTGCTCGAGTCCTTCGACGACCTGCCCTTCGTGGACAGCACCAAGCTTCACATCGACAAGATCTTGAATCAGACGGACAACCATCACTTCGTGTTTCGTCGCAACACGGCGCATCACCTGCGCTACTTGCTGATGGAGCCGGGGCACTGGAAGTACCGCGTGGTGCAAGAGGCTCGACCCTACGAAAACCTCACCTTCGCAGGCGACTGGATGGTCGGTTCGCAGCCGACGGCGAGCATGGAGGCAGCCGTGCGCACCGGCCGCGTGGCAGCGAACCTGCTGCGCGCCGCGAACGGCTTGCCGGACGCGGTGGAGTAGCCGGCTCGACGAAACGCCTGCGAGGCGCTACCGTGAACCCAGCTTGCTTCGGAGGTGGGTCATGAAAACAGTTCTGTTCAGCGTGGTCGTGCTGGTCGTTGCGGTGGGCTGCGGCGGGTCGTCGGATTCCGGGCTCGGTAGCGGAGGGAAGGACGGCGGCGCGGGCAGCGGTGGCGCGACGGGCGGAGCCGCGGGCAGCGCGGCGCGACGGGCGGAGCTGCGGGCAGCGGCGGCGCGACGGGCGGAGCTGCGGGCAGCGGCGGCGCGACAGGCGGAGCCGCGGGCAGCGGCGGCGCGACGGCGGAGTGCGGGCGCGGCGGCGCGGCGGGCGGCGGGCAGCGGGCGGCGCGGCGGGCAGCGGTGGCGCGGCGGGCAGCGGAGGCGCGCCGCCGGGCCCCGAGTGCAAGACCGACTCGGACTGCACGCTCTACTCCGACTGCTGTACCTGTACGGCGCTCTCGCCCAGCGATCCGCAACCCCCAGCGTGTCCCAACACGTGCCTGGTGGACAAGTGCACCGAGCTGCAGCTCGCCGAGAAGAAGCCGAGCTGTCAGGCGGGGCGCTGCGTCGCCGGTTTCGACTGCGACACCAAGAAGGTCACCTGCAAGATCCCCGAGCCGACGTGCGCTGCGGGCGAGGTGCCCAGCGTCAAGGGGTCCTGCTACGGCCCTTGCGTTCCGGCGGTGGAGTGCATGAACGTGCCGGACTGCGCCAAGTGCGCGAAGGCGGACGCGTGCGTCAGCGACGTGGCCCAGCTCGGCCCAACGAACCACTGCGTGGACGTGCCCGCTCAGTGCGGCTCTGACGCCACCTGCAGCTGTCTGGGCCCCTCCGTGTGCACCGGCATCTTCTCCGCCTGCTCGGACAAGTCCGGCGTGACGGGCGTGACCTGCAGCTGCCCCACCTGCTGACGGCGAAGGCGGGCTTGCCGTGCGCGAGCCCGCCTCAGCGCCTCACCCAGCTCACCTTGAAGCGATAGCGCTGGGGAGTGACGCGATTGTAAGTGGTGGGATAGGGCGTGCGGCCCAGCATGGCGATGATGGTGTCGCTCCAGCCGCACATGAGCTCGGGGATACCTTGCGGCAGGTCCGGATCCTCGAGCTCGCCGATGAGGTAGTCGTCCGCCTCTTCCACCACGTTGAAGCTGCCGAGGGTGCTCTGGCGCGACCACACGCTGGACGCCCGGTTGAACACCAGGGCCGGTGTCGCGAACTTCAGGAACATGCGATAGATGACGTGCACCTGAAAGCGCGCGGCCATGGCGCCGAGCTCTCGGATCTCTTTCGGCTCACCGTTCACCGCGGAGGTGAAGGCCTTCATCAGGTCGTGCAAGTGGACCCGGGGGTACCAAGAGTTGGCGAAGATGGGCTGAGTGAAGAACGTTCGCCCGTCGTCGCTCAGGTGCTCCTCCACACGCTTCCACAGCGCGCTGCGATCGCGTTGCAGCGGCGTCACGTAGGACAGCAGCGTGTATCCTTTGACTTGAGCTTCGCCGTACACGCCGACCTCAATCCGCGACCACGGGACCGTCGTCCGTCCAGCGGTAGAAACCGAGTCCCACTTTCTTGCCGAGGCGACCGGCCCGGACCATCTGTCGCAAGATCGTCGGGGGGCGGAACTGCTCCCCGACCTCGCGTTGAAGGTGCTCCAGAATCGCGAGGCGCACGTCGAGGCCAACGAGATCCGTGAGCTTCAGCGGCCCCATGGGGTGGCGATAGCCGAGCTCCATGGCCCGATCGATGTCCTGGGCGCTCGCCACTCCGGACTCGAGCATGCGCATGGCCTCGGCGCCCAGGGCGACGCCCAGGCGACTGGACGCGAAGCCCGGCACGTCGTTGACGACGATGGGTTCCTTCTCGATCTGTTTCGCGAAGGCGAGAGCGCGCTCCACCGTCGCTTCCGAGGTTCCCAGGCCGCGCACGATCTCGAGCAGCGGCATGACCGGCGGCGGATTGAAGAAGTGTAGTCCCACGGTGCGAGCCGCCGCGTCGATCCTTTGTCCGAGCTCCGTGATGGATAGGCTGGAGGTGTTGGATGCGAGCAGCGTGTCCCCGCCGGATGCTGCCTTCACGCGGCTCATGAGCTCGACCTTGAGCGCCATGTCCTCGGGTGCGGCCTCGATCACGAGGTCTGCCCCGGCGCAAGCCGTGGTCACCTCCGTGTGCCGGGCGATGCGATCCATGGCGGCGGCGCGGGCCTCGGGCGTCAGCTTCTTCTTCTCCACCATGCGCCCGAGCTGCTTCTCGATGGCCGCGAGGGCGCCATCCAGTGCCGCTGCCTGCACGTCGAACAGCCGCACGGACGTTCCGCGGGACGCACACAGCTGGGCAATCCCCCGCCCCATGGTCCCCGCTCCCAGCACCGTGACCACCCGGACCGCCTCTGCCATGAAACAGAGGAGTATTCCCTGCGGCCCGCGATGTCTACCGCCTCAGGGCCGTACCGCGTGCCCAGCGAGGTCCGCCTCGCAGGTCACGCACTTCTTGGGAACCTTGTTCCGGTGGTAGACCTGTCCGCAGCTCGGGCACAGGCGGGCATCTCCCTCGAAGGTGATGACCTCGCCGCTCTCGGCGCAACGTTTGCCGGCCACCTGGACGCCGGTGATCGTCACCCATTCGCCGTCGTCGTCCTTGGGCTCGGGCAGCGAGTCCGTGGCGCTCTGCTTGACGTCGAGCACGTCCGGCACGCGCTCGACGGCTTCTTTCAGGATCCGTGCAGCCGCAGCCTTGTGGGCGGCCATCGGCAGCTCGAGCTTCAGTCCGTCCCCGCTGAGCACGAGGTACGAGCGCTCCACGTAGATGCGCTCCAGATCACACCACGCCAGGCGGATGATCTCGGTTCCCTTTTCCACGGCAACGCCTGCGTCGCCGACGCGCACGGGGATGGCGCCGGCATCGCCGAACCACAGCGCAGCGCCCAGCACCAACGCGCCACCGGCGACGATGTAGCTGCCGTAGCTCATGGGTGGATCCTTGATCCACTGCGCGTACACGCCTGCGCCCAGCGCGCCTGCACCCAGCATTCCTGCGACGGCGGCGACGGTGGAGCTCTGCGTCTGGTTCCCGACGAAGCGCCGCTCCTTGCGCTCCCGGCGGGGGGCCTTCTTGCCCCGTTTCTTCTTGCGTTCCGTTTCGGCCATGCGGCGGGCCGGGAGCCTAACCCGAGGCGCCCGCGAGCAAGCAAGGAATTGATGGTCGAACAGCCCCGAAGAGTGCAGGGAAGGGTAATCTACTCCGGTGCGAGCCACGCAGGCGCTTTTGTACTCCCTGCCGGTGATCACCGTCTTCGTGGTGGGCTTCGCCACGCTGGTGGTCGGCGCGCCGCGTCCCTACTGGGGCGCGCGGCTGTACGGCGGGCCGGTGGAGGGCGCGACGCGCCTTTCCTGGCAGCTGGAAGCCGTGGAACGCCTCGGCGAGGTGGAGGCCGCTGCCCCGGTGCAGCGCGCACGGGTGGAAGCGACGCTTCCGAGCGGCTCCAGCGTGAGTTGGGAGGGCGCGCTGGACGCGGAAGGGCGCGCCTTCGTGAGCCTCGATCCGGGCGTTCCAGCGCAGGGGCCCGTTCGCGTGCACGTGGTGAGCCTCACGCCTCCGGCCGAGCTCGCGCGAGGCAGCGTCTCTATGACGCGCGAAGCGTGGCTCCACAAGGCCCGCCGCCGCGGCGGTTTCATCGACGGGAAATCGAGTGGTGCGCTGCGGCTTCGCGTGGCGCCGGCGCGCGGGGTGTTCGCCGTACCGTTTTCGGATCCTCTGCTCGTGGAGGTCAACGACGAGCACGGCGCCGTGGAAGGAGCCACGCTGAGCCTGTCGCCGGATGGTGTCGACGCGCGTCAGAAGGAGCGAGTGACGGACGCGAAGGGGCGCGCGCTGTTCGACGTCACACCGCGGGAGCACGCCGTGTCGGTGCGCCTCACCGCTCGGAAGGGCGAGCGCGAGGGCACCTGGTTCGGTGCGCTTCCGGTGATCCCCGGCGCGCTGCACGCGCGGCTCGAGAACGGCAAGCTGTGGCTCGCGTCACCCATCGTGCACGAGCGCGCCTACTACGCGATCCTGGATCGCGACGGACGGTTGTTCGGCGACAGCGTGCCCCTTGCACCCGACTCCCGGGGCGGCGCAGCGGCCATCGTGGATTTCCCGAAGCTCGGCACGGCCCCGATGTGGTGCGTGGTTTCGAGCGAGGCCGATCTGGCATCGCCGGCGGCGGTGGGTTGGCCGCTCTCGCCCGTGTCCAGCGACGCTCCTCCGGCTCACACCTTCGCGGTGGCGGACACGTTGCTGCTCGATGGTCTGCTCTCGGGCTACGCCGTCGAGAGCCGCCGCGTGCGCCGTGCCCGCAACATTGCCGCGGCCTTCGCCGTGGCCGCGGCGCTGTTGGCGGCCGTGCTGATGGTGCTCCACACCCGAGACGCCCGCGCTCGTCTCGACCAGCACCTGCTCGCCGCCGGGAGCGACCGCGAAGCGGCGGCCCGCGTCGCCGACGGCAGCCGCCGCCCTTGGGTCGTGGCCATCGGGGTATTGGGCGTGATGCTCGGCTTTTTGTTCCTCGCCCTGCTGTCGATGATGCGCGTGCGTTGAGGCGGACTTGTCGCCCGCAGCGCCCTTTGGCTACCGTGCGTCGGATGCCTCGATGGTCCAAGAAGGGCGCGCTGGTCCTGGGCGTGCTGGCTCTCGCTTGCGGTGCCGCGGCTCCGCCCCCGGCGGCCGCCAAGCCCCGCGCGGCACGCGCGCCCGCGGCGCACCGGGCTCGGCCCGCGATCGGCGCAGCCACTGCGGATCGGGTCAAGCTCTCGTGGGAGGCAGCGGCGGGTGGCTACGGTCGCGCGGTGGCCGTCAGCTCCCGTCTCGGTCGCGTGGCGTTCGCCAACCGCGACACCGTGCGGGTGTACGACCTCGGCAGCGGCAAGCGCGTCGGTGACGTGCGCCGCTGCCAGGAGATCGTGCACACCGGTCTCGGCTTCGTGGACTCGCGGCTGGTGATCGTGTGCGAGGACGGCGTGAGCGTGGTGAGCGCGGACAAGCTCGGCAAGCTGCCCAGCCCGAAGACGGCGCCTGCGCGTGTGACCGCGGCTGCCTTTGCCGGCAAGCACCTGGCCCTCGGTCACCA
Organism: Polyangiaceae bacterium; assembly: GCA_020633235.1. Lineage (NCBI taxonomy): Bacteria > Pseudomonadati > Myxococcota > Polyangiales > Polyangiaceae > Polyangiaceae bacterium. Next base: position 206,472 of record JACKEA010000003.1, on the reverse strand, counting down.
CGATGGCGTGGTGCGCATCCTGGATCTCGCCGGCGGCGCCGGCGCCGAAATCGTCGTCCCGGGCCCGCCGGTGGACGTGAAGAGCCTGGCGCTGAGCCCGGATGGCAACAAGGTCGCCGTGGCCTGGACCCAAGGCTCGATCTGGTGGTGGAACGTGAGCGAACCGGAGGCATTCCACAAGTTGGTGCGCCACGAGAGTGAAGCCGATGCCGTGGCCTTCGACGCGAGCGGCAGCGTGCTCGCGGAGGAAGGCGCCAAGAACACCACCACGCTGTGGAGCTTCGGCGATCCGCCCAAGGAGACCGCCCACCTGAAGAACGGCGATTGGGTGAAGCAGATCCGTTTCACGCCGGACGGCAAATGGCTCGCACGGGGCGGTTCCGACGGGCTCGAGCTGGCGGAGATTGCGGGGCCGAAACGCGTCGCCCTCGATACGCGCGGTGCCGTGGAAGACGTAGCCTTCGACGAGCAGAGCGGCGTGCTCGCGGCGGCGGACCGCGATGGGCGCCTCACCGTCTGGGCCGTCCGCTGATCGTTGGTTCCGCGGCGAGCCGACATGATCGACAGGCCTCCGCTGTGCCAGGGATGTGGCACAAGAGCGGGCACAAACCCCGACAAAAGCCTTGGCGTGGTTGTTGCTGAAGGAGCCGGCCATGCGACACGCCTTGCTTCTCGTGTTTTCGACTTCGATGCTCATGGCTTGCGGCGGAAAGTCCTCGAGCGATGGCGGCGGCGGCTCTGGTGCTCAAGCCGGTAGCGGCGGGGTGGGGGCCACGGGCGGTAGCGGCGGTGTGGGCGCGACCGGCGGCAGCGGCGCGACCGGTGGCATGGCCGGCGCGGGCGGCTCCGCCGGCAACGAATGCAGCGCCGAACTGAAGCAGAACGCGACCCTCGGCGGTCCCGAGGTGGGCTTCGACTCACTCCCGGGCTCGAACGAGAGCGGCATCATTCAGAACGTGTCGAGCTCGGCGCTCGAGATTTCCTTCGGGACCGTGAGCACGCTCTTGGTCTTCAAGTGGGTGGGTCCGGACTTGAGCGACAAGTTCACGAAGGGCGAAGGCGTGGGCTTCGGCGAGCAGAACGGCTGGAGCTACGTTGCGGGTTCCGCGTGGGTCGCGGCAGCGCGACGCGACTTCGGGTTCGTGGCCCAGAGCATTCCCGACCTCCCGTACTATCCCGCTCCTCAGCTCAGCTACGGAACCGAGTGCACGTTCAAGGAAGGCGGCGGCGGGTGCGGGCAGCCAGGGGGCACCATCTCGCTTTTGTCGGTGGATGCTTCCACCGGAGCGGGCGTGGTGAGCGCGGGCCAGGGCCAGACCATCGACTTGTTGGGTTGGCAGATCCACAACGCGAACAGCGCTCAGTACCCCGGCTACGGTAGCGAGAACTGCGTCGTGGAAGCGGGCTTCGCCAGCGTGATCACCGCCGTGGGACCAGCGCTGGACACCTTCAACTGATGTGACCGGCGGATCACGGGGGCGCGAACTCCCGGTGGCGAGGTGTGCGCGATCGCTGTGGCCGGCGGACAACGCTCGGCCCCACACCTCGCGTAAGTAGCGGAAATTCCACTTGGCACGCCGGCTGCTTTGCATGCCCCGGTATGAAGCTCCGAGCGCTCTTGCTGCTGGCTTCCGCGCTGGCGGTGGCCTGCGAGCCCCAGGGAAGCACGACCGGAGATCTCGGTCGCGTGGAGTTCAGCTATGGCGCGAGCTGCCTCGCCGGCTGCGGCCTCGAGCGTCCGCTGCTCGCGGGCTCCACCGAGCGCATCGACGTGAGTGGACCCGGCGACGCCGCCGACATCCAGGTGCGCTCGTCCCGGCCCGAGGTCGCGACCTTCGTGCTCTCGCGCAGCTGCAGCTGTGCTCGACAGAGCGGCAACGCTGCCGAGGTGCACTCGGTGTCGCCCGACGCCGCGTGCGCCGACGGTTGGGAGAAGGAGTGCCAGAACGCCATCTTGGTGAGCGCCCACGCCCCGGGCGACACCGAGCTCGGCCTGATCCGCGCCGATGGGCAGTTGTTGGACCAAGCGACGATCCGCGTGCATCGCGCCGAGAGCATCGAGTTTTCCGCAGGTGAGAGGGTCGAGGCGGTGGTGGGACAGACGGAAAGCGTGGCGGTGGTCGTGAGGGACGCCGATGGTCAGGAGCTGCTCGCCCACGACGGTCTGCGCTGGACCAGCAGCGATCCCTTCGTGCTGGCGTTCTCCACCCTCGGTGGGCCCGCCTCCGAGCCGGGTCACCAGCGGGCCAGTGTGAGCGTGGTGGGCGTTGCCCCGGGGGCCGCCGCGCTCAGCGTGGTGGCCGGGGAAGCGGAAGCGAGCCTGCTCTTCAACATCTCGGAATAGTTGGCATTTTTCTCAGGCCTCGGGGTCCGCTAGATCCTTTGCCGGCGTCGCTCGTCTGTGGGGGCAGACGTTCTTTACCGGAGGCTCGGACATGGCACTCCCCCGACGCAAGATCCTCATCGCCGGCCTGCTCGGGCTCGGCGGTCTCGTTACCCTCGCAGCGGGGGCCAGCGCTCAATCGCCCAAGGTGGTGCGACGCCCCTGGCACCCGCCGCCCCCGCCACGGCCTGCGTTCTCCATGCAGCTCGAGAGCCCCGGCGGCTCGCGGCTCGAGACCTTTCGGCATGGCGGTCAGACCTGGGTGCTCGGGGAGCAGGGCGATCGCTACGTCATCGTCGTGAACAATCCCACCTCGCGCCGGGTGGAGGCCGTCGTCACGGTGGACGGCCGCGATGTCATCACCGGCCGCCGCGGCAACTTCGTCACCGGCCGCGGCTACGTGGTGCCGCCCTTCGGCTCCACGCGCATCGAAGGCTTCCGCACCAGCCTCGACAGCGTCGCCACCTTCCGCTTCACGGATCCCGAGAGCAGCTACTCGTCGCGCATGGGCACGCCCCAGAACGTGGGCGTGATCGGCGTCGCCTTCTTCCCGGAGCGAGAAGCTCCCGTCGTGCGTTGGCGGAACGAGGAGCGCCCGCGCCCCGCTCCCACGCCGAAGAAGAGCCGCCCCCGCGCCGGCGCCAGCCGCGCGCCCAGCACCGACGCGCCCAGCAACATCGGGACCGAGTTCGGCGAAGAGCGCGGTAGCCACGTCCGCGAGGTGAGCTTCGTGCGTCAGAGCAACTCGCCCGCACGCATCATCACGCTGCGCTACGACGACGCGCGAGGTCTCGAAGCGCGCGGCATCCAGGTGTTCCGACGCTTCGAGCCGCGCCCCGTCTTCGCTCCGGCGCCGCCCCAGGCCTTCCCCGACAGCCGCTTCGCGCCGCCCCCTCCGTGACGGGCATCGCGCCGCTCCAACAAAAGCAACGACTTTGATGTTGTCGGTCCGCCGCGGAACCTCGCGGAAGCCCTTGCGCTCGCGGTGTGGGCACGACCAGAAAGAAGACAAGGGCGCCAAGAGAGACCAAGATCACTGGCTTCGCACGTGGAGACCGTTCGCGGCGCTTGCGACGCAGCTGTGAATCGCATCGACGTTCACGACCCGAAGCCTCTCTCTGGTCTTGGCGAGCTTGGCGGTTGGCGTGCCCTGGTGCCGAGCCTGGCGGTGGGATTCTCAGTTGGCTACGGACACGGAAGGCGCCAGGCGTCGAGGTCCCACGTCTTGATCAGCGTGGAGAAGCCCGTGATCGTCGCGTTACCGCACACGCTCTGCTGCTTCTGAGCGCCCTGGGACGACTGGTCCACGTACTCCACGTGGAACACTGCCTTCTGCGCGTCCAGAAACGGCTTCAGCAGGTTGCACTCGGAGAAGCTCAAGCATTCCTCGTTCAGCGCCCAGTCGAACTGGCTCACCAGATCCGGCACCAGCTCGAGAGCGTTCTTGAGACCGACGGAGAGACCGCGAGCGTGGGCCTCGGTGGCCAAGAAGCCGTCGTAGTCGAGCTGGTCCTGCTTGGTGAGGGGGAAGCCGGTGTCGTTCGATTGACCGTCGACGTTGTCGGGCTCCACGCCGTCGCAGCCCTTGCTGACGGCCAGATCCAGTCGCTTCTTCATGATCGCGCGGACGTTGGCGGAACGGACGTCGAGCCAGTTTTCGCCGGGCCAGTTGTCGAGCTTCTTGCCGTAGTCGGCGGCGGCGAAGTCTGCGGCGTCGGGGCGCCAGTCTTCGCGGCTGCCGGCGGAGAAGTAGCAGATCACCACGCGGCCCTTGGCCTGCAACGAGGCGATGGTCGCTTGGGGCGTTTCGAACAGGTCGATGTCGTACATGGCGACGTCGACGCTCTCGTCGATGGTGCCGGTGAGCTGCCACTGCCAGCTCAGGCCGGGCTTGGGGCTCCAGGGCCCGCCGGAGCCGCCGCTGCCGCCGGTGTTCGTTCCCGCGCTGCCGCCGGAGCCGGCGCTGCCGCCGGTGCTCGTTCCCGCGCTGCCGCCGGTGCTCGTTCCCGCGCTACCGCCGGTGCTCGTTCCCGCGCTGCCGCCGCTGCTCTGGCCGCCCACGCCAGCATCCGTGCCGGCGGCTCCGCCGCTGCCTGCGTCGCTGCTCTCGTCGGAGCAGGCTCCCAGGGCGATCAGGACGAACACCACGGCACCGACCCCGACCATGTTGCGCATGACGGGATCGTACAACGGGCGACGCGGGTTGGCGATCAGTCCCGAGGAGCGGGCAGCGCGGGGGCGGAAAGCAGCACCGTCATGGCGCGGATCATCGGGTCCACGTCGGCGACGGCGGCCATCTCCCGGCAAGAATGCATGCTGAGCATGGGGTTGCCCACGTCCAGCGTGCGCATGCCCATGGCCGCAGCGGAGATGGGACCGATGGTGCTGCCGCAGGGCATGTCGTTGCGGGACACGAAGCGTTGCGGCGAGAAGCCGGCTTCGCGACAGGCCGCCTCGAAGGCGCCGGTGCCCGGGCCGTCGGTAGCGTAGGACTGGTTGGCGTTCACCTTGATCACGGGGCCCTTGCCCAGCGCTGGGGCATGCTGCTTGTCGTGCTTCTCGGAGTAGTTCGGGTGCAGGGCGTGGGCCATGTCGGCGCTGAGCAGGAAGGAGCGCGCGAACGCCCGGCTCGCGGCCTGATCGCCGGCCTTGGGGTACGCGCCGGCCACGCGCTCGAGCACGCTGCGCAAAAAGCGAGACTTGGCACCGGCAGCGCTCTGGCTGCCGACCTCCTCGTGATCGTACAGGGCGATCACCCGGGTCGGATTGCCGGCGTCGCCCGCCGCTTCGAGGGCTTCGAGGGCGGCGTGACAAGAAGCGAGGTTATCGAGGCGCGGAGCGAGGATCAGCTCGTTCATGGCGCCACCGATGGCGGCGGGCTGCATGTCGAAAAGGCACAAGTCCCAACCGAGCACGTCCTCCACCTTGGTGGCGTCGCCCGTCTTGCCGAGCTCTTCGGCCAGCAATGCAGAAAAGCGGGTGCTCTCCGCTTTGCCCTGCAGCGCGCTCAAGGGCACGAGGTGATTCTGAGCGTTGAGCGTGAGCCCGCCGCTGTTGACCTCGCGGTTCAGGTGAATCGCCACGTTGGGAATGCGGCACATGGTGCGATCGAAGCGCACCGTGCGCGTGCCTCCACCAGCCAGGGAGACGCGGCCGGCGATCCCGAGATCGCGATCGAGCCAGGTGGACCACAGCACGCCGCCGTACACCTCCACGCCCACTTGCCGGAGACCCGACGCGGTGATGTCCGGCGCCGGCTTCACGCGCAGGTTGGGGGAGTCGGTGTGGGCGCCGATCACCACGAAACCCGCCTCGCTCGGCGGGCGCTGCCCAGCAACGAAGGCGACCACGGTGCCCCCGGCGCGAACCACGAAATGCCGCGCTCCGGGCTCGATTTGCCAAGCCTCGCGCTCGTCGAGCTCGCTGAAGCCGCGCGCCGCGAGGCGCCCGCTCACCTCCGCGACGGCGTGGTAGGGCGACGGCGCGGCGTCGATGAAAGAGACGAGATCTCGGGCTCGGTCGAGGGGGGTCGCGCTGGACATGGAGACGACTATACTCCGCGCGGTCCTTGCTCACCCCCGACGTACGACTCGAAGGCTTCGACACGGACGATTGGGTTCGTCTGGCGGAAGTGTTCCGCGCGCCGCGCATGCCGCGGGAGCGCGAGGATCCGAGTCGGCAGGGAGAGGAACCGCCGGCCGTCGCCGACGCCGCGCCACCGGAGCCCGGACGCCGCGGGCGTGGCGGCGTGGTGGCCGTGACGACGGGAGCCCGGCTCCGCAAGCTGATATCCACCGAGAGCGGGCGTCTCTCGATCCGAGAGCAGCCCTGGCCGGAGCCGCTTTCGGAGCTGGCCGAGCGTCACGGCGCTCGCTGGGCCATCGAGCTGTCGACCGGCGCCCTGGAAGAATTGATGGATCGCTGGGCCGAACGCGTGCGCCGGGAGCACGACGCCCTGGCTCAGGCGCTGCTCTTCATCGGCGTGCTGCGGGAGCTGGAGGCAGAGAACAAGGTCGTGGTGTGGCCGTGGAAGCTCTCCGCCTGGCCGGTGCCGCATCACCGAGTGATCGTCCGCGTGCTCGACGCCCTGTGCCCCGACGGCAAGGCGGTGTGCTTCGGCGCCTTCGAGGGTGGCGAGGTGTTCACCACGCTGGTGCTGCGCCGCAAGGGGGAAGGCTTCGACCTCGTGCTCGGGCCCGCGGAGCTCCGGCGCGAGATGGGACTGATCTCCGGGGACTGGCGCCGCGACTACCGCCACCTGGCGCGGGCCGCGGAAGCCGTCGCAGGGCCGCTGGCCCTCGGCTGCTACGGCGAGGTGGACACGCTCCGGCGCTTGGTGCACCACCCGTCTCCCGGCGCCTGGGCGGCAGCCGTCGCCGCCCGGGACGTGATCGTCTCGCCGGCCACGCCAGCGATCGCGCTGCCCCTGGGCGTGGACGTGGGCCGCGCCGCGTTCATCGCCGTTCGGGATCTGGCGGAGCGGGTCGGCGCCGCGGGCTGGTTCGGGCCGGACAGCCCACTCTCCCCCGTGCTCGCGAAGGTGCGCGAGAGCACGGGAGTGGATCGCGACGTCAAGGAGCTCCTCGGTTTCGACCCGATGGTGCTGCTCCGGCGCTTGTTCTCTTAGAGCGGGTCGCAAAGCCGGACCGAGTCAGCGCGGATGAATCGACCGTACGGCGACGGGAGGTTTGGAGACCCGCTCTCAGTGCGTCGTTTCCGCGGCGAACCAACATCCCCATGAAACTGGGCGTTCCCATGGGCGGCCAGCTGGGCGAACATCGGGGCATGCACGTGACCGTGACCGTCACCGTTCGGGGCAAGCGCGTTCCCGTGGAGCAGGTCTCCGATCGTCGCGCGGCCGCCGCCTTCGAGCAGGCTGCTCGGGACGTGGGCAAGCGCCTCGGCGCGGTGAAGTGCCCGGAGCACAGAAAGCCCCCCACGAACGTGCGCGTGCACTTCGAGCCCAACGGCGCTGCAGACCTCGCCTACGATTCCTGCTGCGAGAAACTCGGGCAAGCCGTGCAAAAGGCCCTGGGCTGACGGGCAGCGTTCGGTGCGTGCGTCTAGAATCCCGCGGATGGCCGCATCCGGTCGCATCCGGCGGCGTCTGGCCTTGGCGATCGTGCTCACGGCCCTGATCCCCGTCTTGGTTGCCATCTTGCTTGCCGAGAGCATGGTGCGGCAGACGGCTGCGCGCTTCTTCGTACCGGAGATCGGATCGCGGCTCGATCAGAGCTTGGGGCTGTACCAGGAGCTGGCGCGCGCGGTGAAGGCGTCCATGCGCAACGCGGCCAGCGCCATCTCGGAGAGCGCGGCGCTGCGCAAGGCGGCGACGGACAAGGACGCGGCGGCGACGCAGCGCGAGCTCGAGCGCGTGTTCCCGAGGTACCCGAGCCTGGTGTCGCTGGAAGTGCTGGACGCCACGGGCAAGCGCCTCGCGATGGTGGACCGCGGCTATCCGCTGGACGAAAAGAAGGAGAACAAGCTCGAGGTCGTGCGCCCGCTGGCGGAGCGCGAGCCGGACGCCACCACCGGGGACGAAGCCTTCGAGCCGGAAACGGACGGAGAAGAAGAAGAGCAGGCGCCGCCGGTGCCGCGGGTGGTGGCGGTGTTCGCTGCGGACAAGGCGCGCTTCGAGGAGCTCGGCGAGATGAGCCAGTTCGTCGACACCTACAAGCAGGTGGAGCGGCGGCGGGAATCGGACGAGCAAAGCTACGTGTATGCCTTTGCAGCGCTCTTGGGCATCACCATCGTGGCGGCGGTGGGGGTGGGAACACTGCTCGCACGGGGCGTTTCCTCGCGCCTGGGCGAGCTCGCGGACGCCACCAAGCGAGTGGGCGCGGGCGACCTCAGCATTCGTGTGCCGGAGGACGGCGCCGACGAGATCGCCGACCTGGCCGGTGCCTTCAACCGCATGCTGGGCGAGGTGGAAGCCAGCCGCGCCCGTATCGAGTACCTGCAGCGCATCGGCGCTTGGCAGGAGATGGCCCGGCGTTTGGCGCACGAGATCAAGAACCCGCTCACACCCATTCAGCTCGCCGTGCAGGAAGTGCACCGCCGCTACGGCGGGGAAGACGACAAGTTCCGGCGCTTGCTCGACACCACCCTGGAGATAGTGGAGGACGAAGTCGGAACCCTGCGACGCCTGGTGAGCGAGTTTTCGAGCTTTGCGCGGTTGCCTCAGGCGGAGCTCGAGCGCGAAGACCTGGCGGACTTCCTGCGCGACCAACGCGAGCGCATCTCGCTCTTGGACGAAGAGACCGAGAGCGGCGAGCTGCCTCGGGCGGTGCTGCCGCGCGGAGTGGAGCTTTCGTTCGAGCTCTTGGAGGACGCCGCGCCGGTGTATCTGGACCGCCAGATGTTCCGGCGCGCGCTCTTGAACCTGGTGCGGAACGCAGGACAAGCCATCGCCGGCACCGGACGCGAGAGCGGTCGGGTACGGGTTACGCTGGAGCGCGACGGGGACTATCTGGTGCTGGACGTGGACGACGATGGCCCGGGCATTCCCGAAGAAATGCGCCATACCATCTTCGATCCCTACGTCACGACGAAGACCGACGGCACTGGGCTCGGTTTGGCCATCGTGAAGAAAATCGTGGTAGAGCACGGCGGATCCATCGCCGCGTCGGAAAGCTCACTCAAAGGCGCTCGCATTCGCGTGCGCCTGCCGGAAGCTGACAGCGCGGCGGCCCAAGCAATGCTCGAAGCGCGGGAATGGCAGGGGCCTCCCTCTTCCACTCGGGCTTCTCGGTCCAGCGAAGATTCGCCCTGAGGCGCATGGAAAAGCTGAAACCAACCTCGAACGTCAAACAGGCGTGGGTCCTGGGGCTGCTCGTCGTGATCGTGAGCGGCCTGTTCGGACTGATCGTGCTACCCCGCATCGGGCGCGAGAAGAGCGCCATGGAGGGGCTCACGGCGCCGGACTTCGCCCTGGAGGTCATCCACGGCGGGGACCCGGGAAACCGCATTCGGCTCTCGGACCAGATCGGCAAGCCGGTGGTGATGGACTTCTGGGCCAGCTGGTGCAAGCCGTGCCGGGAGCAGGCACCCATCATCGACGCGTTCGCGAAGGCGCACCCGGACGACGTCGTGACCATGGGGATCAACACCGACGATCGCCGCGAAGACGCCATCGCTTACGCCAAGAGCGCGGGTCTTTCCTACCCGGCGGTGTTCGACGAGGGCTCCAAGGTCGCCTCCACCTATGGAGTGCGGGCGTTGCCCACGCTGGTGGTGATCGACACCAAAGGGCGCATCTTCAAAATGCATACCCGTGTCACGGAGCGGGAAGAGCTGGAGAAGATGGTCGCGGACGCCAAGTCGCGCTGAGCGGGGCTCGCAGCGGGCCCGACGGCGTGTTACCACTGGGCACATGGACAAGCGGATCGAGACCTTCGACGAGTTCTGGCCGTTCTACGTGCGTGAGCACAAGAAGAAGCTCACCCGGCAGCTGCACTTCGTCGGCACTACGGCGGCGTTGGCCTGCTTCGCCGGCGGCCTCATCACGGGCCGCAAGCTCCTGCTGCTCGCCGCTCCCGTGGCGGGTTATGGCCCGGCTTGGTTCAGCCACTTCGTGATCGAGAAGAACCGCCCTGCCACGTTCAAGTACCCGGCCTGGAGTCTGATGGCGGACTTCGTGATGTGGGGGAAGATGATCGCGGGCACCATGGACACCGAGGTCGAGACGGTGCTGGCGATGGAAGCCGACGAGCGCGTCGCGGACCCGGACATCCGGCCCAACATGGCGACGGACGGCACCATCAACTGACACGGCACCCCGGCAGGTCCCGCGCCCGCCGGGGTGTTTTCGTATTTTGCGCTACGGCACGATGTCGGCGGCGTCCCGCGGCAGCAGCTTGCTGTTGCTGAACGAGTACGTGAGGATGCCGGTGATGCTCGTGAACGCGGCGCCCTGCGCGTAGGTGTTGTCCAGGGCGGGGTAGATGAGATCGTCGATGCGGAGATTCCCGGTCACGGCGAACTCGTCGAAGTCACTCGGGGCGTCCGGGTTGACGTTCACCACGGTGACGGCGCCGATCTTGAGCAACATCGACTCGTAGCCTTCTGCCTGCGTGCCGCCGGTGGCGATGTCCGCCGGATTGGTGATGTCGATGGGGCCGAAGGGCAGGGTGGTGCCCGGGTCGAGGATGGTGGTCACGGGGCTCGAGATCTCCGTCAGATCGAAGTACTCGTCGTAGGTGCCCGTGACGCTGATCTTGTTGCCCACGGCCACGCCGGGTGACTGCGAGGCGGTGAACACCGCGATGCCGGTGAACGGCTTGAGCGACGTGGTCTGGGCGAAGTAACCGCGCGAGCTGCCCGTGTCCGGGCGTACGGCCGTCACGTACAGGTCCGTGATGGTGACGGTGGCGCCCACCGGCGGGTGCTGCGGGTTGTTCTTGTCGCGCACCGCTTCCACCGGCAAGGGACAAGCAGCGAAGGCCGGGTTGGCGGCAGCGCAGCTGTCGCAAGCGTCGCCCTTCTTGTCGCCGTCCGAGTCTTCTTGCCCGGGGTTGGCGGTGTCGGGGCAGTTGTCCACGCCGTTGGCCCAGCCGTCGCCGTCGATGTCGTCGAAGTCGAGGGGAGTGCAGGTGTCTTGCGCGTCGGTCGGGCAGGGGTCACAGGCGTCGCCCTTGCCGTCGCTGTCGGCATCGCCCTGCTTGCCCTGGTCGAGGGGGCGGATCGGGTTGAACACCTGCGGGCAGTTGTCGGCGGAGTCGTCCACGCCATCGCCGTCGGAGTCCGTGGAGCTCGCCGCACCGGTGTACTCACCGGGGCGCAGCGGGATGCACGTGGGCTCGATGGGGGGTGGGCCGTTGCAGGAGAACAGTGGCGCGTAGGCGTCGCCCGCGGTCTTGACGGCGGCGAGGGTGGCGCCTCCCGCGGTGTCCTTGGACACACAGGCGCGCTTGGCGTTGCCGCAAACGTCCAGCGTCTCGCAGCTCTGGCCGCCGACGGCAGCGTCCGCCACCAGCGCGTCGTCGCCGTACAGCGGCTGACCGCCCCGCAACACCAAGACCACGTCCTTCGCCTCCGCGGCGATCACCGCGCGGTGGTCCTTGTTCGTGGCGCCGTCGAAGATGGAGACGTCGGCGACATAGCCCGGCTTGAGGAGGCCGAGACCCTTTTCCACGCCCGCGGCAAAGGCCGCGTTGGTGGTGACCATTTGCCACAGCTTGAAATCCGAGAAGTGGTTGGCGAAGTAGGTCTTGTTCAGCATGTCGGCGCAGGCCAGCTCCCGCGACATGTTCATGCTGCCGCTGGGGAGCCAGTCCGTTCCGAGCGCGATGCCAACGCCCATCGTGTCCAGCAAGGTGACGGGAGCGGTGTTGCCGTACAGGGAGACGTTCGATCGGGGAGACCAGATCACCCAAGAGTGCTCCAACTCCACGTCGTTCACCTCCGTAGGCGTCACCGCCACGGCGTGGACGATGGCCGTCTGCGGCTCCACGATGTCCAGCGTGCCGGTGGTGGTGCAGGTGAGCTCGTTGCGGGCCGCCTGGTTCACGCCCTCCGAGATGTGCGGCGCGTAGGAATCGAGCCCCACGATGTCCGCTGCCGTCGTCGCGCCGCTGCCGTAGTTGCAGCCGGAGTCATGGAGGATCCCGGAAGCGTCGCCCAGCGGGAAGGTGTCGGAGTCCACCGTCTGAGAGGGCAGGCCCTCCTTGGCGGCGCTGCTGTTGCTGTCCAGGTTGCGGAGCAGGGCGTTCTGGCCGCCGGCGCTGATGGTGGAGGTGGCGCCGCTCATCACGAAGCGGAGCTCCGCGGCCAATACGGTGTTCTTGTTTGCGCCGCTGGCGTAGGGGATCTCGGGCTTGCCGTTCAGACCCAGGCGCCACTCGTGGCGGTGGTCGTAGCGCACCGTAGTGCCGCTGTCGTAGGGCTTGTTGTTGGCGTAGGTGATGTGATCGTGCGTGTTGATGAGCCCCGGGGAGATGACGCCGTCTGCGCAGGTCACGGTGCTGGCTGCCGCCGCCGCGGGATCGCTCCCGCAGTCGCAGGCCACGCAGGTGATCATGCCGTTTTCGTCGATCACTACCTCGCCGCCGTGCAGCACCTGCTGCGGCGCGAGCACCGTGCCCACCAATCGCAGGCCCTTGCTGCCGGCTTGCGTCACCTCACATGTCCCTTGGGCCGGTGGAGTGAGCGTCTTGTTGCATTCCACGATCTCGAGCTGGGTGCCGGGTCCGGAGCCGGCGCTGCCCCCGCTGCCGGCAGCGCCCGCGACGCCCCCGCTCCCGGCGAGCCCGCCGCTGCCCGCTTGGCCGGCTTGGCCACCGCTGCCCGAGCTGCCGCCGAGGCCACTGTCCGCGCCGCCGGTGGCACCGACGCCGCCGCTGCCACCGCCGCCGCCGCCGCTACTGTCGCTGCCGCAGCCCGCGGCCAGGGCCGCGCTGGCCAGGCCCACGCCCGTGATGATGCCCAAGAGCTTCAAGCGAGAATGCATGAGTCTTCCTTCCAAGTACCTGAGAGGGGCTTATCTAGCCCGAACGGCCGTGCGGCGCAGCACCCGGCCTGATCCTCAGCAGTGACATCTCCATGAAGGCGGCGCACGGATCCCGCGCCATCCGTCGAGAATCGCAGTACAAAGGGCACCGATGAGCGTTCCCGCCGGCCAAGCCGCCCTGCTCGGAACCCTGCAAGGGATCACCGAGTTCCTTCCGGTTTCGAGCTCCGGGCACCTGGCGCTCGCAGAGTTGCTCTTCGACGTCGAAGAAGGCGGCCTCGCTTTCAACGTCATGCTCCACGCAGGCACTCTGCTGGCGACGTTGATCATGCTGCGACGGCGTGTAGCGCCGGCGGTGGTGGAGGGCAGCCGCGCGCTGGTGCGCCCGCAGCGTTTCCGCGAGAGCGCCGGCGGCCGCGACGCCCTGGTGGTGCTCCTCGCCTCCTTGCCCACCGCGGCGATCGGTCTCGCCCTTCGCAGCGCCGTCGAGGAATTCACCAAGTCCCCCCTCGCGGTGGGCATTGGCTTCTGCATTACCGCCGTTCTGCTGCTCTCCACCCGCTGGGCGCGCGCCGGTGAGCGCGAGGTTCCCACCGTGGTCGGCGCGATCCTGATTGGAATCGCCCAGGGCATCGCCGTCGTGCCCGGCATCTCCCGCAGCGGCTCGACCATCGCTGCCGCGCTGTGGCTTGGCGTGCGTCCGGACCGTGCCTTCGAGCTGTCCATGCTGATGTCGCTGCCCGCCGTCGCCGGCGCCGTGCTGGTGGAGGCTCGCCACATGGGGGGCGGGGCCGGAGGCGAAGTGGGCTTGGCGGTGTTCGGCGCCGCCGTCGCGTTCGTCGTCGGTTTGGTCGCCTTGTGGTTGCTCCGGCGCATGGTGATCCGAGGTCACTTCGCGCTGTTCGCGGTGTGGGTGCTGCCGCTGGCGGTGGCCACGTTGGCGCTGGCCAAGGCGTGGCCCGGAAGCTGAGCCCTTGGACCGCGGCGCCGGCCGTGGCACACCCCCACGGATGGCGCAAAACGACGTCTTTTCCATAATATTGGCGGGGGGGAGCGGCACCCGGTTCTGGCCGGCGTCGCGCCGGGCGCGGCCCAAGCAGCTGCTCGGGCTGGGGGCGTCGTCCGAAGAGAGCCTGATCGCCAGCACCGTGCGTCGGCTGTTGCCGCTGTGCGCTGCGGAGCACGTGCTCATTGCCACTGGTGCCCATCTGCTGGATGCCACGCGCCGCGCGCTGCCCGACTTGCCCGAGTCCTCGTTTCTGGGCGAACCCATCGCGAAGAACACAGCGCCGTGCATCGGATGGGCGACGGCGATCGCGTGCCGCCGGGATCCCGACGCCGTGGTCATGGTGCTGCCGAGCGATCATCACATCGGCGACGAGCCGGCATTTCGCGCGGCGCTGACGCGCGCGCTCGACTCCGCGCGCGCAGGGGTGATCACCACCATCGGCATCACGCCGTCGCGTCCAGAGACGGGCTACGGATACATCGAGGCCGGCGACGTGGTGAGCGAAGGCGTTCGGCGCGTGCAGCGCTTCGTCGAGAAGCCAGATGTCGATCGCGCCAAGGAGTACGTCGCCAGTGGTCGCTACTTCTGGAACAGCGGGATGTTCTTCTTTCGGGGTCGCGACATGCTGGAAGCCCTCCGAGCTCACGAGCCCGCCATCGCCCGGGGCATAGAAGCCATCGATGTCGCTGCCCGAGAAGGGACCGCCGCAGAGGTCGCCGCGACCCGGGCCGCCTTCGACGCTTTCCCTTCGATATCCATTGATTACGCGGTGATGGAGCGCGCGGAGCGCCTCCACGTGGTACCCGCCAGCTTCGGCTGGAGCGACCTCGGAAGTTGGCACAGCGCTTGGGAGCTGGCCGAGAAGGACCCCGCCGGCAACGCCGCACCGGAGGGCGCCGTGCTGGTCGACGCGAAGGACAACCTCGCCGTCACGTTGCACGGCAAGAAGGTCGTGGCGTTGGTCGGTGTGGAGGGGCTGTGCGTAGTGGACACCGAAGACGCGCTGCTCGTGATGCCCCGAGAGCGCGCACAAGACGTGCGCCTGGTGGTCGACGCCCTCAAGGCGCGCGGCGACCGCAGCCTGTGACGCAAACGGCATTTTTTCCCGGTCCGAAAGCGACGGGTAGCCGACCCGACGCTGCGGGGATATGAGTGCCTCCCTGCCAAAAGGAGAGTCACATGCGTCAACGTCTCGGGTTTGCTGCGCTGCTCATCGCCGTCGCCCTCGCCCTCACCGGCTGCGGCAAGATCAAGAAGACCAAAGAGTGCAACGCGTTCATCGACAAGGTGAACACGGCGCTCAAGGAAATCGAGCAGCACACCAACACCGCGGGACAGGACGACGCCAAGGCAGTGGCCGAGATGAAGAAGCTCGCCGAGCTCTACGACCAGCTCGCCAAGGACGTGGGCTCGCAGGAAATCACCACCAAGGAGCTGAAGACCCACGCGACGGAGTACCAGGCCATGGCCTCCAAGGCGGCGGCGACGGCACGGCAGGTGGCCCAGGCGATCGAGACGCAGAACTCCGATCAGGCAGAAAACGCGCAGAAAGAATTCGACAAGATCGTCAAGCAGGAGGACGAGTTGGTCAACAAGATCAACACCTTCTGCCAGGCGCCCTAGCGGCGCCGGCGCGGTCGGGGCTTCGCGCTCTTCTTGCGTTTGGCAGAACCGGCGGCTGGCTCGATCCCGAGATCGCCAGCTGCCGTCTGTAGCTTGTGCAAATCGTCGCGCAGGCGCGCCGCGGTTTCGAACTCGAGATTCTCCGCCGCCGCGAACATCCGCTGACGAATGTCCTCCATCCGCTCCGCGAGGCGCGCCGCTTCGTCCGCCGGCGCTGCGCCCTTCTTGCCCGCGTCGCTCGAACGCGGCGAGCGTGATACCGCGTAGTAGTCCGAAGTTCCGCTCGCCGGATTGATGTCGAGGATGGCGCGGCGGATCGTCTCCGGCGTGATGCCGTGCTCTTCGTTGTAGGCGACCTGGATGGCCCGGCGACGGTCGGTCTCGTCGATCGCGTAGCGCATCGCATCCGTGATGCGATCGGCGTACATCAGCACCTGACCCCGAGCGTTGCGCGCCGCGCGCCCGATGGTCTGAATCAGGGAGCGGGGGCTGCGCAGGAAGCCCTCCTTGTCCGCGTCCAGGATCGCCACCAGGCTCACCTCGGGCAGGTCCAGACCCTCCCGGAGCAGGTTGATACCGACCAGAACGTCGTACTCACCGGCGCGCAAATCTCTAAGCAAATCCATGCGTTCCAGCGTATCCACGTCCGAGTGCAGGTAGCGCACCCGGACGCCCAGCTCGGCGTAGTACTCGGTCAGGTCCTCCGCCATGCGCTTGGTGAGGGTGGTGACCAGGACCCGCTCGTCCCGCTCCACGCGACCACGGATTTCGCCGAGCAGGTCGTCCACCTGCCCCGCCACCGGGCGCACCAGGATTTCCGGATCGATGAGCCCGGTCGGACGGATCAGCTGCTCGACCACCACCCCTTCGGTGCGCTGGAGCTCGAAATCCCCGGGGGTGGCCGACACGAACACCGTGCGGCGCATGTACTTTTCGAACTCCTCGAACTTGAGGGGGCGGTTGTCCAGCGCGCTGGGCAACCGGAAGCCGTACTCCACGAGGGTCTCTTTGCGGGAGCGGTCGCCGCGGTACATCGCGCCGATCTGCGGCACGGTCTGGTGCGACTCGTCGAGGATGAGCAAGAAGTCGTCAGGGAAGTAGTCGATGAGGGTGGGCGGAGGCTCACCCGGCTCTCGTTGGCTCAGATGCCGCGAATAGTTCTCGATGCCTTGGACGAAGCCCATCTGCTCCAGCATCTCCAGATCGTACAGAGTGCGCTGCTCGAGCCGCTGCTTCTCGAGGAAGCGGCCGTCCTTGTCGAAGTAGTCGAGACGATCTCGGAGCTCGGCTCGAATGGCGTCGATGGCGCGCTGCAGCTGCTGCCGCGGAGTGACGTAGTGGGAGCCGGGGAACACGGCGTAGCGATCCAGCTTGCCCAGCACCCGTCCGCGGATCGGGTCGACCTCGCTGATCTCGTCCACCTCGTCGCCGAAGAATTCCACGCGGATGGCGGTGGCCTCTTCGTAGGCGGGGAAGATCTCCACTACGTCTCCGCGCACCCGGAAGGTCCCGCGGTGAAAATCGACGTCGTTCCGCTCGTATTGAATGTCCACCAGGCGGCGCAGCAAGTTGTCGCGCCGGAGCTCTTCCCCCTTCACGATTTCGATCAAGAGCCCTTCGTAGGTCTCCGCCGAGCCGATGCCGTAGATGCAGCTCACGCTGGCCACGATGATCACGTCCGGCCGGGACAGGAGCGCGTGCGTGGCGGCATGGCGCATGCGATCGATCTGGTCGTTGATGATCGCGTCCTTCTCGATGAACGTGTCGGTCCCGGGGATGTAGGCTTCCGGCTGGTAGTAGTCGTAGTAGCTGACGAAATAGTGAACGGCGTTCTCCGGGAACAGGTCCCGCATCTCGCCGTACAGCTGGGCAGCCAGGGTCTTGTTTGGAGCTATGATCAGGGTCGGGCGCTGCAGCGTCTGGATCACGTGCGCCACGGTGAACGTCTTGCCGCTGCCGGTGATGCCCAGCAGCGTCTGGTAGCGCTCGCCGCGAGCGAGGCCCTCCACCAGAGCCTCGATGGCCTGGGGTTGGTCCCCCTTGGGGGAAAACTCGCTGGAGAGACGAAAGCTCCTGGGCATGACGAAAGCTCCACATCTTTCGCCATGCCGGACCCCTTTTCAAGAGGGCCGAGAAACGCTGCTGACAGGGTCTCGCGCGTCGTTGGATCCGTCGCCGGTCGACGAGATATGCTCGGGAGATGCGCGGTTTGGCGATGGCGTGTGCGGTGTGCGTATGCTGGGCGTGCAGCAGCTCGAGCGCCGGTCCCGGCGCGGCCACTCCCGACGCTGCTCAGGGAACGGAGGGCAGCGCCGGCGGTCAGGGCGGGAGTGGAGGTGCCCTGCCGGACGCGGGTAACGACGTGGCACAAGAAGCGGCGTCCCCCGGCGCATCCCTCGGCAGCTTTCAGCTGACGTACTACTGGGTCACCACGGAGGACGAGTTCAGCGGTGCCAAGGACACGTCGCTCTACGATGCGAGCTGCAACGAGCTAGCCAAGGTCACGGCTCAGTTTGCGGCATCCCTGAAGCTGGAGGGGACCGGACGCCTCTCCGATGGACGAATCCTGAACTACGACGGTAGCTGCAGCTGCCCGACGTCGCCCTGTTACCTGGTGGCGGACGCACAGCATCCCTGGGGCTACGGTGTGCAGGGCCGTGCGCTCACGCCATTTCGCTCGATCGCGGTGGACACCAGCGTGATTGCGATCGGCACTCCGCTGTACGTTGCGGAGCTCGACGGCGTGACCATGCCTGGGGACGCGCCCTGGGGCAGCTTCGTGCACGACGGATGCGTCGTAGCCGACGACGTGGGCGGCGGCATCAACGGCAAGCACATCGACTTCTTCAGCGCGCTGAAGCAGTACTACACCACCCTCGACGGACAGCTGGGGCTCACCAGCGTGACGGTGCACGAGGGTGGCGACCGCTGCCCGTAGCCTTCCGAGGGAATGTTGGTTCGGCGCGAGCCCCGTCGCTCACGGAAACAGGCCGACCTCTGGCAGTCCCAGCGCGTCGGGCCAGCCCAGCGACACGTTGAGCGCCTGAATCGCTTGTGCCGACGCGCCGCGCGCAAGGTTGTCGATGGCACACAGCGCCAGAAGCACGCCGGTGCGCTCGTCGGCGGCGTAGGCGACGTGCGCCCGCGCGGAGCCGCGCACGTGCAGCGTGTCGGGTAGCCGTCCGTCGTCCAGCACCGTCACCAAGCCACCCGCGTAGAGCTTCTTTGCTGCGTCCCGGCAGCTTTGGGCGGTGGTGCCGGGGCTGAGCCGGGCGTACGCCGTGGTGAGGATGCCGCGCGACATGGGCGCCAGGTGCGGCGTGAAGGTGACCCGGATCTCTTCGCCGGCGGCGCGGCCGAGCTCTTGCTCGATCTCCGGCACGTGGCGGTGGCTGCCCGCGACCTTGTAGGCCCGGAGCCCCTCGGCGGTTTCCGGCAAATGCGTGCTCGGCGTGGGGCTACGGCCCGCGCCGCTGACGCCGCTCTTGGAGTCGATCACGATACCCGTCGGCTCCACCAGCTTCGCCCGGAGCACGGGCGCGAGGGCGAGGGTGGCGCTGGTCGGATAGCAGCCCGGGGCGGCGATCAGGCGTGCGCCGGCAAGCTCGTCGCGGTGCAGCTCCGGCAGTCCATACACCGCGGTCTCGAGCAGCTCCCGCGCGGGATGCTGGCCGTACCACTTCTCGTAGGTTGCCACATTACGGAGCCGGAAGTCCGCCGACAGATCCACGACGCGGACACCCGCACCGAACAGAGCAGCTCCCGCGCGGGCGCTCGCGGCGTGGGGCAGCGCGGTGAACACCACGTCCACCCGTGCGGCGAGCTCCGCTGCGTTCGCCGGATCGAAGGCTTCGATCTCCCGGTCTCCCAGCCCGGGCACTCCTTCCGTAGCCGGCAGCACCGCGCCCAGGCGCTTGCCGGCGTTGCTCTGCGCCCCGACCCACGCCAGGCTGAGCCGCGGGTGCCCCGCGATCAACCGCACCAGCTCCGCGCCGGTGTAACCACTGGCGCCTAGAACGCCGACCGAGAGCGATGAAGACATGGGGCCTCAAATGCAGCGCGCGCGACCCGAGGGCCGCGCGCGAGATGTGACCAGAGGCGTAAGGCCCCGGTCAACGCTTGGAGTACTGGAAGCGCTTGCGGGCGCCCGGCTGACCGTACTTCTTGCGCTCCTTCTTGCGAGCGTCTCGGGTCAGGTAGCCAGCGCGCTTGAGCGCGCGGCGGCGCTCCGGATCTTCCGAGGCCAGCGCCTTGGCGATGCCGTTGCGCATGGCCTCGGCCTGAGCGCTGTGCCCGCCGCCCGCCACCGTGGCACGCACGTCGTACTTGTCGATGAGCTCGAGCAGCTCGAGGGACTGCCGCGCGATCATGCGAGTGGTCATCCGCTCGAAGTAGTCGTCCAGTTGGACGTCGTTCACGCGCATCTCGCCGGAGCCTGGCTTGATCCAGACGCGAGCGACCGCGGTCTTGCGCTTGCCGGTGGAGTAGGTCTGATTTGCTTCAGCCATTTTCTTGGGATCTCTCAGAGAGTGAGCGGTTCGGGCTTCTGAGCCTGATGCGGATGCTCGGCACCGCCGTAGACCTTGAGCTTCTCGAGCATGTGGCGTCCAAGCACACTCTTGGGGAGCATGCCCTTCACGGCCTTCTCGATGGGCACGTTGGGTTGCTTCTCCGCGAGCTCGCCGAAGCTCTTGGAGAAGATGCCACCCGGGTGACCGGTGTGGCGGTAGTAGCGCTTCGTCGTGGCCTTGTTGCCGCTCAGCTTCACGGCGCTGGCGTTCACCACGATCACGAAGTCCCCGGTGTCCACGTGGGGGGTGTAGGTGGGCTTGTGCTTGCCACTCAACACACTGGCGACGCGGCTCGCGAGCCGGCCCAGGGGTTGACCCTTAGCGTCAATCACCCACCATTTGCGCGTGGCCTGCGCATCGGCAGGCTTCTCGACATGCGTTCGCATCGAATGAATCCTCGGGCGGGGCCCTGGGGCCCGCGGGAAAGGGCGGCTTTACTAGCTTTTGGCCGCCCACCCGTCAAGCCGTGTGCGAGACCGGCCCTCGGGGTCGCCCCAGGGCCCTGAAAATGGCGCGTGTTTTCCAGGGGTTCACTGCGCATCTCTAGAGCTGTTGGCGGCCCTTCCTTCGCTATACTCTGGGTCGTTTCCGTATGACTTCCTCCGCCAACCTGCGCCTGGCCGAGCGCCTCCTGGCCGACGGGCTCATCACCCGAGAGCAGCACGAGGCGGCGATCAGCTACGTGCAACGCAGCGGTGAGCGGATGGAAGAAGCGCTGATGGAGCTGCATGCCCTCGACGAGGCCACGCTCCTCAAGTGGCTCGCTGCGCGGCACCAGACGCGCTTCGTCTCCACGGAGAAGCTGTCCAAGGCGGATATCGATCGCTTCACCCTCGACAAGGTGCCCAAGAAGGTCGCGGAGCGACATCAGATCTATCCGGTGCTCTTCGACCAGGAGAGCCAGGTGCTGAGCGTGGTCACGGCGGATCCGGACAACGCTCCTGCGCTGCAGGAGGTGCAGCTCGCTTCCAACGCCAAGGAGGTGCGAGCGTTCGTCAGCAGGCCGCGCGCCGTGGCCGCCGCCATCAGCAAGTCCTACGGCGGTGACATTCACGCCTTCGCCGTGCTCGACCGGGCGGCGCAGCAACAGTTCGCCACGATGCTCGATGTGTACGAGCGCAATCTCGTCACCGAAGAGACGCTGGCCAACGCCCTTGCCGCGGAGAAGGCAGGGCGCGAGCGCACGCTCACCCAAACGGAGATCGTGAAAGGGGCGGCCGTTGCCATCGCCGGGGTCACCGCCCGTGCCGTTTCGCACGAGGCGTTCCTGGAAACGTTGAACGTGCTGGTCACGCTCATCGAGAGCTCCCGCGTGGACTTGCGCGGCCATTCCGCCCACGTCGCGCGCCTGATGCGTCAAGTCACCGAGCGCATCGGGCTGCCCGATGGCGAGCGGGTGAGCGCCATCATCGCGGGCTACACCCACGACCTCGGGAAGATGGGCGCTTACCACCTGACGGCCCTGAACGTCGCCGAGTACGACGCCCACGCCGCCGCCGCCGGCAAGCTGTACACTGCTCCCGGGCGCTTGATGGAATCCGTCAACCTGCCGCGGGAGGCCACTCGTGCGGTGGAGGCCATGTACGAGCGGTACGACGGCAGCGGTTTCCCGAGCGAGATCTCCGGCAAGGAGATCCCCATCGCGGCACGCCTGTTGGCCATTGCCGACACCTACGCGGATCTCACGCAGAACCCTCGGAACCCCTACCGCAAGCTCCTCGAGCCGGTGCAGGCCTGTGGCGTGCTGGCTCGTTACAAGGGCACCATCTTCGATCCGAACTTGGTGGACGTGTTCCGTCTGATGGTGACCGGCGAGGACGTGAAGGCGCGGCTGCTCGCCACGCGGCATCGTCTGCTGTTGGTGGACGCGGATCCCGAGGACACCACCGTGATCGAGCTCCGTCTGCTGGAGCAGGGCTTCGAAGTCGTGGCCGCAGGGACGGCAGATCAAGCCCTCAAGATCCTGGAGAAGGGCGACGTCGAGCTGGTGATCGGCGAGATGGACCTCACGCCCATCGATGGCGTGGCGCTGCTCGAGCACGTGCGCCACCAGGAGTGGGGCAAGAGTCTGCCGTGGGTCGTGCTCACGGGGCGTTCGGGTGGCGCGGACGCGCAGCGCGCCTTCGCCGCCGGCGCACACGACTACATGACCAAACCCGTGAGCGCGGATCTGCTGGTCGCGAAGATCAAGCAGATCCTGGAGCGAGAGGTGGGCGACACGCGCCGTCGAGGCGTCAGCGGCTCGCTGATCGAAATGGGCTTGGTGGAGATGGTGCAGGTGCTGTGGCACGGCAGGAAGACCGGCGCGCTCAAGATCCGCTCTGGGGGTCAGGTCGGAGAAATCCACTTCGTGGCCGGCAACGTGTTCAATGCCCTGTGGAAGAACTATCGCGGAGCGGACGCGTTCTACGCCATGCTCGGACTCCGAGAGGGCGAGTTTGCTCTGGATCCGAACTTCGAAGCACCGCAGCGCATCATCAACGAGAGTCCCGACGGGCTCCTTCTCGAAGGCATGCGTCGCTTGGATGAAACCGGCATCTGAGCGCTTTTCTCGGGCGGCTGGCCCCCGTGTGCCGGCCCGCGGCCAGGAGATTGACCCTCTTGCGTGTGCCGGTCGGCGCGCCGTGGTACCCTGTCTAACCTAGGTCGAGGAGTGCTGCGCCTGTGCCGAAGACACCCCCGCCGCTCTTGGGATTCAACAACAACGTCCGGCACCAAGGGCGCGTTTTTCACATCCAGACCGAAGACTCGGGGGTCAAGCGACCGCACGTGATCACGCATTTGTTCGCGGATGGCGGGCGGATCCTGAAGAGCTCTCGCACGGAATACAGCGAGCACGTCGGTAGGGAAGATCTGGCGCAGGTCGTGCGCAAGATCATGAAGGATCAGCACAAGGCGATGTTCATCGCCCTGCGCCGGGGCGACCTGGACGCGATGATCCTCGAGGCTTTCGGCCCCCCACCAACCGCGCCTGCGCCCTCCACTCCCGTCAACGAGCTCAGCAGCGATCCGATCGCCGCGCCGCCGCCGGAGGACACTACCGGCGCGACGGCCCCCCGACCCTCGTCGATCCCGAAGGCCCCGGCCCCTCCCGTCATTCGCGAGAGCCAGCCGGAGCTGACCCGGACCGCACCGCCGACCCCCAGCGCCACGCCGAAGCAGGGAACGCGGACCGGCGCCGGCTCGATCCCGGAGCCGGTTCGGCCGCGTCCTCACCGTGCGGAGGAACCGCCCCGCCACGGTACCCCGGCAGCCGGAACGCCCGCCGTCGCGCGGCCCAAGTCGGATCCCGATCACGGGCGTTACGCGGTCAAGAACCCCCCGAGCGAGACCGCCGGGCGCTACTCGGTTTCGCGGCCCGCCAGCATCTTCGGGGAGGCCCCGCCGAAGGAAGGCCGCTCCATCTTCGGCGACGAATACATCGGGGAGAAATCTCTCGACGAAGTGATCCTCAGCTATCTGGCGGAGGACCTCGAGAGCCCTCCGCAAAAGTAGCTTGGTTAGTGCCCGCCGCCCTTGCCGGGGCGGGCGTTCCAGATCTTGAGGCACAAGAGCAAGCCGATGATGCCGAAGGGCAGCAGGAACCACGGCCAGTAGCTCCAGTCCTTGCTCGTGAGGTACCCGAGGCTCACGGACTGCACGCTGGTTCCCAGGTACACGAAGCCGTCGATCACCCCGACGGCCGTGGCGGCGCCTTTGCGCCCGCCGAAGTCCATGGTGGCGGTGCCGCTCAACACGCCGTGGGTGCCAATCACGCACAAGCTCATCAAGAACACGATGGCGCCGAGGAAGTACGGGCTCATGGGCAGCACCGGCCGCGCAGGAAGGAGCCGCATGTCGCCGGCCTCTTGCACTGCCTTGGCGTCGGGCAACATCACGCTGATCTTGTTTCCACCGCGCTCGATGGTTGCGGGGATGCCCTTCTGCGGATCGTGAGCCGGCGTGGTCTTCGGATGCGACGTGGAGCAAACGCAGCGCTCGGCATCCCACCCCGATTTGTCGCACGTGGGCTCCCAGCACACCACGGCGTTGCGGATGTCGTGCCAGGACTTCACGTCGTGCCCCGCAATGGCGTCGATGCGATCCCCGGCTTCGAGGCCCGTCTTGTCCTTGGCCCAACCCACGACGTTCTCGCCTGGCGCCAACGTGAAGCCCATGCCCAGGGAGCTCAGCACCAGGATGCCGTACAAGGCCGCGGCCACGGGACCGCGACGGCTCTGGAAGAACAGATCACTGACCCAACCGGCGATGTTGCCGCCCAGGATGCCGGCCACCATCAAGAGGCCGCCCCAGCCGCCCTGGAACAAGAACGGCGCCAAGAACGCCAGCACCCCGAAGATGACCAGGCTGCTGCGCCGCGGGCCGCCCTTGGCTTTGTAGGCGATGGCGCCGGAGATCGCCGCTGCGGCGAAACAGGGAAGGGCCGGCCACAGCGGCGTCCAGGAACCATCCCGAATGGCGAGCAGCAGGTCGCCGCCACGCAATGCGTGCTCGCTCGCGAGCCCCCAGATCTCCTTCGAGTAGATCGGGAACCAGTGCATGATGCCGTTGCGCAGCACGCCGGTACAAAACTCGATGAACGCCACCGTCAAGATGATGGGATTGGTGAGGATCTTCTTGAGCAGCTGTCCCGTTGGCGTCGGCGTGTCGCTGGTGTCGCCCTCGGAAGCGTCACCGGTCTCGAAATCCTCGTGACCGGCCTGGCTCGGACGGTCGCGTAGCAAGAACAGCTCGATCACGAAGAACGTGCCGAGCAACAGACCGGGCACCGCGAACACGACCCACGCCACGCTGGGCGCCGACGCCCCCGGCCAGATCCGCTGGGCGGCCTTCAGCAGCAGATCATTGACGGTGAACGCCAAGAACACGCCGCTCGAGATCATGGAGCCGAAGATCCCCGAGAACCCGCCGCGCTCGGTGACGTGGAACCAGTGCGCGTTGACCTTCACGATGGAGACCGCGCCGTAGCTCTGAAAGTACATGTTCAGCGCATACAAGCCGCTGAACACCAAGCGCAGGGGCGCGTCCGCCGCAGCGCCCGAAGACACCACGTGGTGCAGGTAGATGCCCATGAGCACGTTGGCGACCATTGCGCCGAAGGTGCCCGTCAACATGCCCTTCCTGCCGCCCATTCGGTCCACCAAAGGCCCGTTGAGCAGGAACGCGAAGGCGTACACGAAGGTGCCGACGCCGAAGATGATGCCGAAGTCTTCCTTCGTCATCAGCTCGCCCAAGGAGTTCTTGGCGACGGTGAGGTTGTAGCGCCCCATGTACAGGAGCGCGTAGCTGACGCCCAAGGGGAACCAGTTCAGGAATCGACGGCGGCGAAACGCGCTCGAGTGTTCGATGGCCCCTGCGGCGCTGGTCATGAGTGGCGCGCAGCATACACATCCGCGCCGGGAGGGGGACCCTCGGGGGAGCGCTCGGGTGCGGGTGTCACACGAACGTAACCTGGCGCCGGAGGGCCCCCCAACCCGGAGCCGAACCCTGCCCCGGTCACGGAATTCCTCGCGATCCTCGCAGGGTGCGACGAATGCATCTTGACTCCCTCCGGAAAAATGAAAGCTTCCGGGTCCCCTGGCGAGGTAGCCAAGTGGTTAGGCAACGGTTTGCAAAACCGTCACACGCCGGTTCGAATCCGGTCCTCGCCTCCAGGAAGCTCCAGGCCCGCGCTCTGTCGAGCTCGCGTCCGGTCGAGCAGAGACTGCATCTGGGGGTTGGTTTGCCGCGGAAGCTCGCGGACGGACGGCGCGGACAACGCGCCGGACCGTCGTGGCGCGACGTTCACGTCCTTCGAACGCGCTTCGCGACGCCCGCAGGCGTGAGGTTCCGCGGCGAACCAACATCCAGCGGATGAGGGGGCTCGGTAGCTGATATGAAGCGGCCATGAGCTGGGCCGAGAACATGACGGCGTTCGTGGGGGACGTGAACGCATCGGACAAGAACCTGATCCGCGAGATGTGGGACCGGCTGCATCGATTGCCGGGTGGGAAGCGCGTGTTCTCGCGCATGGTGGGGCTCGCGGCGCCCTACACGAGCACCATCGATGCCCGCGTGGAACGTCTCGAGCGCGGCCACTCCGAGGTGACGATGCGTGACCGGCGTGCCGTGCGCAATCACCTGTCGTGCGTGCACGCCATCGCGCTGGCGAACCTGGCGGAGCTCACCGGCAACGTCGCCATCGCCTACTCCTTGCCGGACGACGCTCGCTTCATCGTGGCCGGCATGAGCATCGACTACGACAAGAAGGCACGGGGCCCACTACGGGCGCGCTGCGACTGCCCGTTGGTGGAAAGCAGCGAAAAGCAGGAGATCGAAGTGCCGGTGGTGATCGAGGATCGCAGCGGTGTGGTCGTTACCCGTGCCACGCTGCGCACCCTGATCGGACCCAAAAAGCGAGTTTCCTGAGGCAAGGGCCAATCCCGGTTGCACTTTGGCGTGCCCACCGCGATGATCGTAAGGCTGTGACCGAAAGCAGGCCGCCCAGCACCGGCGACGTCTTGGCCGGGAAGTATCGCGTCGAGCGTGTGCTCGGCGAGGGCGGCATGGGCGTGGTGGTCGCGGCGACGCACCTCGAGCTGGACCAGCAGGTGGCGCTGAAGTTCATGCACGAGAACGTGGTGGAGGTCGGGCTCGAGCGCTTCTTGCGCGAGGCGAAGGCCGTCGCCAAGCTGAAGAGCGAGTACGTGGCGCGGGTGATGGACGTCGGCAAGCTCGACGGCGGCGCGCCCTACATCGTGATGGAGTACCTGGAGGGGGAGGACCTCGCGGACATGCTCGACCGCGGGGCGCTGCCGGTGGAGCAGGCGGTGGATCTCGTGCTGCAGGCCGCCGTGGCACTGGCGGAGGCGCACAGCCGCGGCATCGTGCATCGGGACATCAAGCCGCGAAACTTGTTCCTCACGCGCAGACCCGACGGCGCGCCCCTGCTCAAGGTGCTCGACTTCGGCATTTCCAAGATGCCGGCGGGCGAGGCGGATGGATCTTCCACGCAGACGGGCGCGACCATCGGCTCGCCTTCGTACATGTCGCCGGAGCAGGTGCGCTCCAGCAAGGACGTGGACGCGCGGACGGACGTGTGGTCGCTCGGAGCAGTGCTGTATCAACTGCTCACCGGGCGGCTTCCCTTCGTGGCGCATACGGTGCCCGACATGTTCGTGGCGATCTTGCACGGGGACCTGACGCCGGCGAGCAGCGTCGCGCCGTCGGTGCCGGTGGCCCTCGACGCGGTGATCGCCCAGTGCTTGGCCAAGGAACGCGCGCAGCGCTTCGCCACCATGGCAGAGCTGGCGCAAGCGCTCGAGCCCTTTGCATCACCGGATGGACGCTTGCTCGTGCGTTCCACCGTGAAGCTGCTCGGCGGCGTCGAAGCCACGCGCTTGACGCCCATGCCCACCCGGCCTTCGGCGCCGGCCGGCGGCGCGGAAATGGGCCCGACCACTCCGGGGGTCAGCGTGAGCCAGGCGCCGGCGCCGCCGAACCGCCGCTCTCTCTTGGTCGGCGCGGGGGTCGGCGCGGTGGTGCTCTTGGGGCTCGGCGCCGTGGTGCTGATGAAGAGCGGCGGGAGCGAACGCGCCGCGGCGAGCGCGGCGGCGGCCATCGAGTCGGTGGCACCGGAGCCGACCGCGAGTAGCACGCCCGAGCCGGAGGTCAGCGCGCCGCCGGCGGCCAGCGTCGTCCCCGAAGCCGGCGTAGCGCCCGAAGTGAGCGCGGAGCCGGCGGTCACCGAGCCGAAGCCAGTGGTGGCAGTCAAGCCCAAGCCCGCGCCGGTCGCCAAGCCTGCGCCCACCCCCAAACCCGCGGCCACCCCCAAACCGAAGCCGCCGGAAGACGATCCCTTCGGAACCGTGCAATGAAACGACTCGTCTCTGCCCTCGCTCTGTGTGTCGTCCTTCCTGCGTTGGCGCCCGCAGCTCGCGCCGCCTCACCCCAAGACAAGGCAGCCGCTCAAGCCTTGTTCGACGAAGGCATGAAGCAGTTCAAGGCCGGCAACTTCAAGGAGGCGTGTCCCAAGTTCGAGGCGAGCTTGGCGCGCTTCGAGGGGCTCGGAACGCGCGGCAAGCTGGCGGAGTGCTACGAGAAGGTGGGCAAGGTCGCCAGCGCCTGGGCTGCGTACCGCGAGGTCGCGGTGTACGCCAAGCGCGCCGGCGACAAGCGCCGGGAACAAGTTGCGGAGGACCGCGCCAAGCAGCTCGAAGCGCGGCTCCCGGGCGTCGTGGTGGAAGTTCCGGCGGCGAGTCGGGTCGACGGACTGTCGATCACTCGCGACGGGGAGC
Source organism: Polyangiaceae bacterium (assembly GCA_020633235.1). Classification (NCBI taxonomy): domain Bacteria; kingdom Pseudomonadati; phylum Myxococcota; order Polyangiales; family Polyangiaceae; species Polyangiaceae bacterium. The sequence continues at coordinate 178,163 of JACKEA010000003.1, read as the reverse complement.
CGGTGGAAGCGGGGGCGTTCGGGGTCCGCGTGGTCGTCGACCCAGGGGCTCACGTGATCGAAGCCACGGCGCCGAATCACGCCCCGTGGCGGAGCGAGATCAGCGTGGCGGAAGCCGCGACCCAAACCGTCACGGTTCCGGTCCTCACGGAGGTGGCGGGAGAGCCCACCGCTCCCGTGGCGCCTGCCGCGCCGGAAGAACCGGCGACCCACGACACCGGCGCGCCAGCTGCGGCAACCAGCCCGCTCCGGACCGTGGGCATGGTGGCCGTGGGCGTCGGCGCGGCGAGCGTCTTGGTGGGTGGCTATTTCGGGCTGTCCGCCAGCTCCAAGTGGAACGGCGCCTTCGACGACGGCCACTGCAAGGGTTCCGTGTGCGACGCCACGGGACAGGACCAAACGGACTCCGCGCGTAGCGCCGCGACTCTGTCCAATGTATTCATCGGCGCCGGCGCCGTGGTGGCTGCTACCGGCGCCGTGCTCTGGATCACTGCACCGAAAGAGAAGTCTCCGGCTCAGATCGGCGTGGCGCCTGCGGGCCTCGGCGCGGTGATGACGGGACGGTTCTGACTCAGCGCGGAACCTGGACGGTATCGCAGCCGAACTGGATGTCGATCTGCCCGCTGGGGTCCGACTGGATCGCCTGACAGGTGTTGTCGCACAGGAGCACGCTGCTGGGGTTGTTCTCGTCGTCGTAGTACCAGCCGCCCTGCGCGCCGCAGGCCGCCTTGTTGGCGACCTTGCCGATGGGCGGCTGCGGCGCGCCGCCACCAGGGGTGTAGATCACGTTGACCTTCGTCTTGTTGAAGGTCTCTCCTGCGGGCGGCGGTGGGATGGTCCAGGCGCAGTCGAGCTTGGCGGAGCCGACGATGCCCGCCGCCAGCTTGTCGAACACCGGCTTGAAGTTTTGGAGGCACAGGTCGCCGGCTACGCCGCCGGTCTGCTGCACCAAGGTCTGATACACGGTGCCCGGGGAGGCCGCGCTGGGGCAGTCGTTGAAGCAGTAGATGCCGTACACCTTCCAGGAGTTCGGCTTGATCACCACTGGATCGAGGGCGTTGACGCCGTCGGTGAAGTCCTTCGCCGGGAGCGCGGAGTTGTCGTCCGTGACCACGGTGAAGATCTTCAGCGAGTTGGGCCGGAGCACCGTTTTCCACGTCGGATAGGTGGACAGGATCAGCTGCAAAGAGTTCGTGCTGGCCACTGTCTGGTACAGGTGGTTGTACGCAACCGGATTGGTGTCTCCGGGGCAGAACCCCGAGCCCAACGGCGCGTCGATGCAGATCCCGTCATCGGGAAAGCCAGGGAACGGCGGAGGCTTGTACTGCTCTGCGATGAGCACGATGCGAATGTCGATGCCGGCATTCGAAATCTGCTTGCTGAACGCGTTCATGTTCGCGCGAACTGCCGCCGTCTCTTCCACCATGCTGCAGGAGGTATCGATGGTCCAGATCACGTCGGCCGGCAGCACGGTGTTGTCGGCTTTCTGACTCACCCCGGCGCAGCTGTTGCCGCTGCCACCACCGCCGCCGGTGCCACCCGTCTCGATCACTCCTCCGCCGCCACCCGTGCCGCCGGTTTGAATGATCCCGCCGCCCCCGCCGCTTCCGCTGCCGCTGCCGCCCCCGCTGGAGCCGCCGCCGGAGCCGTCGGATTCGTTGCTGGCCGCGGAGCAGGCCACGGCGAAAAGCGCAAGGATCAAGATCAAGCCGTAAGCCCGCATGCCGATGTTTTACAGGTGGATCGCGCCCTCCACCAGATCTCGCGAAGGAAGCGGCGCGTCATGTGCCTTCGCGGGAGGCGTGGATCGTTGCCCGACGTCGTCGTAGAATCGTGCGTTGGCGCTTCGCGTCAGTGCCGACAAGTCCCCATGGGTGCAGCAGTTTCCAAGTCCGCTCCTCCGGGCTCGCCCGTCGCCATCGGTGACGTCATCGCGGAAAAGTACCGCGTCGACGAAGTCGTCGCGATGGGCGGAATGGGCATCGTCGTGGCTGCACAGCACATGCAGCTCGGGCAACGCGTGGCGATCAAGGTGCTGCTTCCGAGCGAGCTCACCGAAGAGCCCCACGCCGTCGAGCGCTTCCTGCGCGAGGCGCGCGCCGCCGCCGGGCTCAGCAGCGACCACGTCGTGCGTATCTACGACGTGGGCACCCTGCACGACGGTCTGCCGTACATGGTGATGGAGCTGCTCAAGGGGCAAGATCTGCGGCGGCTGGTCAAGACCAAGGGACCGCTGCCGGTGGATGTCGCGGTGGACTACGTGTGCCAAGCCTGCGACGCCGTGGGCGAGGCGCACGAGCTCGGCATCGTGCATCGAGACCTGAAGCCATCGAACCTGTTCCTGACGCAGCGGCGGGACGGCACGCCGCTCGTGAAGGTGGTGGACTTCGGCATCTCCAAGGCGCTGGCGGATTCCGCCAGCGTGGAGCTGACCACGTCCAGCGTGATGATGGGCTCGCCGCTGTACATGTCGCCGGAGCAGGTGCGAGACGCGCGCAGCGTGGATCACCGCACCGACGTCTGGGCCTTTGGTGTCATCCTGTACCAGCTGCTCACGGGAAAGCCGCCCTTCAACGGTGACAGCTTGCCTGCCGTGTGCGCCGCCATCGCAGCGGACCCGCCCTCTCCGATTCGTCGCGCCGACGTACCGGAACAGCTGATGCGCGTGATCGGGCGGTGCTTGGCGAAGAATCCAGAGGCGCGCTACCAGAGCGTGGCGGAGCTGCAAGAGGCTCTTGCACCATGGGCTCTGGCGGAGGCGCCCGTGAGCGGGCCCGAGCGTGCGGAGGTGGACCCGCCGCTAGACCCCAGCGTCGACCCCGAAGGGGCGACGGTCAGCTACAACCGGCTGCTGCAAAACCGCGACGCTCTGCGCGCCGCCCCCACCGGCGTGACGGAAGCGCCGTTGGCGGCGACGGTCGGTCGCGAGCCGAACAGCGCTACCCTGCCCAAGCTCGCTCTGGGGCTGCTGGCCGCAGTGATTCTCGGAGTGGTGTTGGCGTTCGTGATCCAACGCCAAGACGCGCCCAAGGTCACCCCCACGGTGGAAGCGGTGGCGCAGCCCGCTCCGCCGCCCGTCGCCACGCAAGCCGCTCCGCTGCCGACACCGACGCCGAGCGCGGAGCCAGCGCCTGAAGCGCCCAGCGCAAGCGCACTGCCGGCCCGACAAGCGCCTCGCGTCGTCGTGCCTGCCGCCAAGCCCAAACCCACTGCTGCTCCAACCCCCGCTCCCGATATTCGCCTCAAGCGCTGATGAAACGAGCTTCTTCGTTCCTCACCGCGATCTGCGTCGCGGCCTGCCTACAGCTGTCCGGAGGCTTCGCCCGTGCGGACGATCTGGCGGACGAAGCGGACCTCCGCTTCCAGCTCGGGGCAGAGGCGTACCAGCGGGGTGACTACAAGGACGCGCTGTCGCACTTCTTGGCGTCCAACCGGCTGGTTCCGAACAAGAACGTGGTGTTCAACATCGCGCGGACCTACGAGCAGCTGCGTCAGTACCCGGAAGCGTACCGCTACTACTCCGTGGCACTGGAGAGCGAGAAGGACGCCGGCGCCAAGCGCCGCATCGGCCAAGCGATGAAACAGCTCGCATCGAACGTCGCCATCATCGACGTCGAGACGGATCCGCCAGGCGCCACGCTGTACGTGGATCGCAAGGATCTCGGGCCCCGAGGTGAGAGCCCGCGACAGCTCGGCCTGGCGCCGGGCAGCTACAAGATCATCGCCGAGAAGCAGGGCTACGAGCCGGCGAGCCACAAGGTGGAGCGCGCCAAGGTCGGACAGGTGGCCACGATCCGGCTGAAGCTCCGTCCCATACTCGGCACCGTGCGGGTGGAGGGCGCCGCCACGGGTGCCACCGCCCGCGTGGGCGACGGCAGCTTCGACGCGAGCTGCGTGGTGCCATGCTCACTGCCCGTACCCCCCGGGCGCCATCCCGTCTTGGTGGAGAAGAAGGGCTTCCGCACCTCCACGGTCGACGTGCGGGTGGAGCGTGACAAGACCATCACCATCAAGCCGGATCTGGCTCCGATAACGGGATCCCTGGTGGTGAGCACGGACGAAACCGGAGCCTTGATCGAGGTGGATGGTCGCCCCGAAGGGTTCACTCCCGCCATCGTTAAGGTGCCCGTGGGCAAGCACGTGGTGCGCGTCAGCTTGCCGGGGTTTCGTGCGGTGGAGCGCAAGGTCGAGCTCGACCCGGAGCAGCAGGAGAAAGTCGAGATCGCGCTGACCCAGAACGAAGAGGTCATCGCTGCGTCTCGAGAGCTGCAGAGCGTCGAAGACGCACCGAGCTCGGTGAGCATCATTCCCTACCGCGAGCTCCGGGCGATGGCCTATCCGACCGTTGCGGAGGCGCTTCGGGGCGTGCGTGGCGTCTATGGCTGGGACGACCGCTCCTACGTTTCGCTCGGGGTGCGGTCCCTCGGGCGTCTTGGGAGCTACGGCAATCGGCTTCTGGTGCTGATCGACGGGCACCCCTCGAACGACAACTGGCTCGGCTCGAGCTACGTGGGCTACGACGCTCGAACGGACCTGGCGGATCTCGAGCGCATCGAGCTGGTTCGCGGTCCCGGGTCCGTGCTGTACGGCACCAACGCGTTCTCCGGAGTGGTGAACTTGGTCACGCGCCGCGCCGCCCACACCAGCGGCGAGGCGGGCGTGTCCACCAACTTGGACGGCGTGGCGCGTGCTCGGGCGCGGGCCAATCTGAAGCTGGGCAAGGACGCGGGCGCGTGGACCAGCGTGGCGCTCGGGCGATCGAGCGGTCGCGACTTCTTCTTCCCGGAGTACGTTGCGGACACTCCGCCGGAGATTGCCGGTCATGCTCGGGACGTCGACGGTTTCGAAGCGGCCACCGTCTCCGGGCGCGTTTGGTGGAAGTTCCTGACCGCTCAGTGGTTCTTTCACCGATACGAAAAGGTGCTCCCGGCGGGGGAGTTCGAGACCGTCCTCGGGGACCCCGGGACGCGCCAGACGGATACTCGTGCTTTTGTCGAAGCCAAGGCAGAGCCGCGTCTGTCGAAGGCGGTGTCGCTGCTCACCCGTGTGCACCTGAACCACTACCGGTTCGTCGGTGACTACGTGCGGGACCCGGTAGACGGGGGCGTGGAAACGGATCGCTTCCGCGGCACCTGGACCGGGCTCGAGCAACGCGTGGTGCTGTCGCCGCTCTCTGGACTGAAGCTGACGGCCGGCGCCGAGGGGCAGCTCCACTTTCAGGTCGAGCAGGAGGCGAAGGACGACGGCGGAACCTACCTGGACGAGACCGGCAGCGCGGGACGTCCGTACCAAGTGGGTGCGGCCTACGGCCTCTTGGACGTCACCGCGTCGGAGCGCCTGCGGGTGTCCGCGGGGGCGCGGCTGGACGCCTACTCCACCTTTGGCCGCTCGGTGAACCCGCGGGTGGCGGTGATCACTCGCCCGTACGACGCCGGCGTGCTCAAGATATTGGGCGGCAAGGCGTTTCGCGCGCCGAGCATCTACGAGCTCTACTACAACGACGGCGGTGCCACGCAGATCGCGAGCCCGGATCTGTCCCCGGAGAACATCTACTCCGCGGAGATCGAGCACAGCCACCGCTTCTCTCCGACCGTCACCGGAACCCTGTCGGTGTACGGCAACTACGTGACCCAGTTGATCGACTTCGAGGGCTCGGGCACGCAAGCGGAACCGCTGCAATACCAGAACTCGAAGACGCCGCTGGTGACCTACGGCAGCGAGGTCGAGGTGCGCAGGGATTGGCGCCAAGGCTGGATGCTGGCGGTGAGCTACGGACTTCAGCAGGCCCGCTTCTTGAAGAACGACAGCATGAAGGCGCTGACCTCGCTCGAGAGGGACCCGGCGAAGCGTGACGTGGCCAATGCGCCCACCCACCTCGCGTCGCTCAAGGGCGCGGTCCCCATTCTGTCGCGCGACGTGACCGCGTCGACGCGGCTCAGTCTGGAAGGGCCGCGCTTCGACCGCTACGAGAACGTGGGGGAGGACCCGCAGGGGCGCAGCAAGACGTTTGCGATCTGGGACGTGGTCTTCAGCGGCTTCGAGCCCCGGTGGGGGCTGCATTGGGCCCTGGGCGTGTACAACGCCTTCGACTGGCGCTACTCGCTGCCGGTCAGCGCGGAGTTCCGTCAGCGGGCGTTGCCGCAGAGCGGGCGCACGTTCCTGGCCTCCGCCGACCTGACCTTCTAACCGAGAACGAGCGTGAGGCCCTCGCGGGCGACCACCAGATCCGTCTCCGAGGAATGCTCCCGGAGCCAGTGCCGGGCGTGATCCCCGATGGCGTCCAGCGCGTCGTCGCTGCGATCCGGGTCGTGGTGGAACAACGCGAGGCGCGCCGGCTCCGCCAGGACGCCCAGCTCCAGCACGTCGTCCACCACGGAGTGACCCCAACCGAGCTTGTCCGGCATGTCCTCCCGCAGGTACTGCGAGTCGTGGATCAGAAGGCTCGCACCGTCCGCGAATTTCGCCAGCTGATCCCGCGTCCCCTGGGTGGCGTTTTCGACGCCGAGCTCGTTGTCCGTGAGGTAGGCCAGCGAGGAGCCGTCGTCGTCGTCGATGCGGAAGCCCTGAGCTCCGCCGGGGTGGTTCAACGCGATGCGCTGAACGCGTGCCGAGCCGATGCGCCAGTCCTCGCTCGTCGGCTTCTCGAACTCGATGCGCGAAGGAATGTCGTTCGCGCTCACCGGAAAATGGATGTCGTCGAAGATGGTGCGCTGGAAGCGCTCTTGCGCGTCGCTCGACAACGGATACACGAGCAGGTGGGTCTCGCTCTGCCACAGGGGCGGAAAGAACGGCAGCCCCAGAATGTGGTCCCAGTGCGTGTGGCTCAGGAGCAGATGCGCCTTGGTCGAGCCGGGGAGCTTCACCAGCTCGTTGCCGAGAGTCCGGATGCCAGTTCCCGCGTCGAGGATGATCAGACTTCCGTCCGAAAGGCTCACCCCCACGCACGAGGTATTGCCGCCATACCGTGCGGTCGACGGCCCCGGCGCTGGCACCGAGCCGCGCACTCCGTAGAAGGTCACCCGCATCTCGGCAGCCACTCTAGCAGTAGGCGGGGCCCTCGCGGCAGCCCCTTGAGGCCAGCTTTTCCCGAGCCGGGCCGATGGGCCGGCGGAAAAGGGCTCAGCTGCCGCCGTCCGCAGCGCATTCGATGGCGGACGAGGCAGACGGACACCTCTCCGTGGCCTTCTCGCAGGGCTGCCGGAAGCTGAGACCACGGCGGGCGGATCGCAGGGCTTACCCACGCCGCCGACGTCGCGCCACTTCTCGCGATCTGGGTTTGTAGGCTCAGGCACGCCGGGCTGGGCGTCGCTGAGCTGGCCTTGCCGCTGCTGCATGCCGCGCAGCAGTGCACGAGAGCGAGCGCGCACTTCCTGTTCCAGTTCACCGTTCTGCCAAGCTGGCGCCTTCGGGAGCCGGGCGTACACTCGCCCCGTGAGCGATCTCAGAGCACCAGCGGTGGCCGGGAGATTCTATCCCGGAGAGCCCGCGCGTATGAACGCCATGCTCCAAGAAATGCTCCAACCGCGTGCGGAGCCGCCGGAGGCAGCCCGCGTCGTGGTCGCACCGCACGCCGGGTGGGTCTACAGCGGAGCCATTGCGGGCGAGGTCTACGCCCGCGTCAGGGTTCCCAAGCGGGTCGTGGTGATGTGTCCGAACCACACCGGCATGGGGGTGCGCCGATCCATCTGGGTGAGCGGTCGCTGGCAGCTCCCCGGTGGCGACGTGATCGTGGATCGCGAGCTGGCAGAGCACGTTCGCGACCACGCCGAGCTCGAAGAAGACCATCTCGCTCACCTTCGAGAGCACGCGGTGGAGGTCCAGTTGCCCTTCCTGCGAGCGCTCAATCCGGACGTTCTGGTGGTGCCCGTCGTCCTGTCCCAGCTTTCACTCCGGGATTGCCACCAGGTGGGTCGCGGGCTCGCTCGGGCCATCCGCGAGGTGGGCCTCGACGACGTGTTGGTGGTCGCCAGCACGGACATGTCCCACTACATCTCGGCGGAGCAGGCACGGCGACGGGACACGTTGGCCCTCGAGCGGCTCCTGGCGCTGGATCCGGACGGCCTCTTCGAGGTCGTGCGGCGAGAGGACATCTCGATGTGCGGCTACATTCCCACCACGGTGGCGCTGGTCGCGGCCTTGGAGCTCGGAGCGTCCCACGCCGAGCTCGTGCGCTACGGCAACTCTGGCGATGTTTCCGGGGACTACGAGGCGGTGGTCGGCTACGCCGGCGCAGTCGTCGTGTGACTCGACGACCCAGAAGCTGTACCCTCGCAGGGTGACGTCGGTCCTCGCTCCCGGACTTCTCGTCGCGGCGCCGCCGCTGGGTGATCCGAACTTCGATCGCTCGGTGGTGCTGCTGGCGGCTCATGGTCCCGAAGGCGCTTTCGGATGGATCATCAACGGACGAGACGTGATGACCCTACCGGAGCTCTTGGTGCGAGCCGAGGTCACCTCGGAGCATCTGGACCTGCCGGGTAGCGTGCGCGTGGGCGGCCCGGTGTCCCCCGAGCAGGTGTGGCTGGTGTACCGCACGGAAGAGCGGCTCGAGGGGTTGGAAGGGCAGTTCGAGGTCGGCGAGGGCATCACCGCATCCGCCTCGCGCAAGGTGCTCGAAGCCGTCGCGGAAGGGGTGCATCCCAAGAGTATCGTCGGCTTGGTGGGCTACGCCGGTTGGGCCCCCATGCAGCTGGAGGACGAGATCCGCGCTGGGGCTTGGCTGCCGACGGACCTGCACGCCGATCTGTTGTTCGACGTGTCGCGGGAAGACGCCTGGGCGGCAGCGTACGCGCGGGCCGGCACCACGCCCATCGCGTTCACGACGCGCACCGTCGGCTCCGCTTGAGCTCTACTCCACCACCAGCGGCACGAACATGCAGGGCACGCTCTCGCGCCACTCGAGCTCGCCGGTGGCAGGTCGCTCGGCGACGAGCAAACGCTGGGACCAGTCGTCGCCGACGGGAACAGCCAAACGTCCTCCGACTGCCAGCTGCTCTGCCAACGCCGGCGGCACGCTGCGCGGCGCAGCGCTGACCAAGACGGCGTCGTAGGGTGCGTGCTCAGGCAGGCCACCACTCCCGTCCCGTACGTGGATCGTGACGTTGTCGATCCCCAGCCGCGCCAGTGTCGCGCGTGCTCGTTCCGCCAGGGCGGGTCGAATCTCCACGGCGTGGACCTCCCGAGCCAGCGCTGCCAGCAGCGCTGCGGCGTATCCACATCCGGCCCCGACCTCCAGCGCGCGGCCCCCTGCGGGGCACTGTAGGGCCTGCAGCATTATCGCGATCATCGATGGCTGGCTGATGGTCTGACCCTCACCAATGGGCAACGCCCGATCGTCGTAGGCAGCGTCCCATTCCGCCTGCGGCAAGAACTCGTGGCGCGGGACGGCGGCGATGGCTTCGAGAATGCGTGGGTCGCAACCCGGCACGTTCTCGGCCACCCGCTGTGCCAGTCGCGCGCGTTCCTTGGAGTACGTCACGGTGCCCGAAGTATGCTGCGGATTGACGAACGAACCACCCTCTCGTAACCCTCGAAACGGATGCGCCGCTTCCTCTGGGCACTGCTGCTCCTGCTCCCACGCTCCGCGATGGCCGCGGCGTCCTGCCCCCAGGAGATGGCCAAGGTTCACGGCTTCTGCATCGACCGTTGGGAGGCGTCCCTGGTGGACGCGAAGAGCGGACGCGCGCTGTCGCCCTACTACCCGGCGCATCCACTGCTGCTGCACCGGATTCGCGAGGTCTGGGAGGTGGAGAAATGGGTCAACGGCAGCGCCGGAGCCCGCGCCATGCCGCTCCCCGAGCTCCCCGCGTGGCAGCGGACAGAGCGCTTCGAGGCCAAGGCGGTATCCGCTCCCGGCGTGGTGCCATCGGGTTACCTCACTTACTACCTCGCGAAGAAGGCCTGCGAGAACGCGGGCAAGCGCTTGTGTACGGAAGAGGAGTGGGTCACTGCGTGTCGTGGCGCCCGGGATCTGCCCTATCCCTACGGCGGCAACTACGTGGCGGGCCGCTGCAACGTCTTTCGCTCCATCCATCCGGCCGCCGTGCTCCACGACAACGCCAGCATGGGGCACACGGATCCCCGGCTGAACCTCGTGCTGGAAGGGGACGACCCGCTGCTGCGTCTGACGGGAGGCACGGTCGGCTGCGCCAGTGTGTGGGGCGACGACCGCATCTGGGACATGGTCGGCAATTTGGACGAGTGGATCGCCGACGACGCGGGTGTGTTCGTGGGTGGCTTCTACTCCCGCGGCACCACCAAGGGCTGCGAAGCGCGCATCTCTTCGCACTCCGCCGTGTATTACGACTACTCCACGGGAACGCGGTGCTGCCAGGACGCTCAGGCGTCCGCGGAGCCGTCCAGCAGCGTGACCAAGCGCTGATGGGCCGCGGACAGGGCAATCCACGCTCCGGGCAGCGCGGGTTTGTCGCTCCAGCGTGACCAGGTGAGGGCCACGGTGATTTCGTCGTCCGACAGCGGGCTCGGGAGCGTGCGCAGGCTCAGGGTGGAGTCGTCGTCCTCGCTCCAGGAAAGCAGTACGTCTCGATCCGGCGTGTGAGCCAGCACACGGCCGCTGAGGGTGTGGTCGGGCGACAGCTCCAGTCGATAGTCCGAGCCTGCCGGCCCAATGCCGTTGCCCTTGCCCAACCAGGCACCGAGAGCGCTATCGTCGCTGAAGAAGACGTGGGCGGTCTCGTTGTCCGTGCGAGCCCGCGATATCAGCCAGTGCACCACCCGCGGCCGGCGGGCGTGGTGCTCGCAGTAGTGGGCGAGGTTCGCGAGGGACAGCGCCCAGGAAGAGCCGGTCCCGGCGTACTCGTCGCCGTAGGGCAGGGCAGAGTGCGCTAGTGCCACGCCGCCGTCGGAGAGCGTCAGCGTCACTCGGCGATCGCCCCAACCGAACACCACGCGTTCGCCGTGCTCGATGTCGATCACTTTCACTTCGATCTCGGCCCCGAGGGACGGCCAGCGAAAAGTCAGTCGAGCTCCGCGCTCGACGTCGCCGCTCACTTCGTCCGCCTGCCACGCTGCGAGTCCCAAGGCGTCGCTGCACGCGTGCCACACCACGCTGCGGGGCGCGCGTACGGGTTGCAGGAGATGGAACGTCGGCATGTTCAGCAGAGCGGAAATGTTTCAGTGGCGCTGCGCCCATCCCACTCGCCTGGACAGTAGCGGGCTTGCACTCTGCGATCCACTGCACGAAAGCGCTGGCCACGACGGCGCTTCGCTCGTAGATCGTTCGGGCCCCGCGCGCTGATCAGCGGCTCTCGCGGGCGGTGACACCGAACCACTCAAGGTAGGCCTCATGAAGCGCTCGCTCCTCGTCGCTCCGATCCTTCTTCTTGCTGCTGTTGGCTGCAGCGCTTCTGGCAGCGAGCCTTCCGGTCGGGTGGTGACGAGCCAGCAGAGCATTCAAGGCGGCCAGGCGGATCCGGATCATCTGTACGTGCTGGGCATGTACATGCAGGTTGGCAAGTACGGCGGCGCCATGTGCTCCGGCACTCTGATTGCCCCGAATCTGGTGCTCACGGCACGCCACTGCATCGCGCCGTCTCTCGGCAGCACGGACTACGTGGTGTGCGGCCAGTCCGGTTTCGGTAGCCCATACAGCGGAAACAACGTCTACGTCACGGACGACATCTCCGTGTCCCAGCAGTCCGACTGGTACCAGGGGGCGGACGTGCGGGTGCCGGATGCGGGCAACGACACCTGCGGCTACGACGTCGCGCTCGTCATCCTCAAGGACTCGCTGCCCATCGCGCCGGCGGTGCCGCGCATCGATCAAGAGGTGCAGCCGGGAGAGGCATACTCCGCCATTGGCTACGGAAGCACGGGCTCCGGCTACGGCGGCTCGCGCATGATCCTTTCGAACCTCACGGTGCAGTGCGCGGGGGAGACGTGCCCGAGCTACTCCGGAGTGCAGTCCACGGAGTGGGGCGGGGACACCGGCGTGTGCTCCGGGGATTCCGGCGGCCCGGCGCTGGACAAGGACAGCAAGGTCATTGGCGTCGTATCCCGTGGGCTCCAAGGCTGTGAGAGCCCCACGTATGGCGCCGTGTGGGTGTGGCGCGACTGGATCATCCAGACGGCCCTCGAGGCAGCAGAGAAGGGTGGCTACGAGCCGCCGTTCTGGGCGCTGTCCGGCAAGAGCGATCCGGAAGAGCCGCCGGTGGATCCCGGGGGCGGCGCTGCGGGCGCTTCCTCCAACGATCCGCAGGGCGCCGCGTGCACCGGTTCGCAGGACTGCGCCAGCGGCTACGTGTGCTACTCGCCGACCGGGTCGACCACGGACGGCTACTGTACCGCCACGTGTGATGCGAACACCGCGTGCGCGGGCGGGCTCAGCTGCGATGCCAACGGCATTTGTCTTGCGCCGTCCAATGGCGCGGACGCCGGCAGCAATGGCGGCGGGTGTACCGTCGCGTATGGCGACGAGCGAGGACCGGTGAAGCCGGTGCCGTGGATCGTTGGTCTCGGCGTGGCCGGCCTCGCCGTGCTGCGACGTCGTCGCCGCCGCTAGCTTCGAGCGAGTCTCAAAGCCTCCCGTCGCCGTACGGCCGGTCCATCCGCGCTGGCATCGTTGCTCACTGCGGTGCGTTCCTCGCGCCCTTCAACACGCGCAGGGTGCTCCCCGCACGCGTCTTGCCCGCGCGGCGGCTCAGCCGCCCGGCTCGGTCCGCTTTTGAGACCCGTTCTTTTTCGGCTGGATGTTGGTGCGCCGCGGAACCACGCGGCGCTCTGGTGCGTCAGGCTCGCCCGGGGTCCATGTTCCGGACATTGAAGGCGGCTTCGGCGAATGAGTGGGCTGAAATGTCCGGAATATGGACCTCGGCGCGCGTCGCGACTGGGCACGTGCGCGACGCGGCGGCGGTGGGAGCAGGGGGGCAGAGCGAGAGGGGTGGGGGTAGAGGATTGAGGAGAACGTGGGAGGGGGCGGGGGGAGAATGCGAGGGCATCTGCTCAGCTTTGTGATCGTAGCTGCGGCTCGCCGCGCTGTGCACGCAACGGTGGGGCGCACGTCGTGGCGGAGAGCAGGGCGCAGGGGATGAAATCAGAGCTCCAAGGCTTGGACGGTGCCCACGCACGCTCCCGCTCGATCCCCGAACGACGCTCCGTTCTCCCCATGCCTGAGAGCTATGAGCGGCCACCGCCTACGACCATGCCTCGACCTCTCGCTACCGATCGGTCACCATGTGCATGTAGTTCGGCCCACTTCCGGGGCGCCACGTGTCTGCAGATGGGGCCGTTCCATTGGACATGTTCACATGAGTTCATCCAACTCATACGTACGACAGGTTCTGGAACTGATACGGCCGGAACTAGCCTGTGCCGCGCTCGCTTTCATCTCGAGCGGGTGCGGCTCAGATTCAAGGTGCACTGAGGAAGGGATATACGGGCTTCGCGTCGCGGTGTTCATGCGGGGGGCGGCCTCTCCCGTCTGCGACGCGAGCGTACGAGTCAGGTCGCCGGACGGACAATATCAAGAACAGCTAATGCCTTTCGATTGCACGTATCTGGGCCTTGGCGAGCGCGCGGGTACCTTCTTCGTGACTGTCGAAAGGCCAGGGTACACGCCGAGCGAAGCGGAGGTGACAGTTCGCCAGGGACCGTGCCACGTTGAGACCAAAGACCTCGATGTGTGGTTGTCGCCAGCACCCAGCGATCCGGCGCGCCACGGTACTGACACAGGACCCGGCTCCTCGGCTCCCGACTAGCGTCGGACAATCGCGGCGTCGTGATCTTCCACCGCGTTCGCAAAACGTTCTTCTTCACTTGCGGCTCCAAAGCGCATGCCGCCCGGTACAGTGCGTATTCCGCTCAACTTGGGCACGGGTTCCGACGACTTGGGCGTCCGTTCCGGAGCACTTGGGCGCCGAATCGGAGCGAAGCGACGACGCTGGCGTGCTTGCTGGATTGCCGGAAACTGCCGGCTTGGGTGTTTCGACTGAGCGTTTGCTGACTTGGTAACGTCGATCGAGCCATGGGAGCAGCGCCGCTCCCCACGCACAGCTGACGCGTGTCACGCGCTTGCCTTCCGCCGAAGGCCCGGTGTCAGCACGTCATGGCGGCGAAGAGTACAGTAGACCAGATGCGACGCTATCTCACGGTGACGCTTGCGGGTTTGGCGCTCGCCGCGGCGTGTGGCGGTTCCAACGCCGCCAAGGACGGCGGCTTGGGCGCGGCGCCCAATGGCGGTAGTGACGGGGGCGGCGCTGCGGCCGCAGAGCCCGGCGGGAGTGGCGCCGCGCCCGGCGGTGGCGGAACCGCACCCGCACCGGATGGCGGCGGGACGGCAGGCGCAACGGGTGGTGGCGGGACGGCAGGGCAAACCGGCCAATGCGAAACGGGGAGTGCTGGGACAGCCGGTAGTTTCTTCACTCCGAACACCGCGTTCTGCCAAGGCAGGACGCCAATGATTGCGGACGTGAAGGGTTTCCCTGCGCAAAAGCCCAAGTGCAGCGGAGCCACTCCGTATTGCACCGTTGTGGACTGCGACGCGACGACGGACCCGCTGTTCTGTTGCGGCGGCAAGACGCCGATCTGCCAGTCATGCCCCCAGGGCATGGTCTCCGTCGGAACCTACTGCATCGATCAGTTTGAGGTCACGCGAGCCGGGTTTGCCGCTTTCCTCGCGACGAACCCGGCGCCACCAGGATCGTGCTCTTTGGCTCCGGACGCGGACTGTATGAAGCATCCTGAGGTCTGCCAGGGGGATTGCGACCAACACCCACAAGTTTGCGTTCCGGCCTGTGTGGCCTTTTGGTTCTGCTCCTTGACGGGCAAGCAAGAATGCACCGCCGAACAACTGGCGTCCGCTTGCGGCACGAGCAGCTATCCGTACGGCGCGACGTACGAACCGACTGCCTGCAACGGCGTCGATGCGGGGAAGGCAACTACCGCTCCAGTCGGCTCGTTCGCAAAGTGTGCTTCGTCTGCGCTCGGCGCCCAGCCGTTTGACCTCTCGGGCAATGTCTCGGAGTGGGGTGTCGTCGGGCCCAGCCAATACGAAGCGCTCGGGGGCAGCTTCGTCGGAGACCAAGACGCTTTGGCTTGCGGTGCCAAGGCGCCCGGGACGAACGGGAACCCCTCGTCGCACATCGGTTTCAGATGCTGCACGCCGGACTGAGGCGCAAGCCCGGGAGCGGTAGGCGCCACGCACCATTCGGTGATCGTTCGAAGACGCGAAGCCCCGCGAAGGCGGGGGACCGCCCGAAGCAAGCCGCACTGAACGAGTACGCCTCGGCCAGGCCTACGGGAACTGGCACGCCCAGGTGCTCGATTCGCTCTCACACTCACAGCTTGCGAGACCGCTCGTGCAGACCTGCCCGGGCGTGTAGCAGTGCGCCCCTGGGGCAACGGCCACACACTCGCAGCCGTTAAACTCTGCACACTTCCAGGTGGCGGAATCGCTGCATTGACAGACCATCACGTAGCAACCCTCCGAAGCTTGGCCTAGGCAGACTCTGTCGGGAAAGCAGCCGCTTCCCTGCACCGGCGGCGCGGGCTCGCACCCCTCGCACATGTCGTTCGTACAGAACCACCGGTAGTACGCGTCGCAGCCATCGAAGCCCGGACAACAGGAAACGTTCAAGACGCTGCTGCATGAGTCCTGAACATCCACTTCCGCGTCGGCAACAAAGCTGCCATCGCCAACATGACCTCCGTCAGTCGCCCCGCCCTTCAGCTTTTCTCCAGGTGCCGTCAGCCCGCCACACCCTATCAAGAGTCCGAGGGCGAGCAGCGATGCGATGCGTAGGTGGCTTCGCGTCGTGAATGCGTTTTCGATGGCGAGACGCTGCGCACGGTCGACTAGCTCCCGCTCGAGTCGAGCGGTAAGCGAATCGACTTCGGCGCGTAATGCAGTGCGATTTCCCATCAGTTGTGGCCTCGAGCGCCATGCCTCCCCCGGCCTTGGTTCCTACGAGTGTACGCTGGTACCAAAGGTCGTTCAACGCATGCCATCATTGAGCACGTCGTCATCAACCTCAACTTCGTCGGACGCCTCGCCAACGCCGTCGAGCCATTCTGTGTGGTGCTGGTTCTGACGTTCGAGCTCGCCGTCCTAGCGAGGGTGGTAGGCACGGTCCGTGCGGGGCCAAGACACCGTGCCGGTCGAACGGTGCGCAGTTGGTGCTCCGACTCAGGTGAGCAGCTGTGATGCGGAGCTCAAACGCCGTATGTTCATGAAGACAAGACGGGACGAGTCCTGCGGCGAGCGGAGCGAGCCCGCGAAGAGCGAGCGCGGAGCGAGTCGCGTCGGGGGTTTGGGGGCTTGCCAGCGACCCACTCGCTCGCGCGAAGGTGCTGCTGGGGATGGGGCCCCGGCAGGGCGCACTTTGGAACTATCGCCAGACGCGAGTCTGCGTTTCGGCGAGCAGAGCGAGCCCGCGAAGAGCGAGCGCGAAGCGGAGCGAGTCGCGTTGGGGGTTTGGGGGCTTGCCAGCGACCCACTCGCTCGCGCGAAGGTGCTGCTGGGGTAGGGGTCCCGGCAGGGCGCACTTTGGAAGTATCGCCAGACGCGAGTCTGCGTTGCGGCGAGCGGAGCGAGCCCGCGAAGAGCGAGCGCGGAGCGGAGCGAGTCGCGTTGGGGGTTTGGGGGCTTGCCAGTGACCCACTCGTTCGCGCGAAGGTGCTGCTGGGGTTGGGGCCCCGGCAGCTGGAACTCCTTGCTCCGACTTTGGCACGATCAGATCGCGTGTCGGAACTGAGAGGTGAGTGGGAACACCGGCCGGGACCGGCGCCGGCAGGATGCTCTTTCAAACTATCCCCACACGCTCCCAGTCGGAGCGGTGTGAATTCAATCTAGTGGAGCCGAGGGGGATCGAACCCCTGACCTCCGCATTGCGAACGCGGCGCTCTCCCAGCTGAGCTACGGCCCCGAGGGGAGCCGGGAGGGTAGCCGCGGCGGCGGCCGTGTCAACGACTTTCGGTGGGGTTCGGCCGGCGTGCGGTCGGGGTGTGGCTCGGGATCGGCGGGGTGCGATTTGCCGGCTGCGGCAGCTTGGCACGAACTCTGCCGAGGGCGTTGACCCCAGGGACGTGGTGGTTATGTTGCGCCCTGTCTCGCGGCCGATTTTCGGAAGTCGAGCCCGAGGCGGCGAGGGCCGCGGCCACGTTTGGAAAGAGCATCGGCGGCGCCCCGCACCAAGATTCAGGAGAACCGACGTCATGGGAAAGATCATCGGTATCGATTTGGGCACGACGAACAGCGTCGTTGCCGTAATGGATGGCAAGGAAGCCAAGGTCATCGTCAACGAAGAGGGCGCGCGCCTCACGCCCTCCGTGGTGGCGTGGGACGAAAAGGGTGAGGTGCTGGTCGGCACCATCGCCAAGCGTCAGGCCGTGACCAATCCGGAGCACACGGTGTACTCCGCCAAGCGCTTCATTGGTCGCCGGTTCGACGAGATCCAAGACGAAGGCAAGCGCGTTCCCTACAAGATCATCAAGGGTGACAACGGGGACGTGTGGATCGAGGCGCGCGGCAAGAAGATGGCGCCGCCGGAGATCGCCGCGAAGGTGCTGCAGAAGCTCAAGAAGGCCGCCGAGGACTACCTGGGCGAGAAGGTCACCGAGGCCGTCATCACGGTGCCTGCGTACTTCAACGACTCGCAGCGCCAGGCCACCAAGGACGCCGGCAAGATCGCCGGGCTCGAGGTGCGCCGCATCATCAACGAGCCCACCGCGGCGGCGTTGGCCTACGGTCTGGACAAGAAAGAGAACGAGATCATCGCCGTGTACGACTTCGGCGGCGGTACCTTCGACATCTCCATTTTGGAGGTGGGCGACAACGTGGTGCAGGTCATCGCCACCAACGGCGACACACACCTCGGTGGCGACGACGTCGACCACCTCGTGATGGAGTGGCTGGCGGCGGAGTTCAAGAAGGACACCGGGCTCGACGTCTCGAACGACAAGATGGTCATCCAGCGCCTGAAGGACGCGGCGGAGCAGGCCAAGATCGAGCTTTCCACCAAGCAGGAGACCACCGTCAACCTGCCGTTCCTCACGGCAGACGCCAGCGGTCCCAAGCACCTCCAGAAGCAGCTCACTCGCTCCAAGCTGGAGCAGATGATCCGGCCGCTCATCGACCGCACGATGGAGCCCCTCAAGAAGGCGCTGGACGACGCCAAGAAGAAGCCGAGCGACATCGACGAGATCGTGCTGGTCGGCGGTTCCACCCGCATCCCGCTGGTGCAGGAGACGGTCAGCAAGTTCTTCGGCAAGGAGCCTCACAAGGGCGTGAACCCGGACGAGGTCGTGGCCGTGGGCGCCGCGGTGCAGGGCGGCGTGCTCGCCGGTGACGTGCAGGACGTGGTGCTGCTCGACGTCACTCCGCTGTCCCTCGGCGTCGAAACGCTGGGCGGCGTGATGACCGTGATGATCCCGCGCAACACCACCATCCCGACGCAGAAGAAGGAAATCTACTCCACCGCCAGCGACAACCAGACCAGCGTGGAGATCCACGTGCTGCAGGGCGAGCGGGCGGAGTCCCGTTACAACCGCACCCTCGGCAAGTTCCACCTGGAAGGCCTGCCGCCGGCCCCCCGCGGCGTGCCCAAGGTGGAGGTCACCTTCGACATCGACGCCAACGGCATCCTGAGCGTCACCGCCAAGGACATGGCCACCGGCAAGGATCAGCGCATCACCATCACCGCGGCCAGCGGCATCACCGACGACGACATCGATCGCATGGTGAAAGAAGCCGCCGAGCACGAGGCCGAGGACAAGCGTCGGCGCGAAGAGATCGAGCGGCGGAACAAGCTCGATAACCTCTGCTACACGCTGGAAAAGCAGATCTCCGAGAACAAGGAGAAGCTGGAAGGCGCCGACGTCTCCTCACTGGAGAGCCTGATCAAGGAAGGTCGGGACGCCGTGGAGAAGCAGGACGACGAGAAGGTGCAGGACGTCCTCGGTCGCCTCGAGAAGGAGGCCCACCAGATGGCGGAGAAGCTGTACACCGCTGCGGCCGGCGGCGCCGCTCCGGACGCCGGTTCCAACGGCGCCCCGAGTGGAGATGCCGGGAGCGACGGCAAGAAGGGCGACGTCATCGACGCCGAGTTCGAAGAAACGAACTGAGGCGTTTCCCAGCGGAGCTGCCGGCCGGCGATGGATCGCCGCGCCGGCAGCTTTCATTTTGTCGGTCCGGCGCGAAGCCCGGCGCGTTCCGGAAGGCGCTGTCCGTCGCCCACACGTCGTGGCAAGGTGGCGGCGGATGGCGACGCTGTATCACATCTCCTATTCCCCCTGGTCGGAGAAGGCGCGCTGGGCGATCGCAGAGCGCGGCGTGCGCGTGACGGCGCGCGAGTATCTGCCGATGCTCGGCGAGCCGCTCGTGCGCGTGCACGCGCGTCGCTTCACCGGTCGCGTCACGATGCCGCTCTTGGTCGACGGGCGGCGCGTGCTCGCCGACAGCTTCGACATCGCGCGCTGGGCGGACGAGCGCGGCAGCGGCGCGCCGTTGTTCCCGCCCGCGTCCCTGGCGGACATCCGGCAATTGAACGAGCTCGGCGAGCGCGTGATGACGGCCGGCCGCGCGCGCACCACGGCCCGCGCGGCCGAGCGACCCGAGGTGCTCGTCGAGAGCGTCCCGCCGCCCATCGCGCGCTTGCGTCCCTTGGCGCTCGCCACCGGGCGCTTCGGCACGCGCTACCTGGCGCGGAAGTACGGCTTCTCCGTGGCTCGCGCCAACGCGTACCTGAAGGAAATGCGCGAAGCCCTGACGGAGCTCCGCCGGCGCCTCGCGGAGCGCAACACCTTTCTCGGCGATTTTTCCTACGCCGACATCGCCGTCGCGCCCGCGCTGCAGTTCGTGGAGCCGGTCGCGGATCGCTTCGTCCGGCTGGGCCCGGCGAGCCGCCAGACCTGGCGCGAGCCGGAGCTGGCGGAGGAGTTCGCCGACCTCGTGGCGTGGCGCGATCGCCTGTACGCCTCGCGGAGGTAGTCGATCCATGCGTCGGATGTCATGGCTGCTGTTGATGGCGTCGTGCACCCCGCCGCCGAGCCAGCACCTCGCACCCGACGAGCCCGCGGTGCCGGCGCCCCCCACGGCGTCCGCGCCTGCTGCGTCTGCCCCGGTGGCGTCCGCGGCGCCACCGAGCGCGCCGCCGTCGGTTCCCGCCAAGGCGCTGCCCGTCAAGCGTGCGCCGCTTCCCAAAGCGCCCCCCGGGACCGATCCGGAGCTCGTGCGCATCGCCGGGTCCATCTGCGCCGCGGCGTACTCGGGCAAGAGCGTCGGCTGCCGGTCGCACCCACCCTTCGTGCGACCGGAGCAAGTGCCCGACGGCGAGATCATCGAGCACCGCGGGGATCCGCTGCTGTTCTGCGCCATCGACGGCGTGTTCCGCGGCGCCTTCAGCAAGCCGGGCGCGAGGCAGGCGCTGGTCTCCTTCGCGCAGTGTAAGGAGAGCGAGGAAGCAGTTTGGGACGCCGGCTTTCCTGGCAGCGCCGTGCTGGTGGAAGAAGAGGACGGTCGCTACAACAGCGTGGATTTCGAGGATGGCCTGAACCTCGGAGCCTGCCTTTCGACGCGCCAGAAGGATGGGCACGACGTTCTCTTGTGCGAGAGCGGCCTCGGCGCACCGCCGGCCGGCGACGTCAGCTACTTTTTCGTCGTCGACTTCGCGCGGAGAGCCGCCGGCAAGCCCGCCGCGGGGACCCTGGCGCGGATCTACGGCGACATGCCCATGTGCCCAGAGCCGGACACCAGCGCGGGGCTCACCCGGATACGTGTCGTCAGCAAGCGCCTGGTCGACGTGAACGGAGATCGAGTTCGCGACTTGCTGGTCACGGTGCAGCGTTCGCACGTCGGCCCGTCCACCCAGCTGGATGCCAGGGTACGGGGCATCTGCAAGGGCAGTGGCGGCCTCATCGGGTTGGCGTCCGTCGTTCCGCCCATGAAAACGAGCGTGCTGCAGTTCGCGAGCGGGTATGGGTCCTTTTCGGCCACCAGCGCCACCCAGCGATTGCTCGACAAGTGGCAGGCAGAGAGTCCCGACGGATTCAACGGTCTCGATCACATCGGGCCGCCGGATCTCTGAGGCCTGTTGTAGCATCGCGATCGTGGAGAAGACCGAAGTCGTCATCGTCGGCGGAGGGCCCGCCGGCATCAGCACGGCGCTGTTCCTCGCCCACGCCGCCCCGGAGCTGACGGACCGCATCGTCGTTCTCGAGAAGGCGCGCTACCCGCGAGAGAAACCCTGCGCCGGCGGCGTCGGCGCGCGGGCCGACAAATTGCTGTCGTCCATCGGTGTGGCGGTGGACGTGCCGTCGGTGTGGCTGGACGGCGTTGCCTTCCGCGCCATGGGGGAGACCCTCGTAGTGCGCGAAGGCGGCATCGGTCGGGTGGTGCGCCGCATCGAGTTCGACCACGAGCTGGCCAAGATCGCCATGGGGCGGCGCATCCGCGTGCTGGACGGCGCCAAGGTGGGAGCCATCCGAAAGACCGCCGACGGTTACGAGGTGGAGTCGTCGGCGGGCAGCTTCTCCTGCAAAGTGCTGGTAGGTGCCGACGGCGTGGGCAGCGTCGTGCGCAAGAGCCTCGGGTTTTCCGCGACCCGCTATCACGCCCAGGCGCTGGAGGTGGACACCGAGCACGTGGAGGGCGACCAGCCCCGGGACGTGATCCTGTTCGACGCCTCGAATCGCAAGCTGCCCGGCTACTACTGGGACTTTCCCACGCTGGTGGGTGGCCGCGAGATGATGTGCCGCGGCGTGTACCTGCTGAAGACGGGCAAGGACGACGCGCCGGTGGAGATCCAAGACTTGCTCGCCGCAGAGCTCGCGGCGCGGGGCCTCGACCTCGCCAAGTGCAAGAAGAAGCGCTTTGCGGAGCGGGGCTTCGAGCGTCACGCGCCGCTGTCTCGGGAGCGACTCTTGCTCATTGGCGAAGCGGCCGGCATCGATCCGGTCACCGGCGAGGGCATTGCCCAGGCCATTCAGTACGGCGCAGTGGGGGGCCGCTACCTGGCGCGGAAGTGGCCGCACAAGGACTTCGGCTTCGGAGACTGGAGCGACGAAGTGCGCCGCACGATGATCGGACGCGATCTCTACACCCGCACCTTGGGCGTTCCACTGTTCTACGGCGAGCCGCGCCCGGCGGTGGAGCGCTTCCTGCTGTCGTCACCGGATTTCATCCGCATCGGGCTCCAGCATTTCGCCGGCAAGCGCTGGAGTCGCGCCGCGATCGCGCGGGCGTCCGTGAAGGCCCTGGGCCACACCGCGCGCTTCGCCCTGGGCCGGACCTCGGCGGAGGCCGAGCCGGCGCGGGATTGACGCTCGCGCCGGGTATCGCGCCGCAGCAACATTCCCTGGAAAAAGTCCTGTCCGTGGGGCCGATCATGGGCTCGGGCGAAGCGCCTTTTTTCGCCAGCACGCCCCGTGTAAGGATGCCGGACCATGAAGAATCTGCTGCTCGGAGGGTTCGCTGCATTGACCTTCACCGTCGCGGGGTGCGGCGGTCAGAAGCCACCGGCCAACACCGGTGGTGGCTCCGAAGGCGGGGGCGGCAGCGCGGGCCAGACGGTGGCGGAGGGTCCGGCTCCGGATCTGAGCCCAGTGCCGGCGCCGGCGGACCTGATCGTGATGGGTCGCATGAAGAACCCCGCGGGCATGGTGGACACGGTCATGAGCTGGGCGAAGCTGCCCATGGACTGGCGGGGGATGCTGGCCAAGCAAGAGCCGGGGATCGACCAGGTGGTGCACTTCGAGGCGCCGGTGGAGGTTGCGGTGGCCCTCGATCCAACCGGCAGTGGAGACTTCCCGCAGCCGTTCGCGGTGGTGACCCTCGGGCTTCGCTCGCTCGACGGGGCGTTGGACTTCATTCGTCGGGAGGGCGAGACCGTGCGCCAGGTCCGCGCCGGCGTGTATCGCGTGGGCTCGGAGCACTCGCCGTCGTGCGCGGTGGCGGCATCGGTGGGGGCAGCGCCGGCGCGGCTGGTGTGTGGAGACCGGCCCGAGGACGTGGATGCGCTCCTGCCCTACGCCACCCGAGGCCTGCCGAACGAGAAGATGGGCGCTGCCGACGTGCACCTGGAGGTGCGCGCGGAGCCGCTCCGGCGGCGGTACTCCCGGGAGCTCCGCCAGCTGAAGACGCTGGCCACGCCCTTCGTGCTGCGGGAAATGTCCCTCGACGACCCGCGCTTCGACCGCGCGCTGGCCGACACGGTGCACGCCCTGGCGGACGAGGTGCTGGCCGTGGCGGAGGACGTGGACAGCCTCTCGGTGGACGCCAGCGTCCAGGGCAACAAGGGCATGATCGAGAGCACGATGGCGCTCAAGTTCCGGGCCCAGAGCTCGTGGACGGCGCAGTCCCTGGTGGAGGCGAGCAAGCGCAGCGCGGCGCCGAGCGACCTGTTCTGGAAGCTGCCGCTGGACGCTTCTGCCGGTACCTACAGCGCCGGCGTGGACTCCAAGCGCTACGAGGGCATGCGCCGTACGCTCGCGGAGCTCTTGGACGGCTTCCTCTCGCACGAGAACGTGCCGCGCCGCGTGCGCGACCAGCTCGGCGATCTGATCGAGCACGCCTGGGTTTCCAACGCGAGCTCGGTGTACGCGCGGGGCGACATTCCCACCGAGGTCGGCTCCCTGAAGGGCTCGGCCTTGATGCGTCAGGCCATGAAGGAGCGCTTCGGCTGGCATGTCCTCGGCATCGACGATTCGGCCAAGAAGTTCACCAGCGCTCTCGACAAGTTCGTGAAGGTCTATAACGACCCGCAGCTGCGCACGACGCTCAAGAAGCGCGCTCACATCGACGCCAAGGAAATTCCGACCCTGAAGGTCCGCGGCGGCCGGGGGCTGCCTGCCGGTTCCAAGGTGTATGAGCTCACGCTCCCGGGCGAGATGTTCAAGGAGTACATCTTCGACGCCAAAGGCCAGGACAAGAGCAAGCCCGGCAAGCCGCTGCCCTTCGTGGTGATCGTGGTGCCGGACGGCGACAAGACTTGGATTGGCGCCAGCGGGGACGAGAAGCTCCTGATTCAGAAGCTGAACGACGCCAAGAGTGGCGACGCCAAGAAGACCATCGCCTCCAAGGAGGGTCTGTCTCCGCTGCGCACCAAGAAGGCGGTGAGCGGAGGGTTCTTCACCATGCTGGGCTTCGTGGCCAGCCTGCGGACCAGCTTGACCGGCACGGGCTTGGTGGGGGGCAACGAAATCGAGCGGGCCATTTCGGCCATGCCCCACCACGGCGAGACCCCCATCCTGCAGACCATCGACATCCAGGCCGGCAAGGGTCCGACCATGGTGTGGCACGTGTGGGTGCCCAAGGGCGTGATCGAGGACGTCGCGGCCCTCGGCCCCGCCATTGCCGCTGGCGCCATGCACGGACCGACCCCAATCATCGCTCCCCCGCCCATGCCGCCCGAAGCCCCCTGAGTCGCCGAAAATTGGGCCTTCGGCGCGGGGTCGTGTCACCCGTGTCGTAGGATGTGCGTCCTACACCGACACTTGCGAGCCCTCTGCTGCCTGATTGCGGCGCTGACCCTGTCCGGCTGGGCTCACGCCTGGGTGGAGACCAGCATCCGCTCTCACGTGGTGACCCTGGACGTGGAGCCGTCCGGGGCAGCCACCGTGAGCCATGAGCTGATCCTCCGGGTGCGCGGTGGGCCGCTGCCCGGCATCGAGATCGAGGGGGTCGATGCCGATGCCTTGCCCCAGCCCAACGCGACGGTGTCCGAGGTCGATGGCGACGGCAGCTCCAAGCCTCCCACGCCTCTTTTGTTGGAGCGGCGCGAGGACGGCACGTTGCGCATCGACGTCGATGCCAAGAAGGGCCTCCGGCGCGGCACGTACCTGTTCCGCTTCGCCTATCGCACCAATCTGGCGGACCGCGATCTGATCCACAGGAACGGCGCCTACGTGGACGTCCGTTGGGTCGGCCCGCGGCTGGAGGACGGCGTGGACTCGGCGCGCGTCATCTTCCGCCTTCCGCCCGCGGAGATCGCGCCGCGCTTGCCGCCCGTCGATCCCGACCAGGCGGCGCTGGGCGTCACCGACGACGGCGCCGGCACGTTCCTCGCGAACTTGCGGCGCGCCGGCGACAAGGACGAGCTCGAGGTGGTGCGTCCCCACGTTGCCAAGGGGGAGCCCGTCGTGTGGCGCGTGCAGGCCTCCGCCCGTGCATTCCCCGCGTTCGCTCCCACGGACGCTCCCGCCCAGTCGTCGAGCGCCCAGCCGCCCCCACCCCGCGTGAAGACTCGTCTGGTGGCGGTGGCGGTGCTCGTCGGCGTGGCGCTGTTCTACGCCCTGCTGGTGTTCCTGAAGTGGCGCAGCTTGCGGCAGGCCGCGGAGCTCAGGCAAGCGGAGCCGCGCGCGCTGATCCCGCTGCCGGGAGGACTGCGGGCGGCGCTGTCCGGGGTGCTGCTTTCGGCGGCGGTGGGGGTGGGCGCGCGCACCAATCTGCCCACGCTGGCGGGGGTGCTGTTGGTGCTGGCGATGGCCGCCGCCACGCAGCTCGGCCCCCGACTCAAGCCGGAGCCGCGCAGTCCCGGTCGCTGGCTGCCCCTGACCGAGGAAGACGCCTTCGAGCCCAGCGCCGGATCGCTGCCCGGTCGTCTGTTGGACGCCGGCTCCCTGCTCGGCTTCGTGCTGTTCGTCCTTTTGTTGGGCGGCTTTGTCGCGGGCGCCGTGGTGCTGTTTCCGCGCTCGCCCTATCACGCGCTGATGTTGGCGCTGGCCTCGGCGGCGCTGCTGCCCATCTTCTGCACCGGTCGCGCAGCGGAGCTGCCGCCCGATCCGGCGCAGGGTCCGGTCAAGCTCCTGAGCTGGCTCGACCGCCGCCTCGCGGGTGTAGAGTCCCTCAAGGTGGTGCCTTGGGCGCGCATCCCGGAGAAGAGCAGCGACCCCGACGAGCTCCGGCTGTTGGTGATGCCGCGCCGCGCGCTGGCCGGACTCAGCGCCATCGAGGTGGGTCTGGAGTATCGCTCCGGAGGCGGAGGCACCTTGGCGTTGCCGTGGGTGATGGTGCGGGCGCAGGAAGGCTCGCCGGCGTATCACGCGCTGCCGCGGGGCGTGGTGTGGACCCGCGGTCGCAAGCCGGAGGAGCGCGTCGCGGTGATTCGCCCGGCGCTGCCGACGAAGCGGGACTGCTTGGCACTGGTGCGGAGCTTGGCCGAGACGCTGACGGACTCCGAGCCCATGCGTCCCCGTACCCGTCAGCCGGGCATCAAGATGCCCATGTCCGCCGGTAGGCGAGCCTCGGCTTCGAAGCCGACCACGGTCGCGTCCCCCGCCCAGGCGATGTAGCTGGCGTGCAGCGCATGCCGTTGCCCAAGAGCGGCGGCGGGGGGACCACCGTACACGGCGTCTCCCGCGATGGGATGGCCGATGTGGGCGAGGTGCGCGCGGATCTGGTGCCGATACGCTCGACTCACCCGAAGCTCCACCAGGGCCCACTCGGCCTCCCGCCGCAGCACCGTGAAGCGCGTGGTGCGGCGCGGTTCCGCATCGTCCACGACCAGCACCCGGCGGCGGTCGCCGCGATCCGCTGCAAGCCCCGATTCGATGGTGCCGACGTCGGGCAAGCCGCGGCCATGGGTGATGGCGAGGTAGCGCTTCTCGATCTGCCCCGCCGTCAGCGCGCGGCGCAGGCGCTCGAAGGTGTGCGGAGCGCGAGCGGCGACCAACAGGCCGCTGGTGTGGGTGTCGAGGCGATGCAAGAGGCCTGGCTCGCGACGGGACCAGCCCACGTGCGTCATCTCCGGGTAGCGCCCGAGGAGCGCGCCGGCCAGAGTGCCGCTCTCGCCGCGGAGGGGAGCGCTCGGCTGTCCGGCGGGCTTTTCCACGATTACCAGATCGTCACGCTCGAGCGTCACCACGAGCGGCGCGTCGGGTTCGGACGGTACCTCTTGAACGTCTTCCAGGCTGACGACGATTTCGGTCGCGGCGATGGCGGCTTCCCCCTTGGCGGCGCGACGTCCGTTCACCTGCACGCGCCCTTCGGCGAACAGCTCGCTGGCGCGCTTGCGGCCGAGTCCGGCGATGCGTCCGATCACCACGCGATCGAGCCGCTCGCCCGCTTCTGCGTCGGTGACGTGGAACGTCGTTACCACAAGCCGCGCACGCCTGCGCCCATGGCGGGCACGCGTTTGCCGTCTACCGTGCGCGTCTCGCCGATGACGCCCGCCCAGGGCAGCGCCGCCCAGCGTTCTTCTTCCTTCTCCGCCCGCTTCGACGACGCCGGTTGCGTGAGCAGGTAGCCGACTACACCGCCGGCGAGCGTGCCCGCTGCGACACCGGCCAAAAACGCGCGGTCCTTGCCCTCGGAGCGCTCGTCGGCGAACACCAAGGGGCTCGAGGCGCCGGCCACCGTGAGGCCGCCGAGCACCCCGCCGAGATCCACGAGCAGCACCCGCGAGGGCGTGAGGCTCACCTGCGTCGCGACGGCACCCGCCACCAGCACGCCGGCTCCAGCGCCGTAGCCCATGCCCAGAGTGGGGGTCTCGTCCGTGGTGCCATCCACGGCCAGCTGAGTGACGCCGCCCAAGAACATTCCGAAGGCGCCGCCGGAGTGGGACAAGAGCGCGCCGCCCTCGCCCATGCCACGCAAGCTGAGGGACATGGTGGCCAGGGTGATGCCCGCCGAGGCGCCAACCAGGCCGTACACGTAGCGATCCGACTCCGGCGACACGCCGTAGCCCTCCGCCAGCAAGAGCCCCGAAGCGGCCGGCCACCAGGCGCCAGCGGAGAGGTACCAAGCGTCGCCCAGGCCGACGTCCCATTCGTCGGCGATGATCATGGATCCGCCCAGGCCGATGCCGGTGCCCAGGGCGATGAGCGGGTAGGTGAGTCGCTCGTCCCCCGAGCCGCTGGCGCGCTGCAGCGCGAACCCCACGTAACCTCCGAAGGCGGCGGCGTTCAGCGCCAACACGGCGCGACCCTGGGAACGCGCCGGTATGGCGAGGGTGCCCCGCGGCGGCGCCGGCTCGGCGGTGCGGGGCTTGTCATCCGTGGGGCTGCCGCGGCCGACTTGCACGATGTCCCGCAGCATCACCATGGCGCGGATGGTGACCTGTCGCGGCTCGACTTCCTGGCTGCGCACCAACACCACGTTGGAGCCCGGCGCGACGGCGACCAGACGAATGCGAACCTTGCCGCCGTCGAAGGTGAGGCGCGGCGACACGACCCAGCGGTCCGCCGCCCGTTCCACCAAGGCGTCTTCTTTCAGGGAGCCGGGGCTCACGTCCAAGCGCTCGGAGACGTCCAGGGTGAGGCCTAGATCCTGGGCGGCTTCATGGAGCACGGCATCCAGACGCCGCGTCCAGCGCGAGAGCGAGCCTGGGGCAGAGGGATCCGGGCGGCGCAACTCCGGCGGCTCCGCGGGCGACGATTGAATCAGCGTGACCGTGGGCAAGAGCACCACGTCGTCCTGGCCCGCGCGGGCCTGCTCGGCCGAGGCCAGCAACGAAGCGCCGACCAGCGCGGCAAGCAGCGACGCGCGAAAGCTCATGCGCCGAGCGTGCCCCACGTGGGCGAGCGGTGCAATCCGGGTGTCGACTCAGAACATGACGGTGGCGTTGAGCCACGCGTCGAAGGCGTTGGAGTCGTCCACCAGGAAGCGGCGGCCTGGTGTGTTGATGACAGCCCGGTAGTTCGGGTTGGGAATGCCCGTTGCCGTGCGCGTGAAGCCGCCGGAGCCATCCGAGCTGAGCGAAGCGCAGGGGCCGGACTTGGTGACGTCGTCCGAGAAGTCCGGATTACACGCCTGATCGAAGGTGATGAAGTGCGATTGCACCAGCGTGTAGCCGCCACCCAAGCTGAACTTCACGTACTCCCCGGCCTGCCAGGTGAACTCCGTGCTGAAAGTGTAGCGGCCGTGCTGCTGCACGTCCGTGAGTCCCGTGAAGTAGACCTTCTGGGAGTTGGGATCGACGACGGATTCTCCGGGATTGCCGCCGGCCTGGTACGCCGCGAAGGCCGGCTTGCGGATGCTCGGTGCGTCGCTGGAGCCCAGGGCATCGAACAGCTCGGAGTAATCCCGACCCTCGGAGCGGTACGCGCCGGTGAAGCGGAAGTCGATGGTGACGCGCTGGTACTGGTCGCGCACTTCCCAGGGGATCACGTTGAGCCCAAGGATCATCGTGCCTTCCAGCGGCGGATGATTCACGAGCGAACCCTTGAGGTCCGTGGCGCCGTAATCGCTGGAGTCGTTCTGGAACTCGAATAGCGCTTTGAAGCCGCCGTAGGGCTCGATGTACTTGATCCGCTTGGACAGGAACGTGTGGAGCTCGAGGCCCGTCGTGCCGCGAGAAACGCCCGGGTCCCGCCCGCCGGAGAAGTTGCCCTCCAGCGGTCCGACGGTGGGGTCCGTGAGCTCACCGCCCACGCCGTTGCGGTTGATGTCCGACGGATCCGCGCACTTCTTCTGCGGGCCGGCTTGGTTCAGCCCGTTCGTGTTGTTGCTGCAAGCGTGCATCGGTTCCGACACGTTGAAGCGGCCTTCGATGCCGACCACCCAGGTGGGCTTCGTCGCGTCGCGGAACTGGTTCATGATCGCGGCGTCCAAGCCCACGGCCAGGTACTCCACGCCGCTGCGCTTCGGAGACTCGAAGGGCAGGGAGAACAGCTGCTCGCCCGGGGCGCCTTGCAGCACCACGGTCTGCGCGCTGGCGCTGCCGTCCAGGTCGTCCAGCTTGCGCGAGTTCGACAGGATGATGGGTACTCGGAAGGACAGCGCGATGTCCTTGAACACGCCGATGCTCACCTTCGTGTTGAGGCGGCTGGTGCTCTCCGAGTACTTGGCGATGTTCATCGTGTCAGCGGTGTAGCCGCCGCTACTCAGCCCAGGCTGATCGATGAACGTCTCCCGTCGGATCTTCGCGTTCTTCCAGGTCTGCTGGAAGCCAAGCGAGAAGTGCAGGTCGAACGGATCGTCGTCGTCGAACGCATCCACGACCTGAGTGATTTCCGCCGGCTCACGCAGGACGGAAGGCTCGGTCACTTTTCGTGGCTCGTCCGCGGTAGCCGGAGCCACCACTGAAAGGACTGCGGCCGCCGTGAGGGTGCCCAGCCCGAGTCGTATCGCGTCAGATTGATTCATCCCCGGAAGGCCCATTTTTTAGGTCGCCCGTCGCTAGCGGACGCTAGCGGTGAGGGGGCGAAACTGTCAACGGAACATCACCTCGGCGTGGCCGGTTCTCGCCGGGGTACGGCCTTCCAGAGGCTTTCTGCCCGGCGAATCAGCATTTCTTGGCGGTCTCGCTCGGGGGACGATTCCGCCCTCCGAACCGCCGCCGAGGCCACCGCGCAGGCCCAACGGGCGGCTTGGCGCGCCTCCACGTGGGCCCGGGCGCGCTCCCCGAGGGTGCCCCCGTCGGCCCCTCCGTCCCCCGCAGGACCCCCGCCCAAGAGCTCCCGAGCCCGCTTGGCGGCGACGTCGGCGGCGCTGCGACAGGCATCTACGAGCTTGTCGGCCTCGGGCTTGCCGCTCAGGGTGACGCTGTCCTTGCTCGACTGCAGATGCTCTGGACCTACCCGGCGCGCGCCCTTGGCGAGCTCGACCCAGGCTTCGCCGCTGATGGCCTTGCCTTTGGCCGAGGTGGCGTTCACCTGCACCTCGAGCTGCGCGTTGCCATAGCGAAAGGCGCCGAACGGCGATGCGATCAGTACTTCTGCGCCAGGGCGTGCTCCCGGGCCAGGGCTGGTCTTGACGCTGCCGCGGGTGAGCAGCACTTCTTCTTCGCCGCCGGCGCAGGGAAGGACCAGCGCGGGGCCGCTCAGCTCCAGCTCGCGCGCGCTCTTGGTGTGACGCAGAGCGAGCTTGGCGCCGGGCGCCAGCTCGAGCCAGGTGAGGCCGTCGAGAGGCGCACCGTTCACGAGGGGATGCGGCGCGCCGGGCGCCGTGACCTTGCCCTTCACCGTCAACGCGCGGCAGGCGATCTGCGGAGGCGGACGCCGTGGCGGCGGTTCGGGCGGACGCCGCGACGGCGTCGGCCGAGCGGCGCTCTGGGTCGCCGAAGACGGGGGCGCGGGGGCGGGCTTGTCCGTGTCGCAACCCGAGAGCGTCAGGGCGACGAGCACGCCGAGCCAGCGCATCTCAGTCGTCCCCGCTCTGCGGCGGGCTGCGCAGGGACGGAGGCGGGGGCGGAATCACCAGCGTCTTGCGGTTGTCGTCCTCGTCCTCGTCGAAGATCTCCGCGGTGATGTCCTCCGCCAGCTCTTCTCGGGCGTTGTTGAGCTCGCGGTTGGTGTCCGCCAAGCGGTCCGCCAGAACCCCCAAGAACTGCCACAGGAGCTTCACCGCCAGCTGATGCTCCTTGCGCAGGATCTCGAAGAAATCCGTGCGCCGGATGACCATCAGCTCGCTTTCCCCTTCGCTCACCACGGTGGCCGAGCGGGGCTGAGAGCGGATCAGCGCCATCTCGCCGAAGTGCTCCCCCGGCGACAGCAGCGCCAGCTGGGTTCCGCCCCGGGACACCTTCACCTTGCCGTTCAGCACGATGAACAGCTCCTCGCCCCGGTCTCCCTCGTCGATCACCCGCTCTCCGGGCTTGAACGCGCACACGTCCGTGACCTGCAGCACGCGCAGGAGCTCGCGGTCATTCAGGGGGCGGAACAGCGGCATGCGCGCCAAGATCTCGCGCTTGCGACGCAGCCGCTCGGCCCGCGGCTCGTCCCGGGCGCCGAGGTCGCCCACCGTGAGCACCACGGCGGTGATGTTGTCGCTACCTCCGCGGGCGTTGGCCTCGTCGATGAGAGAGCGCACCGCCACTTCCGCGTCCGGCTCTGTCAGCAGCTGGCCGAGATCTTCCGGGTCGTCCTCGAAGTAGCCGGAAAGTCCATCGGAGCAGAGCAGGAAGCGATCGCCGGCGACCACGTCCAGCACCAACGTGTCGGGCTCGCAGTGCTCGTACACGCCCACTGCGCGGGTGACGGCGTTCTTGGGCGCGAGCTTCTCCACCTTCTCTCGGGGGATCTTCTTGCGCTTGATGAGCTCGTTGTAGACGTTGTGGTCTTCCGTCACCTGCTCCAGGACGCCATTGCGCAGCAGGTAGCAACGGCTGTCCCCGACGTAGGTGATGAACGCCTCTTTGCCGGCGATGAGCACGCTCACCAGGGTGGTGCCCATGCCCCGCTTGGAGGCGTCCTTCTCGGCCTCCGCGTGGACCTTGTTGGAGGCGCGGTTCACCGCGAACTCCAGCATGTGGATCACGTCCTGCTTGCTGACGCGCTCCGTGCCGGTGAGACCGGCCATGTAGTCCTCGATCAGCTCCCACTCGCGCTTGACCTCTTCGTGCACCGTGCGCACGGCAATCGCGCTGGCAACCTCCCCTGCCGCGTGCCCGCCCATGCCGTCGCACACGACGTACAGGGAAAGCTTGCGGTCAACGAGGAAGTTGTCTTCGTTGTGGTCGCGCTGCCGGCCAATGTCCGTCAACGCAGCGAATTGGGCCACGCCACCGTCGCTCATCGCCTGCTCACCATAGCCTGGATTGCTCCCGAGAGGGAGCCGGCAGCAGTGGCGGGAAAATGCCGTCAACGCAGGGGTTTTGCTACTCGACGGACGCGCTGGCTTGGTCGAGCGCGCCCTGCTCCGCCAGCGACGTCGCGCCCGCGCGGGCCACGATCACGTGGTCGAGCAAGGTCACGCCCACCAGCGCCGAGGCGCGCCCCAAGAGCCGCGTCATGGCCACGTCCTCGGCGCTCGGCTCGGGAGAGCCGCTGGGGTGGTTGTGCACCAGGACGATGGCGCTGGCGGCGTCGCGCAGCGCCGGGTGCAGCACGTCGCGGGCCGTGAGGCTGCAGCCGTGCAGCCCGCCCTGCGCTACGCGGCGCGCCGACTTCAAGTAGCTCTGGCCATCCAGGCACAAGAGCCACACCTCCTCGTGGTCCAGCGCCGCGAGCCGGGGGCGAGCCCAGCCGATCACCGCGTCCACGTCCACGATGCGCGGGCGCTCCTCCGAAAGCTCGAGGGACAGCGCCCGGGTTCCGAGCTCGAGGGCAGCGCCCACCTGCGCCGCGCGCGCCGGCCCCACGCCGGGGATCTCCGACAGCCGGGGTAGGCCGAAGCGGCGCAGCCGCGCCAGACTGCCCGCCGCTTCGAGCACGCGCTCGGCGACGCCGAGACCGCCGACCAGCTCGCCGAGCAGCTCGACGTCCGAGAGCGCCGAGCAGCCCAGGCGCAGCGCCTTGTCGCGGGAGGCGCGACGGTGGGGAGGGAAAGTGATGGGACCCGTCAGGCTTGCGTTCATGCCGGGGTCTTCAGCACGCCGCGTGCCGACTGCGATTCCGCGCACTTGCGCTCGCCGCGCCGGCTTTTCGCCGCCACCCCACACCGCCTGGAGGCAGCGAAAATCCCACGGAAGCGGCCGAAAACACTAGCTGGCGACGCTTCGCCACCCCGCCGCCAGGTTCATTGGGGGGTCGCTCCGGCGCGGAACCTCGCGGTCCGCGTCGCGATCACTCGATGCGGGCGAGGTGTTCGGCGGGCAGCTCGGACACGAAGCGCTCGACCGCGCGCTCCACGGCGGCATCGTCTCGCGCGTCGAAGGTCACCTTGGTCTTGTAGGTGTCGTCGAACCACTTCGGATACGAGCCCACTTCCACGTCCGGGTGCGCCGCGACCACGGTGTCGATCAACGGTTTCAGTGCTGCCTCTTCCAGCCGCGTGAATACCGCCTTGGAGACGAAGGGCAGCGGCCCTTTCATCCAGGCGCGTACCACCGAAAGCTTCATGCGGAAGATCTCCGGAACGCCCGGCAGCACCCAGACGTCCTTCATGACGACCGTGGGCCAGGGCACCTCGGAAGTGGTCACCAGCTCCGCTCCCTCGGGGACCAGGGCCATGCGCAGATGCCCCTCGGTGGTCTTCTCCTTGTAGGCGTCGCGAAGCAGCTTCTCCATCGTAGGGTGCATGGATACGCTCACGTCGAAGGCTCGGGCCACGGCTTCGATGGTCACGTCGTCGTGAGTGGGACCCACGCCGCCGCTGGTGAACACGACGTCGTGCTCCGCCTTCAGGGCTCGGATCTCCCGGGCGATCGTTTCCACGTCGTCGAGCACCACCACGGCGCGGGAGAGCTTTATTCCGAGGGCCCGCAGCGTGCGCGCGAGCTCCACCAGGTTCTGCTCGTGCACCTTGCCGCTGAGAAGCTCGTTCCCGATCAACAACAGCGCCGCGGTGCCGACCTGCTGGGCCATCTCACTCCGTCTCGAGCTCGCGCACGATCGGGTTGCCGTCTTCGTCGATGGCCAAGAGCTCCTCCACGCGCTTCTCGGCGGCGTCCAGCCGAGCCTTCGACACGCGCGCCAGCTTGATGCCCTCCTCGAACAGCTGCAGTGATTTTTCCAGCGGCAGGTCCCCGCCCTCCAGCTGCTCCACGATTTCGCCGAGCCTCGCCACCGACTGCTCGAAGCTCGGCTCCGCGCTCTTCTTCTTCTTCGTTTCCCCGGATTCGCTCATTGCTTTGGGGCAGCGTGGTCAGGGTTTGCGTCGGCTGCAAGCGACAGCTCCGTGGGGCCCGCGCCGAGGCCGGAGACCACCAACAAACCATCGGAATCTGCCACTACGGGCAGCGCCACGCCGGATGCGGTCACCACGCGCGCGGCGACGGGGCCGGGCTCGCCGCCGCCCGACCGCGTGAGCACGAGCCACACGCTCTCGTGCCCGGTCGTCAGGGGCGCGAGCTTCCGGCCGGAGAGCGCGCGACGCGCCGCTTGTCGCGTGTCGCGATCCGGATCCAGATCTGAAGCGAGCCGGAGCGCGCGCTGGCGCACCGGTTCCGGACGGCGGCTCAGTGCCACCACCAGTGCGCGGCGCACCCGAGCATCGGGCTCGCGGCGATAGCGCGCCTCGAGCACGCCGAGCGCCGTGGGGTCCTTGCTGTCCCCGAGCCCCAGGGCCACGTGGGCCCGGAGCAGAGGGTCGTCGTCCTCGAGCAGGGTCAGGAGCTTGGGTCGCAGGGAGGTGTCGTCCCGGGCGGCGAGGGCCAGCGCGGCGATGGGCGCTGCGGCTCCGCCCGCGTCCACCAGATCCGAGAGCACCCGCGTCGGCACGCGATCCCGCGCCTCCGGGACCGCCAGGGCGCCGGCCAGAGCCGTGCGCGTGATGGGGTCCCGCTCCGTGGCCAAGCGCTCCGCCGCCCAGGGCGCCACCTCCGGCAAGAATGCGTTGCGCGCCGCGCCGCGCACGCGCGCGACGTCCTTCGACGCGAGCAGCTGCCGGGCCCGCGACGG
The DNA here is from genome assembly GCA_020633235.1 of Polyangiaceae bacterium. Lineage (NCBI taxonomy): Bacteria > Pseudomonadati > Myxococcota > Polyangiales > Polyangiaceae > Polyangiaceae bacterium. The sequence continues at coordinate 142,998 of JACKEA010000003.1, read as the reverse complement.
ATCCAGCCGGGTGCGTGCCCATGCCGCAGCGCTCTGGTCGGCCGCAGCCGAGGAGCGTTCGAGGGACGTGAGGGCGGCGTCCAGATCGGAGATCCGGTCGCCGAGAGCGATCGCGCGCACGACGGCTGCCCGCGCGGCGAGACGCCGCGTGGCGGGCGCCGTGAGCGCGGCGTGCAGAGAAGATTCCGCGACGCCCCCCGGCGCCGTGGCCAGGACGTAGGCGGCCGCGGCGGCCTGCCGCGGATCGCCGAGCAGCGCCTTCAGGCGACCGGGGTCGGAGCGGCCCAGGGCCGCGACCCAGCGATCGTCGTCCTTGGCGCCATCGCTCAGGGCCGACGCGAGCTGGGCGGACGGGGACGAAAGCGCGATGTCGAGGGCCTGGCTTCGCGTTTCATCGCGGGCGAGCAGCGCCGCGACGGCCTTGTCGTAGCCCGCGGCGTGCGTGGTCGCGAGTATGCGCGCCGCACCGACAAGAAAGGCAGGATCCTTTTCTACCGAAAGCCAATGGCGGGCCAGCGCCACCGTTTCCAGATCCCCGAGGCGCGTCAGTGCGATGGCCGAAGCGATCTTCACTTCCGGCGCACCGCGGCGCACGAAGCTGCGCAGCGTGGCGAAGGCGCGTTGATCTCCGAGCGCTCCGAGGACCTCGGCCAATGTCACCGTGGGCGCTCCGCGAGCTTCTAGAATGGGCGCGATGTCCCGCGGTGGATGAGCGAGGAGCGCGTCCGCAGCGGCTTCCGCTATGGGTCCCTCTTGGCGCAGCGCTTGCCCCAGGAGCGACAGCGCGCCGCGATCCCCCGCCTTGGCCAGGGCCAGCGCGGCGCTGCTGCGAGACAGAGCGACGAAGGGATCGGCGCGTTGCTCGGTGGGCGAGGTGCCGCTGCCGCCCATGGCGCGCACCAGCGACAGCCGGACGTCTTCCTTGTGGGCGTGAGGCGCCAGCGCGCGCACGGCGACCAGGCGTTCTTCGGCGTTCTTGGCGGGACCACCCGACTCGATGGCCTTTTCCAGCAGCTCCAAGGCGGCCGGCGTACCCACGGCGCCCAGCCGCTCCAGGCCGCGCTTGCGATCGTCCGCGTCCTTGGACGCCAACAGCCGCGCGGCGACGGCGAGGCCCAAGCGCGACTCGAGGGACGTCGCGTTCGAGGTCTTCTTCGTCACGCGCGGCTTCTTGACTTTGACCGGCCGCAAGCGCGGCGGTGTCCGCGGCGGCCGGAGCACCGGGCGGGGCTGCGCCGCTGCGGCGCCCGCGAGGAGCAGCAGCGCCACGCCCAGGCTTGTCGCCCGCAGGCTCACGGCTTCGGCGCGGGTTTGGGGGCGGGCTTCGGCGGCGTCATACGCGGCGGCAGCTTCAGCCGTCCGCCGCGCTGGGGCTCGGGCGCCAGGATCATGAACCCGATGCCCAGGCGTTGGGCGTCGCGCTGGCCCTTCACCGCGTTCCAGCCGACGCTCTCGGCGGCCTCGTCGCGGTGCGTGAGGCTGCGCAGGCGGAAGACGATGGCGAAGGACTTGTTCAGCGCCTCCTGCTCGGCCTCCGGTGTGTTGCCCGTGGGTCGTACGCCCACCAGCGCCACCCAGCCCGGATGCGCGTTGAGCGTCTGGGCCAAGGCCCGCACGCTGGGCAGTGACTTGTCCTCGACCTCGACGCCGTCCTTGTTCGTGACCAGCTTGGGCGGCACGCGCCAGCTGACCTGATTGTCCTTGCCGTCGATGCTGACCAGCGGCTTGGCGCGGGCGTAGGCGGGCTTGGCAGCGTCGTCGTCGGGGCAGCCGTCGTCGTCCTCGACGCCGTCGAAGTCCTCCGGCTGTTTCGGGCACTTGTCGGCGCCGTCGTCGAAGGTGTCGCCGTCGGAGTCGGGGCTCGGGCAGCCGTTCAGCTTGGGATCCGAGCGTGCGGGACCGGCGACGGTGGGACAGGCGTCGTCCTCGTCCAGGACTCGGTCGCGGTCGTTGTCCGGGTCCGGACAGCCGTCTTCGTCCTGGAACTGGTCTTTGTCTTCTGGCTCGTTGGGACAGCGGTCCTGCGCGTCTTGCACGCCATCGCCATCGGCATCGCGATTGGGGCAGCCGCGCGTTTCGGCGCTGCCCGTGGCACTGCCGGCCTCGTCGGGACACGCGTCCTGCACGTCCGGCACGCCGTCGCCGTCGTTGTCGGGATCGATGCAGCCGTCGTCGTCCTGGAAGTCGTCTTCGTCTTCCTTCTCCGCGGGGCAGCGATCTTGGTCGTCCGGCACGCCGTCGTCGTCGTTGTCGAAGTCCGGGCAGCCGTCGCTGTCCTCGAAGCCGTCGCGATCCTCCGCCAGCTCCTGGCACTCGTCGTCGTCGTCCGCGACGCCGTCATCGTCTTCGTCGTAGAAGCGCGGTGCCCAGCCCACGCCCAACACTCCGCGCACCCGCGGGCTGCCCACGGCGCCGTTCAGTGGCAGCTCGGTTCCCGCGATCAGCGAGATGTCGCCCACGCCGTAGCGTGCAGACAGCCCCGCCAAGATCGGCGACTGCGGGCCCGAGGCGAAGCTCGGCGTGATCGCGACCTGTCCGCGAAACTCCGCCGTCCACGTCCAGTGGCCGTCTTCGTCCAGACCCAGCGCTTGCGGCCGCACGGCGATGGCCACGCCCCAGGGCAAGTCGTGGCCGAAGTCCTCGCCCACGTAGCTGCGCTCGGCGCCCCGCACGCGGGCGCCGGCGGTGGCCTGCAGCGCGGCGACGATGAGGCGGAGCTCCGCCAGCAAACGCAGCTCTCCCGTCACGGTGCCATCCGCCACGTAGCTGCGGCTGTCCCCGGTGGGCGCCGTGACGCGCCCCAGCGCGGCGAGGCCGAAGCCGCCGAGGCCGCTGGTCGGGATCAGCGTGGCCTTGGCGCCGAGGGCGGCGTCTCCCAGGGCCGTCTGCGGCAAGCGCCCGTCCGCCAGCTCGGCGTTCACGTCATCGCCGCTCTGGTACAGCACCGTCGGCAGCGTGGCGCTCACCGCCAAGCGTTCCCCGATGCCCAGAGCCGCCACGTAGTCGAGAGACAGCTGGTGCTTAACGGGGATGGCGACGGTGTTGCCGTCTCCATCCTCCAACGTGACCAAGCGATTGGCGTAGGACGCGAAGGCGCCGACGTTCCACGCGCCCGGACCCGGCGTGGAGCTGGGCTCCAGGTACAACGAGCCGTGCGGATCGGCCGGCGGATGGAAGTTGCGCAGGTCGAGAGAAGGAGTGGGTTCGGCTCGCGCCGGAGGGGCGAGCGCCATCAGCGCGGTGACGGCGAGCAGGGCGCGCGTGCGCATGGCCGGAGAGCATAGACCGGCCAATGGCCGCTGGAACAAGGGTTTGTGGCCTCAGGGCAGGTCGAGGGCCCCGCGGAGGCTCGCGTTGGCTCGGGCGATGCGCGATTTCACTCCCTCGAGCTCGGGCCGCGCGGCGAGGGGCTCCAGCAGCGGACAGCGCTCGAGCCAGACGAGGTCCGCGAAGCCGAGGCCGGCGAGCGCCTCGAGGTGCCGCAGGGCGGCATCGCCGTTGGCGACCCAGGCCGAGATCTCGGCGGCCAGCTGATGCTTGAAGGCGACGAAGCGGGGCGTCTCGTCGCCGCGTACGAATTGGTCGTGGACGAAGGCGCGCTCCTCCGGCGACAGGCTGCCTCGGGCCACGAAGCTCTGGACCAACCGCACGTAGTGCACCGCGTTGATCTCCGGCGCGCCGCCGAGATCCGGCAAGGCCGCCACCCGCTCGCGACTCTCGGGGTGCCATAGGGCCAAGCGGGCACCGAGGGCCGCGGCGCTGATGCGGGCGTCGTCGTCTTCCGGCGGCACGCCGAGGAGCGTGTCGACCTCGGACCAGCGCCCAGCGAGGCCCAGCGCTCGAGCGATGGCGAAGCGATTGCGCAGCGCGGGCTCGAGGGACGCCGCCAGGCGATGGCGCGCGACGCCGCCGTCGATGTCACCCGCCTCCAGCAGAAGATCGGCGTACAGCTCGTGCGCCTCCGCCAGCGCCGGCGCCCTCTCCAGCGCCTGGCGCGCGTGGCGCGCGGCGCTCTCGAGGTCGAGCTCCACCGTGCGCACGGAAGCGACGGAGAGCCACGGCTCGCCGCGTTCCGGCGCCTTGGCCAGAGCGCGCTCTGCCAGCGCCCGCGCCTGTCGGCCCAGCGCCACGCCACCTTCCTGGTACCACTGCCGCGCTCGCGCGCGGGCATGAGCGGAGAGGATCGAGGGATCGTCCGGTGCCAATGCTTCGGCTTCGGCCAACAGCCGCACCGAGCGCTCCACCGAGCCTTGCCACAAGCGGTGATAGTGGGCGCGGCCTTCCAGATAGAGCTCGACGGCGCGCGCGTTCTTCGGCGCCGAGCGCTGCCGCTCCGGACCTTCCACCGTGAGGGCGTCGGCGATCGCACTCGCTGCTTCGTCGCTGACCGAGAACAGATCCGCCTTCTCGCCGTCGAAGCGCTTGGCCCACAGCTGAAAGCCGTCGGCCACGCTCATCAGACGCACGGTGATCCGCACGCTGTCGCCAGCACGGCGCAAGGAGGCGTCCACCACGACCTCCACCTGGAGCTCGCGCCCGACGTGCCGGGGATCGGCGTCCTCGCCGCGATAGGCCATCACCACGCCCCGCGGTCGCACCCTGAGCCCGGGCGTCATGCTCAGGTTGTCGATGAGATCTTCCATCAGGCCGTCTGCCAGGTCGCGGTCCTCCGCGGAGCTGCGAAAGGGCAACACGGCCAGCGTCTTGTCCCCGTCTTGGGTGACGTTGTCGGGCGCGCGCGGCTGGGGCACCGAGGCGATGGGCTCGTCCAGCGTGGGGGCCAACGCCGACAACGCCACCGCCACTTGATCCACGCTGTCGAAGCGGGCGTGGCGTTCGCGCGCCATGCAGCGCCGTACGATCTGCGCCAGAGGCAGCGGCAAGTCACCGACGCGGGTGCTCGGGTCCGGTGCCTCTTGGGTCAGCCGCGCGGCGGCGATGGAATAGGCGGACTGGCCGCAAAAGGGCAGCTCGCCGGTCAGCATCTCGAACAGCATCACCCCCAGCGCGTACACGTCGGCGCGGCCGTCCAGCTCGCGCGCCCCTTCTACCTGCTCCGGCGCCATGTACGCGGGCGTGCCCACCACGCCGCCCAAGGTCTTGCCGTCCGCCTCGTGATCCTCCCGCACCGTGGCCACGCCGAAATCGGTGATCACCACGCGACCGCCCCGCTCCAGCATCACGTTGTCCGGCTTCAGATCACGGTGGATGATGCCGACGGCGTGCGCTGCGGCGAGGCCGGCGCACACGGCGGTGGCGATGGCACCGGCTCGCTGCGGCGAGAGTCGGCCCTCGCGCGCCACGATGCTGGCGAGGGACTCGCCGTCCACGTACTCCATGGTCAAGAAGTGCTGTCCGTCGTGCTCGCCGATGTCGAAGGTGCGCGCCACGTTCACGTGAGTCACGCGGCGAGCCAGCTTCACCTCCCGACGGAAGCGCTCGATCGCGCGGTCGCTTTCCGTCAGATCGCTCTTCAGCATCTTCAGGGCGACAATCTCGGCGAGCTCGCGGTCCCGCGCGCGATACACGCTGCCCATGCCGCCGGTACCGAGCAGTCCCAAGAGCTCGTAGCGGTTGGATAGCAGCGTGTGCTCCTGAGTACCTGCTGCCCCCGTGGAGCCCCAGGAGACCATGCCAACGGTGTCGTCGTCGCTGCTCATCGGCACGAAGGAACCAAGCCTACCCGCCGAGTCGCTGTCGGTCCACGAGGGTCGGTTGGGCTTGCGGCCGAACGGGGTCGAGCGTAGGTCCCGGAGCGACGATGGACGCCATCCGTATTCGAGGAACCAAGCGCCTGGAAGGCCGCATCCGCGTGGGTGGCGCCAAGAACGCAGCCCTGCCCATCTTGTGCGCCACGCTGCTCTCCGACGGTGAGAGCTTGCTGCGCAACGTCCCAGCGCTGCGAGACATCGATACCAGCGCCGCGCTGCTCGGCTTCTTGGGTCGGCAAGTGGACGTGAGCACGCCGGAGGTGCGGGTCCGCGCTTCCGGCGGCGACGTGCGGCCGGAGGCGCCCTACGAGCTCGTGCGCCAGATGCGCGCCAGCGTCATGGTGCTGGGGCCGCTGGTAGCCCGCTACGGCCGGGCCAAGGTGAGCCTTCCGGGCGGCTGCGCCATCGGCGCGCGTCCCATCGACCAGCACCTCAAGGGTTTGGAAGCGCTGGGCGCGAAGATCCAGGTGGAGCACGGCTATGTGGTCGCGGAAGCGCCGCGGCTCACGGGCGCGGAGATCGTGTTCGATCTTCCGACCGTCACCGGCACGGAGAACCTGATGATGGCCGCGGCGTTGGCCAAGGGTCGCACGACGCTCGTCAACTGCGCCCGGGAGCCCGAGGTGGAAGAGCTCGGCCGCGTGCTCAACAAGATGGGCGCGCGGGTGGAGGGCGCCGGAACCGCGGTGATTCACGTCACCGGTTCGGACGAGCTCGAGCCCTTCGACCACGCGGTCATCTCCGATCGCATCGAAGCGGGCACCTTCATGGCGGCGGTGGGGGCGGCCGGGGGCGACGTGCTGCTCGAGAACGCGCCAGTAGAAGACCTGGAGCCCGTGGTGGTGAAGCTGCGCCAAGCGGGGCTCGAGATCGAGCGCGAGGGCGAGCACGCCCGGGTGCGTCGCCTGGGCGAGCTCCGCGCGGTGGACGTGACCACGGCGCCGCACCCCGGCTTCCCCACTGACATGCAGGCGCAGTTCATGGCCATGATGTGCGTGGCCACTGGCCGCAGCGTGCTCACGGAGACCATCTTCGAGAACCGCTTCATGCACGTTCCGGAGCTGAATCGCATGGGCGCGGAGATCGAGATCCGCAACAACACCGCCTTCGTGACCGGAGTGGATCGGCTCTCCGGCGCGTCGGTGATGGCCACGGATCTCCGAGCCAGCGCCTCCCTGGTCATCGCCGGCTTGGTGGCGGAGGGGGAGACCTTGGTGCGCCGCGTGTACCACCTGGATCGCGGCTACGAGCGCATCGAAGAGAAGCTCGCCGGCGTGGGCGCCGACATCGAGCGCGTCGGCGTCGAGGGCCACGTTCCGTGAAGCCGCTGACCCTGGCGGTGCCCAAGGGTCGCGTGACGCGCTCGCTGGTGGAGCTCTTCGAGCGCGCCGGCATTCCTGCGGCCGAGCTGCTCGCGGACGACCGCCGGCTGCGCCGCGAGTCGGACGACGGCTCTTTGAGCTTCCTGCTGCTCAAGCCGGATGACGTACCCACCTACGTGGAGTACGGCGCCGCGGATCTCGGAGTCAGCGGGCGGGACGTGCTGCTCGAGCGGCGCTACGATCTCTATCAACCGCTGGATCTCGGCATCGGCCGCTGTCGCATGGTGGTGGCCGGTCCCAAGGGCGTGGAGCCACCGGCGGCGCCGCGGGTAGCCACCAAGTACGCGCGTATCGCCAGCGATCACTTCGCTCGCCGCGGGGTGCCAGCAGAGGTGATCTACGTGCAAGGTTCGGTGGAGCTCGCGCCGCTGGTCGGCTTGAGCCACCTGATCGTGGACCTGGTCGAGACCGGAACCACGCTGGTGGAGAACGGCCTCGAGGAGCGGGAGCGCGTGGCCGACGTCTCGAGCCTGCTGGTCGCCAATCGCGCGCAGTACAAGCTGCGCCACGCGGAGGTGCGTCCGCTCATCGAGCGACTGCGCAAGGCGGCCACTCGAGGGTGACTCAGCGGCGTTCGCGGATGAGGTAGCGACCCAGGGCCTCGAGGTGAGCGAGGTGGGCGCGCTCCGCGGGCACGAAACGCTTGGCGGAGAACAGCGTGCTCATCGCGTCCAACAGCTCGTCGTCCGGGGTTTCCAAGGCGCGAGCGATGGCCGTGCGGCTGTGTGGCGGCAGGTTCTTGGCCGCCGCCAGCACGTCTCCCGGAATGGGGCCAGCGCGTTTGAGCTCCCGCACCCGAGCGCCTCCCCAGCCCGCTCGCAGGAGCTCGCCGTCGGCATCCAGATGCATGTAGGTCGCGCCCACGGCGCGAGGGTCGGCGAGCACTGCGCGGACCACGTCCTCGTGGCTCTCGGTGAAGCGCTCGCTCTCGAAGCCGCGATCGGGATCGAAGCCTTCCGCCCGCAGCGCCGCGCGGATCACCAGATAGCCGGAGGCGCTGTCCCCCGCGACCCACACCGCGCGGGCACGCCTCAGATCCGCGAGCGTTCGGATCTCCGAGTCGGGTCCCGTGAAAAGCGCCGTCCAGAACCACGGTGTTTCGCCGCGCACCGGCAGCGCTACCGGCAGCGCTTCGTCCCTCAGCGCGGAGAGCGCCACCACCGGCGGTAGCCACGCCAGATCCACCTCTCCCAGATGCAGACGCCGCAGCAGACGATCGTAGCGGGGTGCGGCGTAGGGCGTGATGCCGAGGCCGGTGCTCTGGCTCAAGGCCTCGCAGAACGCGTCGAGCTCACCGCGGGTCGGCCCTGGTGCGCTCACACCCCGCCGCTTGGTGCGTCGACCGAGCTCGCTCAGCGCGACGCCCATCCGGAGCTTCTCCGCCACCCTGGGGTTATCGCCTCGGTGGCGCGCGGTTGGAAGCACCGTTGGTTTTTTGTTGGTGCGGCGCGAATCCCGGCACCAACTCTTCCGCACTTCGAGCGCCCTGCTACACTCCCGTCACACATGGTTTGGATCAAGTTCACGCTCCTGTCCGCCGGCGCGCTGTGCGTGCTCGTCGCTTGCAGCAAGGACACCGTCGGGGAGCGGGGCTATCGCGGCGCGTTGCCCCCCGGCTGTACGGGGACGACGAGCGCGGCCCTGGGCACCGACGACGCGGGTGACGGCGACGCCGCGGGAGCCAGCGGCGGCGGCGCCGCGGGAGCGAGCGCCGACGCCGGCAGCGACGCCGCCGCGCCGGACGCGTCCAGCGCGACCGGCGGCTGCGGCGGCGGGACCGGAGGGGCCGCCGGCGCGGACGCCGCAGCGCCGACGGTGAGCTTCGGCGTGTCGGGCTGCGTCGTGACGCAGAGCTGCGATCTGGACTTCGGCTACCAGTGCAACGGGTACAACGCGAAGTTCAGCCCGACGGACGTGCAGCAGAGTTGCAACGGCGGCGGGTACGCCGAGCTGCCCTGCACCACGGTGGACGGAGTGGGCGCGTGTGCCGCGGAGAACGGCAATCAGTGCACCGTGAGCGTGTTCTACGGACCGCTCTACGACTCGACCAGCGCGGCGAACCAATGCCAGAGCCTGGGGGGCCGCTTTGCACCGACGACGGGCTGCGGGAAGGTGACCCAGAGCTGCGATGGCCGGAGCATCAACGGCGCCTGCGCCGACTACGACAAGGGCTACGACGCGGCCGCGGTGAAGGCGGGCTGCGGCAGCGGGAAGTACGCCACTTCGGAGTGCGATCGGAAGAAGGCGGTGGGCGGCTGCATGAGCCTGGCTTCGGACCGCTGCGCGGTGGTCTGGTACTACCCTCCAGAAGACGACAAGAGCGTGGCGCAGCGTTGCCAGACCGAGGGCGCTCTTTTCGTGGCGCCGTGAGCTCGCCTCAGAGCGGGTCCTGACAGCAGCGAAAGCTCACGAAGTAGTAGCGAAACTCCGGCTCGTGACTGGTGGTCACGGGGCGGCAGGCGTTGCGCACGTGTCCCCAGGCGCCGCCTTTGAGGGCGGCGAACACGGCCCGCTCCTTGGGCCGGTCGTGGTCGGCCATCGTCCATTCGTCCACGTTGCCGGTGAGGTCGTAGACGCCGTAGTCGCTGACGCACTCCGGGCGCTCACCACTTCGGACCCCTTGCCACAAGCGATCCAGCTCGGGCCCACTGACGGCGGGATCCTCGGAGTAGATCTTCTTCAGGCTCGGGTTGATCCAGCGGTTGTCGATGTTGCACTTCTTGGCGGAGCGCTCCCAACCGTAGGGGAACGGCTTTTCGTCCGGACCCTCGCAGGCGGCGACCCACTCGCTCTCGTAGCAGAGGCGCTTGCCCAGCGCGGAGCACTCCCCCATGGCGTGATACCAGTCGATCATGACCGGGGGCTTGCCGCCCTTCTCGTTGGGGAACTCGTACTTGTCGATGCAGAAGTCGAGCGGGACGCGCGACGCCTTGCACTCGTTCTCCCCCTCCTTGAAGCGATGGCACAGCGTGATGTGATTGCTCTTGTCGTACTCGCTCTTCAGACAAGTGCGCTCCATCTGCGGGCAGAAGTCTTTTTTGACGTGCACCATGCCCGGCGGACAGGGGGCGGGGGGCGCGGCCGCCTCGGCGCCGGCCGAGGCGGCGGCGTCCGGCGCGGCGGGCTCGGCGGCGGCGGGCACGGACGCCTGCGGCGGCGCCGGCTCCTGGCGCCGCCGCGCAGGGCGCGCGGGCTCGGTGCACGAGCCGGCTCCCAGCACGAGCACGCCGGAGACGAGGAGGACGCTGGCGGCTGGGCGCGCCCACCGGGCGCGCCCAGCGCGCCCGGTGGCGAGCGCGGAAGTCACTTCGCGCTCTGCTTACCACTGCTCGGTCATTTCAGCAGTAGCAACGCCCGCAGATCTCGGAGCTACGTCATCTGCCGGCCGGAGCCGACGCGCCGCCGTCGGCGGGCTCGGGCGGGTCCAGCACCAGGTGCGGACGCATTCTTCGGAGGCTTCGCGGCCCGATGCCGCGCACGCGGAGCAAGTCCTGGATGCGGCGGAATCGTCCGAGACGTTCGCGGAGCTTGACGATCGCTTCGGCGCGCCGGGCGCCCACTCCCGGCAATTTGCGGAGCTCGTGCGCGTCGGCGCGGTTCAGGATCACGCGGCCATCGGCGGTGATCCCGCCGGTGGATGCGGGCGCCGGGGCGCCCGCATCCACCGGCGCCGGCACGGCCGGCACGCTCGGCGGTGCCAACCACGCTTTGCCCAGATCGGCAGTGAGCGCCATTTGCGTCGCCGGCAACTCTGCGTCCAGGCCGCGCAGCGCGGCCACGAAACCGATGCCACTCAGGATCACGAGTCCCAGAGCGCCGGCCGCGAGCTTGAGCGCGATGGGCACCCAAGCGCTGGCGCGCAGGTCCGCCAGCGCTTGGGCCATCGGGCTGGGGGCCGCAGAGCGACCCCCAGCTGCCGAGGGCGACTGAGATCCGGACGTCGGCTCGGCGCTGGGACCGAAGCACGATGTTGCGGTCTCCATGGCGCCCCTCAGGAAAGCTCGACGATGGGAGCGGCTTCGGCGTGACCGTTGCTGCGCTTGAGACCGGGACCGGCGTTGTCCTCCCGCGGCACGAAGTCCCTGATCTGGCACTCGCCGTTCACGGGCACGGACTCGAGCTTCACGTTGAGGGAGCCGTCGCGATTGACGAAGGCCACGCCGATGCGGTTCCAGTAGCTGCGGCCGTCGCGTTCGGTGATGTTGTAGACGATCTTGAAAGTGCTCATGACGATGTTCCTTCCAGGCCCCGAGGGTTCTTGTGGGGCTCTGGCAGAGGGCCATTGCGAGCGCCGTGCCGCCGGTGGAGGCCCAAGAAACACGGCAAAAATGCCCTCAGCCACCTGGCGAAACGGCGGTTCGCCGGCGGCGATCGCCAGCTGGGGTCGGCTTCGGCCATGATGGGCGCCCATGCCGGGTGAACGACAGGCGGCGCTGGTGCGCGAGGCGAGCGTTCGCATCGCGCGGCGTGGCCTTCGGCTCCTGGCCCGCACCTGGGTGGTGCTCACCCTGGTGAGCGTGGCGGCGCAGCTGTACTCGACGCACCTCCTGCAGGTGTCTTCCGTGGCCACCGAAGAGAAGGCCGGCATGCTGCTGGCGCTCTTGTTCGCCAACCTGGCGTACCTGGCGATCTACGTGGTGCTCTCGTTGCCGCTCACCGTGGGCGCGCTGCGCGTCACGCGGGTCCCGCCCCAGACCCGAGCTCTGGGGCCGTCGCTGGCGGCGACCCTGGGCTTTGGTGCCAGCGCCGTGCTCACGCTCGTGCTCTTGCTCAGCAACTTGGCGACGGACGAAGCGCGCACCGCTTCCGAGGCCACGGTGCAGAGCTACTGGGTGCTGTTGGCGCTGGCGCGCATCGTGGCCCTCGTGGGCCTGGCGCTGGCCCTGATTCGTCTCGCACGCTTTGCCAAGGCGCCGCTGTCGTCCTTGCGGGGAGGCGCGCTGATGGCGCTCGCCGCCATTGATTCGCTGATCCCGCTGTGGCGCGTGCTCTCCCACGCGCCGCCGGCGCTGCAGCTCGAGCACCCGTGGCTGTACCGGGCCCTGCTCACGTCCATCCAGCTCGCCTTGGCGCTGCTGTTGGTGCAGACCTTGAGCCAGGTGCGCGCCGCGCTTGCGCCCTTCGAGGAGAAGGAGCCAAAAGCGCCGGCGGAAGCAGAGCCGGAAGCAGAGCCGGTAGCGCCGCCCGCGGAGGAACCGGAAGAACCGGAGCCGGCGGAAGAAGAGCCGGAACCGGAGCCGCCCGCGCCGTCCGTTCGCGATGATTCCGCGGCGGACCGACATCCTCCCGAACCCACCAGCCCCGGACGTCGGCTGGCGGCGGTGATCTTGGTGGCCCTGTCCCTCACGGTGCTGCCGCTGTGGGACGCCAGCTGGCACCACGTGGTGGCCGGGCGCCACGCCTGGCCCTGGGTGCTGCTCGCCGTGGCAGTCGTGGGTTCACTGTTGTTGCACCGAACGCTGAGCAGTCGGCCCTACGCGGCACGCTTGGTGTTTCTCTTGCTGGCAGGGATCGCGGGGGCGTACACGCTGGTCTCCCTCGCGGAAGTAGCGACCGCGCGCAGCCAGAGCATCGACGCGTGGCCGGTGTGCGAGACCGCTACGGGCGTCGATGGCGAGTACATCGATCTCGATCAGCTGCCGATCCACGACAACGTGGAAGGACCGAAGCTCGAGACGGGGGAAGCCTGCGTGCTCGCGGCGGAGCGCCGGAACGAGCACCGGCAGCGTTACCCCCACGGCAACCTGCAGGACGGCATCGTTCAGATCGCGATCCGCTTCCCCTTCGATCGCGGGCGCTTCTTGTGGGGCACCGGGCTCGAGCTCCTGGCCCTGGCGCTGGCGGGCTTCTGGGTGTTCCGCGCAGCGACCCCGGAGCCGTGAGCCAACCCCTCGATATCCCGGAAGATTGTCCCCAGTCCCGGTGCGGCGCCGCGTTTGCGGGTTGTTTGCGGGGTCGCAGGCTGCATGTTACCCCCTGATTTCGGTCAACACGACTGGAGGAACCATGTCCGATCGCTCGTCCTCGCCCTCGGAGCTCTCGCGCCGCGCCCTGCTCGGCAGCGCCGCCGTCGCCGGAGCTGCGGCCACGCTCGGTCGCGCGCTCCCCGCCTTCGCCGAAGGGCTCCCCAAGGCCGAAGATCTGACCGCCAAGCGTCCCAAGGGCTTCGTGCCCATGGCAGCGCCCGGCAAGGTCGTGAAGGTGGCCGCCAAGGGCGACTTCAAGTCGATCATGCAGCCCAACCTGCTGTGGCCCAAGGCGGACGTCGCCAAGCGCCTGGTGGAGAAGGCGCTGATGGAGTTCACCGGCGCGCCCAACATCGTGGAGGCGCTCGGCAAGTTCATCCACAAGGACGACATCGTGGCCGTCAAGCCCAACGGCATCGCCGGACAGAAGGGCTACACCCAGGCCACCAACTACGAGACCGTGCTGCCCGTGGTGGAAGGGCTCATCAAGCTCGGCGTGAAGCCCGAGAACATCATGGTGTACGAGCAGTACCCCACGTACCTCATGGGCTGTCGCATCAACGTGCGCCAGTGGAAGCTGCCCGACGGCGTGCAGACCGCGACGCACAACAACAAGAACCACCCGATGCAGGACGTGCGCATCTACCAGGGCATTCCCACGCGCTACAGCAAGATGCTCCTGGACGCGACGGCGGTGATCGACATGTCCATGATGAAGGACCACTCGATCTGCGGCTACACCGGGTGCCTCAAGAACATCACCCACGGCAACGTGAACAACCCGCACGATCACCACGCGCACCAGGCCAGCCCGCAGATCGCGATGCTGTACAACCACCCCATCGTGACCAGCCGCGTGCGCCTGCACATCACGGACGCCTTCAAGATCACCTACGACCGCGGGCCGCTGGACAAGGATCCCAACACCCGCATCCCGCACGGCGCCGTGTACGTGTCCACGGATCCCGTGGCCCACGACGTGGTCGGCTGGCAGGTGATCGACGCCGAGCGCAAGAAGCGCAACATCAAGAGCTTGAAGGAGTCCAAGCGCGAGCCGCGCTACATCCAGACTGCCGGCGAGCTCGGTCTCGGCGTGGCGGACTTGAACCAGATCCGCCTCAAGACCTACGAGATCTGATATCGCCCAGGGAGGGCCTCTACGAATTCTTGTCGGTCCGCCGCGGAACCACCCTCGCGCTCGGTTCCGCGCCGTCCCGACAAACAAGGAGGGCGCTGCTGCGTCTGCGGCAGAGAGCCGGCTGTAAGCTCCGGCTGCGGACGCCGTTGTCAGGAACATGGCGTCGAGCTCCGCGAAAATGCCGCTGTCCGTCGCGCTGGGGCGGAGCGCCCTGCCGATCGTCGTGTGGCTCGGGTTCGCGGCCTGGATGCTCGTCGATTGGCGGTCTGACCCCTACGATCCGACGCTCACCGGGACCCGCGCCTACGGCCACAATGGCGACGGTAGTCTGTGGTGGCTCGCAGTGAGCTTGGTCGAGCTGGCCGTGTTGATGGCGGTGACCTGCCCGTTCTTGCGACAGCGTCCGCGTTGGTTCTTCGTCCTGCCCATGGTCGCCCTCCTGCCGTTCGCGGGCTGGTTCGTGTTGAACGCCATGGGCAGCATGCACGGCGGCGGCGTGACCTTCGTACACCTGTTCTGGCTCTTGGCGCTGGGCGCGCTGCTGGTGCTCGAGACGATCCTGAGCGGCGTGTCGGCGCTGTCCGGCCGCGCCGGATCTCGAGGAGCACGGGTCGAGGGCCAATCCGTCGAGTAGGGCCTGGCACAGTCCGGCACGAATCCGCGGGCATGGAAGCTGCACGGTTTTGGGCCCGTGCGACAGCGATGGTCCGTGCTGGCAGTGATGACCCTCGGCCTCCAATGGGTGGGCTGCGGGTCATCTTCGCAGGACGACGTCTCGTCCAGCGCCGCCCCACCCGAGCTTGGGACGGGAGGCAGTGACTCCCGGGGCGACGACTGCACTTTGTGCAGCATCTACCAGTACTGCACTGGCGACGACCTGATCGAGCAGCTCAACAATGATACGTACTGCGATGGCGTCGTGACGCATTGCGAGCACGGTTGCCTCACGCACCCGTGGGGTATGTCCGCTTCCGCCCGCGGCAACGGCACCCAAGGCGTATTGCTGCACTGTTGATGGACGTTGCGGAGTCTCCGGCAAGTACGCTGGAGAGCCGGACTGCGTCAGCGCCGAGCCGAGCGCGCCGCTCGACGCCACCTGCCCTGAATGGGATTCGCATCCGGGATGCTGCCGGACCGACGGGATCTGCGGGGTCGTCGATCCCGCTCCTGGAGCGGGCTGTGTTGCCGGCGCGGAGCTCGGCCTCGAGACCACGTACTGCGGGGGCGGCCCCGCAGACGCCGGTGCCGGCCCCCCAGACACCGGCGCCGCCCTCGACGCCAACCCGGACTAATCCAAGGGGGCGAACGCGGCAGGGCGGTCTTTGGCAGGATCAGTGTCGCGCGCAGCGCCAGCAGGTGGGCACGTTGCGGAGTAGAACAAGTCCCCGAGGAATCTACAAATGCGCCGCGCTGATGGGTTGCGGCGGGCAGTCTGCTCCGCACAGCACCGTGAGCGACCGCGGTCGGCTCTGGGCGATGAGGCCCAGCGCGATGACGGCGGCGATGGCCAGCACCACGCCGTGACGGCGCGGCGGCCAGCGGCGGAGCGCGCCGTCGAGCTCGCTCAGGGGGCGCGCGGGCCAAGGGTGGATCGACTCGAGCAGCGCACGGAGCTCGCCGCTCAGGCGTGAGCGGTGCTGCTTGGGCGGCTGCACCCAATCCGCGGGACCCCGAGGGCGCGCAACGCGGCGCGGGTTGGCTCTTTCGCTCTGGTCCCGGCGCACGTGACGACGATGGCGATCGTAGGCGGCGCGGCGGTGGGCATCGAGCAGCACGCCGGCGGCGACGTTGAGACGCGCGGTCTGTGCTTCGGCTTCTTGGTGGCGGTTGAGATCCGGATGGCTTTGGGCGACGAGGCGCCGGTATGCGCGGCGGATTTCTTCGGAAGTAGCGGTATCTCGGACCTTCAGCACTGCGTACAGATCGACATCGAGCACTTCCGGTCCGAATCGCATCGTCATCCTCCAGGTTCCGCCAGCCGTCAGGGTGCAGACAGTCGCGTTCCACGGAAGTTCCCGGCTGGTGAAAATCGGCCCCACGCCCGGCCAAATACTGGGAGAAGTCGCGGGAATCGTTGCTCGGGGGGGCGGCATCCCGCATCATTTCCAGGCGTGTCTCGTCCAATCCGCATGCCCCTGGGGCGGACTTTGCTGCTGTGTCTCTTGGGCTTCGGTCTCGTCGGCTGCGGCTCGTCCACCCAGACCCAGCCGCCGGGGGTGCCCCCCACGCCCAAATCGGTGTCGGTCGCGGAACCCGGGGGCGACGCCCACGACGCGCACTGGGCCGCCCTCACCCGGCAGCTGTCCCAGCCCTGGGGCGAGCGCAACGACAAGGACGATCAGATCCTGTTGCCGCTGCCGGACTGGGAGCACTGGAAGCGCGTGCGCTACTGGGGCGTGAGCCACTTCGTGGGCTTCCGTTACGGCGACGATCACCATGTGGTGGCCATCGGTTTCGTGTTGGACGTTCCCAAGGGCTCGCCTACGGACGCAGACACTTGCATGCGCCACTTCGAATCCTGGGCGCGGCCGCAAATGCGCGGGTACGAGGTCAAGCTCACTCCCATCCGTGGACACGAGACCGCCTGGCGTGGCAAGCCCATCATCGTGAAGTCCGTGGATGGCTACGTGGACACGGCATTCTCTCGAAAGAAGTTCTCCGCCGCCTGGGCGGCGATCCCGGCTTACCCGGACGCCTGCTTCATCTATGCGATGGCGGTTCCCTGGCGCGACCACGAGGAGCTGGCCCGGAAGGTGCGGGACCGCTGGGTGCAGGAAGCCTTCGACAAGGTGAAGCCCCTGACGGAGCTGCATCCCGAGCGCAAGTGACCGCTCAGAAGGACACGGCGATGCGCGCCACGACGTACACGCACAGCGCGACCAGCCACAGCGCGGCTCGGCGCTTCATGCCCTCTTCCATTCCCCAGTAGGGGGCCAGGGGCGGCACCAGGAAAGCGACGGCGCCGCGCCAGCGGGGGTGGCGGGCGGTGAGGCCGGCAATCAGGGCCACGTGCACCGTCACGAGCAGCGCGAAAGAGCCGACCAGGCTGGCGAGGAGCACGAAGTCCACGGGGGCCATCATAGCGCCCGTGCCGGGGCCGCGAAGCCCCGTGGCCTGCCGTCGGGGGCTTTTCCGGAACGAAATCCGGCCCCAGATTGTCCGCTCCTTGGTCGCCCCGGAAAGCTCTGCCGCTTTTGGCGGACCTCTCGTGGCCCCCTGCTAGACTCGGCCCCCCGTGCGTCCCACAACCAGTCTCGTCGTCGCCGCCGCCCTCACGGGCATCCTCGCCCCACTTCCCTTCATCGGAGCTGCCCGCGCGGAAGGCATCGCCAACCGCTCCAACGTGATGTCCGTGAAAGACATCAAGCCGGGCATGAAGGGCTACGGTCTCACCGTCTTCGAAGGCACCAAGCCGGAGAAGTTCGACGTCGAAGTGATCGACGTACTGAAGAACTTCCAGCCGCGCCAAGAGCTCATCCTGATCAAGACGAAGCATCCGCGGCTGGAGGTGGCCAAGGTCGTGGCCGGCATGAGCGGTAGCCCCATCTACCTGAACGGCAAGATGATCGGCGCCTATGCGTATGGTTGGACCTTCGGCGCGGAGCCGGTGGCCGGCGTCACGCCGATCCGCAACATGCTCGACGAGTTGGCGCGACCGCTGCCCGCCACGATAGACGGCTGGCCGCTGCACGTGCTGCCCAAGGGGCAGAAGCAGGCCAAGAGCTCGGCACGCTCCCAGAACCGCTACGCCGGGCGCCTGGAAGACTACGACGTTCGCAAGCACGGCAAGCAGATCGCCAAGGCCAAGGCGGTGCGCCTGCCCGGCAAGTCGAGCCCCGTCACTCCCGTGGCCACGCCGCTCTTGATCGGTGGCATGAGCGCGAGCTCCATCGCGATGGCCAAGGACCTGCTCTCGCCGCTCGGCCTCGAGCCGCTGCAGGCCGGCGGCGGAGGTGGCGTGGAGCCGAATGCCCCCACCCGCTACGAAGACGGCGGCGCCATCGGCGTACAGCTGATCCGCGGCGACATGAGCGCCATGGGGCTCGGCACCGTGACGCGGGTGGAAGGGGACAAATTGGTCGCCTTCGGTCACCCCATGATGCAGTCCGGCGTCACGGCGCTGCCCACGGCCGTGGGCAAGGTGCTCTGGTTTTTGGCCAGCGACATGCGCTCGTTCAAGATCGGCATGCCGGTCCGGCCGGTGGGCGCTCTGGTGAACGATCGCCTGGCTGCCATCGTGGTGAGCCATTCCGCCCGGGCGCCGGTGATTCCGGTGCACCTGCACATCAAGGGCGTGAAGGGCGCGCCCTACTCGGACTGGGATTTCGAGGTCGCGCACGAGAAGTTCATGACGCCCTCGTTCATGTCCATCGCGCTCGGCAGCGCGCTGCAGGCGACCGCTGCGGAGCGGCAGGACGTGAGCTGGACCGCCAAGAGCACCCTCAAGATCAAGGGGCACGGCAGCATCACGTTGGAGGACTACGGCGTCGCCATCGGCGGCACTCCGGATCCGAACGACTTCGTGCGTTCCAGCTTGGTCCGCGCCGTGGGCGCGATCATGAACAACCCCTGGGAGCCGGCGTTGGTCGAGAGCGCGAACATGGAGATCGAGCTGCGCTACACGCGGGACATCCTTCGTCTGCGCGGAGCGGAGCTCCTCGACTCCGAGGTGCAGGCCGGGCAGCCTGCGCGCATTCGGCTCACGCTGGTGCCCTACGCGGGCAAGACGCAGACCCGCGTCATCACGGTTCCGCTTCCGGCGCACCTCGCCGGCAAGACCGTGCAGCTCGAAATCACGCCGGGCTACACGGAGAAGAAAGAGAAGGCGGACGCCGAGAACCTGGACGCGCTCATCCGCAACATGGAAGACGCGACCTACCCCATCAAGAGCATCGTGGTGACCTACTCCGCGGGAGACGGCGCCGTGGCCTTCAAGGGCCACGTGGTGAAGAATCTCCCGGCCGGCGCCATGGACACCATTCGTCCCACCACTGCCTCGGTGGCTCCGGAACCCTTCAAGAACGAGACCCGAGTGGTGGTGCCGCTCGGGGAGTTCATGGTCGGCACGGACCGACTGGACGTCGACGTCAAGCCGGTGTTGCGGTAAGCCCCGCGTTTCTTTCAAAACAGCTCAGAGCCAGTCAAGTTCTTCCAGGTAGATTTTCGATGATCCAACAGCGCTTTGGTCAGGCCGTGCTCGGCCTCGGGGTGGTTCTGCTCGGGCTTGCGGCGGCGTCGGACGCCGGGGCCGTCGGCACACGCCGCTTCGTCCTCGACGTGGGCGACGACTTCAAAGGGGGCGACCTCAAAGGGGTGGCCGTCGATTCCATCGGCCGCGTGCGTGCCGGTCTGAACCTGGGCAGCACGCCGGTCACGGAGGGTACCGCCATCTGGGCAGTGCTACCGCGGGCGGACGGCTCGGTGCTGCTCGGCACCGGCAACGACGGCAAGCTGCTCGAGGTGAAGGGCGCCAAGGTCAGCGTTGCGGCGGAGACCAAGTCGCTGATCGTCACTTCGCTGGCGGAAGCCTGGGGCGGCACCGTGGTGCTGGGCACCCTGCCCGACGGCAAGGTGATGAAGTACGAGCGCGGCAAGGTCTCGGATCTGGCCACCCTCAAGGACAGCGAGCACGTGTGGCAGGTCGCCTTCGACAAGAAGAGCAACGCCGTGTTCGCGGCCACCGGTCCGAACGGCAAGCTCTACCGCATCACCGCGGGCGGACAGGCGCAGGTGTACTTCGATGCTCCGGAGCAGCACCTGATGAGCGTCGCGGTGGCGCCGGATGGCACCGTCTACGCGGGCGCCAGCGACAAGGCCAAGCTGTACAAG
This sequence comes from Polyangiaceae bacterium, assembly GCA_020633235.1. Classification (NCBI taxonomy): domain Bacteria; kingdom Pseudomonadati; phylum Myxococcota; order Polyangiales; family Polyangiaceae; species Polyangiaceae bacterium. The sequence continues at coordinate 122,972 of JACKEA010000003.1, read as the reverse complement.
ATCACCGGCCCCGGCCGGGCGACGGTGCTGTACGACTTCGGGCGCACCGAGGTGCGTGCCATCGCCATCGGCAAGAAGGGCGAGGTGTACGCCATCGCCAACGAGATCAAGACCGGTAGCTACGCGCCGTCCAAGCGCAGCGGTTCGTCCAAGGACGTTGCCGGCCCGGTGCCCAAGCCGCCCAAGACGAAGGGCAAGGGCACGCTGTACCGCTTCGAGCCGGATGGCTCGCCGGACCAGCTGCTGGACGACAAGGACGAACACTACGTGAGCCTGGCGGTGGCGGACGACGGCAAGCCCTACGTGGGCACCGGCGTGGAAGGTCGCGTGTACACGGTGGACGACGCCCACAACGCCGTCCTGGTGGCGGACACGGAAGAGCGTCAAGTCACCGCGCTGGCGCTGTCCGGCAAGAGCCGGTACATCGCATCCAGCGATCCGGCGGTGCTGCACCCGGTACGGGGCGTGGGTGGTCCGGACGCAGTGTGGACCAGCAAGGTGCTGGACGCCGGGCTGCGCGCCCGCTTCGGCATCATGAGCTGGCGCTCCACCGGGACCTTGGAGCTTTCCACGCGCACCGGCAACACGGAGGAGCCGGACGACACCTGGAGCGCCTGGAGCAACGGCGCAACGGCGCCGGGCAAGGTACAAAGTCCGGAAGGGCGCTTCTTTCAGGTGCGTGCCCGCTGGAGCCGGGATCCGGATGCGGTGCTGAGCGAAGTGAGCGTTCCCTTCCTCACCGACAATTTGCGCGCCACCATCACCGAGGTGACCACCGGCAGCTCCAGCAAGTCGTCGTCCAGCTCCAAGGACGCCGTGCACAAGAGCGGCAGCCCCATCGACAAGAAGCCCGAGAGCAAGGTGGAGCTGAAGTGGAAGGTGGAGAACCCGGACAAGGACGAGCTGCGCTTCCGCGTGCAGTATCGTCTGGTCGGTACCACCACCTGGTACGACATGCTCAAGCCCACGGAGAAGCTCACCAAGGAGAGCTACTCCTGGGACACCTCGGATCTGCCGGAGGGCGAGTACCGCGTGCGCGTGGTCGCCTCCGACGAGCTGTCCAATCCGCCCGATCGCGTGCGCAAGCACGAGCTCGAGAGCGGCGTGGTGCTGGTGGACAACACCGCGCCGCGCATCGAAAACCTCGGTGCCCAGGGTCGCAAGATCCACGGCCGGGCGATCGACGGCGTGGGCCCCATCAAGCGCATCGAGATTGCCGTGGCGGGCACGGACGAGTGGTATCCATTCTTCCCCAAGGACGGCATCTTCGACCAGCAGGCGGAGGACTTCGACGCGGACGTGTCGAGCTTCACGCCCAAGGGTCCCGTGATCATCGCCGTGCGTGTGTACGACAAGGGCAATAACTTCGTGGTTCGGAACCTGGCCCTGAAGTAGCGCGCGCCCACGCCTGGGTCGTCCACCACCGCCACCGCGACACCGCTGCCACACCCGCCTCTTCCGGCTCGCGCCAGAGGGGCGGGCTTGTTCAAGGATTCCGCGATCTTTTCCGTTCGGCACGACGTGTGCTCTACCTCCCAGAGGTGCTAAGTTTTCCGTTGGCCCTGCCAGTCATGCGTCGCCTGATCCAAGCTGCTCCCGCGCTGTTCGTCGCTCTAGGCGTCGCCGTCGGGTGTGCATCCATCGCGGAAGAGGGCGCCTCCACGGATGCAGGCTGCTACGGCCCGGCGTGCACACCGACGGACGCGGGTAAGGACCAGATCTCGGCGGACGTGCCCGTGCCCGATAGCGGCACTGAAGCCGGTCCTCCGACCATCAATCCTCTGTGCGGCAGCGGCTGCTTGCCGGACGACCCCTACTCCTGTGTCGGTGGATTCGCCGATGGCGGCGGGCCGTCGGGGGACGCTGGCGCGGGTCAAGCCTCCGCGGAGGCGGGGTTGCCGCCGCCCATGGCGGGCGCCGACGCCGGCGCCGGCGTGAGCGAGGCCGGCCCTGCGCCCGCGGCGGGCTGCTTCGTGAAGCGCGACGCCGGCGAGCCCGTCACCGAGTGCGCTCCCGCCGGGACCGGCGGCACGGCGGCGCCGTGCGTCTCGTCGTCGGACTGCGCTCCGGGGTTCGCGTGTGTCGGCGAGGGCAGCGCCGCCCAGTGCCGGCCCTTCTGCTGCAGCGGAGCGAGCGCGTGTGAGTCGGGAACGTACTGCGCGGAGCGCGGTCTTCGCGACGACTCCATGGGCGCGACGCCGCAAATGGTTCCGGTGTGCATCCAAGCCGACGACTGCAGCTTGGACGAGCCCTACCCCTGTCCGCCCAACAAGCAATGCAAGTGCAAGGAGGGCACGGCCTGCACAGTGGTGAGCTCCGACGGCACCACCAGCTGCGTCCAGCCCGGCACGGGCCAGGCCGGAGAGGCGTGCCCCTGTGCGCCGGGCCACGTGTGCTCCCTGGAAAAGAAGACCTGCATCAAGATCTGCTCCACGGACTCGGCGGCAGCGGAGTGTGGCAGCGGCAAGTGCCAAAGTGTGTCGTACCTGCCGAAGGGTTTCGGCGTGTGCGTGCTCACCGCGACGGACGGCGGCTGAGAGCACGCCTCAGGGCAGAACGCGGCTCAAGGGGCGGTCCTCGCGGCCTTCGAGCTGAGCGTTCAGCTCGGCGCCCACCAGCAGGGCGGCGCACCAGATCCAGAGCCAGAACAGCGCGATCGCCACGGCTGCGAGACCACCGTAGAACAGCGCAAAGCGCGCGAGCTCCTTGGCGTACACCACGAACAAGTACGAGGCCGAGCCGCCAATCCCCATGGTGAGGAACGCGCCGGGCCACACCCGCCGCTGCACCCCGGGGCGCAGCACGGCGATGCGGAAGAAGCCGGCCAGCGCGGTCGTGGCCCCGAGCAACAGCACCGCCAGCGCCAGCGCGTGACCCAGCGGCGGTCCGAAGCTCTGCCCGGCTTCCAGGCGATCGAGGATCGCCGAGGGGCCGCCGGCAGCGATCACGGCGATGGCACCGGTACCGACGAACATGCCGATGGTCGCCACCACACAGGCCATGGCGATGAGCCGCTTGCTCCACCACGCGCGTCGCCGCGCGTGCACCATTGTCTCGAACACGCTCATCAAGGTGTGGAATGCGCTGGCGGCGAGCCACAGCGTGCCCGCCAGCGCGAAGGGGGCGACGGCGCCGGCGCTGAAGCGCCCGACGTGTCGCAGGATGATGTTGTGCATCTCCGTGGGCGTGAGATCCAAGAGCAGCGACATGGAGCTCAGCGCTTCCGGGCTTTGGCGCAGCACCTGCGCGATGAGCCACCCGGCGAAGGCCATCATGGGGATGGAAGCCAGAAACAAGTTGAACGCCATGGCGCTCGCCGCACGGCTCACGTGATGGCGCCTCAGGCCCCGCCACAGCGCGTACGCCCCCCGCCTGAGCGGCCCGGCCCCGAAGAAGGCATGGGCACGGCTAGCGGTGGCCTGCCGGAGCTCTCGAGCGCGCTGTCGCATGGTGGGTTCGGCGAAGGGTCTGGCTTTCGGTCGCAAATGATCGCATAGGTCGACGCCGTGGCGGTACTTCAGGTGACCTTGGAGGTCTCTTCGGGAGGCCAGGGTTTCTCCGACATCACCCGAGAAGTGGCGGACGTGGTGCGGCGAAGCGGCGTGAAAACCGGCTTGTGCACCGTGTTCGTGCAGCACACCTCGGCCAGCCTGGTGATTCAGGAGAACGCCGATCCGGCAGTACTTCGGGATCTCGCCCGCTGGATGGGGGAGCTGGCGCCGGAGTCGCGGCGCTGGGAGCACGACGCCGAGGGTGCGGACGACATGCCCGCCCATGCCCGCTCGGCGCTCACGCGTACCTCGGAGAGCATCCCCGTCATGGACGGCCGCTTGGCGCTCGGCACCTGGCAGGGATTGTACTTGTGGGAGCACCGCGCGCGGCGGCACACGCGGCGCGTCGTCGTGCACGTTGCAGGAGAAGCATGAGCCTCATCATCACCGAGCCGACGCCCTTCGACGAAGAGTTCCTGGCGGATCTCCCGTACGACCCGTCGGTGTTGCTCTTCGATCAGATCCTCTCCATCGATCCCGCGGAACATCGCGTGCGCTGTCGCATGCCGACCGATCGCCCGATCCCGTTCACGGATCAGCAGCGGGCCCACGAGCTGCGTCATCCGCGCCACGTAGCCGGCGCCGCCATGATCCACGCCACCGGAATGCTCGGCTTCGTGCACGCCTACTACGTGCTCGGTCTGCGTCACCGTGAGGGCTGGATCGGCTACGGTACGCACATTCACAAGGGTTCGTTCCGCAAGCTGGTGCCGCCGGGAACGCCCATGGAGTGCGAGCTCACGGCTCCCAAGCTCCGGCTGGGCAAGGAGCGGCACTTCGTGCGCTATGCCTTCGCGTTCACCCATGAAGGCGAGCGCGCTTACGAAGGCGAGCAGACCGCCGTGTGGATGAAGGTTTCCGAGTAGGGTGTTGGTGCGGCGCGAGCTCCGTCCGGGACGGGCGTCGCGCCGGACCGACATGAGGTAGACTCTCGTTGATGGGCCCGCGCACGGATCGCTCGCTGACGGGGCTTTCGGGGAAGCTCCGGCGCCAGACCGGCGCCCTCCTGGTCGACAACTTCTTTCGCGGCATCTCGCGGGCCGGCAAGCTGCATCCGCATGCGCAGCCCCACCGGCACGACGTGGAAGTGCTGGAAGACGTGCCCTATCGCGACACGGGCCTCGGTGAGCATCGCTTGGACGTGTACCGCCCGGCGGGGATCCGTCGAGGCGAGCTCAGCCAGGCGCCGGTGGTGCTGTACGTGCACGGCGGTGGGTTTCGCATCCTGAGCAAGGAGACCCACTGGATCATGGGGCTCGCGTACGCGCGCCGGGGCTACTTGGTGTTCAACATCAGCTATCGCCTGGCGCCGCGGCACCCTTTCCCGGCGGCGGTGGAAGACGCGGGGGCAGCGCTTGCTTGGGTTCGGGACAACGCCGCGCGCTACGGTGGGGATCCCGAGCGGCTGGTGCTGGCGGGGGAGAGCGCGGGGGCGAATCTGGTCACGTCGCTTTCGTTGGTGACGAGCTATCGTCGCCCCGAGCCCTGGGCGCGGGAGCTGTTCGACTCCGGGATCTCCCCGAGAGCGGTGGTGGCGGCCTGTGGCATCTTGCAGGTTTCCGGTGTGGAGCGCTTCAAGCGCCGCTGGCCGCACATGAAGTCGTTCATCGAGGACCGTTTGCACGAGGTGAGCGACAGCTACCTGGGAGACCTCTCGCGCGTTCCCGAGGAAACGCGGGAGCTCGCGGATCCGCTGCTGGTCTTGGAGGAGGGCCGCAGGCCGGACCGCCCGTTGCCCGCGTTCTTTGCCCCGTGCGGGACCAAGGACCCGCTGATGGACGACACCCGCAGGTTGGCCGCCGCGCTGGAACGGATGGGGACGCCGTGCGAGGCACGCTACTACCCGGGTGAGCTCCATGCGTTCCACGCGCTGGTGTTTCGGCCGAACGCGAAGAAGTGCTGGAGCCACACCTACGGGTTTCTGGAGCGGCACGTCGGACACGTGCACGCCGCGCCCCGGTGAGTCACTTTGCCGCGCGAGCGAGGGCGCTCTTCCAGGTGGCCAGGGCCGAGCGCTCGCTGCCGTTTTCGTCGTACAAACCCGTGTCTCGCCACACGCTGCCGTTGTCCTGCACCGGCCCGGGCGGCAACGTCGCCCACAGCGCGTCGTAGTCGCGCACCAAAAAGTTCACCACGAAGGGCATCGGCTGGCTCTCGGCGGCGGCCAGCATGTCGCTGACGAATGCGTTCTGCTTCGCCTCCGTCCCGTCGAAGGAGAGGCTGTAGCTCGGGATCGAAAAGGCCTGGGCCGGGTAGCCGCTCTCGCCGATGACCAGCGGCTTGCCGCCCGCGAGAGAAGCGAGATCGCTCCAGGTGGAGGCGGGGTAGGGATCCGTCAGGTACTTGGACATGAACGGATAGAAGGAGATGCCCAGGTAGTCGGAGTAGGGCAGCACGTCGGCGAGGGCCGCCATCTGCTCGCCGTGATCCGCGTCGGTCCAGCCGTCCAACAGGTCCACGCCGGTCATGGTGACGAAGATCGGAAGAGCCGGATTCTCGGCTTTCAGCGCCGTGTACGTTGCCTTGTGCAGATCGACGTAGGCGCTCCACGCGGCGGGGTTGTTCTTGCGCAGCAGGTTCACCTCGATACCGATGGCGAGATAGTCCGGATGAAAGAAGTCGATCGCGGCGCGGCAGGTCTGGAGATACGCGCTCTTCACGTCGGCCGAGTCGAAGCTGGCGGTGGCCCAGCTGCCGGGCAGCGGCATGTGCTCCGCGCTGCCCCAGTAGTCGGCGAGCTTCGCGCGGCCGTCGTCCAGCGGAGTGAGAGCCAAGTACAGCTTCTGGCTGGGCGTCACCGCGGCCTTCATCTTGGTCCACTTGGCGACGATGGAGCTGCCCATCTGCTCCACGGGTTTCTGCTCCAGCGCTTCCACCCAGGGCACGCCCTCGGTGGTGTGGACGGTGAACAGGTCCGCGTCCTCGGCGACCTTCGCATACACGTAATCCACGGCAGCTTGCGTGGTGTCGTAGGGAAACGTGGTGAGGCCCAAGCGGTACGGGCGCGGCGTTCCCGCGTCGCTCCCGGCGCTACCACCGGAGCCGCTCGCGCCCGCTGCTCCCGAGATGCCGCCGCTTCCTGCGCTACCCGCGGCACCGCCTGCGCCACTGGTGCCGGCGCTACCGCCGGAACCAGAGCCGTCTTCCGAGGAGCTGCAAGCAGAGAGCAGACCGAGGGCCAAGAGCACGGCGAGGCGACGCATCTCCTCAAGATACACAAAAATGACGAAGCGCGCCGAGAGCACGGCTCCCGACGCGCTCGTCTTCAGGCGCGAATCACGGCTCGATGAGCTTCATCGTGTTGCCGTGGCAGTTCGACGCATTGCAGCCGCCGTTGGGTGCGGCGTTCTTCATGTTCGTCTCGCCGTTGGCGTTCCGCATGTGGATCTCCGCGGTCGCCCAATTCACGGTGGCGGTGTTCGACTCGTAGAAGAACTTCCCTTGGTTGTCGGAGCACGCGTAGTAGAACGTCGTGCCGTCCTTGACGCCGATCTCCACCTTCGCAGCGCCGGTGCTGCCGCCTGTCTGGTACACGCGGCCGCCGAAGGTGAACTTCGGAGTGCCGCCGTTGCCTGTGTGGCAGTTCATGCAGTTCTGAGTGAGCTGGGAGTTGTGGTTGTGGTTCTTGGTCGGCGTGCAGTTGGCGTCGTAGCTCGCGTAGTTGGCCGGCCAGAACGCCGCGCCGCCCGCAGCGCCGCCTGAGCCCGCAGCACCCGCAGCGCCGGCCATGCCACCCGAACCGGCCATGCCCGCCGTGCCGCCAGAACCCGCCATGCCGGCCATGCCGCCGGTGTTGCTGCCGGCCATACCAGCCATGCCGCCAGTGTTGCCGCCGGCCATGCCTCCGGTATTACCGCCCGCCATGCCGCCGGTGTTACCGCCCGCCATGCCGCCGGTGTTGCTGCCAGCCGCGCCGCCCGTGGAGCCCGCGGAGCCACCGCTGCCGCCGCCGTCGTCCGAGCCGCAGGCGGGAGCGAAGGCCAAGAGCGCCGCCGAGGCGACGCAGAGAGCAAGCGTTCGTGTCATCATTTCGAAGAAACCTCCTGCAAGAGAAGGAGTGACGTGGAGCGACACCTCCACGCCCATCCCAGCGTACCCACGAAATTCGTGGACTACTCGCAGGCGGGTTTCAACGACTGGCCCTCGGGCCAGCAAGCTCTCATGATGGATCGCAGGTTCTGCCGAAGAAGAGCACGTACTGATACGGCAGCTCGTTCCACTCGCGACACTGCTGATAACCAGCGGCCTTCATCTCGCGCTGCACCATGGTGGGTGCGATCTTGTGTGCATCCGGCGGGCCGACGGGAAGATCGCCCTTCTTGAAATCGACTATCACTACGCGCCCGCCGGGGGAGAGCTTCGCCTTCACTTTTTCGAAGTACGGCGTGCGATCTTCGATGTGGTGATAGGTGTCGACGACCAGCACGACGTCCACGCCGGCGGGTAGCTTGGGATCGTTCGGTGTGGCGACGATGCCCGCGACGTTGGTCAAGCTCTCGTGGCGCGCGCGTTCCTCCACATGGGCCACCATCTTGGGCTCGATGTCCACGGCGAAGACCTTGCCCTCCGGGACCTTGCGGGCGATGCGAATGGAAAAATAGCCGGTTCCAGCGCCCAAGTCCGCCACCACGCTGGCGGGGTTCAAGCTCAGTGCAGCCACCACGGCGTCGGGCTTCTGCCACGCGTCGCGTTCGGGATCGTCGAACACCTTGGACCAACGATCGGGATCCTGGAAGCGGTGGTTCGCCGTCGGTGAAGAGTGGCCGTGATGACCGTGGTGACCCTGCGGCTGCTCCGCCGTCGCCGCACGCGCGGGAGCCGGCGTGGCCGGTGGTGCCTGGGTGGCGGGGGGCGAAGCGCAGGCGACCGCGAGCACCGTGGTCCAAAGGGCGGTCGTCTTCATCACAGGCCTCGCATCCATTCCGGCTTGAGCAAGCCTTCGTCCTGCTTGGTGAGCACGGTATCGAGCACGCGGAGCAGCTCTTGCTTGTGCTCGGGGAGATCTGCCCGGATGGGGAGATAGTTCGACGCGTGGTTGGCCGAGAAGCGGCAGCGCGTGAAATCACTCTTGGCGACGATGGTACGGAGCTCCGTGAGCAGCGAGAACTTGTCCGGCAACGAAAACTCCCCACTCTCTTCCAATGCGGAGAGCGGCGTCCCCGGCACCACCGTGGTGGTGAGGGCGCCCACGTAGGGCGGATCCATGCGCGTGAGCAGGCTGGCGGTGTTCTCGGCGTGCTGCGCGCTCAGACGCTGTCCGCCGACGCCGAGCAGCACCATCACAGAGTGCACGAGACCGGCCGCCCTGAGCTTGTCCGCCGTCTCCACACACTCGGCGCGAGTGCCGCCCTTGTCGATGAGCGCCAGCACCTCGTCGTCCCCGGATTCCACGCCGTGATACACGATGCCCAGACCGGCTTGTCGGAGGGCCGAGAGCTCTTCCACGCTCTTCTTCCCCACGCTGCGGGTGTCGCCATACACGCCCACGCGCTTCACCCAGGGAAGCTCGCGCCGAATGCCTTCGAGCACGTCGAGCAACCGCTGCGTGCTCAGGATCAACGCGTCGCCGTCGCACAGGAACACGCGCTCGAAGCGTGGGCCGAGGGCCGCGGCCTCCCGTAGGTCTTGCTCTATCAGCTCCTTGGGCTTGGCGCGGAACTGCTTGTCCCGATACATGTCGCAGTAGCTGCAGCGGTTGTGGCTGCAGCCCACGGTCACTTGCAAGAGCAGGCTGTGTGCCTCGCTCGGGGGACGATAGATGCGGCCGACGTAGTCCATGAGCGGCGGGAGTATAGTCCCGAGGGCCGGAGCGTCGACGTCCGGGGCGCGACGGGGCTCGCGCCGGACCAACAGCTTTGGGACCGGGTCTCGGACGAGGCGCCCGGCGCTTCGGCTACGGGCACTCGGGTTGAAGCGTCTGTCCCGCCAGTGCCGGCGTTGGCCCCCGTAAGATAGCAGGCCGATCGAATGAAAAGGCGATCTGATTCTCGCGACGCAGGGACGGCGCGGCTGAAGTCCGGGTTCCGCGTTGGACCGACATCCTGTTGAGAAAGCTTCGTTCGTGTCGAGTTCAGGAGGTGAGCTCCCGCTCAGGACACTCGTCCGGACGAGTGTCCGCCTGGCGGACAGTCGCGCGCCGCGCGCCCAGATTTTTCGCGTGTGTGCGCTGGCACGCAGCTTGAAAGAGCCGCCATCGAAAGGTGGGCAAGGTGAAAGATCGAGATTCAGTCACTGGGAGCTGGCGAGCCAAGATTGGGCTGGTCCTTGCGCTCGCGACGCTGTCGGCGACGGCCGGCTGCTACAAGGCCACGTTCGTCGAAGACCCGTCCGCCGCGAAGCGCGAGCCGACGCACGAAGAGTGGTCGAACCATTACGTCTTCGGCCTGGTCGGCGACAAGGAATACGACACGCGCGATTGGTGTCCGAACGGCATCGCGATGGCCCGCACCGGGGGCAACGTCGGAACCAGCTCGCTCACAATCGTCACCCTCGGCATCTACGCGCCGCGCAAGGTCTACGTGACGTGCGCCGACGGCCAGGTAGCCGCCGCGGAGACCTCCAACCAAAAGGGGAGCACGCAATGAAACGCACGGCCCTTCTGTTGCTTGCAGTCATCGCGCTCGGCGCCAGCGGCTGCTACTCCACGACGCTCAAGAACGGCAAGCCCATCGGTGATGCTCCGCTCGAAGGCGACCAGCGATGGCACCATGGCTTCGTCGGTGGCACCTCCGAAGCCAGCGGGCCGTACCAGCTGTCGCGGATCTGCCCCGAAGGCTGGGCGGAGATCCAGACCGAGACCTCCTTCTCCAATGGGTTGCTCGACGTCGTCACCCTCGGTCTCTACAACCCGCAGACCGTCGAAGTGAAGTGCGTGGCCGGGCCCGCTCCGCGAGAGACCGCCAGCTCCGCGCTGGACCCCTCACAGGAGCTCAGCGCTCCGCTTCGAGGGGCGCTGCGCCAAAGGCGACCCGAACCGCCGGCACCAGACCAATCTGATCACGCCGTCTCGGTGCCGGCGGTTAGACCATGAACGGCGCTGGGGTCGCGCCGAATCGCCGCTATCGCAGTCCGATGGATCGCTTCGTTCCGCTCTGCGATCGGGTCGGCCATTCCCGCGATGATGGCGCGGCGCCCTGCGCCACCTGCGCGCGCAACGAGCGGGCGTACGGGCTCGGAGCGGGACTTGACGCTCAGGCTCCGGGTGCTTCACGACCAAGCCGAGGTCGCGGAGCTGGTCCCACCGTTTCATCGCGCGTCGGTTGGTGATCGATCACACGGGCGTGCCGCATGACATGGGAACCTGACGCGCCGTGCGCACACCCTGCAAGGTGAAGTGCATGGCGGCAACACGGAGTCAGGGCCCAGCAAAGGCTGGGAAGCCAGCTCCGTACGTGAGCATCGAGCGCGGTCACTTCAGCGTCGAGATCCAGGTTTCGCCCCCCCGGCGGGCGCTGGCGGATGGACCCGCACAACGGTGAGGTGGTGACCCTGCTTCCACAGAAGCGCGACGGCCTGTCGGAGGGCACCCTGTGGCAGTCGCCGTGCATGGCGGCGAACTCGCCTCGACTCGCCAGGTGCCGGAGCGTCGACGTCCGGGGCGCGACGGGGCTCGCGCCGGACCAACATCCAGAGGCCCCGAGGCTCGGCTTGGGCTATGACAGCGGCGGTGCGAACGCTGGCTGTCGTGGTGTTGCTCGCGGGGGCGCTCTCGGTGGCCTGTGAGGCGCCGAGCAAGGATCCCCTCGGGCGTGGGCTTGGTGCGGTGCGCTCGGCCGCCGCGGTGGGGAGCGCGCCGCTGCGCTGCCCTGCGGATCCCTGGCCGGTGCTGAGCCACGACAGCGCACGCACGGGTACTTCGCGGGGTTGTTGTAGCGGACCGCTGTCGGTCGCTTGGCGCTTCGTGCCACCGGACGCGGTGCAGCGACCGGCGCGCGCGCAGCACGTGATCGCGGGACCCAAGGCTCTGTACGTGAGCGGTATCATCGGGCAATCCCCCGCGGTGTTTCGCGTGAGCCCCACGGGGGAGCTCGCGTGGACCTTCGACAGTCACGTGGACATCACGCGCTTTCACTGGCCCGCGCTGGTGCTCGATCGCGTGGTGTTGAACGATGACGGCCTGTACATCTTGGAATCCCGCACCGGTGAGCGCGAGGTGAACCGCGGGCTCGACTCTTGGGGCGAGGTGCTCACGGACGGCGAGAACCTGTTCGCCAACAACACCTGGTACGTGGCGGGGCCCAAGCTGTACGCGGGGGCGCTGGAGAGCGGCGGCGCGCCGCTGTGGGTCAAGAACGAGTACGGGCAAAAGGCGGAGGACGTGATGGATCGCGTGGGGGGACTTTCGCTGTCGGACGGCGTGCTGGTGCAGAGCGCGGACTATCGGCCGTCGCCGGGCAGCGGCCTGTTCGCCTTCGCCACGGCGGACGGCAGCGAGCGCTGGCGTGCGGAAATCATTCCGCGGAGCCACGCCAGCATCGGCGGCGGCAGCGTGTTCGTGCTCGAACGGCGCGAAGGGAGCGGCGAGCCCTCGGCCCTCACCGCGCGGCGGCTTTCGGACGGCGAGCTCCTGTGGGAGGTGCCCATCGCCAGCACCCAGAGCATCGCCCCCGCCTTGGTTCGAGATCTCTTGTTGGTGCGGCGCGACGACGGCGCGCTGGTGGCGCTTTCCGCAAAGGATGGGAAACGGCGCTGGGCGACGCCGCTCGAGCCGCCGCGGGACAGCGGCATGCTGTGGGCCACCAGCTTCGCGGTGGCGCGGGGCTCGAGCACGGTGGTGGCGGTGCAGGGCGACGGCTTCGCGGTGCTGTCGCTTTCGGACGGCAAGTTGCTCTGGCGCGGCACGCCGCGGGGCGTGGAGAAGGCGGTGCACAGCCCGGTGCTGTTCGGAGGGCGCTTGTACGCGGTGGATCGCAAGGGCGTGGTGGCGCTGGAGTGCGGCGCAGAAGGAGACTAGCACTACTTGATCAGCCCAGTTCGCCCGAATGTGTTGAAGGGGCGTATACGGCTGCAGACTCGGCAGGCCATAGGCAGAAATCGTGCTCCTGCTCGTGATCGTCGTCGTGAATCGTGCGCGTGCGCGTGACACGTGCGCGATCGTCCGGGCTCATTGCACACCGGAGGCGGAACGCGCACGAGCAGGAGCAGGAGCACGAGCACGACGACGACCACGACGGACGATCACGAGGACGATGGCCTCGCCGGGGTATCCGATTATCGCTGCGCGAACGCGGGCTACCGGACCCGCTTTGCGGAGGGAAATCTGTCGAAGGGGCGCGCGCAGGCTGGGCAGTGGCCGACCCAGCGAAGGAGGACCTGGGCGACGGCCCTGCGGAAGTCATTCCATGTCCAAGGGCTCGTCGTATCCGTAGGGGGAAAAAACCTCCAGGCGGAGGGCGATGAAGGCGTGCATCAGGGCGACCATCGCGAGATGTCTATGCAGACCACCCCACGATCGGCCTTCGTACCGGTCGAAGCCAAGCTGCTGCTTCATGTCCTGGTAATCGCGCTCGATGTGCCATCGCATCTTGGCGAGCCGAACGATGGTCTTGAGCGAGGCTCGAGCCGACATCGACGACAAGTAGTACTTGAAGTCCCCGTTGCTCTCGCGCTCGATGAGCAGCCACTCCTCTTCGCCCGGAGGCTTCTTCTTCGTCCGCTTTTCGGCGCTGCGAATACGCACGGCGGCGAAGTGGGCTTCCAGCGGTCCCTTGGAACCCATTCTCCAGCAGACGCGCTTGAAACTTCCTGCGGCCGCCAGCTCCTTGGCCAGCACCTCGACGAGCACCGGCGAGCTCCCATCGACCGCTTTGGCGCGCTTGAAAGGTGGCCCACCACGCCCCGTGCGAGGTGGCACCGCGACCTGCGTGCCGGGCCTCCATACGGAAGTCTGCGAAGAGATGCCCACCGCGTACTTCAACCCGCGCTCTCGCAGCCCGTCGCGAAACTCCCGCGAGTCGCCGTAGCCCGCATCGGCAAGCACCGGGAGCGTCGAGCCGCCCCTCTCCCGCGCCGAATCGAGCAGTTGCAGCGCAATCTCCCACTTCTTCTTGAACTCGACATCAGCGGGAACATCGGCCTCCGCGCGACGCTCGGCGTCGGTGCTCCAGTCCTCGGGCAGATAGAGCTGCAGCCCCAGACACGCTCCGAACGAGTCGGAAACGCCGTGCAGTGACACGATCACCTGGCAGTTACCGATCTTGCCGAGTGTGCCCGAGTACTGGCGCTGCACGCCCACCGAGCGCGACCCCTTCTTCGCGATGCCCGTGTCGTCGATGCAATAGGCATGCACCTTCCCCGACTCGAAGACCGTCTCCTGCAAGCGCTCGAAGACTTCTTCGTGACCGAAGCGTCCCCGCTGAAGCGCGCGCTGCATTCGCTGCCGCTTGGCTTGGACCGCGTTCGGAGCCATGGCCGTCGCCAACCCCAGCGCCGTCTTGGCCTCCACTTCGAAGCCTAGGCCCTGGCAATACCAGCCCAACGCTTCGACACGCTGCTCATTTTCCAATCCCTCGAGATGTCCGCTCAGGAACTCGTCGAGGCTGTTCCGTAGCGCTGCGAAGGTCTTCATTCAGACCGTAGATCACAACCCGATCCCCTAATCAAGTAGTGCTAGAGCGCATCTCGCAACCTCGAGGGTTGTGATTTCGAGGCGTGCGGCACCAGCTGCGAGGCGGCGCGAGGACGGAATACTCGGAGTATTTCAACGAGCGGCAACGCTGCAGATGGTGCCGCACGCCCGAAAGCGCTCGTGAGCAGGTTGTGAGATGCGCTCTAGCTCCGCTGCATCGCTGCTGCCGGAGAGACGCAGTAGTGGTAGGGGGAGGCGATGTTGCGTTTGAAGAGCAGCACGGCTCCGGCTTGGCTCGATGCGGTGATGAGCGACTTCGACGCGTTCCTCGTGGATCACGCGGCCTGTGAGCGGAAGGCGAGCGCCACGGCCATGAGCTTCGTCGTGAAGTACAGCGACAAGCCCCTGATCATCGAGCCCATGATCGAGCTGGCGCGGGAAGAGCTCGAGCATTTTCACATCGTGTACAAGCTGCTCGAAGCGCGCGGCGTGGAGCTCGGCGCCGACTACCGGGATGACTACGTGCGCGGCCTCCGGGCGCGGGTGCGCACGGCGGGCGATGAGGTGCTGCTCGATCGCTTGCTGGTCGCAGGTATCGTGGAGGCGCGCGGTTGCGAACGCTTCGGGCTGGTGGCCGAGGCGCTCACGGACGCTTCTCTGCAAGCGACGTATCGCGATCTCACGCGCTCGGAGTCGCGCCATCATGGATTGTTCTTCCGCCTGGCGCGCCAGCACTTCGACGAGGAGCGCGTCACGGCGCGGGCGGAAGAGCTCTTGACCTTCGAGGCCGAGCTCGTGGCGGGCCTGCCGCTGCGCGCCGCGGTGCATTGAAGGTCGTCGACAAGTACCTCGCCCGCTACGCGGAGCCGGAGCACGCTCGCGCAGCGGAGGTGCGGCAGCGTTTCGAGCGGGTCATCGTGGTGCCGGCCCGCGCGGAAAGCGTCTGCCTGCTCGACGGCTATCGCGCGGCGGCGCGGGCTGGTGCGGGGCGCACGCTGGTCGTCGTCGTGGTGAACGGCGCAGAAGAGTGCGCGACGGAGGTCCACGCGCAGAACGCGCGGCTCCTCGCGGAGCTGCCGGCGGAGGACGACGCTTTCTCCGTCGTCGCCATCGACCGCGCGAGCCCCGGGGTACGGCTGCCCGCCCGCGGCGGCGTGGGTCTCGCGCGGCGCATCGGTACGGACTTCGCCCTCGCTCTGTATCGCCGGGGCGGCCTGCGCTCGCCCTTCATCGTCTGCACCGATGCCGACGCGACCCTGCCCCCGGACGCGTTCGCGTCACAGGAACCCCCCGACGCGAGCGCCGTCGTTTCGCGTTTTCGTCACGTGCCATGTGGAAACGCCCTCGTCGATCTCGCGCACGTGCACTACGAGCTCTCGCTCCGGCACTACGTCCTGGGACTCGCGCGCGCCGGTTCGCCCTGGGCCTTCCACACCGTGGGCAGTACGCTGCGCGTGCACGCCGAGCACTACGCGGCGGTGCGAGGCTTTCCGGCGCGGAGCGGCGGCGAGGACTTCCACTTGCTCGCCAAGCTCGCGAAAGTCGCCCCCGTGCGCGCCGCCCCCGGCGGCGTCGTCGAGCTTCGCGCCCGCACTTCGTCGCGGGTCCCCTTCGGCACGGGCCCGGCGGTGGCACGGCTCTCCGCCCTGCTCGTCGAGGGGCGCGAGCCCACGCTGTTCGACCCGCGCGTGTTCACGCGGCTCGCCGGCGTGCTTTCGGAGCTCGAGCACTTCGTCGCGGCGCGCGGCGAGGTCCGGCTCGATCCCGTGAGCGGCGCGTTCCTGGCGGAGCGCGGCCTCGATGCCGTCCTTGTCCGCGCGCGTCGCGAACGTCCCGCGGCGGACGTCCTTCGCCGTCGCCTGCACGAGTGGCTCGACGCCCTGACGACGCTGCGACTCGTGCATCGGCTGCGCGACGCGGAGCTGCCCGCCGTGCCATGGCGGCAAGCCCTGGGCGTCACGGGCAGCCCCGAAGACGCGCTGACGTCACTGCGTCACGCCGACAAAATGTAGAGCGGAGCGATCCCAGTGGGACCGCCCCGCGGGGCACGCATCGAAGGTCGTTCAGTGGGCGTCGTCACACATCCCCAAGTCGCAGAAACCCGTCTCGCACTGCAGGTCTTCGGAGCAGCGGCCGCCAATGCCGAGCTTGGGAATCATGGGAATGCTGTCCCAGTGCGTGTCTTGGGCGGTGTCCGCGGACGCCGGTTGCTGCTGCTGGGAGCCGGTCCACACCTGGTCGCTGTTCTCCAGCGCCTGAACGGTGTTGCCGGGAGCGGCAAGCATGGGCTCGACGGCCCGCGCGCTCGCGCCCTGCGCGGCGATGGCGCCTTGTTCCAGAGCCCGGACCGTATTGGGCGCGGGGGGCAGCACGGCGGCACCATCGTCGACGACGCGCGCGTCATTGCCGTTGTCGGCGAGCATCGGTTCGTCGACGGGCTGCAGATAGTCGCCGCCCAAAGCGACGGCCGGGGGCTCGGCCGAGGCCGGCATGGGCTGGGCGCCGTTTTCGCCGGGGCCGGGAAGCGAGGGAGTGAGAGAATCTTCCTGCGTCGCCGTGCCGTCCGTGTCCGCGGCGTCCAGGGCGCAGCCGGTGGTGAGGCTGAGGAACAGAGCGGCGAACAGGGCAAACGACGAATGACGGGTGGACATGGTGAGACTCCTTGAAAAGTGCGCCCATGTCGGAGGCGGTCCGCCGCGCGTTGCTAGAAAAGTGAACGGCTCCGGGGTGTGCCCGGGACGCCACACTCCGGCGGTTCACGCCGGCACCGCGGGATCCCGACAAAAGCCCGAATATTTCCCAGGCACGGCCGTTGCACTGCCTGGCGCCGACATGTCTCGGAGGATGGTCTCGCGGCTCGTGTCGATGGCTTTGACCTCGACCCTCTGCCTCGCTTTCACGGGCCCGGCACGAGCTGCGGGACGACTCCTCGACGCCCCGGGGGACAGCCTGCGGGTGGAGCGCTGGGACGTAGCGCTGGCGGAAGCCCCCCAGCACACCACCGTGTGGCTTCGGGCCAACGTGAAGGGGACCGGGAAGCACTTCGTGCTGGTGGTGCCCGCACCTCCGGGCTCGGTTGCGGATCCGGCCCTCGATGCTTGGCTCGATGCGCTGGACTCGGCGACGGCGCCGCGCATCCAGCCGCCCAAGGGCACCCTCGAATGCGGCGAGACCGTGGCGTCCAGCGTCGAGTCCCTGGTGGAGTCGGACGCGGCGGCCACCGCGCACCCGACCAAGGTCGCGGTGGCGAAGGATCTCGCGGAGCTCCTCGCCTTCGCCCAAAACGAGGGCGTCGAGCTGACGGCGGCGGATGACGCGGCGATTTCCGGCGTCGATCCCAGCGCACGCTTCATCGCGCTGGCCTACGACAAGAGCGGCGACCGCGCGCGCACGGAGACGTTGCGCCTCACCGTGCCGCTGGCGACGCCGAAGATCCCGTTTGGCGTGGCGCGGAGCAGCGATCCAGTGAGCGTGCTGCTCTACGCCGTGGCTCCGGGCCGCGCGCAGGTGCAAGGCGCCGAGGTGCTCGAGCCGGATCAGGTCGGCACCACCTGGAACGTGCTCTCTGCCACCAGCGACTACGCGAGCGCGCGGGACGCGCTCCTCGTGCAAAAGCAGGGCGCCGCGTGGATGGTCGAAGCCGCGGGCAGCGCGCCGCTGTACCAATGGCTGCTCTTGCCGGGGCAGTCGGGCAGTATCTCGCCGGCGGTTCACGCCTACTTCACCGAGGCCAAGGCCGCGGGGGCCACGAGCTCCGCGGTGGCCGAGTGCCTCTCGCCGCTGTGGGACGCGAAGGACTCCGGCGCGCTGGGCGCGACGCTCTTGCCGTACTGCGCGCCGGGGCTCTTGGCCTCGGTGCCCTCGTCGTCTCCTCCGGCGTCCTGCGTCACCCAGCCGGGGCCGGGCGAGATCGCCGTGCAGCCGCTGGTGTGTGGCAGCGCGGATGACGTCGCCGCCGCTCTCGGCGGTCTGAATGCGTCGGAAGTCGAGCTCACGCGTCAGGTCGGGGTGATTGCCGCCCAGACGCCCGACGCCGCGAGCGTGACGTTTACCAACGGCCTGTCCGTTTCGCCGCTTCAGATGGCCGGCGAAGCGGACACCACGGGCTGCGTCACCGGCAGCGGTGGCAGCAGCGGAGGTCCTGGCACCGGTGGCAGCAGCGGCAGCGGCGGCAATGGCGGAGGCATCGGCGGGCCCGGCGAGCTGCCTCCGCCGGGCGGCCCGGACTACGGCGAGCAGCCCGCCGACAGCAACGTGGACGTGGGCGTGTCGTGCACCGGATCGTCGGAGGGCAGCGGCTGCAGCGGGGATTCGTCCGACAGCAGCAGCAGCGACGGCTGTAGCGGTGACTCGTCCAACAGCAACGGGAGCAGCGACGGCTGCAGCGGGGATTCGTCCGACAGCAGCGACTCGTGCAGCGGCGACAGCTCGTCGTCGAGCAGCGGCGACGGCTGCAGCGGTGACAGCTCGTCGAGCGGTGACGGCTGCAGCGGTGACTCCAGCGGTTCCAGCGGTTGCAGCAGCTCGAGCGGGGGCGACGGCTGCACCGTCTCCATCCACGGCCGCCGCCGACCCCACGTCAGCGCTCTCGCCTTCGGGTTGATCGCGCTCTTGTTGCCGCTCCGACGCTTCGGTGCCCGACGCAAGAAGAAGTGACCGCACTTCGGGCCATGGGCCGAATGGATGCTGGTCCGCCGCGGAACCACGCGTTCGCTCCAAGCCCGCCACAAAAATCCGTCACCGTCCGTCTGCCCCCTCGAAAACACGCCGCCGCGTTCTTGACGACCCGGCTTGACCACGGTCAAGCTCCACGCGCTCTCGGCTGAGGGGAATCGACATGAAGCTCGTTCGAACCATGATGGGCGCCGGCGCGGCGTTGTTGCTGGCAGGCTGTGGCGGCGCGGACAAACCCGCACCAAAGGTGGCTCGCGTGCAGGACGAAACGCCCGCGCCGGAGCACGTGGATCGGGGGCCGGCCAGCTACGAAGCGGAGATCGGCGGCCTCAGCCACGACGACGTGAAGAAGAAGTTCGACCGGCTGCGGCCGGAGCTCCTGCGCTGCGTGGAAGAGGCGTCTACCCGCTTGAGCGTGGTGGGCGGCAGCGTGAGCCTGCGCATGCGCGTGGCCCGGGACGGCAGCTTGCGTTGGGCCTACCTGAGCGACTCCACCTTGGGCGATCGCGACGCGGAGCGCTGCGTGCTCGACACCGTGAAGAGCAAGACCTGGCCGAAGCCTCTCAGCGGTGACGGCCTGGCGGAGGTGGGCTTCGAGGTGGAGCCGGCGGACTCGCCCATGGCGCTTCCGTCCACCGCGCGCACGCTGCTCGAGAAGCGCGCGGAGTCATTGACCAAGCAGTGCCGCGAGGGCATCCGGGGCGAGTTCCGGGCCACGGTGTACGTCGGCCGCAGTGGAAAGCTGCTGAGCGTCGGCGTGACGCCGCCGGACCAGCAGGGCGAGTCGGCTTCGGACTGCATCGCCGACGCTCTGCGCGGTCTGCGTTTGGGTCGCGTTGCGGTGAACACCGCGCCGTCCAAGGCCAGCTTCGAAATCCGCTGAAGGGAATGGGGCTCTCTCGCAGCGCTAGCCCCCGCCTCGGAGTGCACGCGGTGGCGCTCGCCTGCGCCGCCCTCTCGCTCCAGTGCGGGACCCGCAGCTCCGCGCCGGCGAAAGCGTCGCCCTCCGCCCCCGGTGGGCTCGACGAACAGTGCTCCGCGGGCAACGCACGGGCGTGCTCGGAGCTCGGCAAGCAGTTGCGCGCCGACGCGCCGGAAAGGGCCGAAGCGCTGTTCCAGCGCGCCTGCGACAGCGGGGATGCCCCGGGTTGCGGCGCTCTCGGAGAGCTGCGGATAGCGCAGGAGGACTACGCCGCCGCGCGCGCGTTGTACGACAGGGCTTGCAAGGGAAAGCACGCCGACGCGTGCAACGATCTGGGCGTGTTGTATGCGAAGGGCGTGGGCGGGCCGCAAGATTTCGAGCGGGCTCGCAGCTACTATCGACGCGCTTGCGACGCCGGACAATTCCTCGGTTGCGCCAATCTCGGCGCGCTCGTCGCCAAGGGCATTGGAGGAGCGGCGGATCTTTCCCAGGCGCACGCGCTGTTCGAGAAGGCCTGCCGCGGCGGTAGCGGTCTCGGCTGCTACAACCTGGCACATCAGTTGGCGAACGGCATCGGCGTGGACAAGAACGTCGAGCAGGCCGTACGGCTGTACGCCAAGGCGTGCGATGCCAAGACTGCGGAAGCGTGCGGCGCCTTGGGCTGGATGTTCGAGGAGGGCGAAGCGGTGCCGCGCGATCCGTCGCGCGCGCGCAAACTGTTCGAACGCGGGTGCGATGGGCGGCACGGCGACAGCTGTGCCGAGCTGGGGCAGATGCTTCGGGAAGGGCGCGGTGGCGACGCGAACGAGGGACGCGCGCGGGAGCTGTACGCGCGGGCGTGCGAGCTCGCGAGCGGTGCCGGGTGCACCAACTTGGGGACGGCGCTGGCGTCGGGGATGGGCGGCGCGGCGGACTTCGCGGCCGCCCGCGGTGCGTTCCAGCGCGCGTGCGACGCGGGCGACGCGACGGGCTGCTACGACCTCGCGCAGTTGCTCGAGACGGACCGCGGCGGCGCGCCGGACGTGGACGCGGCGCGGCGCCTGTACCAGCGCGCCTGCGCCCAGGGGGAAGCCGACGCCTGCGCCAAGGCGCAGGGGGGCGCGCCGTCGAAGTGACGAAATAGCGACGGAAGGACGCCCCCCGGGTCCGCGGAGCGCGGTTTCCGCGGCGGACCAGAAAACCCTGGCCGGCCCAAAGGACGCCTGTCACGCCCAAGATTCGGCTGAGGTTCCCAATGCTTGCGCTTGGGGGAAAGCCCCCTAGGATCGGGGGATCCCATCCATGGCTCAGGAGCAGGCGGCACACGACGACACGGCCGACGCGAAACGGCGGGTGGGCTCGACCGTCGGCCACTGGCATCTCGAGCGGCTGTTGGGGCTCGGCGGCATGGCGGCGGTGTACGCCAGCAAGGACTCCGCCGGCACGCCCGTGGCGGTGAAGGTCCTGCACAGCGAGTTCTCCAGCAACGAAGGCGTCCGCGGTCGCTTCATCCGGGAAGCGCGGCTGACGCAGGCGGTGGACCACGCCGGGCGCGTGGAGGTGTTCGAGGAGGGCCTCAGCGAGCAGGGCGATCCGTTCTTCGTGATGGAGCTGCTCGAGGGCGTCACCCTCGACAAGCTGTGGAAGAAGAACGGACGCAAGCTGCCGGTGGAGTACGCCCTCGAGATCACCGATCGAGTGCTGGACTTCCTGTCCGCGTGCCACGCGCAAGCGATCGTGCATCGTGACCTGAAGCCATCGAACATCTTCATCACGGACGAAGGCTACGTGAAGGTGATCGACTTCGGCGTGGCTCGCAAACGCGAAGCCGGCGTGGACCCCACGTTGGCGGGCACGGCGCTCGGCACTCCGGCGTACATGGCGCCGGAGCAGGCGCTGGGCTCGGCGGATCGCATCGACGCCCGCACGGACATCTTTTCCATGGGCGCCGTGCTGCACGCCATGGTGAGCGGCAAGCGGCTCCACGAAGGGCGTTCGCACCAGGAGGCGTTCGTGCTCGCGGCGACGCGGCCGGCGCCGTCGGTATCGCGAGTGGCGCCGGATCTCCCCGCCGAAGTGGTGGCGCTGGTGGATCGTGCGCTGTCCTGGGATCCGCGCAATCGCTTCCAGAGCGCAGACGAGATGCGCGACGGAATCGCCGAGGTGCTTGCTGCGCTGCGCGGTGGAACCGCGGTGGCTGCCGAGCCGGAGAAGAAGCGCGGCAAGGCGGCGCTGTTGGCCGCCATCGCGGAAGCGGGCGCCGAGCAGCTGGCGGCGACGACGGAAGAAGACGAGGCTCTCGTCCAGCAGCTGTCGGAGATCTTCTCGCGCATCGAGAAGGCGCTGATGGCGGTGCGCCAGTACGGTTGGGAGCATCCCGTCACCGGTGGCCACATGCAGGCGGTGACGGATGTCATCGCTGCCGCGTTGGAGAAGGATCCGGACAGCGTGCACTGGGACGTGCGCCCGCACTCGTTCTCGCTCAAGGGCAACGTGGTGTGGGAGCCCCTGCATCCCTTCGACGACATTCCCTACAACCTGTTCGCCAGCGGCTTTCGCTCCTTCGACTTGGCGGAGGGCATCAGCGTGGAGGAGATCCGCTCGCTGCTCGATTTGCTGCGGCGCGATCCGCTGCGGGACTTCGCTCCGGAGGACGACCTGGCCACGGCCTTCTGGGAGAAGCAGCTCGAGCACGTGAGCTACAACGTGGTCAGCTCCTTCTTGACCGTCACCGGCTCGGACGACTCGAGCTCCCGCAAGGAATACGCCGAGCTGATGGAAGCGGCGCAGGAGGTGATGGAACAGGGCACCCGGAAGAAGCGCGGCACGGGGGCGCTGCAGAGCGAGCCGCTCAGCCTGGAAGAGCGGGCGGCGGCGATCGCCGCGCGGCAGGTGGCGCTGCGCGCGGTGCGCTCCAGCGGCGCGCTGGCCCTGGACGAAGCCAAGCGCACGGCCATCGCGCGGGCCCTGGACATGCCAGAAGAGGAGTGGGAAGCGCGCTTCGTCACGGCCTACGCGGACGCGGCCTCGGATGCGCTGAGCCACGACGAGCTGCCGCTGGCGGCCATGCCGCTGCGGGCCGCGATACACGAGCACGCCGCCACCGACACGCTGGACACGGGGCTGCGCGTGGTGTCTGCCGCATTGGAGGGCGTGGCGCTGCACGCCGGACAGGACGGCAAGCGGGCGCTGTGCGCCGCCGTGATGGACGAGGCCACGCTCGCCGCGCTGCTGAAACCGCTCGCGCGAACGGTGCCTGATCGAGATCGTCCGCGCATCGTGGCGACGGCGCCCCACCTGGCAGCGCTGCTCCGGGAGCTGCCGCGCGATCACTTCACGCACGTGCTCGAGGCCCTGGGGCGCGCGGACGTGGACGAGGTGCGCGACGCACTGGTGAGCTACCTGGAGCGTCACGTGCTGGGCAACGAGATGGAGCTCGGAGAGCTGCTCCGGGACGCGGATCTGTCCCGCGGCAGGTCGGTGCTCAGCATCTTGGCCCGGCTGGACAGCGACGCCGCGCGCGCGGCGCTCTCCTTCGTGGAGCAGAATCCGAACGCGGAGCTGCGGGTGGAAGCGGTGGCCGTTCGCGCGGCCGCCAACGTGGAGGGCCTGAGGGACGAGCTGGCGGAGCTGACCAAGGATTCGGATCCGGCGATTCGCGTGGCGTCGCTCAAGACCATGGCGCGCTACAAGGTGAAGGAAGCCGGGCCGCCGTTGGTGCAGCACATCACCAGCGGCTCCTTCAACAAGCTGCCCCTCGACGAACGGCGGCTGGCCCTGGCCACCCTGTGGGAGCTGTCGCCGGCTCGCGCGGAGCAGGTGGCCCTGGATCTGTGCAAGAAGGGGGCGATGATCACCCGGGAGTCGGTGGACGACACCCGCATCTTGGCCATCGAGCTGCTCGAGCAACACGGAGCCACGAGCGAGGTCCTGGAAGCGTTGGACAAGGCCAGCGGCAAGTGGAGCAACACTCAGCCGGTGCGCTCTGCCGCCGCGCGCGCCGCCGCCACCTTGCGCGCCCGCTTTGGAATGCCACCGGTGGGCTGACCCATGACCCAGATCGGACACGAAAGCGTCGAAGCCCCGGCGGACCCATCCGCCGCGGACGTCGTGCTCCGGAACGTGGCGGAGCTGCAGCAGCGGCAGCGCGCCCGCGAGCTCGGCACCACGCTGGCGCTGTCCATCTTCCGACTGCTGCGCATCGCCCAGTTCCACGCCCTCGACAACATGGCCGTGATCCAGCAGTTGGATCAGACCGTCGAGGCCATTCAGGCGTTCGCGGCGCAGACGAACGACCCGCTGTCTTTGCTGTTCGCTCGGGGGACGGTGTTCGTGGCAGGGCAGCTCTTGAAGGCGTCGCGCACGGAGTACGAGGCGGCTCTGGAGCTGGGCGCCATGGTGGAGAAGCTCGGCCTTTCCGAGATCGTGATCCAACCGGACGTGGATCGCAGCGATCTCACGGAGCTCGCGCGGCTGTTTCAGCCCGGCGCCGAGGTGGACGTGGAAGGCGGCATGCTGGAGCCCACGCCGCGCATCCGACTGCGTCGGGTGAGCTCCGCGCTGTTCGACGAAGAGGAAGAAGAGCTCACGCCCGAAGAGCAAGTGCTCCGGACCTACGCCTCCGCCGTGGTGGTGATGCGTCGCGTGTACGACAACCTCAAGGAGGGCCGCTATCAGCTGCCGCACCAGGCCAAGCGTCTGGCCCAGAAGCTGGTGATGCTCTCGGAGGGGGACACGCCGGCGTTCTTGGGCGTGACGGCGATGCGCAATCTGAACCACGACGAAGCCGGGCGCGCGGTGAATCGCGCGATCTTGGCGGTGTCCGTGGGGCGCCAGCTCACGGAAGATCTTTCCACCTTGGCGCGCATCGCCATGTCGGGACTGTTCTTGGACGTGGCCGATCCGCTGCTGGCGGGCATCGTGGGCCTTCCCAGCGACGGACCGGTAGTCATCCCGCGACTCACGGAAGAAGAGGAACGTCGCAAGCCCGGCGCCACGGCGCTGGTGCTGACGGCGCTGGGGCAGCTCCGCTCTGCATCCATGGTGCGCACCGTGGTCGCCTACGAGAGCCACTGGATGGATCAGGGGCGTGCGCTCGGTCCGCTCTACGGTGGCGCCCGCCGAGCGACCGTTGCGGCGCGCATCGTGCGTGTGGCGCATCGATTCAACGAGCTGTTGTCGCCGGATCTCGCGGCGTCGCGCTCCATGTCGCCGGACGAGGTCATTTCCGTGATGAAGGCGGAAGCTCCGGACGCCACGGAGCGCGCGATGATCTCGCTGCTCGTCGGCGCGCTCGGCATCTTTCCCTCGGGCACCGCGGTTCAGCTCAACACCGGCGAGAAGGGCGTGGTCATCCGCACTCCCGACGATCCGAGCGCGTATGCCCGCCCCGCGGTGCGCTTGGTCCTCGACGCCCACGGGCGGCCCCTGGACCACCCGGAGCTGGTGGACCTGGCGCTGGATCCGAACCGCGAAGTGCTGGCGGTCGTCCCCGAGGGGGATCCGCGCCTCGCCGCAGCATCCCAGGGTCTCGGCGAGCCGCCGAGCACACAGCGGCCAGGGCAATCGAACACGGATCGACCCACGGCTCCGCCGCCGAATCGCCAGCGGAGCGAGGCCCGGCCCACCAGTCGCCCACCGGGAAAGAAGGGGCCGCCGGGGCCTCCGCCCAGTCGCCGTAGCGCTCCGCCGAGCGGACCTCCGAGCAGCGCTTCGCGGCGGGGCTCGCCGTCGTCCCGTCGCCCGATGCCGTCCTCCGCGCCGCGCGCGCCGCTGCGTTCGCCGACCGACGACGCGCCCACCGTGGCCGTCACCTCGCCCATTCACGCCCTGGTGATGGGCACCGCGCCGAGCGTGGATCCCGACGCCATCCCCGACAGCGTGGAGATCTCGGAGGTCGAGCCGTCGGCTCCCTCGGCGCCTTCGAGCCATTGGCGCAATCGCCCCGCCGCGCGGCCGGGGCTCTCGAGCTCGGTGCCTGGCGGCTTCACCCCGCCGAACTTGAGCCCGAGCGCCAAGGGCTCCCTCGCGCGCACGCCCTTCTCCCACCTGATCCTGTACCTGCTCGACAAGGGGCTCAGCGGCACCATGGTGTTCCGCGAGGCCGCGCAGGGGAGCGACATTCCGATGGAGCACGCGGTGTACGCGGAGAGCGGTTCGCCCTGCAAGGTGGTGCTGGGGCGGCGGGTGGCGTCGCTCGCAAGCCTGTTGGTCGCGGATGGCGTGGTGGAGCAGAACCAGCTGCAGAGCGAGCCCCTGAGCCAACCGCCGGATCACGACGGCATCTTGGAGAACGAGGTGCTCGAGTTCGGCCTGGCTCGACCCGACGACATTTCCCGAGCGCGGGACATGCAGTTGCTCGAGCGACTGTCGGCGCTGTTCAGCCTGCCTTCGACCACGGAGTACGCGTTCTACGCAGGACTGGACTTGCTCGAAGACCGCTGGGGAAAGATCCCCGGCATGGTTCAGCCGTTGGCGCTGCTCACCGCCGGCCTGCGGGAGCACCCGGAGACGGCCGCCATGCAGCGCATGCTGGGGCGGGTGGGGCTCACGCCGTTGCGGCTACACCCGAGCGCGGATCTCGACTTGTTCGAGATGAACCCGGACGAGCGCGCCGTGGCGGAAGCCATCGGCCAGCGCGAGCCGTCCCTGGCCGAGCTCGAGACGGCCTTCCCTGATGCCGCGCTGGTGCATCGCGTCGTGTATCAGCTGCTCTTGGCGCGCAGCGTGCTGCTCGTCAAAGACGGTTGAGCTCGGCAGGGTGTTTCCGCGCTGCAGCGACAAAAATGAAAGACGCTCTGGGCGTCTGGTAGAGTGAGGCGCGATGTCGGACAGCACCTGGAAGATCTGCAGCACGTGCAAGACGCCGATCGAGTTCGGCGCGGACCACTACTTGTGCAGCGTGTCCACCTGCAATCGCGCGCGGATGGGGCTCTACTTCTGCTCCGTCCCCTGTTGGGACGCGCACGTGCCCATGATGCGGCATCGCGATGCCTGGGCGGAGCCGGCGCGCGCTCCGAGTCGGGCGGAGTGGGAAGCAGAAGAAGCGAAGCGTGAGGCCGCCGAGAGCGAGGAAAGGCGCGAAGAAGCCGCGCCGAAGCGGCGAATCGTCGGCGCCGAGAGCGACGACGTGCCCAAGGAGGTCTTGGTGGTGGTCTCCAAGCTCAAGGCCTACGTGCGGGCGCGCTCGGGGATGAACACCTCCGATGGCGTCACTGGGCCGCTGTCGGACCACCTGCGGCGGATCTGCGATCGGGCGATTCAGAACGCCGCCCGAGACGGGCGGAAGACGATCCTGGATCGCGACATCCCCAAGCCCGAGTAGCTGCAGTTTTCAGGGATTTGGCTGCTGCGCGCGCCCAAATCCGAGTTTCTGTATAGTAGCGGGGCATGACGAACCCGAGCAACTCCGGCCACAGCTTTCGCCGGCAATGGCTCGTGCCCGTGGTGCTGCTCACCTCCGTCGCCTTCGCGATCTTCTGGGCGTTCTACGCGCTCGACGTGTTCTCCGCGAGCCACCCGCACCCGAGCTCCGGCAAGGGACCCCTCGCGCACTACCTGCACTTCGACCCGTCCAGCATCACCGACGCCGTGAGCTCGCTGGCCGGAATGATCGCCGCCGTGTTCGGTATCGTGATCACGGTCGTCAGCATCATCGTGCAGCTGTCCGCCGAGCGCTACACCGGCGTGGCGCGCATGTTCTTGCGCGACCGGGTGAACCTGGGGGTGATGGCCTTCTACCTGGTGGCCTGCGTCTGCGGCGTGTGGCTCAGCGTTTCTTTGCATCAGGACTTCGTGCCGCGGAACACGCTGGTGGCCATGATGGTCGCCACCACCGGCGGCTTGGTGTTGATGGCGCCGTACTTCGGCTACGTGTTCTGGTTTCTCGAGCCGAACAACATCATCTCGCGCATCCGTCAGGACGCGGTGCGCGTCGCCGGCGTCGGCGCCCGGGTCCGGGACCGCGTGCAGTGCGCTGCGGCCCAGGCGCAGACCCTGAGCGCCATGGAGGAGCTCACGGACATCACCAGTAACTCCATCTCCGGCAAGGACAAGATCATCGCCAGCGGGGCGGTGGACGCGCTGAAGGACTTTGCCATCGAGTACGTGCGCGTGAAGCCCGAAGCCACGGAAGTGTGGTTCAACATCGGCAGCGACATCCGGCAAAACCCGGACTTCGTCGCGATGGACCCGGAGAGCCTCCACGACCTCGAGCAGCGCCGCACCTGGGTGGAGTGGAAGGTGATGCGGCAGTACCTCGGCATCTACAACGAGGCGCTGAGCACCATGCGGGACATCTGCTACCTGGTGGCGATCGACACCCGCTACGTGGGGGAGGCCGCCGGGGAGGCCAAGGACGAAGAGCTCATGCGGCTCGTGCTGCGCTTCATGAACTCCTACATGCGTGCCACGCTCAACGCGCGGGACGTGCGCACCGCCTACAACGTGTTGAACCAGTACCGGCTGCTGGTGGAGGCCTACCTGCGGCAGGGCAACGGCGCCATGGCGGTGGAGGCCGTGGAGCACATGCTCTACTACGGTCACGTGAGCTTCGACATGAAGCTCACCTTCGTGACCGAAACGGTGGCGTACGACGTTTCCAGTCTGTGCCAGTACGCGCACGAGCTCGAGAGCGAAGAAGAGCAGCAGATGCTCGCGGAGTTCTTGGAGCTGGACCAGCCGCTGAGCGTGCGCAGCCAAGAGAAGGCGCTGCTCGGCGTCCGCAAGGCCCAGGTGAAGTTGGCGGCGTACTACTTGACCCAGAAGCAGCCGGATCGCGCCCAGCTCATTTCCAACGACATGAAGGACGAGCCGAAAGAGCGGCTGATCGCGATTCGAGATCAGCTCGCGCGGGTGACCAGCAAGGACTTCTGGGAGATCATCGACCGCGGACGCAATTTCGAATACATGCCGCCGCGGCAGCGCTCAGCGATGAAGACGTTCTTCGAGTGGCTCGACATTCACGACGAGCCGTCGGAAGCCGAAGCGAGCTGAGGCCCGTGGAGCGGCGCTTCGAGTCCGTGGTGAGCGCCACGCCGGAGCGGGTGTGGCAGTGGGTCACCAGCATGAAGTGCATCAACCGGGAGCTGTCGCCGTTGATGCGCATGACCCATCCGGCGGATCGCGAGAGCCTGGGCGATGTGGAGCTCGAGATGCCGGCGCATCTGTTCGACAGCCTGTTGCTGCTATTCGGCTGGCTGCCAATCGACCGCAGCCGGTTGACGTTGCTGGAGCTCGAACCGGGGCGTCGCTTCCTGGAGCGCTCGCCGATGTTGGCCATGAAGCTGTGGCAGCACGAACGAACCGTGGAGGCCTCAGGGGGCGGTACCCGCGTCGTGGATCGCCTGAGCTTCGAGCCGCGGCTTGCGTCGTTCTTGGTGGTGCGCTTCGTGGAGGTCCTGTTTCGTCATCGTCATGCAGTAATCCGGCGTGAGCTCGGCGCCGGGCCCACGTAGCGCGACGAAGGCCGGATCAAGCGGCCGCGCTGGCGTTGCTCCGCCACGTGGGCGCACCAGCCGGCGACGCGGCCGCAGGCGAAGATGGCCGTGAAGAGCTGGCGCGGGATGCCCAGGGCTTCGAGCAGCACCGCGGTGTAGAACTCGACGTTGGCCTCTAGACGCCGTTCGGGATGCCGTGCACGGAGCTCCGCTTCGGCGGCGCGCTCCACGCTGCGGGCGAGCGCCAGGCGCTCGGCAACGCTGCCGACGGCTTCGCGCTCCAGCGTCTCGACGGCGCGTTCCAACACCCGCGCGCGAGGATCACGCACGCGATACACGCGGTGCCCCATGCCCATGATGCGACGACCCGCATCGAGCTCGCGGCCGAGCCAGCCGGACGCGGCGTCCGGCGTGGCGATGGCGTCGAGCATGTCGAGCACCGGCCCCGGGGCGCCGCCGTGCAGCGGGCCTTCGAGAGCACCGAGGGCGGCGGTGATCGCGCTCACCCGGCGAGCCCCAGTGGACGCCACCACACGAGCGGCGAAGGTGGACGCGTTCATGCCGTGGTCCGCCACCGTGACCCAGTAGCGGTGCAGCGCAGCGGCGAGCGCGGGATCGGGCACCGCGCCGGAGAGCATCCTGAGCGTGTCCTCGGCGTGATCCCGCTCCGGCGCGGGGGCGATGGGCGCGAGGCCCCGCGCGTGGCGGGCCCAGGCCGCGGCGGTCGCCGCCATGCGTCCCGAGAGCTCCGCGGCGGCGTTCCGTGCTCCGTCACCCAGTGCTTCCTCCGGCACGGCGGCCACCGCGGCACGCAGGGCGCTCATGGCGTCGGGTTGCGCGAGCAGCGCCGGACCGAGGGCGGCATGGCCACGAAGCCGACCGGCGCCGAGCTTTTCGCGCAGGTCGCCGGCGTCGAGATTGCCGTCCGCGAGCAGCGCGATCGCTTCCGATAGCGTCGCGCGCTCGGCGAGGTCTTCCACCTCGAAGCCGCGGATCACGAGCTGCCCGCGCTGGCCGTCGACCTCGGACAGCTCCGTGTCCGCCACCATCACACCTTCGAGTCCGGACATCCGTTCCACGCCTTTCTGCCGGACCGTGCCGGCTTCCCCAGCGTGGGGCCGACTGCTATGTTGATCAACGTTGAAAGGTGAATCAACGAAAGACTTCGTGTCGGCCGCCGAGGCAGCTCGCATCTTGGGTGTGAACGTGCGCTCGCTGTACGCCTACGCCAGCCGCGGAAAGCTCACGAGCATTCCCTCCGGCAGCGGGCGCAGGCGGCTCTACGCCCGCGGAGATCTGGAACGACTGAAGGCGAACAGCGACGCCCGCTCGGGCCACGCCGCCGTGGCGGCCGGCGCCCTGAGCTTCGGAGAGCCGGTGCTGTCGAGCGCCATCATCAGCATTTCCTCCAGGGGGCCGCTGTACCGCGGTCACGCCGCGGTCGCCCTGGCCGACGCAGAAGCGGGTTTCGAGCGCGTCGCGGAGCTTTTGTGGACCGGCGCGCTGCCCACGGAGCGTCCGCACTTCGGCGCGCCGAGCCTCGGGGGGCGGCCTTGCGCGGGAGCGCCGCTGGACGTCTTCGCGCGCTTGCTCCCCGAGCTCGCCGCGGCCGACATGGCCCGCTTCGACGCGCCGGACGCGAAAGAGCACGCTCGCGCGCGGCGCATCGTGCGTCGCTTCGCCGCCGCCCTGGGGCATGCTCGCGCCGCGCTCGCCGCCGACACCATCGCCGAGGCGGTGCTCGTCGCCCTCGGTGTGCGGGTCACCCGAGCGCGCGGCGCCCTCGTCGATCGCACCTTGGTCGTGTGCGCGGATCACGAGCTGAACGCCTCGACCTTTGCCGCCCGCGTGGCCGCGTCCGCCGGGGCCGATCTGTACGCCTGCGTCACCGCCGCCCTCGCCACTCTCAGCGGCCCGCGCCACGGCGGCGCCAGTGCGCGGCTGGAAGCACTGCTCGACGAAGTCGGCACCCCCGCGCGGGTCGCCGCGGTGCTCAGCGCGCGGCTGCGTCGTGGCGAAGAGATCCCCGGCTTCGGCCACCCGCTGTATCGCTCCGGCGATCCCCGCGGTCGCGCGCTCTTGGACGCTGCGCGGCGCCTCTCGCGCCCGCATCGCCGCTTGGCGACGGTGCTCGCGCTGGTGAAGGAGCTCGAGCGCCGCGAGTATCCGCCGCCGAATCTCGACGCGGGCCTGTGCGCCGTCGCGGCGGCCCTGGGTCTCGCTCCGGGCACGCCGTCCGCCCTGTTCGCCATCGGTCGCACGGCAGGTTGGGTCGCTCACGCCCTCGAGCAACGCAGCACGGGTCGTCTGCTTCGGCCCCGCGCCCGCTACGTGGGCGTGCCTCCAGTGTAGGACAGGGTAAGGGAAGGTCCCCCCCGGCGCTGGCGTAGGACCCTCAAGGAGCTCGGGGGCCGTGGAAGTCACGATGAGAGGGTTGGTCTACTCGTTTCGGCCGGAAAACGGCTTTGGTTACGCGGAGCTGGAAGACGGCCGCGAGGTGCTCTTCGACGTCACCGCGTGCTTGGCAGAGCCCGCCGAGGGCCAGGCCGTGCGCGTGGTGTTGGGCCCGCGGGCGGCCGGCAAGCCCAAGGTGCTGCGGGTGGAGCCGGAAGATCAGCCCGACTCAACGCGCCCCGTGACCACCCTCGAAGACGCCATCAAACGCCTGCAATCCGAAGGGATCGCCCTCGAGCTGGGCCCCAGCGCTCTGGGCGTGATCGTGGGTGACCACTCGCTGCCGTCGCTGCCGTCGAGCGTGCCGCAGGTGCTCGCGGCGTACTACGCCCACCCGGAGCTCGGGCCCAATCGCGCGCTCTCGGATCGCTTCTTGTTCGTCGATCGCCTCGAGGATCCCGACGCCGCGCTCCGGGATCTGCTCGAAGCCGAGCCCGAGGGCAACGTCAGCTCGGAGCATCCCGCGCCGCGTGAGCGAGTGGAATCCGCCGTCGACGCCGTCAATCAGCGCTTGTACCTCGACGGTGATGCGCGTCGTTTCTTGCTCCTGCACGGAGCTCCCGGTGCCCTGTGCATGGCCCTTGGCCGCGCGCGCCGTTTGGCGGACGTGTGGGCACTTCCCATCGACTGGGATCGCCCCCACCTGCAAGCCTTGCGCGCTCGCGCCTGACTCGCTTTTCATTTTGATGTTGGTGCGGCGCGAGCCCCGTCGCGTACATGCACCGACAAACACGTCCATAGCGAGCCACTTTCCCTGCTGGCATAGTTCGTACGTTCCAGGAGGTGTGCGATGCGCGGGCGGATCCTTTGCGGCTGGCTTTTCGTTGGGCTTTTGGCGACCACTCAGCTGGGCTGCGGCTCGGACGACGGCGGTGGGAACGCGAACACGGGGGGCGGCGCCGGTAGCGGCAGTGGCGGTGGCTCGAACACGGGGGGCGGCTCCAATACCGGCGGCTCCGGCGCGGGCACCAATCCCGGCAACATCAACAACCCCCTGGCGCACCCCGAGTCCGGACCTCCAGCGGGCTGGGCGGACGGCAACTGCAGCCTGAACATCCCGAACGAAGCCTTGCCTGAAGACGTGTCCAACCCCGACAACGTGATCGGCGACGGAACGCCCGCGTCCTGTACTTCCAAGGCGGTGGTGGACGCCGTGGCCAAGGGCGGCATCATCACTTTCGACTGTGGTCCCGATCCCGTCGTCATCAAGATGACCGAGACGGCCAAGATCGTGAACGACACCGGACCCAAGATCGTGATCGACGGCGGCGGCAAGGTGGTGCTCAGCGGCGACGGCAAGAACCGCATCCTGTACATGAACACCTGTGACGAAGCGCAGAAGTGGACCACGTCGCACTGTCAGAACCAGGACCATCCGCAGCTCAGCATCCAGAACCTGACGTTCTCCGACGGCAACGCGCGGAACGTGGAAGAAGGCGGTGGCGCCATCTTCTCCCGCGGCGGTCGCATCAAGATCATCAACAGCCGCTTCTTCAACAACGTGTGCGACGACGTCGGCCCGGACGTGGGCGGCGCCGCCGTGCGCGTGCTGAGTCAGTTCGACGACAAGCCGGTGTACGTGGTGAACAGCACCTTCGGCGGGGACGCGAGCGGCTACGGCAATGCCTGCTCCAACGGCGGTGGCATCAGCAGCATCGGCGTCTCGTGGACGGTGGTCAACAGCCTGTTCAGCTACAACAAGGCCGTGGGCAACGGCGCCAATCCGGCCCAGGCGGGCACGCCAGGGGGCGGCAGCGGTGGCGCCATCTACAACGACGGCAACACCATGACGCTGTCCGTGTGCGGCACGCTCATCGAGCACAACGAAGTGAACGCCCACGGTAGCGCCATCTTCTTCGTCACCAACGACCACTCCGGCAACATCGTGATCAACGACTCCACCATCCGGCAGAACACCGGCGGCTCGTGGTACGCCCAGCCTGGCATCTCGATGCACGACGACACCAAGATCGAGATCAACAACTCCACGCTGGAGAACTGAAACCGTCGCGACGGGATTCGCGCCGCACCGACAATCTTCAGAGGCCCAGATCGGCGAGGCTGACGTCGCCGAGGCGTTCGATCACCCAGTGGGCCTCGGTGTAACGAGAGGCGTCCATCTCCGGATCGGGCATCGCGATCACCTGCATGCCGGCAGCGCGGGCGGCGGCCACGCCGGCGAGGGAGTCCTCGAACACCAGGCAGCTCTCCGGGGCGACGGACAGCTCCCGTGCGGTGACGAGAAAGATGTCCGGCGCGGGCTTGAGGGCCTTCACCCGCGGGTCGTCGCCACACACGATGGTGTCGAAGTCCGAGAACCAGTCGTGGTGGCCGGTCTTGAGCTCGAACTGCTCTCGCGTGCTGCTGGTGGCCAGCGCCACGGGCACGCGTTCCTGGAGCATCTCCACCAGCGACCGAGCACCCGCCATTTCTCGAGCGGTGGTGAACAGCGCGTCCAGGATCGGCTTCCTGCGGCGTAGATACTCTTCCGGTGAGATGGGCAGCGCGAGCTTCTCCGCTAGATAGCGGGCGCCATCCAGGGCACTGCGACCGATCATGTCGCCCTTCACGGACCAGTCGAAGGTCTTGCCGAGCTCCCCCACGATGGCCTGCGTGGCTTCGGTGTACAGCGGCTCGGTGTCGAGCAGCACGCCGTCGAGATCGAAGATGACGTGAGTGAAAGGGCGGGGAATGCGCATGGTCAGAAGAAGTCGGGCATTTCGGGAGGGGGACCCGACAGCAGCGCCCGGGCGAGGGCCACGGAGGCGTCGTCGGCCGTGAGACTCCCCGAGCGAGCCAGGGCTTCGGGCGACTGGAAACCGGTGTAGAGGGCGGCGAGGCTCTCGACGCTCAGCCGGAGCTTGCCGCTGCCGCCGCGGCTGACATGGCCGCGACCGTTCTCCACCGTCAGCACGATGCGGCCGGAATTCTCGGGAATGTGCGGGTCGTGCACGTCGAGCTCGAGAGATGCGGTCAGCCCTGCGGGGTAGCCGCGGGCCTCGAGGGCGCCCTGCACGTGACAGATGCGGGTCATCCAGTGCTCCCGCAGTCGTACCTCGTACACCCGCTCGGGGATCGCGAGCAGCAGGGGATCCGCGCTCGACCCGCGCCAGGACACGTGATCGACCACGGAGCGGTGGCCGTACAGGAAGGCGAGCACTTTCTTGGCGGCCCACGCGCTGCTCGCCGTCACGTCGGCGAGAGCGAGGTCGAAGTTCTCTCCCGGCGCCTTTCGTTTCTGGCTGAGGTAGACGTAGCCTTCCAGCTTGCCGTCGCGCTCCACCACGAAAGGCTGCGCCGAGGTGCTGCGGGGCGCTTGGACGCGCTGCCAAATGTACGGGCCGCGGGCGAGATAGCCGTCGCGGGTGCGGGCAACTCGCGCGTACAGCGCTTGCATCTCCGCCACGTCCGAGTCATGAGCGGGGCGCACGTCGCCGTTCGGCTCGCTGATGCCGATGCGCGCGGCGGGCATGCGCACGTCGAACAAGCTGCCGGCGAGAGCGTAGCCGGCCTTGCGGTAGAGCGTGAGCGTGGCGGGGTACAAGGTGCTCAGCGCGACGCCCTTGTCGTGGAGCTCGCGCACGGTGGCGTGCATGAGCTCGAGGGCCAGGCCTTTGCCGCGTGCCTCCGGCGCGGCGGCCACGCCCGCGATGCCCACCATGGGCACGGCCTTGCCGCCGAAGTACTGACCCATGGGGATCGTGAGCAAGCCGCCTCGCACGGCGCCATCGCTCGAGTACAGGCGCAGGTTGTCCGTGCCGGAATGCTCGAGCCACTCCGACGCTTCCTTCTCTGGAAAGCCGAAGGCCCAGCCCACGATGCGTCCGAAGGCCGAGAGGTCCTCGGGGCTGCGCAGGCCGTGATGGATCGAGGCGGGCATGACGAGCGACAAGGCGTACTCGGAGGAGCGGGGTCGGGCAAGCTCGGAGATTCGCCGAAGGCGAATCTCCTCAGGGTTTTGTTTGCACCGCTCCGACCGGACGCGTCTCGCGACTCTTCCATCCGATAGACAAGCATGCGCTCGGCCTCGCCGGGTTCTCGCGTGCGACTCAATTCCTCGTGGAGCTTGCTCTGCGCCGCGCGCCGGGGATCGCGCCGGACCAAAATCCAAGCTCAAGGCTGCTTGGCGAAGAAGTAGAGCGGCTGGTGCTTGCCTTCGCTGGCGGTGAAGTAGCCGCTGCCGTCCGCCGCGAAGCCGACGGCCTCGCCCTGCTCTTCCTTGGCCACGGCGCCGGGGCACGGCTCGGTAGACAGCGCCTGCTCGACGGTCACGCCCTTGGTGCGCGGCCAGAGGTACACCCTGGTGTAGGTCTTCACCACGACCAAGCCCCCGTCGGAAGAGATGTCTCCCCCGGTGGCCCGCTCGCTGCCGCGCTCGCCGTTGCTGGGCGTGTCGATGTCGCCCACGAGCTGGGCGATGTTGTCGTGGGCGGTGGAGAGGGGCAGCGCCAGGCGATACACGCCGCTCTTGCCGGTGGTGGTCTTGGTGACGATGTACAGCGAACGCGAGACGGGATCGAACATCAGCGTCTCGGCGTCGTGCACGGCGTCGTCGGAGTAGCGCAGGCCGAATGCGGTGGCGCCCGCGAGGGTGGTTTCCTTGGGCGACTCCTTGCCCGTGAGCCGCGGCTCCTCCACGCGGTAGATGACGGTGCGCTTGCGCGGCCAGGTATTGGTGCCCGTGTCCGCCACGTACAGGTACCAAGGGCCGCCGGCCGTCTCTTGTCCGATGGCGAGATCTTCCCAGTCGGCACAGCTGGCGCCGGAAAGTCGAAACGCTGCCAGTGGCTCGCCGCTCTCGCGAAGGGCGAACAACACTGCGGGGTTGCCGGAGTCGTTGTGGAGCCACAACACGCCGACGTTCTGGCGACTCTGCACGATGCCGGAGGCTTCGACCAGTGCGCTCACGCCCACGCGGCCGGTCACCTTGCCCGGCGCGAAGTGTGGGCACGCCGTCAGCGGCGGCGGTCGCGTGGGGACGGAGGCCGGCGGTTCGGTGTCGCGCTTGCAGCCCACGAAGACGAGGGCGATACAGCCGAGAAGCAGGGCGCGCACGACAGAAACATGCGCGGGAGCGTGCGGCGCCGCAAGCCCGTCAGTTGGAGGCAGTGCGCTCGGGAGCGGAGGGAGCAATCTCCAAGAAACCGCGACCGAGCTCACGGCCGCGGGGCCCGCGCACTTCGACCCGCACTACCCACGGACCGCCGCTGCTCTCCGGCGGAACCACCGCGGAGAGCGAGCTGCCGCTGCGGCTCCAGCTCACCTTCGTCGGAGCGCCGTTGATGGTGACGCTGGGGGTGACCTTGGGTACGTCCGTGCCCTTGGCGGTGACGTGGACGCTGACGCGCACCTCGTCTCGAGGCCAGCGCGCGAGCTTGGGAGACAGCTCTACCTTGGCGGCGAGCTCGATGGGATTGAGGTGGACGCGGGCTTCTTCCTTTGTTGGTGCGACGCGAAGCCGGAGCAGGGTGGCGCGTCCGCGGCTCAGCCCCACGCTGCGCGCCGCGGGAACGAAGAAGCTCGACTTTCCGTAGGTCATCTCCAGCCCCTCGGCGCCGACCAACGCTGCCCGCTGGCTCGGCCCGAGCCAGATGTGGTCGCCCTCGGCGCGTGCGCCTTCCGGCAGCCCGAGACCGACGACCTGGATGCGGGCGTCCGCGGAGCTCGCGCCCGCGAGCCCGAAGGCATCGACCGCCGAAACGCGCACGGCGTAGCGCCCGGGGGTCAAGTCCGGGAGCACCGCGCGGGCGTCCTTGGTCTCGCGGGATCGGATGCGCTCGCCATCGCGCTCCACCTCCACGAAGTACTTCGCTGCGCCGGAAAGCTTCTGCCAGCGCACGGCGCCGTTGGCGGTGCCATCGGCCGCTATGATGAGCGCGCTCTCCGCGCGCGCGTTGGGGGCCGCGAGGATCGCCCGCGGCGTGCCGGCGCTGGCGGGGCTCACGCTGCGGGCCCAGCCGGCGTGCAGCGGTTTCCAGTCGTTGCCCACGGCGGCGAGGGTGTCCTTGTCCAGGGCAGCGACGCTGGCGCTCCCGGGCACGGCGAGCATGCGGTAGTGACCGTCCTTCGCGACCGCGGTGACCCGGCGGGGCGCGCGAATCATGACCGCGGTATTGGATTTGCCGGCGAAGCGCACGTCCACCTGACCCTTGACCAAGCGATACACGTCCACCAACACGGTGGAGCCGTTGCCGTCGAGATCGAGACGCAGCCCGCGCTCGCGCACGAGCTCGGCGTCCGGCGAAAGATCCAGACTCCGCTCGGCGTCGAGCTGTACGTGCTTTCCGTTGCTCCCACCTTGGAGTTGCCGTGCGTTGGCCTTTTCCCCCGCGGCACCCGCCGGCGCCAAGGTCGCCAGCGCGGCAGCGAGAAACACCATGCATCCGTACCGTGCCATCAGCCTCGAAGAACGGCTCGGGTGCTGAACCCTTGAGCAATCATTCGCCGGGCGGCGTGGGGCTCACTTCCGGCGCTGCTTCGCCGCGCTGGCAGGGCCCGTGCTTCTGGTACGGCTTGCCCGTGAGGCGCTGCAAAGCGGTGGAAGACCGCCACATCAGGTAGTTCTTGGTGAACTGCCAGGCGTTGTCCTTACTCACGTAGGGGTTCTTCAGGCCACCCAAGTGCACCAGGAACAGAACCTGCTCCGCGACGGACACGGGACAGCCTTCGAAGCGCACGTACTGCTCGTCCGCGCTCTCCTTCAGCTTCTTCATGACCTTCGCCATCTTCACGTAGATGTCCTCGTGCTTGGCGTGGTGCGGGTCCTTGCGGGAACGGTCCTGGTACTTGCTACGGATCTGCACCAGCTTTTCGCCCAGGTTCCCTTCCCAGGTGGCGCAATCCCCGATGAAGATCACCTTCTCCCCGGGCTTGGCGTCGATGGGTCCCTGATAGGCGCCGAACACCACGTGCAGGTGCGGCAGCTTTTCGTCCGCCTGCTCGTCGTACAGACGCAAGATTTCGATGGCCTCTTCGATGGCACCGGGGCAGCCGCCCCAGCAGTAATCCGTGGCTTCCGGCTCCGGAGGCGGGCCGGCGTAGGCGCTGATGTGGGTGCCCTCGAAGTACTTCTCCACCCGGACCAGGCCCACGGAGAAACCTTCGGCGCGTTCCTTCGCCTGCTCCAGGGTGACGTCTCCGCTGATCTCGATGGCTTCCAGATCGAGGGGGCCAAAGCCGCGCTCAGCGGGTAGGGCGATGTGCGGCACGGTGGCGGGATCCACGCCGATGATGGCGCAGCACACGCTATCAAAGGCGACTTGATTGTTGCCCATCACGATCAGGTTCAGCTTGCGCGGGATGGGCGTGAGCATGCGCCCCTCGCCGGCGATGATCGCGTCGATGGCGATGAACTCCGGCTGAACGATGTACTGCAGGTCCGCGATCTTCTCGTCCAGCCGGTGGTCGTGATCGATGAGCCGGTGGCGATCGTCCTGGATGCCGATGTAGGCCTTGTTGGAGAAGGTGACGGTGGTCCAGGGGTGGGCCTTGAACTTGGGGATGTTCACGAAGCAGTCGGCCTTGGCCACGGGCTCCGGTGTGAACAGGTAGTCGCGCAGGCGACCTTCGTGAGACAGGGGGATCTCGAGCTGCTGCTCTTCCTCGAAGAAGTACTGCTTCACCCCCAGCCGCTTGATCATGGGGTTGTACTCGGCGCCCTCGAAGGCCACGCGAGTGGGCACGGTGATGCCGCAGCGTTCGCCGATGGCGAGCTCCGTCATGGCGCCGTCGTCCCGGTCCCGGAGCGCGAGCAGCACGCCCTCGGCGAACTCCGGACGGGTGAAGGCGTGCTGGAACAGCGGCCCCGACGCCACCAGGTTCGGTTTCACCAACGTGCGGCCGTGGGGTCTCAGGTCGAGCTCCTCCAGGCCTTCGCGGATGATGCGGCGGATGCGCTCCGCATCATAGGTGTCACAGTGCCGGATGATGACCTTGGGACGAGCGGCGGGACGCATGCGCTGAGGGTAGCACGGCCCTTTTCGCCCTAGGTCATCCGCTCTATAGCAAGGCCCGGATGTCCTCACGTGTGTGTGTGTGTGCAGTGCTACTGGCCCTGGCTGCCGGTTGCGAAAAGAAGGAGCCGGCGACGCCCAAGGAGACCCCGGCGCCTGCGGTGACGAGCGCGGTCAAGAAAGCCGCCCCGACCGCGCCCTCCGCCAGCGTCGCGGCGGAGCCCACGGTGAACGCGCCGGATGCCGTGCCCTTCGAGATGCCGAACGGCGAGCTCTCCGCCAAAGCGGGGGAGTTCGTGCTGACGCCCACGCGTAACGCCATCGACGAAGCGCTGGAGATCGGCGGCGACAAGCAGACGTTCATCTACTACGGCGCGCATCTCGAGCGACCGGGACCCACGGCCAGCGTGGTGAAGACGCTCTCGGGGCGCGTGCTGACCATCCCGAACCTGTTGATCTTGCCGGTGGGGCCCAAGGTCACGGCGAAACCCGGGGACGTTCTGCTCACCGCCTGGGCCAGCGGCTCGGGGCTGCAGCGGGCCATCGTGGTGGAGGGCGGCACGCCGGAAAAGCCGAAGGTGCGCTACCTGGACATGACCCTCGATAACCCGAGCGGTTGGGGCGAAAAGGTGGACCAGCTTCCGGAAGGCAGCTTCGGGGTGCTGGACAAGCCTGGCGCCGTCGGCACCACCGTGGCGTGCAGCGACAAGAGCCGGGTGCTGCGCTGGATCCGCGTGGCCGCCAACGCAGATCAGATCCTGGGTCTGGGCTTCGCGGGCAAGATGAAGGCGTTGGCAGCGAAGGACTGCGAGAACGTGCCGGTGGTGCCCAAGGTCAAGGCCGGGGACGCCGTGCGGGTGCCCACGCTCGGCGCCTTCGTGCCCGGCAAAGTCAGCAAGGTAGACGCCGCTATCGGCCGCGTGTGGGTGAAGTTCCAGGTGGGTGGGGACGATCGCGAGGAAGCCGTCGGCTTCACCAACGTGGCCGGCCCTGCGAAGTAGCGGACCTACTTGATGGGGGGCGGTGGCGGCGCGATGCCCTTCAGGTTCAAACCGCCCGGATATTGATAGCTGGTGTAGTTGCCGTAGCCGACGACCTGCAAGCCGACGGGCTTGTCGGAGATGAGCACATGGGCACCACTGGCGCCGACGCCGAGCTTGACCCGTGCCACGGCGTAGCCATCCGCGGCCAACGCTGAAGCTCCCGGCGTGACCGCCGTGCCGTCCAACGTGGCGCTGGCATCGATGGGCATCACGATGTCGGCGTAGCTCACGCTGTAGTCGTCCGGCGCCAGGAACACGTACTTGGTGCGGTACTGCTCCACGGCGAAGGCCAAGCTCTGGGACGGGTCCCCCTTCTGGTTGCCGACCGCGGCGCCGGGGTCGACGATGCTGCCGCCCAACATGAACAGGCCGACGGCGAACTCGTGGTCCCCCTGGATCTCGAAGTCCTTGTCGGTGGGGCCGAACTGCACCACCTGACCGTCGTTGATGGTGGTCGGGGCGCCGGCGGGCTGTCCCGCCGGATAGCTCAGCTGGGTCCCGTTGACGTTGCCGTAGACCCGCACCACCTGCCCGACCACATTGCCGTTGGGGCCCGACGGGGCATTGACGAAGTAGCGCGTGCCCAGCGTTTCTGCCGGGAATACGCTCTCTTCGATGTGATCACAGGCTTGCGCGCCAATTGGTGCCTGGATGCAGGGAATGCCGGTGATGACCTGAACCGGCTTGTCCGCTTGGACCAAGCTACCGCTCAGATCCCCCGTGGTGTTGCCGAGCACCTCGACCACCTCGCCGCGGCCGATGGGGAAGCTGGTCACGCCGCCACCAGCGGTTGCCGGGACTCCGTTTCCGGGAATGATCTGTCCGCTGCCCACCACCTGCACCTTGACGGTGGTGCCGTCCTCCAGCCCCGTGACGGCGAAGTAGGCGCCCATGTTGGCTTGAGGCCAGCTCTGGACGCCGGTGATGCGGTAGTTGCCCGTGGCTGCGGTGCTGGGCAAGAGCAGGGACGCATCGTTCGAGTAGGAGAAGCAACCGACGCCGCCATTGCCGGGGCAGGTGGACCAATCCTTACCCGCGGGTCCGCCCGCCGGTTGGTACTCGAGGGCATTGAACTGGTACACCGTCACCGGGACCGTGGTGGTGAGGTGATAGGCGCCGCCGGGTGCGCGGACGCTGGTGGTCAGCGGCGTGGCTGAGCCCAAGGCATTGGCGGGGGGACCTTTGAGCTCCTTGACCCAGGGGAGGAAGAACTTCTGCAGACCATTCGGAGGCACGGTGCCCGTTGCCACCGGTTGCCCGTCCTTTTCGATGGTCACGTCCGCCGCGGTGTCGCCGGCGTTGGCCACGATCACGGCGTAGTCGAAGATTTCCCACACGTTGTTGGCCACCACCGTCGGCCAGAAATCGCAGCCCAGGTAGGTGTGGGAATCCGCGGCTTGCTGGCACGTCTTGGGATCGCCGTTGAAGCCGGTGGAGCCGTCGCCCGCGCCGCCTTCGATCTGGATGATGCCGCCCGTTCCCGCGCTGCCGCTGGTACCGCTGGTCCCACCGGTTCCGCCGCTTCCGCCAAACCCACTGGTCCCGCCGGTCGCGCCGCTGGCGCCCGCGCCGGGACCGTTTTGGTCGTTGGATGCGGAGCACGCGGAGGCGAGGTTCGCGGCAGCCACGGTGGACAAGGCGAAGAGCGTCGTGCGGCGAAGCCAAGTGGTCATGCCAGCATTGTCCCCCCGCGATCGACGCCTGACAAACGATAGCCGCTACTTCAAGAGCAGCTCGAGGCGCTGGAGGGTGCGGGTGAAGGCGGGATTATAGCCATAGCCGACGTCCCGCACGCTGCCCTCGATGGTCTTGGCGCACACCGAGCCGACCACGCCGCGGTCGCCGAGGCCGTGCAAGAGCTGTAGGTGCCGAGTGCCGGGGTAGGCCTTGGCGAAGCGTTGGTAGCCTGTGTACTCGCCGGTGCCGGGGACCTGACAGAGCGGGCTGTTCTTGGAGTATCCGGGCTCCCACGCGCTTTTGCAGTCGCAGCCTCCTGTCGCGCTCTGACAGTTCCGGGGTTCTTTGAGCGGCATGATGCAGGCGTACTGGAGGTCGTCGTGCTCCGGGGACCACTCGTGGCCGTTGGAGCCATTCGCACCCGGACCAGCAGTGGGTGGAGCCAGGGCCTGGCCTGTGGACGGCTGCGTGCCGGTACGAGGGTCCACGGACTCTCGCATCAGGGGGTCCGTCGGGGGCGTCTTGCCCGTAGGCACCAGCCACGCCCACTGGAGCGCGCTGCTGCTCTGGAGCGCCAGCGGTGCGGACCCGGCGAGGGTCTCCGGGGTGGCCAGGTCTTGCCAGGGCACGCCCACGATGCCGGTGACCACGATCTGCCCGGGCGCACGGGCGGCGAGCAGCG
This sequence comes from Polyangiaceae bacterium, assembly GCA_020633235.1. NCBI lineage: Bacteria > Pseudomonadati > Myxococcota > Polyangiales > Polyangiaceae > Polyangiaceae bacterium. The sequence continues at coordinate 80,034 of JACKEA010000003.1, read as the reverse complement.
GGTTGGGGACTAGCTGCCCCGCGCGGTTTTCGATCTGACTGCTGGTGAGACCCTTCAGATAGCGATCCACGGGGTAGAGCCAGTCGACACCGTAGCGCCGCTTCTGATCCCAACAGCGCAGGTTGGGGGTGTCTTCGGTGGTCTGGTCGTAGGCGCCTTTCTGGCACTCGGGGTCGTCGTTTACGTCGGGACAGCCAGGACCTGGCGCTTCGCCGCAGCTCTGGCAGCAGGGGTCGTCGGGGTCGACGGCGCACGCGCTGGTGGCGCGGGGGATGTTGGACCCGCTCGTGGACACCAGCCAGGACTGCTGGTCGTCGCGCATGGAACAGTCGTTCTCGTCCGTGAGGAACACCACGGTGAGGATCGAGCTGGGTCGGAGGAACTTCTGCCGCTGGCTCAAGACCTCTTGATCGATGCCGGTGATCTCGCTCTCTCCGGTGTTTCCGACGATGACACCGGCCGGGGGCTCCGGGTCGACCAGGAAGCGATACATCGCCTCCAGCGGCGCCTCGTAGCCGCACCCGAGCTCTCCGGCGGCGAGCACGTGCTCGGTGGTGGCCTGCACCAGCTGGGCGGAGTCCGTCATGCCGCCGCTCTTGCCGTCGGGATCCCACACCAGGTAGCCCTGGTCTTGGTAGCTGCTGAGGCCGGAGCGCACCGTCGCGATCAGGTGCGCGTGGTCGTCTTGGCCTTCCGTTCCCCCGCCGCACACGTCGCCACCATGAGCGCCGATGCTGGACGAGATCACGCCCACGTGCATGTCCCGGACCGGGGAGATCTCGCGCTGGCTGCCCTTGGGACAGGTGTCGGTGGGCGACTGCGGCTGCGCGATGGGTTCCCCCGCAGCGTTGACGCAGCGCGGATTGGTGAGCCGGCTCATCAGCTCCGGCATAGCGTCCGCAAGGAGCTGCTGCTTGTCCGCCATGGAGATGGAGTTATCCACCACGAACAGCAGATCGAGCTGGTCGCTCTTCGGGCCGGGCGGGATCACGCCACCGGTTCCGCCGTTGCCGCTCGTGCCGCCATTGCCGCTCGTGCCGCCGTTGCCGCCGTTGCCGCCGGTCCCGGTGTCGCCCAACTCCACGTGCTTGCCGCTGCACGCCGTGAGCGCCAAAAGCGCCGAAAGCCCGAGTCCCAAGAAGCGGTTCATGCCTTCACCTCGCTAGCGTGATGGCCAGGGCCCAGCGTGACGATCACGAAAAACGCGCTACTGCACCGGAAACGAGGCCGTGGCGGGGGCCGCCGGCGCCGGCTCGGGGGCGACGGGCTCTGGCGCGGGCGCCGGCGAAGCCGCCGCCTTCATGGGTACGGGGGCGGGCTTTTCCGCCGCCTGCGCCTTTTGCAGCAGCTTGCGCACGCGGCCCACCAGCGGGCTTTCGCCGTGGCTGGCGAGAAACGCCCGGGCAGCGCCCGCCGCTCTGGCGCTGTCCCCGCGCCCCAGCAACGCTTCGATGCGCAGCACGTCCGCTTCGGGATTCAGCGTGCCGTTCTTGAACTCGGCGTCGTGCTTTCGCAGCGCAGCGATGGCGCCGGCGCTGTCGCCCCGGGCCATCGCGCCGCGAGCGCGATCCAAGAGCGCGACCTCCGCCGCCACGTCGGGCTCCGGAGCTGCTTCTGGTGCGGCGGACGCCGACGCCACCGCCACTTCGCCTCGAGCGCGCTCGGGCTCCGCTGTGGCGGCGAACGCGACCTTGGGCGTCCTCACGGCGGGCAGCGCCGCGGGCGCCGCGGGCGCTTCCGTGTCTTCCACCACGACGGCGCGCCCTGGCGCCGACGTGACCGCCGTCGCGCCCACGCTGGTCACGGTGCCGGCGAGCAAGCCGATGCCCACCCACTTCACCACCACCGCGAGGCCGAGCTTCGCCGTCGCGCTGCCCGCCGTCGCGGCGCCGCCGCCGGCCGCGCCGCTTCCGGCCGTGACCGCGGCCGTCGTCACGATGGCGCCTCCGACTCCCAGCGCCGCCAGGGTGCGGGCGCGCGCCTCCGGCGAGGGCGCATCTTGTCGAGCGGACGAAAGCAGCTGCATCTCCAGCTCATCGGCTTCGCCTCGGAGCAGCGGAACAAGCTCGGTCATGGTGACCCACCTCCTGCCGCGTCGCGCGCACGCAAGCGCCGCACGGCAGCATGAAAGCACTCTCTCGCGCGCCGCAGCCGCGAGGCGACAGTGCCGGTGGGAATGCCCACCAGCGTCGCGATTTCGGGAGCCGGAAGCTCTTCCAGCTCGAAGAGCACGAACACGACCCGCAGCTCTTCGGACATTTCGTCGAGCACGGTGTCGAGGGTTCGGCGAGCCTCACTGCGACTCGCCAAGGTCTCGGGATCCGGCGCCGGGTCCCGCGCCTCGCCGACGCGTTCGTCCGGTGCCTCCGGGCGCCGGCGTGCCGAGCGCCGCCGTGTGGAGGCCACGCGGAGCGCCGTGCCCACCAGGAACGCGCGCTCGCGCCCGACCTCGATGTCGCCCAACCGACGCGCCGCGACCAGGAACACCTCTTGCGCCGCGTCGTCCGCGTCGCTCTCCGGAATCCCCACGCGCCGCAGGGTCCGCCACACGAAGTCGAAGCTCGCTTCCACCAGGGACGTCAGGCGCGCGTCGTCCGACTGCTGCACTTGGGAGCGAATGGTGATCTCCGAAGTGCGGTCGTCGCGGGCTCGGGCCGACGCTCCATCCGCCATGTGCTCATCATGGCCGCGGCGCCGGACATCGATCGCGAAATCCGTCATGGCGAAAGCTCCGCCGTGAGGCTCAGACCGAAAAAGCCCGCCACCGGCGGCGGCCGAAAGGCCAGCCGTTCCGCCCCGGCATCGACGAAAACGAAGTGATCTCGAGTAATTGGCAGCAAAGCGCCGCCGCTCAGGGCCAGCGCCAGGCCGGCCCCCGGGCGCAGCTCGAGGGCGCCCCGAGCCGTGGCCGCCGCCCACCACGCAGCGCCGCCGTTGGGGTTTCGAATGCCGCTGCCCTGGCCCGAAAGACGCCCGAGCTCCGCCCCGCCGCAGGGCAGCGCCGAGAGCGGACCGAGCGTGAGGCGCACTGGGCAACCTTCGAGGCGACCCGCGACGAGGGTCATGTCCGCGCGACCGAGGTCGGTTTCCGTGTGTCCCGTGACGCGCGCGAAAGAGAGCCACAGCGTCGGCGACACCACGCTCGGTGACGACCAGCCCGCGCCGACCAGGGCCCGCTCTCCGATGCCCAGCGCCGGCACGGCGCCACCGGTCGCTTCCGCGCCGACACCAACAAAAATCTGAAAGTGATCCTCCGGGGGTTCTTCTTGTCGGGGCGGCGCGGAAACGACGGCGGGAGCGGACGTCACGGTCGGCGCGGGCTCGGCGGGCGGCGCCGTCGGAGTCGGCGCTACGGCGGGTTCCGGCGCGCTCCCTCGCGTCCCTGCTTCGGGATCGATGGCGAGCGCAGCCACCAACGCGAGCGCCTGGGAAACGTCTTCACAGGTGGCGGCGCTGACCCGGCGCGTCGCGCGACCACCCTCCGCACTCTCCACCACCAGCTCCCCGCGGAACTTTCCGTCCCGCGCTTCGATCGTCAAATCGAAGCGCGTGGCGTCTTCGCCCTCGTTCGCGCGGCGCGCGCGGGGCGTGCGAGCGAGGATCTCCTGGAAGAAGGCGTCGCTGTCGCTGCACGCCGCCTGGGCTCGGACGCGCACCGGCGCCGATTCCTCGGCCATGCCGGGCGTGGCCCAGAACAGCGCTGCCAGCAGCAGGAGCCGGCGCTTCACTCGGGCTCCCATCTGGGCGCCGTGAGCCGCCGGCGACCGCTCTTGTCCAGCGTCACGTCGGGCTCCGAGAGCGCCTCGCGATCCCACAGCTTGCAGGTGACCTGCTTGTGCTTCTGATCCAGGCCTTCGCAGTAGTTGGTGAACACGCAGCGGCGCACCTCGCTGCCGCGGCCGAGGCGCGTTTTCTCGAACCAGTCGGGATCCGCCAAGGATTGTCGCGCCGACGCGATGACGTCGGCGTCTTGGCGTTCGAGGATACGTTCGGCCTGCTCGAAGGTGGCGATGCCACCGGCCACGACCACCGGCGTCGAAAAGCCGGCGCCGCGAACTGCGCTTCGGATCCGGGATACGGCGTCGACGTTGCGACCGAACGGTCCGCGGGGGTCGGCCAGCGTCGTCGGCATGCACTCCCAGCCGCTCTTGCCGGTGTAGGGGTAGGCGGCCCAGCCCACCTTCGGCTGCTTGGCGTCCTCGAACTTGCCGCCCCGGGAAAGGGACAGAAAATCCATCCCCGCCCGGGCGAAGGCGACGCCGACGTCCATCGCTTCGCTCACGCCATTGCCGCCTTCGATGCACTCGTCGGCGAGGTAGCGGGCGCCCACCACGAAGTCGACGCGCTCGCGCACGGCGCGGAACGTCTCGAGGGGTAAGCGCAGCCGCTGCTCCAGGCTCCCGCCGTAGCCGTCGTCGCGATCGTTGAGGCGAGAGAGGAACGACGCGAGGGTGTAGGCGTGGGCAGAGTGCAGCTCCACGCCGTCGAACCCCGCAGCTTCCGCCCGTGCGGCGGCGTCCGCGAACAGCCCCGGGAGCGTCGTCGGCAGGTCGCGCACGTGAGCGAGGTGCGTGTCCGTCACGCGCTCGCGGTAGCCGTAGTCCAGCGCTGAAAGCTCCCGGGACGACAGCACTCGCTCGAGCTCGGCGCGAGGGAGGGTGGGCAGCAGCCGGCGTAAATCCTCGTCGCTCTGGAAGCGCCCGGCGAGCGCGTCGCGATGGCGCTGACTGATGGCCAAATGGCGCGAGAAGTACTTCTCGGGCTCGGGCCGGCGGCGGATCGCCAAGAAGTCGATGAGCTGGATGAAAAGCCGCGTGCGCCCTGCACTCGCCCGCCGGACCGTCTCGCTCAACGCTCGAAGGCCCTCGACGAAGCGATCGTGGCCAATGCGGAGCAGCGGGCCGCTGGGCACGTCGCGAATGCCCGTCGCCTCCACCACGATGGCGCCCGGCTTGCCCCGGGCGAAGCGCTCGTACCAAGCGAGCACGTCGGAGGTGACGAAGCCGTCGTCCGTCGCGCGCCACGGAACCATGGCCGGGATCCAAGTCCGCTCCGTGAGCTTCAGGCGGCCGCTCTCGAGGGGTTGGAACAGACGCGCGCGCGCCGCTTCATCGCGGGTGGGCCAACGTGCCTCGAGCAGGTCGTGGCGGATTGGCTGTTCCGGTCGCCACATGCCACGGAACGCGTACACCGAGATTGAAACCGACGGTAGCTCCTTGCGCCGAAGCTGCGCTGCAAAGATGCCCCGAACGCAGGGCCTGCGCGATCCTCGGGGTGAACCGTGGGGCGATGACGGCACGGTGAATGCACCTGGGAATGGGCATGTCCAGCAGCGACCGAGTCTTGAGGGTGGCGCACGTCTACGAGCACGACGCGCGCAAGTTCGAAGACCTGCTCAATCAGTTGCTCGAACGCATCGTGTCGGAGGGGGGTGTCGTCGGAGACATCAAATACGCGAGCGATCCGGCCACGGAACAAGAACGCCGGGGTGGCTTCGGCGCGCTCGTGATCTACGAGCGGCGCGTGGAGAGCTGATGCTCCGCGCGCGGGACGTGATGCAGGGCGTGCCGCTGGTGACGGCCACGCCGGAGATGACGCTCGCAGATCTCGAGCGCCGCCTGCTCGAGCACCACGTGGGCGGCGTCCCGGTGCTGGACGGCGAGCGCGTGGTGGGCGTGATCGCGCGCTCCGACATCGTGAAGCAAATCTCGGTCGCGCGGGCTCTTGCGGAGCTGGTCGAAGCTCCCGATCGCGCCGCCAGCGGCATCCGAGCTCCAGAAGTCGATGACTCCGCCCTCGATGCGCGCGCCGGTCTGATCGTCGCCGAGCGCATCGCGAAGCTGCGGGTGAAGGACGTCATGACGGATGCCGTGGTGGCCGTGGAGCCGAGCACCCCGATCACCGAGGTCGCGCGCCAGCTGGTGGACCACGGCATTCACCGCCTGTTGGTCGTGGACGGCGGAAAGCTCGCGGGGATCATCTCCAGTCTGGATCTGGCCGCCTTGCTCCTCGACGAGCGGGTGACGGTGTCGTGAAGGCGTTCGTCGTGGGCCAGAAACCCGCCGCACGCTAAGCTCGGGACGAGTCATGCCTGGGTCGGATTCTTCGGAGCTTCGGGAGTTGCGCGTCGGCATCGCGCTCTCCGAGCTCGGGCGAGTCACGCTGCGGCCGACCGCCCGCGCCGTGGGGCCCACCCGCGGTCGCCTCGAGGTGCTGTGCGACGCGCTGTCCCTCGCGCTGGACACCAAGGTGCGCGGTCAGCCGTGCGAGCTGTACACGGATCTGTTGGCGGAGCTCCACTGGGGTACGCTGCATTTCGCGTGGCTGCCACCCATGATCGCGCTGCGAGCGGTGAGCCGGGGGAGCGCCACGCCGCTGGTCGCACCCGTGCGCGCGGGCAGCGCGTGGTACTGGACGGCGCTCTTCGTCCCGGAGGATAGCGGTGTGCAGCGCATCGAGGATTTGCGCCGCGCCCGCGTGGCGTGGGTCGATCACATGAGCAGCGCGGGCTACCTCGTGATCCGAGCGTCGCTCCGCGCGCAGGGGTTCGACCTCGAGAAGCTGTTCGGCGAGGAGCAGTTTCTAGCGAGTCACGACGCCGTCGCGCAGGCAGTGGCTTCCGGCCGCGCTGACGTGGGGGCGACCTACGCCCACTTCGACGACTCCGGTCGCGTGCGCAGCAGTGGCTGGGGTCGCGCTCCCATGCGCGTGCTCAAGTTCGCCGGCCCGATTCCGGGCGACGTGCTGGCCGCCTCGGTCCATTTGCCGCCGGAGCTATCGGCCGCGATGAAAGAAGCGTTCTTGGGGGAGGGCCACGCCGAGGTGAAGCGCGCCGCGGACGATCTGTTCAACGCCGTCGGGTTCGAGGAGGTCACCCGGGACCACCTGCGTCACCTGGAGAACCTACTCAACTACGTCGAGATCCCGGGCTGATCAGAACACCCGCGGCGGGGGCTTGGGGAGCGCGGCGGGCTCGTTTGGCAGCGGTCCCTGGGGCGCCTTCGCCACGCCGTCGCCGCTGCTTTCCGCCGTGCGCCGCACGCCGACGTTCGGGCAACGGGCGAGGCGCGGCGCGTAGCGCACCGTTCGGAAGGAATCGTCCTTGCCGTGATACTCGACCTGCGCGCGCATCTGTCCGCGGAGGGTTTGTCGCAGCGACTCGCTCACTCGGACCTTCTTGCTCGCGAGGTCGCGGAGCTCTCCCGGGTCCTGCTCCAGATCGAAGAGCCGCACGTGGCCCCCCGCGTGCTCCACGATGAGCTTGTAGGGCCAGCACACCACGGCTTCCGAGGTTCGCAGGCCCTGGATGTTCATGTAGATGGCGCGCGCGTCTTCCTCGCCACTGCTTGCCGAGAGCAGGCTCTTGCCCTGGAACGACGGGTGGGGCGGCAGATCCACCAGATCGGCGAAGGTCGGCATCACGTCCAGGTTCGAGACCGGCGCGTCCACGCTCATCGGCTTCAGGTGCGACGGCCAGTGGACCATGATCGGTACACGCGCCTCCGAGTCGAACAGCGTCTTGCCGTGGGTCACCATGTCGTGCTCGAAGAACATCTCGCCGTGATCGGCGGTGATGATCCAGATGGTGCTGTCCAGCTGCCCCGTCGCCCGCAGGTGCTGCTCGATGCGACCGAGTTGCCGATCCACGTAAGAGAGGGCGTTGTCGTAGCGGTTCAGCGCCACCTCGCGGTCGCTGCGAGGATAGCGGAGGTAGTTGAAGCTGCCGGCGTCGGGTTCCGTGGGCGTGAAGGGCGTCGGCTCACCCGCCGGGATGCGATAGGGGAAGTGCGTCGCCTGCAGGTTCATGTACAGCGCCCAGGGCTTCGCCTGGTCGTCCATCCAGCGCAGGGCGTGGTCCACGGTGACGTCGTCCGGTACGGCCAGTTCGCTGCCGATGTCCAGATGCTCACCGTCGTAGCTCTGCGCGTGCCAGCGATACACGGGTGTCTTCGTGGTCTCGAAGCGCAACCTGGAAATGGTCGCGGTGGGGTAGGAGAGGGCGAAGAACAGGTCGTGGAACAGCGACGAGAGGATCGCCATCTGGGCGTAGGCGGGGGAGCGGGCTCGACGTCTACAAGCACCTCGACTACCCGCGCTTCCTGGAGTGTGTCGCGGTGGTCCAGGCCCGGGAAAACACCACGCTCTGCCGCGCGATACGATCGAGGTTCGGCGTGACCTTTCGCGGGTAGCCGTTCACGCCCAAGTGCGACAGCGCGATCGACTCCAACGTGGTGAGCAGCACGTTGGGGCGTTGGCCCTTGTGTGCGTTGGCAGCGGCGAGCCAGCGATCGCCGTCGCTCAAGGGCGGGCCGCTCTGCCGCGTGGGGGGCGGCGCAGCCGCGCCGTGATCGTCGTCCTCGGCGGTGGGCGCAGGAGTGGGCAGCGCGGACGCGAGCAGTGCCATCTCCGGGCTGGCGGCGGCGAGACCGGTCACCAAGGTCACGGGTAACAGGCCGGCACCGGCCAGCGCCATGGGCACGCCCAACGAGCGACGCGCGGGTCGCGGCTTGCCCAGGGCCCGGAGCGCGTAGCGCGCGCTGCCCACCACCGCCAGGCTCACCATCGCCACTAGCAGCACGCTCTCGACGCGAAAGCCGGACAGGGCCGCTTCGAAGAGGTGGCTGTTGCCGTTGAGCCCGAACTCGATGGCGCCCACGGTGAGATAGGAGCCGCTGAGCGTTCGCAACAGGACACTCACCAGATAGCTGAGGGTGAGCCAACCCATGAACGCGGCTTGGATGCCCACCGCCACGATGCGTCCGACGGACGTTTTCAGCAAAGGCAGCGTGGCCACGGCCACCAGTGACATTCCCAGCGCCAAGACCGCGGCCGTGAACAGAACCGCCGCTGCGGACTGCAACCAGGTGGCGGGGGCCGAGCCGTCCAGCGCCGGGCTGCCGTCCAGCCGCAACATGAGCTGGTTCTCCAGTCCCAAGAGCGCACCGAGTAGAGCACCGGCGATGAGGCCGTGTCGGCACCACACCGCCGCAGACGGCGGTGCGGTTTCGCTGGGACCGCGAGTTGGGGGCATGGGGATTGGACCGCGGATCGTAGCAGGGCCGTGGGTGACGGCGGAAGAAAGGCGATGGTCGTCAGGATTGGGCTCGGCTGAGCAGGGCTCGGGCAATCACGATGTGCTGTACATCCGTGGTGCCTTCGTAGATGCGGAGCGGACGGATGGCGCGGTACAGGCGATCGAGCGGGTGGTCCGCCAGCACGCCGCGGCCGCCGACGATCTGTACGGCGTCGTCGATGATGCGCTGGGCGGCTTCCGTAGCAAAAGCCTTGGCCATGGCGCTCTCCAGCGTCACGCGCTCCTTGCCGGCGTCCTTGGCCAGGGCGGCGCGGTACACCAAGAGCCGCGCCGCGGTCAGATCGATGGCCATCCGCGCCAGGCGGTTCTGCACCATTTGGAAGTCTCCCAGGGCGCTTCCGAACTGGCGCCGCGAGACGGCGTGGTGCAGCGCTTCGTCGAGGGCTCGCTGCGCCATGCCCGTCGCCGCCGCCGCCACCGTGGTGCGCAAGCGATCCAGCGTGGCCATGCCGAGCTTGAACCCGGCGCCTTCGTCGCCCACGCGGGCGGAGACCGGGATGCGGCAATCTCGGAAGGCGAGCTCCCCCAGGGGGTGCGGCGCGGAGAGCACCAGCGCTCGCGTGAGGGACAACCCGGGGGTGTCTGCCGGGACCACGAAGCAGCTGATGCCGCGATGACCGGCGTCCGGATCCGTCTTGGCGAACACGGTGTAGAAATCTGCGATGCCGGCGTTCGAGATGAGGGTCTTGTCGCCATCGAGGACGTAGTGCTCGCCATCTCGCCGGGCGCGGGTGGTCATGGCGGCGACGTCGGAGCCGGCTTCCGATTCCGTCATGGCGAACGCAGCCATGGCTTGTCCGCGGATCACTGCGGGGAGCCAGCGCTCTCGGAGTGGTTCCGCGCCGGCCAAACCAATGGGAGTCGATCCCAAGGCTTGGAGCGCAAACACCTCGTCCGCCAGGGGCGAGGCATGCGCCAGGGTCTCGCGGATCAGGCACGCGCCGCGAAGATCCAGCGGATGGGCGGCCTGGAGCAGGCCGCTCTTGCCGAGGATTTCGAGGATTTGTCGCGCTTGCAGGCGTGCGCTTTCGTCGTTTGTGGCGGGCGGCAGCGGTGCGATCTCGTCTTGGGCAACGCGTTCGGCTCGAGCCGCGAGCGCTCGGTGCTCCGGCGTGACGAGGGGCTCGATGCTCTCTAGCTCGATGCTCATGAGAAATTCGCCGGGCGCTTGGCGACGAAGGCTTCGTAGGCTTCTCGGAAGTCGGGGTGCAGCATGCACGTGGCCTGCGCCTCTGCTTCCAGGGCGAGCGCTCCTGGGAGGTCCATGCTGGCCTCTCGGTTCAGCAGGGACTTGGTCATCTCCAGCCCGAAGGCGGGCCCGCGAGCCAGCTTCTCGGCGAAGGCCTTGGCTTCCGTCATCAGCGCCTCCTGGGGCACGACGCGGTTGTAGAGACCGATGCGCAGGGCCTCTTCCGGGCCGATGAAGTCCCCCGTCATCAATAGCTCCGTCGCTCTGCCGAAGCCGATCACTCGAGGGAGCAGCCAGGCCATGCCCATGTCCGCACCGCTGAGACCGACCTTGGTGAACAGGAAGGCGATCTTGGCCTTGTCGCAGCCGATTCGAACGTCTGCGGCGGTGGCGATCACGGCGCCGGCGCCGGCAACGGTGCCGTTCAGAGCGGCCACGATGGGACGGCGGCAGCCCCGCATGGCGGTGACCAGTGAGCAGGTCAGGCGGGTGAAGTCCAGCAGGCCCTGGGCGTCGCGCTCGAACAGCTTGCCGATGATGTCCTCGACGTCGCCGCCGGAGCAGAAGGCGCGGCCCTTGCCGGTGATCAACACGGCGCGCACGCCGGGCTCGCGACCGAGCGCGCCGAAGGTGGCGGACAGCTCCTCGTAGACCTGGAAGGTGAGCGCGTTCAGGCGCTCGGGGCGGTTCAGCGTGATGGTGGCGACGCCGCTCTGGGCGTCCACCGAGTACTCGAAGCTCTCCGGGGCGATGGCCATGGCGGGGAGGCATGCCCCTGCCGCGAGGCCGAATCAACCCTGCGGACCTCGACCCTCGACGCGGGAAGAAAGTCACGTGTAGCGTCCAGGCATGAACGACCAGCAAGGGGCCCGAGATACCGAATTCCTCGATCTGGAGCTCAGCCAAATGCTCCTGGCCGAAGGCCAGCGCATCGCCAAGGACGTCGCGCTCGAGCTGATGCGGGACGCCATTCGCGAGCGCCTCGCGGAGCGCCTCGGTGACCGCTTGCGGGCCATCGGGCGGCTGGCGGCGGACGAGCTCGCCAGCGACGTCGAGGCCAACCTCGAGATCGAGGCCCGTATCGCCCAGCGCCAAGCCGCGCGGGGCGATGTGCACGAGCGCCTGGGCCAGGTACTGACCGAGAAAAAGAAGAAAAAGGGAGGCTGAGCCCGAACCGCTGCAGGTTTCGAGGCCATTTCGCCCGACGGCGGTAGGGTCGGGTCCCGGACGGAGCCCATGACCGAGCCCGACGCCCCGCCTCCCTCCATCCCGCCCTTCGCTGCGGCCGACAACAAGGTCCTGGCGCCGACGTGGTTTTTCATCCTGTTCATCACCACGCTGCTCGGGCTGGGCTACGTGATGCGCCCGTTTGCGGCGGACATCGTGGCGACCTTCGTGCTCGTAGCGCTCTTCCACGGCACCTACGAGAAGATCCTGCGCTGGATGGGGGGCAGGCGCTGGGCCGCCTCCGCCACCACCAGCCTCTGGATCGTGTTGGTGGTGGCGATCCCGGTGAGCATCGTCGGCTACTCCCTCGTGATCGAAGCTCTGGCGGCCTTCAACGCGTCGCGAGACATGCTCGCGAACCCCGGCGGCGCCGTGGATCTTTTCGCGCGCGCCAAGAACGCGCTGGGCACGCTGGGTCTGCACCTGAACGACGAGCACGTCAATCGGCTCACCTATCGTGCAGCGAGCATCCTCAGCGACTTTGCCTTGGCCCAGGCCACCAAGGCCCTCAACAACGGTGTCACCATCATCGTGCATTTCACGATCGTCGTCGTGATGGTGTTCTACCTGTTGGTCGACGGTCAGCGTCTCAAGCGCTTCGTGTTCGATCTCTCGCCGCTACCCATCGAAGAAGAGGAGCTCCTGGTACAGAAGTTCCAGGAGGTGTCCCGCGGGATCCTGGTGGGCAACGGCGTGGGCAGCGTGTTGCAGGGGGTGTTCGGCGGCATCGCCATGTGGGTGGTGGGCATTCCGGCTCCCATCTTGTGGGGGGCCGCCATGACGCTGTTCGCGTTCTTGCCCGTGGTGGGCGTCTCGCTGATCGTGATCCCCGCGACGGTGTACTTGATGCTGGTGGGCAAGGTGACGACGGGGATCCTGTTCTTCCTGTTCTGCATGGCGCAGGCGCTGTTCCTGGAGAACGTGGTGAAGACCCGCTTGATGGGCACGCAGACGCGTATGCACGACTTGCTCGTGTTCCTCAGCGTGATCGGCGGCCTGGCAGGCTTTGGCGTGTTCGGTCTGCTCTACGGTCCGCTGATCACGGTGTCGTTCTTGACGCTCGCGGAACTGTATCGCCGCACGTATCGCCACAAGGTGGCGGAGCGCATCCTGCTCCGCTCGTCCATCATGGACGGCTGAGCTACAAGCAGCAGACCGTGTAAATGGTCTGGTCGACCGATCCCTGCGCGGCACTGGGAACTGGATTGCAGCTCACCTGCTCCGTGACGTTCATTCCCATGATGAACTGATTGTCCGTCAGGTTCACGCACTGGTCGTCCTGCGTCGCCGTGCCCAGGGACGGGCCGGTACAAGCGTTGGAATCCGTGGCCGTGGCGTTCGCGCCACAGACGGGCTTGTCGCACTTGCAGTCGGAACAGGAGCGCTTGTCCGTGAACGCCGTCGTGATCTCGTTGCTGTTTGGGTACTCCGACGGACAGGCGTGTGGGTCCTTGCGGTAGATGCACACCGCGTAGGGTGCCGCGGGCTTGGGCAAGCACTTCGTTCCTCCGGCGCAGCCGGCACCGGCGGGCTCGCCGTCGCAAACGCGGGCGCGGCTGGAATACGCTGGCACGGGGAAGTTGGCAGAGCCGGTGGTCTGTGGCGTGCAGCTGTTCCCGGTGCTCCCGAGCTGGAGGTGGAACGAGTTCTGCGTGCTCGAGCTGCTGAACCCGTGACAGCCCCCGGTGGTGGAGTTGGCGAGCTCGCTGCCGCCGCAGTTGTCGTCATTGTAGCTGCGCACGGTCGGGCTCGAGCAGGTCACGCTGGCGGTATCGCAGGCGCAGCTCGGGCAGGTGCCTGGCGCGATGGCGAGCTGGCCGCCGGTCAGCGCCTCGTTCGGGTAGCTTCCGCCGCACGCGGCGGGCTCCGCCGATGCCTGGGCGAAGGCGACGGGTCCCGTCCAGCCCCCGGGGGCAGAGGGGGCGCACTGGAAGGCGCCGCACTCTGGATCCTCGCAGTCCGTCTTGCCGTCCTTGTTGTCGTCCTTGCCGTTGGTGCAGTCCTCGGTGCCGACCGAGCCTGCCGCACCGCCGGTTGCCCCTGCCGCGCCTGCTGCACCTCCGGTAGCGCCTGCTGCGCCTCCGGTAGCGCCTGCTGCACCGCCGGATGGTGTGCCACCGCTGCCGCCGGTCCAGCCGGAGTCCCCCACGTTGCCGCCGACCCCGCCGCCCCCGACGCTGGCGTCCGCCTCGATGCCCGGACCGGTGCCTTCCGTCTGTACCGAGCACCCCAGCAGGATCACGGCAGCCGAAAACGCGAGGAGCCTCACACCTCGAGTGTAGCGAAATTCACGGGATGACGGCAGTCGCTTCGATTTCGACCTTGGCCCCCGGCTCGAGCAGGCCCTTCACCTCGAGTAGCGCCATGGCCGGGAAGTGCTTTCCCATGCGAGTGCGGTACTCGGCTCCGATTTGCTTCAGAGATTGCTCGTACTCGCGCTTGTCGGTCACGTAGATCGTCAGTCGGGCAATGTGCTCCGGAGTACCACCCGCTGCGCGCACCACCTCCGTGACGTTGGCCAGCGCTTGACCGAACTGCAGCGCGAACTCCGGCGAGACGATGCTCTGGCGTTCGTCCCAGCCCACCTGCCCCGCGACGAACAGGAGGCGGCCGCCCGCAGGGCACAGCACGCCATTGGAATAGCCCTTAGCAGCGCCCAGCGACGCCGGATTGATCAGCTCGAGAGTCATGCCAGGAGCCCTCCTCCATCTATGACGATGGCCTGTCCGTTGATGCCACCCGCGTCCTCGGCACATAGAGACGCCACCACGAATGCGACTTCTTCCGGTTCGATCAAGCGCTTCTGTCCCGCCGTCTTCAGGATCGCTTCCAGCGCGGCTTCGCTGGACAGGCCGGTCTTGGCCATTACCCGCGCGACCGAGTCGGTCGTCATGTCGGTGTTGACGTAGCCCGGGCAAACCGCGTTGGCGGTGACGTTGCGCGCCGCGTACTCCGCGGCCACCACCCGCGTGAATCCGAGCACCGCGTGCTTCGAAGCGGTGTACGCGGCGATATACGGCGAGCCCATCCGCGAGGTGATGGAGGCGACGTTCACCACGCGGCCCCAACGTCGCTCTGCCATGCCGGCCAAGAACGCCTGCGTGCACAAGAAGGTGCCGGTGGCATTCACCGCCATCACGCGATTCCAGTCCTCGAGCGTCAGCGTCTTGATCGGCGCCGAGCTGGCGATGCCGGCGTTGTTGACCAATATGTCGATGGCGCCGAGCTCGTCGCGGGCGACTTGCGACAGTCGCGAGATGCTCGCTGGGCTGGTGACGTCGCAGGCGACGGCTGCGGCCCTGCGGCCGAGCGCCCGGATTTCGTCGGCCACTTGCGCAACGCTGTCGGCGTTGCGGGCCGCCACCACCACGTTTGCCCCCCGCTTTGCCAGCGCCAGGGCGATGGCTCGGCCGATTCCACGGCTTCCGCCGGTCACCACGGCGGCTCGGTTCGCTAGCTCCATCGCACTGGGTGATGCCCGTGCTCGCCGGCCGGATCAAGGCTCGGCTCGACTCGAGCCCAATCCGACTCTACATTTTTGCCATGCGAGGATCGGGGACTGGGGCGGTGGTGCGTGCGACGTGCTTGCTGCTCTCTGCTTGGCTTGGGCTCTGCGCCGCCGTCGCTTGTGGGTCGGACTCTTCCGAAGATCGCAAGCGATTGGCGGAGGTCGCCGAGGGTTGCCTCATCAATAGCGACTGCAAGTCGCCGTTGGTGTGCGCCTTCAAACGCTGTCACACGCAGTGCGAAGACACTCGAGATTGCGCCGGCGGAGAGCGGTGCGTGCCGAGCGACAGGCCGTTCAACGTGTGCCTGCTCGAGGACGAAACCGAGTGCGTGTACCACACGGACTGTCCCGCCGAGCACTTGTTCTGCGCCAAGGACTACAAGTGTCGGAAGCAGTGCAAGTCCTACCGCGACTGCTTGGCGAACCAGGTATGCACCGAGGGCGCCTGCGCGGACGTGGAGGAGCTCGGCAAGGACGGCAAGCTCCCCGATCCCGGCAACGGACCGGACGCCAGCGTTGGGCAGGGGTGCGTCTACAACAGTGACTGCCCGCCGCCGCTGGTGTGCAAGGTCGGCTCCTGTCTGCCGGAGTGCAAGGAAGACCGCGACTGCCCGGACGGTGCAGTCTGCAAGGCTGGGAGCTGTGAGCTCACCAGCACCGGAGACGGCGGCGTGGCGGACGCCGGCGTCCCCAGCTGCAAGAACGGCAAGCTCGATCCCGGAGAGACACAGGTGGATTGCGGCGGCACCTGTGGCGCGTGCGACGGCAGTCCCTGCACCAAGCCCAGCGATTGCGCGAGCCAGGTCTGCCAAGGGCTCACGTGCAACAAGCCGAGCTGTTCCGACGGCCTGCAGAACGGCGTGGAATCCGACGTCGACTGCGGGGGAACCTGTCCCAAGTGCGCTCCCCAGAAGGGTTGCTGGAACAGCCTGGATTGCGCTAGCGGAACCTGCGCGAGCGGCTTGTGCACCAGCCCCGGCTGCAACAACAAGCAGAAGGACGGCAACGAGACCGACGTGGACTGCGGCGGTGCGGACTGTACCCCGTGCGCGAACGACGCCGCGTGCCTAATGAACTCGGACTGCGCCAGCGGCAATTGTGTGGGGAAGAAGTGCGTCCCCGCGGGCCCCACCGCCTGGACCCAGATATTGGACAAGACGCCCGCCACACCCAAGGTCGTGTTCGACTCGAATGGGGATCTGTTCGTCGCGGGCGAGTTCTCCGGAGCCTTCGACTTCGGCGGCGGCACGTTGACGTCTGCCAGTCAGGACTGGTTCATCGCCAAGTACACCCCTGCTGGTGCCCACGTGTGGTCCCGCCGTTTCGGGGGCAGCGGCTACGAGTACCTGAGCTATGTCGGTGTCGATGCACAGAACGACATCCTGGTGGCGGGGCGCACTACTGCGGGGGGAAGCTTTGGTGGCGCCGCGCTGACCTGTGACGCAGCGGTGGTCGTCGCCAAGTACTCGGGCGTGGACGGCAGCCACCTGTGGTCGAAGTGCATCGATGGTCCGGGCGGTCAGGTGCTCCAAGGCGTCGTCGCGAGCGTGACGGCCAATGGCGATCTGGTCGTGGGCGGGCCCTTCTACGGCACTCTGGACTTCGACGGTACGATCATGACGAGCCCCTGGACCAACGGCTTCTTGGCGCGCTTCAGCGGCGTTGGCGGTGCGGTCACCTGGGCCAAGCACGTGTACAACTCGTCCTCTGCGCCGACCCTCAC
The DNA here is from genome assembly GCA_020633235.1 of Polyangiaceae bacterium. Lineage (NCBI taxonomy): Bacteria > Pseudomonadati > Myxococcota > Polyangiales > Polyangiaceae > Polyangiaceae bacterium. The sequence continues at coordinate 63,293 of JACKEA010000003.1, read as the reverse complement.
CCAGCCCACGGCCATCGTCGCGGACTCGAGTGGATTGGTCGTCTCGGGCGATCTTCGCGGAACCCTCGACTTCGGTAATGGCGTCACCTTGTCGGTGGGCAGCGGCAACAACACGGACGTGTTCATCGTGAAGTTCCAAGACGACGGAACTGCGCTCACGGGGCGCGTCATCGGGGACTCTTCGGCAGACACTCCGGTGGCCCTGGCGGACGCCGGTCAAGACGTCGTGCTCACGGGTACGTTCCAGAGCCAGGTCGACTTCGGAACCGGGCCCATCACCTCCCAAGGGATGAAGGACATCTTCCTCTTGCGCGTGAAGAAGAGCGACCTCACCACCACTTGGGTCAAGACCTTCGGCGGAAGCAAGGACGACCTCCCGACCTCCGTGGCCGTGTCTCCCAATGGCGAGGTCGCCCTGGCCGGGACCATCAACACCGCCGTGAACTTCGGCGCAGGGCCTGTGAAGTACGAGTCGAGCACGGACTTCTTCCTCGCCCGCTTCGCTCTATCGGACGGTTCGCATCAGGCCTCCAGCGGTTGGGGCGCGTTCGGCGCCGACTTCGGCGGGCACGTGGCTTACGCCGGCAGCGTTCTGGCCATGACGGCGTACTACACGTCGGGCGGCATCGTGGATCTGGGAACGGGTGCGCTGCCCGCCAAGAACACGTCCGTCATCGCGCTGTTTCCCTGAAGCGGTCCCGCTGCCAGCTGCAGCGAAACTCGTGATACGGCGCGCCGTCTCCCATGAACGCCGTTTGTCCGGCGCCCCTTCCGACGACGAAGCCCAGGGATTCCAGGGTGGCGATCATCCAGCCCTCCATCAAGCGGCAGTGCAGCACGTGCATGTCCGGGAAGTCGTAGATCCGCACCGCCGTGGATTCGGGAGCCCATTCCACCGCTTCCATGCGTCCGGCGTTGCGGTAGTAGCTGGGCCACACCAGCTTGCACGCGCGGATCAGTCGCTCCGGGCTGGCCAGCGCCGCGTAGATCTTGAGCACCGTGCCCAGATCGCGTTTGCCTGCAAACGTTCCCAGCTCGAAGCTCACGTTCGGAAAGGTTGCTTCCGCCGCCACCAGGAAGTCCGTGAACGCGGAGTAGGGAAACCACGCCAGCTTGGAGATCCGCTGGGCGAACACCTGTTGCGCGCCGGGGCCCGCCACCTCCAGCACCTTCTCCAGGGTGCCGGCCGCTCGCTGATCGCGCAGGTGTCGAACCAGACCCAAGAACGCCCGCCCGCTGACCAACGCGTCCACTGGGGCTGGCTTATAGCGCGATCAGAACGGGTTTTCCGTCGCCATCTGGTGTTGCTGGTCCCGCGACGGGGTTTTCGGCGTGCCCGCCGGTTTTGATTTTGGGGTTGGTCCGGCGCGGAAGCTCGCAGACGGCTTCGGGGGCGGCCCCGCATCCGTCGCGGCTGCGCTCGCGGTGGGCGCGGCGGACTCCAGCGCCGGCAGCACACGGATGCTGCTCGAGTCGGCGCTGGGCGCCATCTTCGCCGGCGTCGATGTCTCTTCTGGCCGGACGTCCGTGCGCGCCACCAGGCCCAAGCCAGCGAGCACCGCCACCAGGGCGGCCACGCCGCCGGCGATGGCCCATGACCGCCGAGGCGACGCCGCTCGCGTCACGCTCATCGGCGCTTGGGTATCTTGCAGTGCTTCGGAGCGCGCGGGGGCTGCCGTCGGTGGGGCGCCGGCGACGACCGTACGGGAGTAGGGCAGCGCGGACTCCGGCCCCACCAGCTCCGACGGGATCGCGACGGTGGCCGCGTGGCCCAGGGCCAACTCGCCCTCCGCGCGGCGCAGGGCCTGAGCGAGCGCGGCCGCCGACTCGAAGCGTTCGTCGATACCCCGCGCCATGGCCTGCTCCGCGATCGCAATCAGCGGCTCGGGCAGTGTCGGGTCCAGCTCCGCGAGCGAGGTCTTCTTGCCCTCGTGGATACGGACCGACAGCTCGGGGAGGTTGTCGGCCGAGAACGGGCGCTTGCCGCTCGAGCACTCGTACATCACCACGCCCAGGGCGTACACGTCGGTGCGATGGTCCAAGTCCTTGTTGCCGCGGACTTGTTCCGGCGACATGTAGAAGGGCGTACCGAGCATGGACCCTTCGGTGGTGAGGGCGCGCTCGCCGGAGAGCGTTTCGTCGAACTTCGAGATGCCGAAGTCGAGGATCTTCACGAACAGCTCGTCGCCCTTCAGCAGGAACAGGTTCTCGGGCTTCAGATCGCGATGGACGATTCCGGCCTCGTGCGCCTCGTGCATCGCCTCCGCTGCCTGCGCGATGACTTCGAGGACCTGCGGTGGCTCGAGCTTGCCCCGGCGGCGCAGTACGGCATCCAGCGGGGTGCCGTCCAAGAGCTCCATCACCAGGTAGGGCTCGCCGCTGTCGAGTTGCCCCGCGTCGAAGGTCTGAACGATGTGAGGATTGTCGATGCGGCCAGCCGCCGACGCCTCGCGCAAGAAGCGTGCAACCACGGCCGGGCTGCGGGCGAAGCGAGCGTGCAGCATCTTGAGGGCGCGGCGGTGCTTGGTGAACTCGTGCTCGACCTCGTACACGGCGCCCATGCCGCCGACACCCAACTGCCGGATGACGCGGAGCTTCCCCGCAATCAGTTCGCCGGCGGCGAGCGCGCCCTCTCCCATCAGGTGACAAGCTTAGGGTACGCGCGGGAGTTTTCAAAACCAGGGCCGCGGAAAGCGTTTGGCCGAGAAGCCGCCCAGCTTAAGATGCGTCTTCGTGCACTTCGCTCGCCGCCTTGCCCTGGTCTTGCTCCTGTCCTCCGCGACGCTCTCGGCGGCGCCAGCGGACGCCACGCGGCGGGAGGCCCGGGAGCGCTTCGACCGAGGCCTCAAGCTGTTCAACCAACGAGACGACGGCGGAGCATTGGCGGAGTTTCAGCGCGCGTACGAGCTCATCCCGCATCCGCTGGTGCTCTACAACATCGGCGTGGTCCAGGCTGCCATGAAGCATCCGGTGGAGGCCGTGGATGCCCTGGACCGGCTCATCGCGAGCCCCGGGGATCTGTCGGCGGACCGCCTGGCCCACGCCCGGGAGCTGAGAGCGGAGCAGGCCGCGCGCATCGCCCGCATCGAGATCCGCTCCAACGTGGATGGCGCTCGGATCGAGGTCGATGGCGTGGACGTCGGGCAGGCCCCGCTGCCCGAGCCCCTCGCCGTTGCGAGTGGACAACACGTCATCGCTCTGGTGGCGTCGGGCCACGCGCCCTCCCGTCGCACGGTGACGGTCGCCGGCGGGCGCCGGCAGGCGCTCGATTTTCAGCTCGTGCCCCTTGACGGCAAGCTCGGCATGCTCGAGGTGGACACGCCGGTGTTGGACGCCGACGTAGTGGTGGACGGTGTCGTCGTGGGCAAGACGCCACTGGCAGGCCCGCTGTCCCTCGCTCCCGGCCGGCACGTGGTCGACGTGCGCCGCAAGGGCTACCGGCCGGCTCGCCAGGTGCTGACGGTGGCGGACGGTGGCAAGGCACGCATTGCTCCCAATCTGGAGCCGGATGCCTCGCTCCTCACCTCGGAGGGCGGGCGGCTGGCGCTCGAAATCAGCGAGCCCGAGGCCGTGGTGTTCGTGGACGGATCTCCGCGCGGCGCGTATGCCGGACCGCTGGCGCTTCCCGCCGGCCGCCATCGCGTGAGGGTCGAGCGCGCGGAGTTCTTCCCTTTCGAGCGTGACGTGGACGTTCCGGTGCGCGGAAAGAGCGACGTGCGCATCGAGCTGGCGCCGACTCCGGAGAAGCGCGCGAGCTACCGCGACGCCGCGACGTCGCAGCGGACGTGGGGATGGGTCGGCCTGGGCGCTGGCGCCGCCGTGGCCATCGGGAGCGGCGCGTTCCTGGTTTGGAACTACGGAAAGCAACGCGACGCCGAGGACCGCAGCGACGAGCTGCGCGCGCGGCTCTCGGCAGGCGGAGACTGCGATCCTCAAAACCCCGTGCAGAAGCCGTCGGTATGTGCGGGCGTTCAAGAAGAGCTGCGCATCGTGATCGAAGACAAAGACGCGGTGAATGCCCGCTACCCTTGGGGTTTTGCGGCCCTTGGGGTGGGCGCCGTGGGGGCGGGCATCGGCACCTATCTGCTGGTCACGGGGGACGACCCCGACCGCTACGAGCCCCGCCCGGAGAGTGACGTGTTCGGTCGGGTCCGCGTCATTCCGCTGCTGGACGTCACGGCAACGCGAACGACCTTGGGCGTCGCTGGCACGTTCTGAACCCCCCCAGGGTGTCTGGCGGTCGGCGGAGCCGAAACCGAAGAAGTTGCCTTGGCGCTCCCGGGCGCCGTCGAGACCATCCTGGCGATTAGGCGAGGCGTGCTAGGCGCTTCGACCTCTCGACGCTTCCGAGCGAACCCTTTTCTGGCTGGGTCGTTCGTCCCTGAGTCACGACCAAGGCACACCGTGCGCGTCACACCAGCGTGACGCTGCACCAGCTTCGCGATCGACACGACGTCGACCGCCAGACGAAATCGAACAGGCAGCATGGGACGTGCCAAGGACGCTGGCTCTCGATGCTGCGATATTTCGATCTTGGTTGCGTAACGTGTGCGCTTTCGTCGTTGGCGTCAGCACCTGCTGCGTGGTGGCGTTGCGTAACGCCTCACCCCTCCTGCCGGGGGTTGCGATCCTCGCGCGTCATGGGAATGCTTGACGCATGAACGTTTGGGGGACCCTGTTCGGGATCGGTCTGGTGGCGGTCGTCGGGACGGCCTGCACCAAGAACGATCCCACGGGTTCACCGGGCGTGCCCCGAGGGAGCTCGACGATGAAGATTGAATCAGCGGCGTTCGCACACCACGCGGAGATCCCGAAGAAGTACACCTGTGAAGGCGAGGACGCGTCGCCTCCGCTCTCGTGGTCCGGGGTTCCGGATACCGCCAAGAGCCTCGCATTGATCGTGGATGATCCCGACGCGCCGGACCCCGCTGCTCCGAAGCGCGTGTGGGTGCATTGGGTGCTCTACGACATCCCCCCGTCCACGTCGTCGCTGGCGGAATCCGCCGGGCCGCAGGCGGGGGGAGGCAAGGACGGCAAGAACGACTGGGGCAAGGCGGGCTGGGGTGGCCCCTGCCCGCCCATCGGTCGTCACCGCTACTTCTTCAAGCTGTACGCATTGGATACAGCGCTGCAACTTGCCTCGCCCACCAAGGCAGAGCTCGAAAAAGCGATGGAGGGCCACGTGGTGGCGCAGACGGAGCTGGTGGGGACCTACAAGAAGACGGCTCAGTGAGCCGTCCCGTCGCTGGGCACGTGGCGCGAGCGGTGCTATCGTTTGGCCACAATTTTTCAGCGCGGGAAGGGTACAATGAAGTCGCCTATTCGGACGTTGGTCCACTGGTCGGTCGTCGGCGCGGTCGTCGGCGTGTTCGGTGCATGCGGTGGAGACGACGGGGGCGGCGTCGCCGGCAATCAGTTCGGCGGTAGCGGTGGCAAGCTGGATGGTGGTCCGGATGGGAGCGGCGCCAACGGGGGCACCGCGGGTACTGCCCCCATCGAGTGCGCCTACGGCGACACCAAGTGCGAGGGCAACACCCTCAAGGCTTGCTCCCTCGACGGCACGTGGATCGACAGCCAGAACTGCCCGTTCGTTTGCAGCAACGGCGCCTGTGGCGGAACCTGCGCGCCCGGCACCACCAAGTGCAAGCTCGGCGGCGAGCAAACCTGCGACGCGACGGGTGAGTGGCAGAAGGTGAGCCCCTGCGAGTTCGGTTGCGATTCGGCCACCGGCGCCTGCCGCACGGGCTGCAACGCCGGCGATTTCCACTGCAATGGCAACGAGGTTCAGCAGTGCGACGCAGGACCGCCCTCCAAGTGGGTGCCCGTGTCCCCGGCCGTGACCTGCAACGCCAGCGCCGGTCAGAAGTGCGACGAGCAAACGGGAACCTGCAAGTCCCTGACGCCCATTGGAACTGATACGCCCACCGGCAACTATTACCAGTACGCCGTCTTCGAGAAGGATCAGACCCCGTTCTTGGGCGGCTACGACGTCGACAGCATCGGAGACATGATCTACGTGAACCGCGGCGGCACCTATCTGGACGTCTACAAGGTCACGCTGCTGGACTCGGACAACGACGGAAAGCTGGAGCCGGATCAGCACCCCGACAACCCCAACGCCACGGGCCCGATCGAGGAGCGAAAGCTGGAGTTCATCAAGACCCTGACCAAGGCTTCGGACAACGTCCCCCTTGGTTCGGCCTCCCACGCGGAAATTTTCGCCGCATCCGAGGACAAGCTGTACATGCTCGGGCCCAGCCACGACGGCGTCATCAGCGAGTACCTGATGGGGCCCGCGACCTCCAGCGTGATGGTACAGCCGAGCAGCGCCATCACCCTTTCCGTCATGGGCTTCGGTGACGCCAACGGCGTGTGGTACGGCGGCGGAGAGAGCGCACGCCGCGTGTACTCGTACCACGAGCCCACCAAGAGCTGGGTCGCCGAGTTCGATTACCCGAACCTCGCCGGCAGCCACATGGACGGCATGGAAGTCGTGGTCGCCCCCAAGACGGGTGAGCAGTACGTCTACGTCTCCGACATGACGTCCGACTTCATCGCCCAGTACCACCAGGAAGAGACCGGCTGGGTGCAGGCCAATCTATACCAATACAACGACGGCACCGGCTCGCCGGTGGAGGGCTTCGGGTTCGGTGCGCTGAACCACTTCTGGGCCACCAGCGGCAGCTACCTCTACGAGGTCGGCGGCGGCGAGATCCAGGAGTTCTTGGAGCCCTGCCCCGCGGGCAAGCAGGTGTGCGGTGAGGCCGGTCAGACGTGCCCGTCGGGTCAAGTCTGTCTCAACGGCTGTTGCGAGGGCATTCGCTGATCACGCGAGCGTTTCTGTTGGCTCTCGTGAGCAGCGCCGCGCTGGCCGTGGGATGCGCCGAAGTCGCTCCCTACCAGCGCGGCCGCTTGGCCCAGCCTTCGATGTCCCCCGATGACAACGAGAGCGTCAGTCGGGATCACATGCAAGCGGTTCACGAGGGGGCTGCCGGCGGTAACGTGGCGCCATCCAGTGGCTGCGGATGCAACTGAACCTGTTCCCGAGTACCGAACCCAAGACGCTCGCGTTGCTCGCTCTGGCGGCCTTCGCGGTCAGCCTGCCTGCGCGGGGTGACGTCACCTGGGAGACGGGTGCGGAAGTCGGGGGCTACCAGGACACCGATCACGTCACCGTTGTCACGCCCAGTGTCCGAGCCAGCGCCAAGGACGCGATGGCCGGTTGGTCCGCGAACGGGACCTACTTGGTGGACATCGTGTCGGCCGCTTCCGTGGACATCGTGTCCACCGCCAGCCCGCGGTGGACGGAGGTGCGTCACGCTGGGTCCCTGGGCGCGAGCTACGCCCTTGGTGACACCACGGCGTCCGTGTTCGGCGCGGCGTCCGTGGAGCCGGACTACGTGGCGCTCAACGGCGGCGTCGGTGTCTCGCAAGAGCTGTACAAGAAGGCTCTCGACCTCTCGCTCCGCTACTCCTTCGAGCGGGACGAGGCGGGACGAACGGGGACGCCCTTTTCCGTGTACGGCCTGGTGCTGCACCGCCACACGTTGACGGGCGGGCTCGAAGTCGTGCTCGGACCCGCGACCACGCTGACACCAGGGCTCGACGTCATGCTCGAGAGCGGCCGGCAAGAGAAGCCGTATCGTTGGCTGCCGTTGTTCGACGCCGCCGTTGCTCCCACCATTCCCGTTGGGGCGTCCGTGGAGCTGGTGAACAGCCGTCGCCTCCCCGGGCGCCTCGACGAACGCGTACCGGAGGATCGCCAGCGCTACGCCGCCAGTCTTCGTCTCGCACACCGCTTTTCGAGCTCCACCCTGGTGCTCTGGGACCGCGCCTATGTCGACAGTTGGGGCCTGCGCGCGAGCACCACGGACGTTCGCTGGATCGTCGATCTCTCGCGGCGTTGGTCCTTCTGGCCGCTGGCGCGGTTTCACGACCAGTCCGGCGTGGATTTCTGGCGTCGCGCCTACGTGGGGCAGATTGGCGACGGTCGTGTGGTGGTCCCGGACTATCGGACGGGCGACCGGGAGCTGGGACCGCTGTGGTCGGCGTCCCTGGGCGCCGGAGTCGCCTGGAATTTCGGGGGAGACGACCCACGCGCGTTCAGCGTCTCGCTCGAGGCACGCGGCATCTACACGGACTTCCTCGACGCGCTGTACGTGGACAATCGCTGGGCGGGTTTCGGTGTGGCAAGTTTCACGGCGAGGTTTCCGTGAAGCGGCTACTCGTCCCCCTCGCGCTACTGTTGGTCTTCGGATGCGAGGACCCGGTCGCGCGCGATCGCGGTGCCAGCTTGGGACCGGATCGCGGGGGCTACGAAGCGGGGCCGCTGCATCGAGCCGGGGATCCGTGCACCTGGTGTCACACAAAGGGCGGTACGGCACATCCGCACTTCGACCTCGCGGGAACCGTGTACCCCAACAAGGACTCGAGCTTCGGTCTGGAGGGGGTCACCGTGCGCCTGTTCGACAGCGCCGGGCGACAGCAAACCGTGGGCTCGAACTTCACCGGCAACTTCTTCCTCGACGAAGGCGCTCTGGCGCTGAGCTTCCCGCTGTGGGTCAAGGTCGAATACCAAGGTCAAGTAGCGGTGATGAAGACGCCCATCTTCCGTGAGCGCTCGTGCTCCGCGTGCCACCGGCGAACCCAGAGCTCGAGCAGCGTCGGGCCCGTCACCTTGGAGGAGTCGCCGTGAAGCGCTTGGCCGTGGTGATGCTGCTCTCGGCGTGCGCTGCCCAGAGCGAGCCGACGCCCTACGACGTGCCTCCGGAACAGGACTTTCCCAAGGTGAGCAACATGCTGGGCGCACGCTGCGGCAGCCTGGATTGCCATGGGCAGCCGGGGCGCAACATGCGGCTCTACTCCAAGAACGGCCTGCGGCTCTCGACGACCGACGTGCCCGGCAAGGCCGGCACCACGGCGGAGGAACACGCCTCGAACTACCGCGCCGTCGTGACGCTGGAGCCGGAGATCTTGGCGCAGGTGTGGCGAGAGGGCGGCGCGCACCCGGAGCGCCTCACGCTCTTGCGCAAGGGGCTGAACAGCGAGCACCACTTCGGTGGTCATGCGCTCGATGCCGCGGGCGCGCTCTGCATCCGGTCGTGGCTGTCGGGCAGTGTGGACGCCAAGGCCTGCTTCGACGGCTCGCAGCTCGCCACCCCGCCGGGGTTCGCCACCGGCGGCACGGGTGGCACCGGTGGCGCCGCGGGCGCTGCGGGCGCCGGCGGCGCTGCGGGCATGGCGGGCAGTGGCGGCGCGTCCGGGAGCGGCGGCAGCGGGGGAGGTGGCACGGGCGGTACTGGGGGCGTGATCTGCAGCCCCGGAGACTTTTGGCCCTGCACCTACGACGCGGCGTGCAGCGCCGTGAAGACCGCTCCCGCCGACCACTCCGCCTACACCGCGACCAACTGCCTCGAGTGCCACGTGGAAGGCGACGCCGGCACGGCCTCACCGTTCCTGTTCGGAGGTTTCGTGTGGAACCCGTACAAGCCGGAGGGCGCGCCCAAGATCGAGGTCGGCGTGCGCGACGGCGATCTGTTCTATTACGCGTGCACGGATGCCGGCGGCTTCTTCTTCGTGCCCCGGGACGCCGGGCCGGACCCCGACTGGACCCAAGCCGAGTCTCGAATGCGCACGGACCTGGGCGAGAAGATCATGCCGCCCGAGAAGAAGCACGAGCCCGGCTGCAACGCGGCGACGGAATGCCACGGGCATCCGGAGCACAAGCTGCTCGCGCCGCTGTGAGTCACGCCGGCCGCACGTGATAGGCCTTGGGCACGACGAAGGCTTCGATGCCATAGGTAGACAGCGTGCAGCCAATGCCCGAGTGGCGCCGTCCGGTCCACGGCAGCCTCGGGCTCACGCGGTCGCAGCAGTTCACGTAGGCGCTGCCCACGTCCAGGTCGGCCAGTAGTGCTTCCGCGCGCTCGCGGTCCTTGCTGTACACCGCCGCCGTGAGGCCATACTCGGTGTCCTGCATCAGCTCGAGGGCGTGCTCGTCGGACTTCACCTTCATCACGCCAATCAAGGGTCCGAAGGTCTCCTCGCGCATCACGGCCATGTCGTGGGTCACGTCCACCAGCACCGTCGGCTCGAAGAAGAAGCCGGGCCGCTCCAGCCGGCCGCCCCCGGTCAGCACCCGCGCGCCACGCTCGCGCGCGTCGGACACCTGGGAAGTGAGGTGATCGATCGCCGCTTGACGTCGTGCCAGAGGGCCGACGTAGGTGGCTTCGTCGTCCGGGTCGCCCACCACGAATCCCCGCACGGCCTTGTCCAGCTCCGCGGTGAAGGCATCGAAGATGCGCTCGTGGACGTAGATGCGCTCCACGGCACAGCAGCTCTGCCCCGCGTTGTAGAAGGCGCCGTCGGCCACCGCTCCGGCCGCTGCGGCGACGTCCACGTCCTCGCGCACGTAGGCCGGATCCTTGCCGCCCAGCTCGAGCTGCACGCGCACCATGCGCGGGGCCATCTTTGCCGCGATGGCGCTGCCGGTCGCATAGGAGCCCGTGAAAAACACCCCGCGCAAGCGCTCTTCGAGCAGCCGCGCGCCTACGCTGCCGCCGCCCACCACCGTGCTGAACACGCCCTCGGGAACGCCCGCGGCGGACAGAGCGTCGGCGATGGCGCGGCCCGTCAGCGTGGCGTACTCGCTCGGCTTGTACAGTACGGCATTGCCCGTGAGCAGCGCGGGCACGAACACGTTGGCGCCCACGAAGTAAGGGTAGTTCCAGGCGGAGACGTTCGCGATCACGCCCAGGGGCTCGTGCCGGATGCGTTCCTCGGTACCCGTGTCCACGCCCGCCACGACCTCGTCCGAAAGCTCGGCGCCGGTCTTGTCCAGAAAGAAGTCCAGTCGACCCAAGAGCCCCGCGAGCTCGTTCCTCGATTGAGTGATCGGCTTGCCGACCTCGGCGGTGAGAATTCGCGCCATCGGTTCCGTGCGTTCCACCACCAGAGCTCGAAAGCGCCGGAGGATCTCGGCGCGCTCGGAGTAAGGCGTCGCCGCCCAGCTGCGCTGCGCGACCCAGGCCGCCTTCACCTTGTCGGAGATGCTCTGCTCCGTGTCCTCGGCGACCTCGTGCAGCAACGTGTCGTTCTTCGGGTTGACGATGCGCATGGCCGCGAGCCTACGCTAGCTCTTGACCGCCCGCGACGGCCTTGGGCAAAGCCCCTCTGGGCGCTAGGATCGGCCGGTGACCCTGCGACTCGCCGATCTCGAAACGGCGGCACTCCCCGAGCTCGAAGCGCTTTTCGCTCGCAACCAAGTGGCTCCCGCGCAGCCCGCCCCATTTCGCGGCAAGCTGCTTCGTTGGCTCGGCACCCCCGGCGCGCGCCACCCGCTCTATCGCCCCGCGGAAGCGCTCATGTTCCAGCGCTTGCCCTTCGGAGTGGACTTCGCGCGCCGTCGCTGGTTCTGGCAGTCACCGCGTTTGGGTGTCGGTCACTTCAGCGCGAGCCTGGGGCCGTCTCGCTGGCGCGACACCACGGCCCTGCGACTCCACTACGACGACCGCCTGCTGCCATGGGCGCTTCGTGCTCGCTTGTACGACGAGGTGAAGCCGCTCTCGGACGATCTGTGCCTGGGCATTGGCGGCATGGATGGCGCCCGTGGCCACGGCGATCATTTCTTCTTCGCGCTGTACCGAAGCGCCTGACTCAGGCCGGTGTGAGGAGCTTGCCTCGCACGATCACCGGGACCGACTGTACGACGACGGTGGCCCCCGCGCCGCACGCCGCGAAGCTCGTTGGCGCGGTCCAGCTCGCTCCAGTGACCTGCGCCGCGGGATCTCCGATGCCGAGGTGCAAGCCCGGCAGGTTCTGATCGACCAACGCCTCGCCGGTGGGCTCGTGGATGCCGTAGTTGACGCCCACGGCGACGAGCCCCACCCGATCCGAGCCTGGGCCGAAGGACAACATGCGTTCCACGTCTGCAGCGAGGGCCGGTGCCTCGGGGGCGCTCGCCGCGCGAACACGGCCGTCCTCGATGAACAGCTTCAGCGGCTTGTCGCGCAGGTTCCCTTCCCGACGCCCGAAGTACTCACCCACGCTGGCGTCCGCCACGAACACGCCGTTCACTCGCAGCGGGGAGGTGTACAAGGCGCCCGCCGGCAGGTTTCCCCAGCGGCCTGGAGCCAGGCGCCCCAGCTGCTCGAACCAGCGACAATCGTCCCCGAGCTCCACCACCAGGGCCGTGCCCGCCGTGCTCTCCACTTCCAGGCGCCGCGCCTGTCGGAGCTTGTCTGCCAGCCGGCGCCCGAAGTTCCCCACCTTGGCATAGTCGATGCGCTGTCCGCGCGCGAAGGCCAACGTGCTCACGTCCGGCATGTGGGCATGTCGCAGACCGTGGCGCTTCACGAGGTGAAGCACCTGTTGCCGCATGCCGAGCTCTTCGCGAAGCGCTCGCGCGACGAACACGCTCGCGCTCGCGCGGGACAGCTCGTGGGTCACCCAGTCGTCCAACACCGACAGCGGACGCTGCCCGAGACGATCCAAATCCACCGCGAAGATCTTGGCTCCGCGAGAGCGTGTCGCCGTGATCAAAGCCGACGCGATCTGCTTGCTCTGGCGATCGAAGAGCACGAGCACGCGTTCCTCCGGGGTGATTTCGAGGGCTGTACGCGCCACGAGCTCGGCCGCCCGGGCCAGCTCGTCCGCTCCCACCTCGGAGGTCCACGCCCCAATCACGCCCGAAGCTTACGGCAGCCGACGCCACCGAACCAGCCGTCAGCGCTTCATGTTGGCGCGCCGCGGAAACGACGCGGCGCGACGGCGTGCTGCGCCGAGGAACCTCGCCCTGCGACGTCGCGGCGCGGCGTGCCCGCGCCGTCCCGACATCCAGATGAAGCGGCAGGGGGAGTCAGGGAGCGATCGCGGCGTGGACGGCTTCCGCCAAGATATCGCCAAGGATCTCGATGGTTTGTCGCCCCTCCTCGGCGCTGGCCCGAGCAGGATCCCCGAAGTAGGCGCGAGGGCCACCGGCTGCTTCGAAGCTCGCGAGACCGCTCTTGATGGCCAGCGAGAGGCTCTTGGGATTGGGGGGCAGCTGTCGTTGGATGTGCTCGCGAACGAGCTCCGGGCGCGCGGCCATGACGACGGAACCCTCGAACTGGCCGGCATGGCAAGCGCCGCTCTTGAACTCGTCCGTCAGGCGGAGAGCCCAGGGCTTCTTGGTGATGTCGGGAAACACCACGCGGACCTCGCCCTCGAGCTCCTTCCCTGCGGCATACAGGGAGCCGATGTGGGTCGGGTCGAGGTGCGCGCTCGCGAGAGCCACGGTGCGGAGGCCTGCGCGGGCCAGGCCGCGACACACGTCCACCACCAGCGCCGTCACGGTTTCGGGACGCACGCTGATGGTACCCGCGAAGCCGGCCGCGTAGCCCGCCGCAGTGTACGCCAGGGGCGGCGCGAGCACGGCAACGAGACCCGCTTCCGACAGACGCTGGGCGGCGGCGCGACACATGGCCTCCGCGATGATCACGTCGGTGGCCAGCGGCAGGTGAGGGCCGTGGGCCTCGGTGGCGCCAACGGGCAGCAGGGCGATGCTCCGTTCCGAGGGCAGCTCGGCGATTTCCGTGGTGGTGGCGTCGGCCAGGGACAGGACGGGCACGAGCCGAGTCTACTGGATGTGCAGGTCGATGGTCATCGGCTTGCCCTTGCGCTCGACCTTGAGCGCGATGTTGCTGGCAGTGCGCAGGCGGGCGTAGGCCTGGAGTGCCTTGTCCGGGGCGGACAGCTGGAAGCCGTTGATGGATTGAATCACGTCGCCATTGGCCAGGCCGAGCTTGCCGAGCAGCGTGTCGGGGCGGATGCGCAGCACGCGCATGCCCACCACGCGCCCGTTCTTCTGCACCGGCCTCACCAGCACGTTCTTCAAGAGCTTGCTGTATTGCTCCACGACGGTGTCCACCACGCTGCGATCGACGTTGAACTCCGTAGCGCTCACTCGGTGGATCTTGTCGGCGATGCTCTTGGGCGCTGCCGGCGGAACACGGCGGGCGGGGCGCCGTGGAGGCTTCTTGAGGGTGGGCTTGGGTTTGGGTTTCGCCGGCGCGGGCTCGTCGTCGAAGAGATAGGACTGGCACAAGCCCGAGGTCGACTCGAGCCACACCGTCGGGCTCTGCTCCAGCCGATTGAAGCCGATGTACGCCACGCGCTTGTCGCCCACGGTGTCTCCGATGCGGCGCAGTCGTCCGTGCTTCTCCCCCGGCCCCTGGATCACCGCCAGGGACCAGGACGGATCCGGTGACTCCGTGGTGATGCTCACGGTGAGCCCCTTGCATTCCGGCGCGTGCAGCGGATCCACGTGCTCGGGCTTCTTCTTGGCGAGCTCGATCTCCGGCACCCTGCCGAGGGGACCCGTGACGGAGTCGAAGGGATTGCGATCGAGGATGGCCTTGGCGTCGGGAGGGCGCTGCTGGTGGAGCGCCGGAGGCGGCGCTCGCGGAGGCACCGGACGCGCGCTCGGCTCGAGGCTGGCGCCGACCAACTCCGACACGCCGGACGCCTGGAAATAGGCCATCACCGACGCGAGGAAGAGGAGGACGAACGGCCACAGCCGCCGCCACATCTGAGGGGTGAGCTGCATCGTGGCGGATGCACGGCGAAAGCACGCCGCGCGCCCGCTGGCGAACACCGAATGGGCACGAGCCAGCGAGCAAACTGAAGCTAGCCGCGGCGGTCGCACTCTGCAAGGGCTCGAGACATTGCGACGACGCCCCCCTCGCATTAGCGTGCGCCGCCATGAGAGCTTCCATTGGCGCTTTTTCCTGGATGTTGACCTCGGCGGCGGTCGCCGTTTCCTGCGGCGGCAACGCTCCGCCGCCGTCAACGCCCATGCCCGCCCCGGTCGCTGCGCCCGCCACAAAGGCTACGCCGGAGGCTCCGCGCTATGACCGCCTGACGCGCGAAGAGGTGAACCGGCGCGCTGTTCGTCAGAACCTCCCGCTGTTCTGGGACGAGGATACGAACGGGGACGGCGTGATGGATCCGAGCGAGGTGCGCTCGCTCCTGTTCTACCCGACGGAAGGGCATTGGACGGCGGGAGGGCAGTTCACGCCGGAGCTCACTCAAGCCTACGAACGCCTGGTGGCGGACGACGGCTCGCTGCCGGTGAACCTCGCTCCGGCGGAGGCCGAGCGCAGGAAATTGATCCTGGAGGAGCTCGACCAGGGCCGCCCCACGCTGGTGGAGAACGATCTCTCGGCCCTGCCGGCCGCCCAGAAGGGCTTCGTGCGGCGCATGCTCGACGTGGCTCGGGAGATCGACGCGCTGTATGCGTGGGAGAACGGGATGGCGGGTCTCGCGGACCAAGCCAAGAAGCTCGACGTCGCGAGTCAGAGCGCCTTTCGCCGCAACTGGGGTCCGCGTTGCTTGGCGCCCAAGACCGAGAAGAACCCGAAGTGCTCCGCCTTGCCCGGCGCGCCGACTCCGGCGCCGGGGGTGTACGCCTTCGGCCCGCCCATGACCCCGGCCGGGTGCAAGAAGCTGGAAGCGCGGCCGGATCAGAAGACGCTGCTCGCGCCCTTCGTGGCGGTGAAACAGACCAATGACGGGGAGCTCCTGCCCGTCCCCTTCAGCCAGGCGCGTCCGGCCGCCATGAAGGCGGCGGCCGCCAAGCTCATGGCGGCGGCCAAGGGACTCTCGGGCAGCGGGGAGGAGGCGCTCGCGGCGTATCTGCAAGCGGCGTCGAAGAGCTTTGCGGACGACGATTGGGAGCGTGCCGACGAGGCGTGGTCCAAGATGAACGCCGAGAACTCCCGCTTCTATCTGCGGGTGGCGCCGGACGAGACGTACTGGGATCCCTGCAACCGCAAGGCGGGGTTCCACATGACCTTCGCGCTCATCAACAAGGACTCTCTGGCCTGGCAGAAGAAGCTCTCTCCGGTTCAGGCGGACATGGAAAAGTCTTTGGCGGGGTTGATCGGTCCCGCCTATCAGCCCCGGAAGGTGAGCTTCCATCTACCGGACTTCATCGACATCGTGATCAACGCGGGAGACGATCGCGATGCCTTCGGCGCCACCATCGGTCAGAGCCTGCCCAACTGGGGCAAGGTCGCGAACGACAATCGCGGGCGTACCGTGGCGATGACGAATCTGTTCCAGGACGCGGACAGCAAACGGACGCGCCGCGAGATCGCGGCGTCGCTCTTGTCCGAGGCCTCCTTGAAGGAGCTTTCGGAAGACTCCACGCCCGGGTTGCTCAGCACCATCTTGCACGAAGCCACGCACAACTTGGGGCCCGCACACGAGTACACGGTGCGCGGCAAGGTGGACGACGACATCTTCGGTGGGCCGCTGGCGGCGATGCTCGAGGAGCTGAAGGCTCAGACCGGCGCCCTCTATTTCCTGGGCTATCTGGCGGACAAGGGCGTGATCGACGAAAAACTCGAGCGCGAGTCCTACGTGGATTCCATCGTGTGGGCCTTCGGTCACATCTCCCGCGGGATGTACACGGAGTCCGGGCAGCGCAAGACCTACAGCCAGCTGGCTGCGATCCAGCTCGGCTACTTGATGGACGCCGGCGCCGTGACCTTCGACGCGAATCAGGCTGCCGCCAACGGCAAGGACAAAGGCGCGTTCGTGCTGAAGCTGGACGCGTTCCGCGCTGCGGCCAAGAACCTGATGCGGGACGTGGGTCGCATCAAGGCCAAGGGCGACAAGAAAGCGGCGCTGGCGCTGGCGGCGAAGTACGTCGACGGCAAGGTGGTGCCCTTCGAGCTGATCAAGGAACGCGAGCTCCGGTCGCCGAAGACCAGCTTCGTGTACGCGCTCACCCTGTGAAGCTCAGGGACCGATGACCAACACGGGACCCAGAGCGGTGGGCGCCTCGTCGTCGCCCACGGCGTTGGTGGTGGCGAGACCCAGGCGGCCCGAGCCAGCGTCGCCCCAGCACCGCACGTGATCCGCAAAGGTGGCGCAGGTGTGCTTCTCGCCGGCGCTGAGACCCAAGACCGCTCCACCCAGAGAAACGTCCGCGCCCGGTGCGTAGAGCACCACACCGGTACCGTAGCCAAGGGCCGCCGGGGGCGAGCCCCAACAGCGCACGGCGCCGGTCTCGAGCAGGGCGCAGCTGAAGGCAGCGCCGCAGCTCACGTCGACGGCGGCGGCGCCGAGGGCGACGGGCGCGATGGCCGTGGGGGGCTCGTCGTCGCCGATGGTCGCGGTTTGGCCGCTGCCCAGGGCGCCCTCCAGGCCGTAGCCCCAGCAGCGCACGGAGCCGTCGGTGAGCAGTGCGCAGCTGTGGTAGCCGCCGGCCGCGACCTTCACGGCCGGTGCGCCCAGCGCTACGGAGGCCGTGGGAAGCTCGTTGTCGCCGACGTTCTGCGTGCTCGCCGTACCGAGCTGTCCGTACAACCCGAAACCCCAGCAGCGCACGGAGCCGTCGGCGAAGACTGCGCAGGTGTGCGCCTTCCCCGCCGCGATCTGCGTCGCGGGAGCGCCGAGGGGGACGTTGCCCATCACGGCCGGCGTGTCGTCGTCGCCGACGTTTTCGGTGTTGCCGTAGCCCAGGCGTCCGGCTTGCCCGAGACCCCAGCAGCGCACCGCGCCGGAGCCAAGCAGCGCGCAGCTGTGGTTCTCGCCGGTGGCGATCGCGATGGCGGTGGCTCCCAGGGGAACGTCGCCGACGCTGGCGGGGGCTTCGTCGTCGCCCACGTTGTGGGCGAAGCCGTAGCCGAGCTGTCCGTACTGACCCGCGCCCCAACAGCGGACGGCGCCGGTGTCGAGCAACGCGCAGCTGTGGCGGCCGCCGGCGGCCACGGCGATGGCCGCCGCGCCCAGGGGAACGTCGCCGGCGGTGAACGGCGCTTCGTCGTCACCGATGGTGTCGGTGTTGCCGTAGCCGAGCTGCCCTTGGAGTCCCGCGCCCCAACAGCGCACGGCTCCGGTAGAGAGCAGTGCACAGCTGTGCGCGCCGCCGGCGCTCACGCTGTCGACCCACGCGGAAAGCGGCGTGCACGAGAAGCCGTTTCCGGTGAAGCCCGGGTTGCAGCTGCAGGCGTAGCCCACCGCGAGGTCGAAGCAGCTGGCGTCGGCGTTGCAGCTGGCCATGCCCGTGGCGCACTCGTTCATGGCTGCCGCCGCAAAGGGCGTCGCGCTGCCGGCGTTGCCGACGTCTGACGTGGAGCCGTTGCCGAGCTGCCCAAAGGCGCCATCCCCCCAGCACGCGACCTTGCCACTGGTCAGCAGGGCGCAAGTGTGCGCGAAGCCCGCGTGCACGGAGCCGGCGGTGGAGCCCAGGGGAACGTCGCCGGCGCTGTCCGGCGTCTCGTCGTCGCCGATGTTGTCGGAGCTCCCGTAGCCGAGGCGGCCGGAGTCGGCGTAGCCCCAACAGCGCACGTGGCCGCTGCTGGTGGTGGCGCAGGTGTGGAACAGCCCAGCGGTGATCTGCGTGGCCGCCGCGCCCAGGGGAACGTCGCCGGCGCTGTCCGGCGTCTCGTCGTCGCCGATGTCGTTCGGGTTGCCGTACCCGAGCTGGCCCACCGCGCCGTAGCCCCAGCAACGCACGGCGCCGGACGAAAGGCGAGCGCAGGTGTGGTACCAGCCCGCTGCGACCTCCACGACGGTGCCGCCCACGGGCACGTCGCCGGCACTCGCCGGCGTCTCGTCGTCGCCGATGCTCTCGGTGTTGCCATAGCCCAGGGGCGCCCAGAGGCCGCGCCCCCAGCAGCGCAGCGCGCCGGAGGAGAGCAGCGCGCAGGTGTGGTCGCGCCCTGCGGCGAGGGCGATGGCGTTCCCGCCCAGGGGCACGTCGCCGGCGCTGGCGGGCGCTTCGTCGTCACCGACGTCGTTCGTGTTGCCGTAGCCGAGCTGGCCGTCGACGCCGAGGCCCCAACAGCGCACCGCACCGGACGAAAGCAAGGCGCAGGTGTGCTCGCCGCCCGCGGCGAGATCCACCACCGTGCCCCCGACGTCCACGAAGCCAAAGGGCGTCTCGTCGTCGCCGATGTCGTTCGTGTTGCCGTAGCCGAGCTGGCCGTGATCACCCTTGCCGAAGCAGCGGACCTTGCCGCTGTCGAGCAGCACACAGGTGTGGGTCACACCCACGGCCAGGCGCTGTACGGCGCCGCCGGTGGAGACCCAGGCGGCCGCGTTCGCGTCGGAAATGCTGTCGGTGTGCCCATAGCCGAGCTGCCCGAAGTCGTTGCGGCCCCAGCAGCGAACGCTTCCGGCGTCCGACAGCGCACAGGTGTGGTCGCCGCTGGTACCCAGCGCCACCGTCGTGGCGGCCGGCGGCAAGCACGTCTTGCCGTCGCCGGAGAAGCCGGCGTTGCAGCTGCAGGCGTAGCCGCCGAAGGTATTCGTGCACGTCGCGTCAGCGCTGCAGTCGTCGGTGCCCAGGGCGCACTCGTCGACGTCCGTGCAGGTCACGCCGTCACCGGAGAAGCCCGCCTTGCACACGCACGAGAACGAGGTCGGGGTGTCCACGCACACGGCCTGCTCGCTGCAGTTGTCGAGCCCGAGGGCGCATTCGTTCTTGCCGCAGGTCTTGCCGTCTCCGGAAAAGCCCGCGTTGCAGCTGCAGGTGTAGCTGCCGGGGGTGTTCGTGCAGGTCGCGTTCGGATCGCAGGCGGCGGTACCGAGCGCGCACTCGTCGACGTCCGTGCAGCTGAAGCCGTCGCCGGAGAAGCCGGCATTGCAGGTGCAGCTGAAGCTATTCGCGCCTTCGCTGCAGGTGGCGTTCGGGTCGCAGGAGCTCGCCGTGCAGTGGGTGCCGCCGACGCAGGTCTTGCCGTTGCCGGAGAAGCCGGCGTTGCAGACGCAGTTGAAGCTGCCAACGGTATTGGTGCAGTTGGCGTTCGGATCGCAATCGTGGGTGCCGAGGGCGCACTCATCGGCGTCGGTGCAGGTCTTGCCGTCGCCCGCGTAGCCGGCATTGCAGCTGCAGGCGTAGCTTCCCGGGAGGTTCTGGCAGCTGGCGTTCGGGTCGCAGTCGTGGGTGCCGAGGGCGCACTCGTCCACGTCGGTGCAGGTCTTGCCGCTTCCGGTGTAACCGGCGTTGCAGGCGCAGGTGAAGCCGCCGGCGGTGTTGGTGCAGCTGGCGTTCGAATCGCAGTCGTGGGTGCCGAGGGCACACTCGTCGGTCTCGGTGCAGGTCTTGCCGCTTCCGGTGTAACCGGCGTTGCAGGCGCAGGTGAAGCCGCCGGCGGTGTTGGTGCAGGTGGCGTTGTCGTCGCAGTCGTGGGTGCCGAGGGCGCACTCGTCGGCGTCGGTGCAGGTCTTGCCGTCTCCGGTGTAGCCGGCGGGGCAAGTGCAGGTGAAGCCACCGTCGGTGTTCGTGCAGATCGCGAGGTCGTCACAGTCGTCGGTACCCAGAGCGCACTCGTCGACCTCGGCGCAGAGCTCGCCGTCTCCGGCGAAGCCGACCTTGCAGGCGCAGGTGAAGCCGCCCACGGTGTTGGTGCACTTCGCGTGAACGTTGCAGGTGTGCTGGCCGGTGGTGCACTCGTCGACGTCGTCGCACTCCTTGCCCTTGAGCTCGAAGCCCGGCTTGCAGCTGCAGTGGTAGGCGCCCGGCGTGTTCTCACACTGGCCGTTCATGCCGCAGTTCACGGCGCCCTTCTGGCACTCGTTGATGTCGGTGCAGGTCTTGCCGTCGCCCTCCCAGCCGGACTGGCAGGCACAGGCGTAGCCGCCCACCGTGTTGGTACAGTCGGCATTCGGAGAGCACTGGTCCGTTCCGGCGGCGCACTCGTCGTCGTCGCTGCACGTCTTGCCCGTCCCCGAATAGCCCGCGTTGCACTGGCAGTCGTAGGAGCCGGGGGTGTTCACGCAGCTGGCGTTCGGAGCGCAAGTGAAGGTGCCGAGGGCGCACTCGTCGACGTCGGAGCAGGTCTTGCCGTCCCCCTGGTAGCCGTCGTTGCAGGCACAACCGTAGGAGCCGGGGGTGTTCACGCAGCTGGCGTTCGGATCGCAGGTGAAGGCGCCGAGGGCGCACTCGTCGACGTCGGAGCAGGTCTTGCCGTCTCCGGCGTAGCCCACGTTGCACACGCAGGCGAAGCTGCCGACGGTGTTCTGACAGGTGGCGTTGTCGTCGCAGTCGTCGGTGCCCGCAGCGCATTCGTCGACGTCGGAGCAGGTCACGCCGTTGCCCTGGTAGCCGTCGTTGCAGGCGCACACGTAGCTGCCGGGGACGTTCTCGCAGTGCGAGATGGGGCCACACGCGTAAGTGCCGAGGGCGCACTCGTCGACGTCGAAACAGGTCTTGCCGTCGCCCGTGTAGCCCGTGTTGCAGCTGCAGGTGAAGCTGCCGACGGTGTTCTGGCAGTTGGCGTTGTCGTCGCAGTCATCGCTGCCCGCGGCGCACTCGTCGACGTCGGAGCAGGTCTTGCCGTCGCCCTGGTAGCCCGCGCTGCAGTGGCACAGGTGACCTCCGGGCGTGTTCTCGCAGGTCGCGAGCGGGCTGCAGTCGTTCAGGCTGTCGGTGCATTCGTCCACGTCCACGCAGAAAAAGCCGTCGCCAGCCCAGCCGGGATCGCAGTTGCAGAAATAGCTGCCCCCGGCGCTACTGCAGGTGGCGTGCTCGTCGCACGGGTTCAACCCCGCCTCGCAGGCCGCGCCGCAAGTGCCGCCGCTGCAGCTGCAGGCATAGCCGCCGATCTCGTTCTCGCAGTCGCTGCCCGCGGGGCACGTCGCCGTGCCCGCGGCGCACTCGTCCGCGTCCGTGCAGCTGTGGCCATCTCCGGAAAAGCCGACGTTGCACAGGCACTGATAGCTGCCGGGCACGTTCTCGCAGCTAGCGTTTCCGTCGCACGTCGCGGTCCCATTTTCGCACTCGTCGACGTCGGTGCAAGTATAGCCGTCGCCGAGGTAGCCCGAGGGGCACGTGCAGGCGACGCCGGGTGACAGATCCTGACAGCTCGCTTCGGGCGCGCAGGGAGCATCGGCGCAGGTCAGCTCCGGAGTGCAGCTCGCGCCGCCGGTGCAGGCGCAGCCGTTGCCGGTGCAGTTCTCGTCGCCGGTCAACAGCCGCAGCACGTTCAGTCGGCCGCCGGACGCCACCACCGACGAGAACGCCGGCAGCAGGTCCACCGTCGCGATCAGCTCGGCTTTCAGCGCCTCGGCGGTCCCGGTCGGGTGCAGCGAAACGTACAGCGCCGCCGCTCCGGCCACGTGGGGTGATGCCATGCTGGTGCCGCTGGCGCCAGCGTAGGCGCTGCCCGGGTAGGTGCTGGTGATGTTGCTTCCCGGCGCCGCGAGGTGAACCGTCTGCACGCCGTAGTTGCTGTAACTGGCCCTGCCATCGTCCACTTCGGAAGCAGCCACGGCGACCAAGTTCGGCTCCGAGTAGGCGGCCGGGTAGTGCGGCGATATGTCGTTGTTCACACCGTCGTTGCCCGCCGCAGCGACGAGCAGTCCGCCTTCCGCCCCCAGCTGTTCGATGGCGGCCTGCTCGTAGCTCAGCGGCGGGTGGGCTCCGCCCAGGCTCGCATTGGCGACGCGCACCCCGATCTTGGACGCGTACACCAGCGCTTCGGAGAGATGCGTCGTCAGGCACGAGGTGAGGCCGCACACCTTCAACGGCACCAGCGACACCTTCCAGTTGACGCCCACTACGCCAAGGGCGTTGTCGCCCACGGCGCCGATGGTTCCCGACACGTGGGTGCCATGCCAATGGTCGTCACTCGGGTCGGCATCGCCGTTGACGAAGTCCCAGCCATGGACGTCGTCGACCAGGCCGTTTCCGTCGTCGTCCACGCCGTTGCCGGGGATCTCCCCGGGATTTTCCCAGATGTTGGCCTTCAAATCGGCGTGAGAGAAATCGATGCCCGTGTCCAGCACGCCCACCCGCACGTCGCTCGAGCCGGTCCCGTGATCCCAAGCGCCGGTCATGGAGATCGCGGACAGTCCCCACAGCGATGGCAGCTTGGGATCGTTCGGCGTCAGATCCAGGTTCAGCAGGTAGTCCGCTTCGGCGCGGTCCGCCACGCCCCGCGCGATCAGCGCCTTGCCGGCGTCCTCGGGAGTGAGCCCCGGTGGCAGTCGCAGTCGGTGGTAGCCGAGCTCCTCCAAGAGCGACGTCCCCGCGATCCGGCTGGCACCGATGGCGGAGACCTCGTGGTCGAAGGCGCTGGCAGAGCTGGTGCGACGTACGACCACCTCGTGCGCCAAGTACACCGCCCCCGAGGCGTCCGTCGCAGTCTCCGAAGCGTAGTCCGGCGTCGGATCGCTCCCCCCGCTCGAGCACCCCGCGAGCGCGAGCCCCAGCGCCAACGTCTTTAACCACGTCTTGGGGTTGGGCACGTCCGGCTCCTCGGTTCGGGGTTGATCCGAGTCCGATGGTGCCCCGATGGTCTCGGTAACCCTCCAAACCCTAGGCTGCTGCCCTTAGGTCGATGGCTTTGCGCCCGCACCTTTCGCATGCGGTTGCCCTTTTCGAAGATCCACCTGACTCGAGGGCAGGAACGGACGCCCCGGACCCCCCTTGAGGAAAAACCTCAGTCCTCTTGCCCGAGAGAGTTTGTCGCTGCGCCGCGGAACCCCGCGGCCGCACCGCTACGGCCTCACGCGGGCGCTATTTGCAGGCGCTCTGGCAATCGGTGAAGGCCTGCTGGCACTTGGTCGGATCCGCCATCTGCGGGAAGCCGCCGTCCGTGGCCTTCGGGGTGAGACACACCTGGAGCACGCTCTGGCACTTTTCCACGCACGCCTTGCTCGGCCCCGCGGGAGCGGTGGTGGTCGCCGTGGCCGAGGGCGCGGCCGTGCTCGAGGTGGTCGCCGTCGTCGTCGGCTTGGCCGTCGCGGTGGTGGTGGGCGTCGGCGTTACCGTGGTGGGCGTCGGCGTGGTGGGCGCCGCCGTGGTGTCCGTGGCGGTCGCGGTGGGGGCCGGCACCTCGGGCTCTACCGGTGTGGGGCTTCCTCCGCTCGGCAGCTCGGCGCTCGCTGACGGACTCGGATCCGAGCTCTTCTTGCACGCCAATAGCGCGAGCAGCACCGCTGCCAGAGTGACGGTCGTGGCACGTTGCCGCGGTCCGAAGGGAGCCATGCGCGATCTGTGCTCCGGATCCGCCGCGGACGCAACGGCCATGCAGGGCTGACGCGAGTGTCAGGGGGCGACCGCGCGGCGCTGCGCCGTGACGCAGAGTTTTCGCCCTGGCACGACGGTTGCTGAAACACGTGGTGTTCGAGTGCGGCCCTCGGGCCGCGTGCTTCCTTCTTCTTCCTTTCGCGTTCGGCGGCTCGTCACACGACGAGCTCGCCGCGCATCACCGTGACGGCGTGCCCCAGGAGCGCGACGCGGTCTCCTCGAAGGCTCACGGAAACCTCGCCGCCGCGGCTCGACGCCTGGAACCCGAGCACGTCCGTCTTGTTCAGGCGCGCGCCCCAGAACGGACCGAGCACGCAGTGCGCCGAGCCCGTCACGGGATCCTCGTCGACGCCGGCCCCGGGCGCGAAGAAGCGCGACACGAAGTCGTACTTCGCGTCGTCCGCGGGCGCCGTGGCGATCACTCCACGCACCTTCACGCCGCCGAGGCGCCGGAAGTCCGGCGCCAGATTGCGCACTACGTGCTCCGCCGGCAGCTCCACCAAGACGTCGTAGCGGCTGCGGAAACACGCCGTCGGGGTGACGTCCAACGCCGCCGCCAGGCCTTCCGGCGCCTCGCAGCGTTCGGCCGAGAGCGCGGGAAAATCCAGCTCGATGCGCTCTCCGCTCCGGCGCGCTTCGAGCCAGCCGCTCTTGCTGAGGAAGCGCGCGGGAACGTTCAGGGGCAGGGTGCCGGTCTGCCACAACACGTGCGCACTCGCGAGGGTCGCGTGCCCGCACAGCTCCACCTCCACCGCCGGGGTGAACCAGCGCAGGTCGAAGCCGTCGCTCCGCGGGCTCACGAAGGCCGTCTCGCTCAGGCTCATCTCCCGCGCAACGTCCTGCATCCACACGCCGTCCCGCGGCGAGCTCAACACACACACCGCGGCGGGGTTCCCGCGGAATGGCACGGAGGTGAATGCGTCCACGATGGTGATGGGTACCGTCACGAGGGCCTCACACGCGTCCGAAGAACGCCTTGGTTTCGGGTTTGAGCCAGTAGATGAGCAACGGAATCGACGCCAGCATGCAGCACGCACTGGTCATGCCCAGGGCGATGAGCGCCAAGTGGTAGTACCAAGCCCACGGGCGCTTCGGTAAGAACGGCGCAACACCGAAAGCGATGGCGAACGGCACGCTCACCGCCGCCAGCACCACGGCCATGACCAGGTTTTCTCCTCGCATCGGCCCCGTCGAAGTCAGCACCAACGCGAAGCCCAGCACGGTGACGTACATCAGCGCCATCAGCACCGCGTACACCAGGTACCAGGTCCACACCGGGGGCGTCTCCGGCGGCGGCGGCTTCCCCCAGAAGTAGGGATTCGCGTCGTTCATTCGATTTCGGGGGGAAGTCCGTCGGGCGCTGTCCCCGTCCAGCGGGGGTCGCGCTTCCCGAGGAACGACAGCACCCCCTCCGCCGCGTCCGGTTGCTTGCCGATCCAGTCGAAGAGGGCGTCTTCCAGCGCCTTGGCGCGGACGGGATCCGTCTCCGACAGCTGGCGCCAGAGCAGCCGCTTGGTGATCGCCACGGACAGTGGTGCGGTGTTCCGCGCGATGTCCTCCGCCATCTTCCGCGCCGAGGCCATGAGCTCGTCGTGGGGGACCACGCGGCTCACCACTCCGTGCTCCAGCGCTTCGGCGGCGCTCAAGATGCGTCCGGTCAGCAGCAGGTCCATGGCTTTGGCCAGGCCCACCAGCCGCGGCAGGATCCACGTGCTGTTCGCCTCCGGCAGGATCCCGCGGCGGGTGAACACGAAGCCGATCTTCGCCCGCTCCGAGGCGATGCGCAGGTCCCAGTGCAGGGGCAGGGTGGCGCCGATCCCGACAGCGGGTCCGTTGATGGCGGCAATGATGGGGGTGGAGAGGTTCCAGGGGCGCACCCGCGCTTCCAGATCCGCCGCCGCCTGCCAGGCGCGCTCGCGGGCGAAGGTGTCCCCCCCGGGCTCGAGATCGGCCCCCGCACAGAAGGCACGGCCTTCTCCAGTGACGATGATGGCGCGCACGTCCGGGCGGCGATCCAGCTCGCCAATGGCGGCGTAGATCTCGATGCCCATTTGCGTGGTGTAGGCGTTGAGCCGCTCCGGGCGGTGGAGCGTCAGCGTCGCGACGGCGCCGTCCACGCTCACCCGAATGCATTCGTGGTCGGTCATCGCCGACGAGAGTAGCTCAGGTGGCCGCGACGGGTCTCGCGCCGGACCAACATCCCATCAAAACAATGGGTAGTGGCTGAGGGCGATGCGATTGCCCTCGGGGTCCCGAGCGTAGGAGCTGTGCTCCGTGCGCGCTTCGATGGCGTGGCCCGCCGCCTCCAGCCTGCGCTCGAGCTCCTCGCGCTGCGAGGGAGTGACCTCGAGCGCGATCAGAAACGGGCCCGCGCCCACCCCGTCCACCCGGCGCGGCGCTTCACGGGTGCGCTCCACCATCAATACGGCGCCCGCGAGATCCAACCACACCGCGCGCAGCGCACCTTCTCCGTCGAAGTGCCGCGCGACCTCCGCGAGGCCCAACACGTCGCAATAGAACGTCGCCACGCGCTGCACGTCACGCGCCCCGAGGGCGATGTGGTGCAGCTTCACTCGTCGTCGTCGGGATCGTCGTCGTCCCGATCTTCGCCGATGCCGCAGCTGTACAAGAAGTCGCTCACGAAGCCGACCATCCAATCCGGCCAGCTCGCCGCTTCTCCATGCTGCGCCAGGCGCTGGAGCTGCTTGTCGAGGTCCTGCAGCCGCTCCGGCCCGAGCCGCTGCACGTACATGCCCACGTGCTCGAGGGCGTCTCCAGCGGCATCGGGATCCACCACGTCGTCCTCGGCCAGATCCAGAAAGGCTGCACAGTGCAGGAGCGCGATCAGCAGCGGGTCCACGTCCAGGCCCTCGGGAATGGGCGGCATCATGTAGCGGCCCTCGGCTTCGCCCAACTCGTCGTCTGCCACGTCAGCCTCGCGTTCCGAACACCGAGTCCCACACCATGTTGGACACCCCAAAGCGCGAATCGTGATCCTTGAAGTGGTGCAGCATGTGGTGCTTTTTGAGACGGAGTCCGTACTTCGACTTCGGATTGAAGTGGTGGATGTAATAGTGCGTCAGGTCGTAGGTCATGTAGCCGAGCACGAAGCCGGCGTGAAAGGGCCACACGAACCGGCCGCCCCAGAGCGAGTAGAACAGGGCGAGAAACACGAAGAAGAGTGTGATGCTCACTGCCGGAGGCATCACCAGGCGGTACTTGTCGCGGGGCCACTTGTGGTGAACGCCGTGCACCAAGAAGTGCAGCCGTTCTCCCCACACGCCGCCCGGGAGCCAATGGAAGAAGGTGCGATGCAGCCAGTACTCCACCAATGTCCAGGTGGCGAAGCCCCCAGCGAACAGCAGCACGCTGGTCGTGACGCCCACTCCCGCCTTCGCCAGCCCAACCCAGAGCAACACCAGGGTGGTCGGTACGAACACGATCGGCACCACCATCGGATGAGTCCGGGAGAAGAAGTCGACGACGTCGCTCGCGAACATGCGGGGCGATTCGGGGGTGGCGCGCAACATGGGGATCCTGCGGCGCAACTTTAGGAACCTGCCTAGGCAATGGCAACGCTCTGACTCCGCGAACGGGGCTTCGCACCGGCCTTTCGGAGCATTCAGCTAGGGTGGAAAACCCAAGCCTCCGGGACATGGCTGTCAGGGGCCGAAAAACGTCCGAAGTACGCAATCAGTTCAGAGTCTCGGGGGTCGAAGTCCACGGCGGCCGAGAAATGCTGCGGCTTCAGATCCCCCGGGGCGGCTCGGCCGTACTGTTCTTCGGGCACGGAATGGATCGTGCACCACAGGGGTTGTCTGGAAAGGAAATCATGAGCCCATCTGCACACCGAACCCCTCCGTCCGACCCGCCGGAGTCGGATGCGGACCTCGAGGACGAGCGCTCCAGCGTGCGTCCACGGGTCGAGGTTCCCGAGTCTCAGGGGGGATCCTCGCCGCGCCAGAAGCTGGAAAGCGGCGAGTGGAGCGCCAACGAACGCGTCCTGCGCAGCAGTCGTGTCGAGCAGCTCGTGCGCATGGGTAAGGTGCTGTTGGCGGACCTGCCTGCGGATCATCCCCGCGCGCGGGTGCTTCGCGCGGCCATCGCTCGGCGTGACCCCGTCGTGCTCGAGGGCCTGCTGTTGAACTGGCAGGCCGAGCCGCCGGCCCGCGGCACCCGTCCGACGCGCCTGCCGGGAGACGACGACTGACCGTCTGATTTGGATTTTGTCGGTCCGCCGCGAAAACGTCGGGTCTCGGTCCCGTGTGACGTCGCGGTCACTCCCACCCACATAACCCTACGGAATTCCAGATCGACACGGGTGGCACGCCCCCTGCTCCTGGCCTCGCGACACGCTAATGTGGAGGAACGAGGCAACATGACGAAAGCGACGTTGGGAGTGATGCTGGGAGTGCTGCTCGGGGGCTGCGGCTCGAGCGGGGAGAGCACGGGGGGAGCCCCGGCAACGGATCTCACCGTGGTGCTGAGCGCGTCGACCCAGAGCTACCAGCACTCCGACGATCTCTCGGGGCAGACGGCCCGCTCGGTGCGCGCGGGGGTGCGCTCCCTCACGTTGATTGACGAGAGCAGTGGCGCGAGCTGGCAGCTCTTCGATCACGGACCGGGAGGACAAGAAGTGTCGTGGGACGACGGTGCGGCCACCGCCATCGCGACCATCCCGCCTTCGGACGTGGTCGCCGGTCACTACACCCGGGCGCGCATGGTTCAAGACTGGTCTCGGTACACGATCGACGCCACGCTTCACGACGGCACAGATGCGGTCGCCGGTAGTCTCTCGGGATTGCAGGTCACCAGCGACGGCGCGGTGGTGGACGGCAGCGCTCGGCCTCAGGGCTACTACGAGCAGACGTTCACGGCTCCCGGCGTGGACAAGACGTTCTCCGGCGACGACGCGCCCTTGCCCTCGGAGTCGAAGACCGCCGAGGCCGAGGCCGTGATCGAGAACGGACAGTGGGCGGTGTACTTCCCCGTAGACGTCACCGTGGCAGACGGCAAGACGGGCGTGCTCACGGTGCGGGCGAACATGAACGACGCCTATCGTTGGGACGATCTTCCTGGGCCGGGCTTCGAGGACGCCGTCTACGACTTCGCACCGCCGCTGTACGAGCCCGTGGCCCAGTTCGGCGGCAACCGCTTCGACGTGACGCTGAGCCCCTGAGGGCTTCAGCCCTTGCGCAGCTTGCCGCGATCCACCTTGCCCAGATGGGTTCGCGGCAAGGAAGGTAGGAAGCTCACCTTGCGCGGCGCCTTGTAGGGCTCGAGGGCGTCGCGCACGTAGGCCTTGAGCGTTTCCTCGAGCCCCTCGCTGCTCTCCGTCGCGACGACGAAGGCTTGGGGCTTTACCAAGCCGCTGTCGTCCACCACGCCGACCACGGCGACTTCCTTCACGGCGGGGTGGGTGAGCAGACAGTTTTCCACCTCCCCCGGTGCCAACCACTTGCCGCCCACCTTGAGCATGTCGTCGCCGCGACCGGCGTAGGTGAAGGTGCCGTCGGCGTTCTTCTGCAGCATGTCGCCGGAGACGTACCACTCGCCTCGAAACGCCTGCATGGTCTTGTCCATCTGTTGCACGTAGGCGATGGCGCGGGATTTTCCGCGTACCCAGAGCCAACCGACCTCGCCCTCGGGGAGCTCCTCGCCGTCGTCGTCGCACACCTTCACGTCGAAGCCGGGAACCACCCTGCCCAGGGTTCCGGGAGTCACGTCCCCAGGTCGATTCGACAGGAACACGTGCCACATCTCCGCGGTGCCCAGGCCATCGAGGAGCTCGACGCCGAACGCGTCCTTGAAGCGCTGGTACAGCTCCACCGGCAACGCCTCTCCAGCGGAGGTAGCGAGGCGCAGGCAGGAGAGGTCCTGCTCCGACGCCTGCGGATGGTTCACCATGTGGCCGACCATGGTCGGCACGTTGATGAGCATCGTGGGGCGATGTCGGCGAATCAGCGCGAAGAGCGCGTCCGCGGTGCAGCGCTCGGGGAACAGGATGGACGTACCGCCGACAGAAAAGGGGAAGAACAGGTTCGCTCCCGTGGCGTAGCCGAAATAGAGCTTCGGCACGCTGAGGGTGACGTCGCTCTCGGAGACGCCGAGCACGCCCTTGCCGTACAGCTCCGTGGTGTTGGCGAAGGCGCCGTGGGTCTGGACCACTGCCTTGGGGCGTCCTGTGGTGCCGCCGGAGAAGAGCCAAATGGCGGGATCGTCGCGATGAGTGGGGTAGTTGTCGAAGTTGTCCGAGCCCTGGGCGCACAGCGCGTCCCAACCGTGTTGTCCGTCGTCGGTTGGCGCGCCGCCTACGACCACGATGGCTTCGAGATCCCGAGCGCTCTTGGCGGCCTCCGCGAACGCGGCAAGCTGGTCGGCGTGAACGACGGCGACCTTGGCCCGCGTGTAGTCGTAGAAGTAGGCGATGTCATCGGGCTTCAGGTGGCAGTTCACCATCACCACGGTGCCCCCTACCTTGAGCGTGCCGAACAGCGCCATGGCGAACTCCGGAATGTCCGGCAGGGCCACGATCACGCGCTGTTCGGGATCCACGCCCAGGTGCTTCAGCGCCCGGGCGAAGCGGTTGGCCCGCGCTTGGACCTGGCGGTAGCTCACGCGCTGGTCCCCCGAGAGGATGGCGATCTTGTCGCCCTTGCCGTCGCGCACTCGGGCGTCGAGGAAGCGATCGGCGATGTTCAGGGCTGCGGGCAGCTCGACGGACATGTCCGAAAGAGAAGGTCGGAGCTGCCGCGCGGTCAAGCCGAGCTGCATCCGGGGAAGAGCCAGGCACCCGGCCTGGCTCGCCCGTCCCTCACGTCGGCGTTCACGCGGACCCCTCGGGACCGGGGTCCGGCGTGATGCCTCCGCGCCCTCACTGGGTGATGTTGAAGGTGTAGTCGCGGTTGTCGGTGCAGGTGCTGCCCGTGCGGTCGAACTCCTGGAACCGCTCCGAGCCCCAGCCGCGGCCGGTGTCGAGCTTGTAGTAGATCCGGAACTTCAGTGGGCTGCCCTCCGGAGCATTCTGGAAGTTCTGGTTCGACCAGTCGGCGCGGCCACCATTGCGAGAGAGGACCTTATTGGTGAGACCTTCGGTGTGATACGTGCTGCTGCTCGCCCCCACCGCGTAGGACAGCTTGGTCACCTTGATCGACACGCCCGAAGAGGCGTTGTTGATCACCTCGACGTCCACCTTGTTGCAGCTCTGACCTGCGGCGGCCGGCGTGGCGGCGGCGCCCACCAGACCAAAGGAAGCCAGAGCCAGCGCAGCAACAACCTTACGAGTCTTGATCATTTGTTTCTTCACTCCGTTGGATTCGAGGCTCCGTTGCCTCGCGACCAGACTCTTTTCCAAGTCCCGTGCCACCCCGTATTTGTCGCAATTTCGCGACAAACCGCCTAGCGGAGTGCAGCCCCCGGGTAACAGCCGCCAGCGCGGCCGGCGGGTCGGGTAACAGTCGCTACTCCCCGCTCGGCACCCACGCGAGCTCGCCGGGTTCGTTCGGCACGAAGGCCGCATCGTTGCCGTGCACCCAGTCGAGGGCGCGGCGCAGGCGTTGGTCCATGTCGCGCGGGAACCAGTGGCCCACGGGTCCCATGCTCATGAACGCCACGGGGAAGCGCTGGCGCGCCAAGCGCTTGGCCTGGCCCACCATCTGCCATTTCATCATGTCGCGCTCGCCCGCCGCCAGCACGATGCGCTGCACACCGGCTCGGCGCAGACGCTCCGCGTTCGGGAAGATCTTCGCGCCGATCAGGATCACCCCGCTGTAGCGACCGCGCCCGTCGTGCGCGAGGTCCATGCCGCGAATGGCGCCCAGGGAAAAGCCCACCAGGGTGCGCCCGCCGGCGTCGTCGATGGTGCCGGGAAACTCCGCCTTGGCGCGCTGAACGCTCCGTTCTACCGTTTCCTCGAAGCCCTTCCCCGACCAAATGGAACCACCGCCCTGGCAGCGCAGGCTGGCCCTCGGGCAAAGCAGCCAGCTGTTGCGGGTGACGCTGCTTTGGAACCACGGGCACTCGTTCTCGGGCTCGTCGCACATGCCGTGCAGCATCACGGTCACTGGTCGCGGCGCGCTGCGGGGCAGCGGCGGAATCGCGATCACCCCCGGCGCGTCGTCGGTCTCGCTCAGGGTCTCCGGCGCGCTGGGGAAGGGCAGGACCCGCGCGGGCGCGCGCTCCGGCGTGGGCACGCGCACCCGCGGAAGGTGTCGCGCCGCGGCTTCGGGCGGTGCCGTGACGCTCAGGGCCAGCGCGGCGAGCGCGCACGCAACAATGCCGATGCGCCCCGCGGGGCGCCGCTTCGTGATCATGGATGTCTCCCTTCCGAGCGCGAGGCTCACGTCGATGCGTCGATGTCGGACGTCGGTCGCGACGTGCGCCGCGCGACGTCCGTTACAACTCGGTCATCGCAAAGCGGCGTGAAAGCGTGACAGGGCTGCCCGCCGCTCAGCATCGGCAGCAGGGGGTTGTCGCTGCGGCGCGGAACCTCGCGCTCCGCGCTGCCGCGCCGCACAGGTCGTCCGCGAGGTTCCGCGCCGGGCCAACACCCGAATCGAAATGCGCGCGGCTACTTCGCGGACGGGTCGAACTTCTGCGGCACCTTCGGCTGGGGCTCGGCCTTGGGCTTCTGTACGGCCTGGTTCGACTGCACCGGCTCGCTGAGGCTGGGCGACGGGAAGTCCGTGGGGATCGGGTTCGTCATGCTCTTCGAGGGGAGCTTCGGCTTGCTCGGCGGGGCCTTGACCGGTGCCCCCTTCTTCAACATTTCTTCGATGTCCGGAGCGCGCTGGCCCTTGCTGGGCGGCGCGCTCTTTTCGAGCTGACCCTTGCTGGGCGCTTCGAGGGCGCGCTGGGCGGCGGCCCGGGCTTCCTGCACCCGCGGTTCGGTGTCGCCGGCGGGATCGAGGGCCTTGGCGCGGTCGAGCTCCTTCAGGCACTCGCGGTCGCGTCCGGCGGCGCAGTGCTCGAAGGCCTGCCGGCGGATCTCCTGCCCCCGCTCGCGGGGCGAGAGCTCCGGCACGGGCTCGCGCGCGATGTCTTCGGGGGAGGGCTGGGACAGGCCGCGCCACAGGGCGATGGCGGCGAGCACCAGGGCGGTGATGGCGGCCACGGCCGCCAGCTGAGCGGCCCAGCGGGTGCGGAAGTGGCGGCGCAGACGCGAGACGCGCTGGCGGACGCGGGGCGCCGGCACGTTGGCTTCGTCCGCGATGTGCTCGAGCTTCTCGCCGTCGCCCTCGCGCAGCATCCACTCCAGGGTGCTCTGGGAGCCTTCGCCTTCGGGCAGCTCCTTCTCGGCCCAGCGTAGGAGATCGCGGGCGCTGACCGGGGCGCTGTCCGCCACCGCCTCGTCCGGCCCGCTGAGCTCTCGGGGCACCTCCCGCCCGCGGCGGCGGTGCAGATCCACGATCTTGTTGCGGGCGATGCGGTGCACCCAACGTCGTACTTCTTCCGGGGTTTCTGGGGTGCGAGGGGCCGCGAGAGCATCCGCCAGGGCGGACTGCACGACGTCCTCCACCTCGTGCTCGGCGACGCGGCGCCGCGCGTAGCGAACCAGGGCGGCGTACAGCTCGGGGTCGGCGAGGAGATCTGCGCGGACGGAGGGCGTGGGTAGGGAAGGCATGGCCATGGCGGTGGGTATCCACCGCTCCATCGTCAGGATCCTCCAAAGCGTGACAGGCCAGGGGGCGATTTCCCTGACGCCGGAAAAAACCCTATCCTTTCGGGCCCATGCCCGGCCGAGCCCCGCCCCTTGTCCGCTCCCTCCGGCGCTCGCTCAGAGCGGCCGGGGACCCGCAGCGGGCGCCCGCGATGCAGGCGTACATGAAGAGCGAAATGCCCTTCGCCGGCGTTTCGGCCTCGGCTCGCAGGCAGCTCTTCGGGGCAGCGCTGGTCGAGCACTGGCCCCTCGACGCGGACGAATGGAAGCACGCGGTGCTGAGCTTGTTTCGCGACGCTCGTGTGCGCGAGGAATGGTACCTCGCGATGGAGCTCTACACGGCGAAGCGCGCCCAGCCGCACCGCCTGCCGGCGACCCTGCCGCTGCTCGAGGAGCTGATCGTGACGTCTGCCTGGTGGGACGTCGTGGATCACCTCGCCGCCCACGGCCTCGGGGATCTGCTCCGGCGCTTCCCGAAGCGCGTCGAGCCGAAGGTGCGCGCTTGGAGCCGGGCCAAGGATCCCTGGAAGCGCCGCTCCGCCATCTTGAGCCAGCTCCGATTCGGTGACGACACGGATCGAGAGCTGCTCTTCGACTGTATCGCGCCGAGCTTGGCGGATCGGGATTTCTTCTTGCGCAAAGGGATCGGGTGGGCGCTCCGCCAGCTGGCGTGGCACGATCCCGACGTCGTCGTGCGCTACGTGAAAGACCACGAAAATGAGCTCTCTCCCCTGAGTCGGCGCGAGGCACTCAAGAACGTCGAGCCCAAAGCTCGGCGCAAGAAGGTCCGCACGTGAAGCACGACGAATGGCACATCGAGCGCATGGTCCCCGGGGGCGACGGCTTCGTGCGCTTGCCCGATGGCCGCGTCGGCTTTTGCGCCGACACCGCACCGGGGGATCGCGTCGAGGTGCTCGACGTCGAAGATCATCGGAGCTATCTGCGCGCCACCCGCTTTGCGTTGCTCGCGCCCGGGCCGGGGCGCGTGGAGCCGCCGTGCCCGGCAGCGCACACTTG
This sequence comes from Polyangiaceae bacterium, assembly GCA_020633235.1. Lineage (NCBI taxonomy): Bacteria > Pseudomonadati > Myxococcota > Polyangiales > Polyangiaceae > Polyangiaceae bacterium. Next base: position 28,593 of record JACKEA010000003.1, on the reverse strand, counting down.
CGGCGGTTGTGACTGGATGCATCTCTCGCGCGAGACGGAGCTCGAGCAAAAGGGCCGCATGTTGCGCGAGGCGTTGGCGCGCACCGGCGGCTTTCATGAGCTGCCGTCGAGCCTTCCGGTCGTCAGCGCCGGCTCACCGGAGCGCTACCGCGGGCGGCTTCGCCTGCACGTGGATCGAGAGGGTCACCTGGGGCTGTTCGCGAAGGCCAGTCACGAGCTGGTGGAGGTGGAGAGCTGCCTCGTGGCCCACGAAGAGGTGGAGCGCGCGTTCTTGGAGGTTCGCAAGATCGCGCAGGAGTTTCCCGGAGCCCTGGCTCATTTCACCGAGCTCGACGTCCGTGTCGCGCCGGAGGGTCCGCGCATCGTGCTGTCGTTCAAGCGGCGGGACGATCGCCCGACGGGCGGAGAGCGCTTCCTCGCGGCTCTTTCTTCCCGCTTCGTGGTGACGGTGGTGGGCGAGGCGAGCGACGCGGACGACCAGCGCTTCCCGCTTCCCGGCGGGATTTCCCTGACGGCACCGCCGCAGGCCTTTACCCAGGTGAACTGGGCCGTGAACGAGAAGCTGGTGCAGGCCGTCGTCGAGGGCGCTCGCGAGCGGGGCGCCAAGCGGTTCTGCGACCTCTACTGCGGCGCCGGGAACTTCGCGCTGCCGTTGTTCGCCGCGGGGCTGACGGGAGTCGGCGTCGATCGCGGGGGAGCGGGTATCCGAGCCGCGCGAAACGCGGCGGCGAGCCAGGGGCAGCCGGCGTCCGCGTTCTTCGCCGGAGACGTGCGGCGCATCTTGCCGGAGCTCGTGCGCCGGGGTGAGCGCTTCGATCTACTGGTGATGGACCCTCCACGCACCGGGATCCGCGACGTGTTGCACGAGGTGGCGGGGCTCGGGGCGCCGCACGTCGCCGTCGTCTCGTGTGATCCCGTCACCCTCGCTCGGGACTTGAAGGGGCTCCGCAAGGCGGGCTACGCGCTCGCCTCCGTGACGGGTTTCGACATGTTTCCCCATACGCACCACCTGGAGGCCCTGGCTTGGCTCTCTCGCGCAGCGTGAGTGCCCTCGCGCTCTTGCTCCTGGCCTGCAGCGCGCGTTCGGGCGGCGACGAGGCTCCGGCGGACGCGGGCTCGGGCGGGTCCGGCGGAAGCGGTGGTGGCGGCGGTGCGGCGGGTGCCACGTCCTTCGCGTTGCCCCCGAGCGTGGACCTAGGCGCGGCGCCCCACGCGGTGGCGGCGGCGGACCTGGATGGCGATGGCTTGGTCGACCTCGTCGCGCTGGTGGACGGCGCGTTGATCGTGGCCTGGGGCGCCGAGAGCAACCCCTTCTCCGAGCGGGTGCAGCAGCCGCTCTCGGGCACGGCCGAAAGCGGCGTCCGCGCGGGGCTCGCGCCACGGGACGTGACCGGGGACGACGTTCTGGACGTGGTCACCTCCGCCGGGGTCTGGAAAAACCTCGGCGGCCGGAGCTTCGACTGGAGCTCTTTCGGGGACGAAGCCATCGAGGCGTTCCGACCCGTTGCCGTGGTGAATCGTGGCAACGGGCCCGAGGTAGTGCGCGGCAGCGCCTACGGCACGGTGGAGCTGTGCGCCGTGGGCTGCTCGGCGCTGCCCGGTCAGCCGGCGCCGTGCGGCACGCCGGACCAATGCCCGATCACGGATCTGACCACCGGCGACTTCGACGGCGACGCCTACGACGACGTGCTCGCCGGTCGCGGCACTTCTGCGTCATCGATGTGGAGCAGCGTCGACGACTACGCGCAAGCGCTGGTCGCAAATGGCGTGGTTGCTTCGGACTGTCAGGCCGGGGACGTGGATCGCGATGGCGTCACCGACGTCGTCGCCGGCGCGTCGGATCGCAGCGTTTGGCTCGCATCTCCCGGCGGGGTGGACCCGTTCTTCACCACCCAATCGTTCCCAGCGCTGCACCCCGGAGCGCTGAGCGCCCTGGCGGACGCGGACGCCGATGGCTGCCTGGACTTGATCCAGGTGGCGCCCGCCTTCGACGACGTGGGCGTGCGCCTGGGCAGCTCTTCGGGGCAGGGCTGCGCGGAGCAGCTCTCGGATGCCTGGACCACCGTACCGGGGGTGACGGGTGCCGTGCGGCTCGCGCAGCTGGACGCCAACGGCGACGCCAAACCCGAGTGGCTGCTGCTCACGAGCACTGGTGTGACCTTTGTGACGATCCCGGCGCTCTAGCGCTGGCTCCCGGTGGCGGGCATCATGCGCCGCCATGACTGAGACGGAGTACCGGACGTCGCCGGATCACGAGACGACGGGCTGGCCCCCGGGGGTGCCCTACATCATCGGCAACGAGGGCTGCGAGCGCTTCAGCTTCTACGGCATGCGCTCGATCCTCACGCTGTTCATGGCGGAGGTCCTGTACGTCAACCATCCGGTGTTCAAGAGCGACCCGGACGACTACGCCAAGGCGCACTATCACCTGTTCGTCGCGGCGGTCTACGCGCTGCCGATGATCGGCGCCATCCTCGCGGATCGCTTGATCGGCAAGTACAACACCATCCTCTGGCTTTCCTTGGTGTACACCGGCGGTCACGCCGTGCTCGCGGCCTTCGAGGGATCGGTATGGGGCTTGTGGGTGGGGCTCGGACTGATTGCCGTCGGCTCCGGCGGCATCAAGCCCTGCGTGTCGGCGAACGTCGGCGACCAGTTCGGCAAGAACAACTGGTTCCGCGTGCGCACCGTGTACCAGGCGTTCTATTTCATCATCAACTTCGGCAGCTTCTTCGCAACGCTTTTGATCCCGTTCCTCTGGCGGCACTACGGAGCCAGCATCGCCTTCGGTCTACCCGGCATCCTGATGGCGGCCGCCACGGTGGTGTTCTGGACCGGACGCAAGAAGTTCGTCCACGTGCCCGCGAAGCCCGGCGGCAAGGTGGGGCTTCTGGATGCGCTCAGCTCCACCGCGCTGTTCCTCAGCGTTGGCCACCTGTTCTTCACGGGGGATCTGTCGTGGTGGCTCGAGCTCCTCCTGAGCGTGTTCTTCCTGGTGCTGGGCTTCTACTTGTTCTCCGAGCGTCAGAAGCGTCATCCGGACGATGGCTTCTTGGCGGTGCTGGTCTTTGCCGTGAAGAGCTGGGTGGCGAGAGGGGCGGACCGGGAGGTGGCCGCGGCGGACCAACAAACCCCTGCCCCAAGTCCGGAGGTCGAAGAGCGACGCGCCAAGCTTCGAAAGAGCAGGCTGTTCGGCCCCGCCGTGCGGCACTTCGGCATCGAGGCGACCGAGGGGCCGGTGGCGGTGCTCAGCATCATGAGCGTGTTCTTCTTGGTCAGCATCTTCTGGGCCCTGTTCGACCAGCACGGCTCGAGCTGGATCCTGCAGGCCAAGCAGATGGAGCTCTCGGTGGCGCTGCCGCTGTACGGCGCGCTCGAGGTGCAGCCCTCCCAGGTGGCGGCCCTGAACCCGCTGCTCGTGATGCTGCTGATCCCGCTGACCAACTACGTGATCTACCCCGGGGTCGAGAAGCTGGGGTTCAAGGCTACGCCCCTCCGGCGCATGACCGCTGGCATGGTCGTTGCCGCCCTTTCCTTCGTGGCGGTCGCCTTGATCCAGGCGCGCATCGACGCTCAGGGGAACGGGGTGGTTCCCATCGAATGGCAGATAATCCCGTACATTATCATCACCCTGGCGGAGGTGATGGTCAGCATCACGGGCCTGGAGTTCGCCTATACCCAGGCTCCCAAGCGCATGAAGAGCACGATCATGGGCTTTTGGCTGCTGACCGTGTCCCTCGGCAACGTGCTCGTCAGCATCATCAGCCTCATCAAGCTCCCCCTCGCGGAGTTCTTCTGGGTGTTCGCCGGGCTGATGGCCGGGGCGGCGCTCCTGTTCGGGCTGCGCGCGTACTTCTACCGGTCTCAGGACTACATCCAGGACTGACGCTGACCAAAATCACGGCGTGCTCGCGTTGGCTCGGCGAAGGCGCTCGGTCTCCGGCATACTCCGGCCACTGCGAATTGCCCTGCCGATATGGGCTTCTCGCAGCGTCCCCCGAGCCCCAAATATCCGTTATCCTCCGCCCGCGCCCGCTGGCGGCTTCCACGCGGCGTGGCGTTTGGAGTAGTTAGACCCGGACTGGCTCGCCCCTGCGAGCGACAGGTACCGACACCATGGAAAAAGCGCTGACTCTCTACGACACCACGATCGGCAAGAAGGCCGTGCTGGCCGTCACCGGCATCGTGCTCTTCGGCTTCGTCATCGGCCACATGCTGGGGAACCTGCAGGTGTTCATGGGCCCCGAGCAGCTGAATGGCTACGCCCAGCACCTGCGCGACCTGGGACCCCTCTTGTGGGTGGCGCGCGCCGTGCTGCTGCTCTCCGTCATCACGCACATCTGGATCAGCATGTCCCTCGTGATGCGCTCGGCCAAGGCCCGCTCCGTGGGCTACCGCATGAAGAAGAACACGACCACCAGCTACGCCGCGCTCACGATGAAGATCACGGGGCCGCTGGTGCTCCTGTTCATCATCTATCACATCGCGCACTTCACGGTGCCCGGCGTGCCGATGGGCCACTACCAGCACAGCCACACGGACGTGTACGCCAACGTGATCCATGGGTTCAGCATTCCGTGGGTGGCCGGCGTGTACATCGCCGCGCAGATCCTACTCGGCTATCACCTGTATCACGGCGCCTGGAGCCTGTTTCAGTCTCTTGGCTGGAACCATCCCAAGTACAACGAGAAGAAGCGCCTGGTCGCTCAGACCATCGCCATGTTCGTCGTGTTCGGCAACATCTCCATGCCCCTGGCCGTGGTGGCCGGGCTGGTGAAGTGAGGAGCTAGCCATGGAGCTTCGATCCAACGCACCCACCGGCCCGATCGAGACCCGCTGGGACCGTCATCGCTTCGCGATGAAGCTGGTGAATCCGTCCAACCGCCGCAAGCACAAGATCATCGTCGTCGGTTCCGGCCTCGCTGGCGGCGCCGGTGCGGCGTCCCTCGGCGAAATGGGCTACCACGTGGAGTGCTTCTGCTATCAGGACAGCCCCCGACGCGCCCATAGCATCGCCGCCCAGGGCGGCATCAACTCCGCCAAGAACTACCCCAACGACGGCGACAGCATCTACCGCCTGTTCTACGACACGGTGAAGGGCGGAGACTTCCGCTCCCGCGAGTCGAACGTGTACCGGCTGGCCCAGGTCAGCGTGAACATCATCGACCAGTGCGTGGCCCAGGGCGTGCCTTTCGCGCGCGAATACGGCGGCCTGCTCGACAACCGCTCGTTCGGCGGCGCGCAGGTGTCGCGCACCTTCTATGCGCGGGGCCAGACCGGTCAGCAGCTGTTGCTGGGTGCCTACCAAGCGCTGTCCCGTCAGATCGAGGCGGGGACCGTGAAGATGCACTCGCGCCACGAGATGCTGGAGCTGATCGTGGTCGACGGCGTGGCTCGTGGCATCGTCACGCGCAACCTGATCACCGGAGAAATCGAGCCGCACCTGGCGGACGTCGTCGTGCTCGCCACCGGTGGCTACGGCAACGTCTTCTTCCTCTCCACGAACGCCAAGGGCTGCAACGTCACTGCCGCCTGGCGCGCCCATCGCCACGGCGCTCTGTTCGCCAACCCCTGCTACACGCAGATCCACCCCACCTGCATCCCGCCCAGCGGGGACTACCAGTCCAAGCTCACGCTGATGAGCGAGTCCTTGCGCAACGACGGCCGCGTCTGGGTGCCCAAGAAGGCCGACGACTGCGAGAAGGACCCGAACGCGATCTCGGAAAAGGACCGAGACTACTACCTGGAGCGGATGTACCCGAGCTTCGGCAACCTGGTTCCGCGGGACATCGCGTCGCGTCGCGCCAAGGAGGTTTGCGACGAAGGCCGCGGCGTCGGCCCCAAGGTGGATGGAGTGCGTCGCGGTGTGTACCTGGACTTCCGCGACGCGATCAAGCGCCTGGGCAAGAAGGTCGTGGAGGAGCGCTACGGTAACCTGTTCGAGATGTACGAGCGCATCACCGGGGAGAACCCCTACAAGGTGCCGATGCGCATCTACCCGGCGTCGCACTACACGATGGGCGGCCTGTGGGTGGACTACAACCTGATGACCACCATTCCGGGGCTGTTCGCCGCCGGGGAGGCGAACTTCAGCGATCATGGCGCCAACCGCTTGGGCGCCAGCGCCCTGATGCAGGGCCTCGCCGACGGCTACTTCGTGCTGCCCTACACCCTGGGCAACTACCTGGCCCAGGCGAAGCTCGCCAAGGTGGACGAAGAGCACGCCGAGGTGAAGAAGGCGGTAACCGGCGTGGAGGAGCGTATCGAGAAGCTCATGTCCGTGGGTGGCGAGCGCAGTCCCGATTCCTTCCACCGGGAGCTTGGCAGCATCATCACGGAGTACTGCGGCATGGCTCGCACGGCGGAGGGGCTCAAGACCGCGCTGGAGAAGATCCCGGCGCTGCGGGACGAGTTCTGGAAGAACCTGAAGGTCGTCGGCGAGGGCGAAAGCCTGAACCAGACGCTGGAAAAGGCGGGCAGAGTCGCCGATTTCATGGAGCTCGCGGAGTTGATGTGCCGGGACGCCCTGGCCCGCGACGAATCGTGCGGCTGTCACTTCCGGCCGGAGCACACCACGGAAGAGGGTGAGGCCAAGCGTGACGACGAGAACTTCCAGTACGTGGCTGCCTGGGAGTTCAAGGGCGTGGGTCAAGAGCCCGCGCTGCACAAGGAAATGCTCGAGTTCGAGTTCGTGAAGCCGACGCAGAGGAGCTACAAGTAATGGCCAAGTCGATGAACCTCGTGCTCAACGTTTGGCGCCAGGCCGGGCCCAACCAGCCCGGCCAGTTCGAGCGCTACGAGGCGAAGGACATCAACGACCACATGTCGTTCCTCGAGATGTTGGACGTCGTGAACGAGAATCTCCTGGCCGAAGGCAAGGAGCCCATCGCTTTCGACCACGATTGTCGGGAAGGCATTTGCGGCATGTGCGGCGTGGTCATCAACGGTCGCGCCCACGGGCCGCAGGGCGCCACCACGACCTGCCAGCTGCACATGCGGCACTTCAACGACGGCGACGAGATCACCCTCGAGCCCTGGCGCGCCGACGGCTTCCCGGTGGTCAAGGACCTGGTGGTGGATCGCAGCGCGTTCGATCGCATCATCCAGGCGGGCGGCTACGTCTCCGTGCGCACCGGAGCCGCCCGGGACGCCAACGAGATCCCGATCCCCAAGAAGGACGCGGATCGGGCCATGGACGCGGCGCAGTGCATCGGCTGCGGCGCCTGCGTGGCCGCCTGTCCCAATGCCTCGGCGATGCTGTTCGTGGCCGCCAAGGTGGCCCACCTCGGCCTCTTGCCCCAGGGCCAGCCGGAGCGCTACGACCGCGTGCGCAAGATGGTCGGGCAGATGGACGCCGAGGGATTCGGCCACTGCACCAACCACTACGAGTGCATGGCCGCCTGTCCCAAGGGCATCGACGTCGAGTTCATCGCACGGATGAACCGCGACCTGATCAAGGCGATGGTCACCTCTCGCGACGACGTGGCGCCGCGGAAGAAGGGCTGAGGCGCGCGGCGTGAAGCCGCGCGCCTCGTCGCTCAGTCCCGCTTTCGGCGCGAGTACTCGTCGTTCAGGATTCGCCCGGCGACCTCGCGCCCGCCCAAACCGAAGGCCAGCGCTGCCGCGAGGCACACACTGCCCAGAATGAGCGCGAAGGCGATCGCGATGAGCTGTCGCCCCACGCCGAGTTGCTCGAGGGCCATCATCGCGGCAAAGGCCACGATGGCGACGTGCGCCACGTTACCCATCGCCTTGAGCAAGCGGTCCTTGCTGCTCTTGGTCAGGTCGTCCACCCGCGCGTGGCTCCAGCGCCCGGCCCACAAGCCCGCGCCGATCAGGACCACGGCGACGAGCACGTTGGGCAAGAACGCGAGCAGACCGTCGAGTAGTCGCGCGAGTCCCTTGAGGCCCATGGTGCCCAGCGCTTGCCTCAGGAACAGAAGCACGATCACCGCCATCACCAGCATGCCTGCGATGTCCGCGGGCGTGTCGAGCCCGCCCTTGGCCAGGAGCTCGTCCTCGCCTTGCTGGGCCTCGCCTTGCTTTGGTTGGTGCAGGCGACGGTCCACCAAGGCCTTCGAGTCCTGCTCCTGACGCTTGGCCGCGTCCGACACCTGCCGGAACAGGCCAATGTGGACCATCAGCGTGTTGAAGCCCATGGCCGCCAAGAGATGCGCCGCGACGTTGCCGGCGATGCGCGCCACGACGACACCGACGGCCATCAGCACGCCTCCGACCAAGAGCTTGGGCAAGTACACGTAAATGCGCTCGAGCATCATGCTGAGGGGCGCGCTGATCTCCTCGATCTGCAGGCGGCCGACCGCGCTGATCGCGAAGTGCAACAACACGAACGCCATCACGATGGCGCCGAGGATGCTGCTCAGGCTGTGCTCCTGGGTGATACGTCCAAAGCCCAAACGAGCCACCGCGCGATCCACGCCGACGCGCGCGAGGATTCCGCTCACCACGGCGCGTGCCATGCGAGCCAGCACGTAGCCGGCGACGAGCAGCACGGAGGCGGCAGCGACGCGAGGCAGGTAGGTAGTGATGGTCGCGAAGGCGGTGGACAGAGGGCCGGCGAGCACGCCGATCTTCAGCGCCTCGAGCACGGGGATGGCCGTTACCAGAAGCACGAACCAATAGGCGATGTCTCCCACGGTCTCGGTGACGGGGGTCTCGCGAGACTTCTTTTTCTTCTTCTTGCCGGTCTCTTCTGGTTGCTCCTTCCCCGCCTCTCCGGTCAAGCGGACCATTCTTTCTTCGAAGCCGACCTTGTCGAGGGCCGCCACGATGAGCTTGCGAACCCCGGTCGCCAGCAGGAACCCGCCGAAGCCGACGATCACGGCCTTCAGCAAATTGGGAACGGCGCCGGCGACGCCATCGAGCACGGTCACCAGAGGAGACGTGACGGCAGAGATGCCGAGGTAGCTGAAAAACGCTACAGCCACGAACAAGAGCAACAGGTAGTAGACCACCTTGGACACCGTGCGCTCGATGCGCGAGCCGCTGTCGCCACCGGTCTCGTAACCGAGGGCATCGGCAACGCGGTCATCTACTGTCGTCTTCTTGAGCGCGGCGAAGACCGTCTTGGATATGACGTACGCCACGAGCCAGCCCAGCACCAGTATTGCCAGTGCCACGCCAACTCTCGGCAGCTGGGTCGAAGTCGTATGCCACACGTCTTGCATCCACGGAGCTTTCGCCCACTGGGGCATGGAGCCCTCCTTTCCGTGCGAAGGCGGCCGCGAATGGGCGACGAAGCGTCTAGGGACAACCACTGCACCGAGACGCACCCGAGCCCGAGCTTCGACGACTCCCCCGCCGACGAAGCCTCACAGTGCAAGAACGCGCGCGTCGAGACAACCCCCGGCGGGCGTGCTCAGTCCGTGTCCAGGTCGGTGCTGGTCACGATCTCGTGGATCTCCAGCACGTTCTCTCCGGCGAACATCTCCCGCGGTGCGCGGTTCTTGTGCGCTTCCGCGAAGGCGGGGCTCTTGGTCCAGGCCACGAAGTCCTCGAAGCTTCGCCACCAGGTCTTGACCTCGTAGTAGCCCTGCTTGTCCGGATCTTCGCTCCACGTTCCCGTGGCGTGATCCAACTTCATGGCCTTGGGTCGATGGACCTCGTTGCGGACGAAGCCCGGGGCCTGGTCCACCAGATGGACGCGCTTCTTGAAACGATCCTCGAAGTCGATCTCGTGACCTTGGGCGACCGGAATGCGATTGGTGACGACGAACATCGCCGGAAACATCGTGCACCCCGGCGAAAAGCGCAAGCCGGGGTCAACCGATGCCAAGCGCCTGCGCGATGCGCTGCACCGCTTCGAGCTCGTGGGGGCTCAGCTTGCCGTCGATGAGCGCGGCTTCCGTCAGGTCGTCGACCAGCGCGCGCTTCTCGCGTTCTGTCATGGCGGCGACGATGTGCTCGGCCTCGTCCCAACCCTCGAGCTCGATCACGCGCTGGCGCTCGTCCTCGCTCAGGCCGAAGCCGACCATGGCACGGTGCAGGAACTCGCGCTCCTGCGCGGTCATGATGCCGTCGGCCACCAACACCTTGGAGATCAACAGGCAGCGCGCGACCTTCGGTTCCATCTCGAGATTATCCGCGGCGCGCGCGGGTGCCGCAATACTCAGCGGCCGCCCTGGGCGCGCTTGCGCATCGCACTTCGGATTTTCGCCTGCATTTTCCGGAGCGCCACCACGAGCTTGGCTTGCTGCTTCGGCGTGATGAGCTTGGCGATCTCGTCGAATTCCTTGTCGCGAACCGAGCGCAGCTTCTTGTCCGCGTCCCGGTAGCCTTTGATCGCGTTCTTGTAGGCGTTCTGGTCGTTGCTGTCCGCCGCCAGCAGCGCCTTCAGCGTGCGTTGTTTCTCACGCATGTCCTTCTGGGCCGCCTGGCGCTGGGGCTCGTACTTGTCGAGGACCTTTTCGACCTGCTTGGCCTTGGCGTCGTCCAGGCCCACGTGCTTCTTCAGCACGTCCGTGCGCAGCTCCTTGATGCGCGCTTCCACCTTCGCGCGGTTTGGTTGAGCGAAGGCCGTCGGGGTGGCCAGCGCGACGCACAAACCCAAAACCAAAGAATGAAACCTCGTCATCCGCTCTCTCCCAAGACGGACTCGGTGGCCGCCAACCAAGCGTCCACGTCGTCGTCGCTGGTGGGGCCATCCAGCGGCGACAGAATGCCGTCGTTCGCCGACTCCCCGAAACCAAAGTCGTCTACTCCTGCGACTGCCGGCTCGCTCCGCTCGGGCGCCGGGCGCGCGACGGGCGCTTCGCTCGGGCTCGCGCTCGCCGGCGTGCTCGCCACCGGTGTGGGCTTGAGGCTCGCGAACTGTCCCGTCGCCAGCACCACGGCGAAAGCGCCGGCCGCCACCGCCAGCGCGGGAGCCCACAGCTGCGAGAGCCATGAGCGCCGCCCCTGCGAGGGGACTTCGCGAGCCCGTGCCGAAAGTCGCGTCAGCGTCGGTCCCGATGCGTCGTCGGCCGTGCGATCGAACAGCGCCCTGAGGCGTGCTTCGTCGTCGCGTTCTGTCGTCATGTTGCCTCCGGTTCGGCATCGACCAGGTCGGAAAGCTGAGTGCGTAGCTCTTTCATCGCCAAGTGCACGAGCACTCGCGCGGAGCCTTCAGTGGTGCCCACGGCCTCGGCGATCTCCGCGTAGCTCATGCCGCCATCCAGGCGCAGCAGCGCGGCAGAGCGGCGCTTCTTGGGCAGCTTGGAGAGCGCGTCGCGCACGCGATTCGCAGCGCGGTGGGCGCCCACCATGCTGATGGGCCCCGCCAGGGACTCCGGCGGATCCGCGGCCTCTTCCCGCACCCGGCGGCGACGCTCGCCGCGGAGCAAGGTGTGGGCTTGGCGCACCGCGTAGGCCGCCAAGAAGGCCTTGAGGCTCGTGCCCGGGGTGTAGCGGCCGAGGCGCTGGAAGGCCAAGGTCAGCGCCTCCTGGACTGCGTCTTGAGCCAAGGCGGCGTTGCCGCAGGCGCGAGCCGCGATGCGATACAGCATGGGCAGGTGCGGCTCCACCAGGGTCTGGAAGGCGCGTCCGTCGCCTTCGAGGGCGCGGGCGACGAGCTCATGCTCGAGGCTCGAGGTCGATTCCGAGGGCTCCGAAAGCGCCATGGGGAGAGGGTGATAGGTCGAAGTGCTCATCCTCGAAGCGGTCATGCCGCCCACCCCGAGGCGCGTTAATGCGAGGCTATTTTATCAATGATTCCGTGTGTTTGTTGGTTCGCCGCGGTCACTTCCCGGTGAACTTGGGCGGCCGCTTTTCCATGAAGGCGGCCATCGCTTCCCCCAGATCCTCGGACGACAAGAACGCCGAGTTCCAGGCCGCGACGTAGTCGAGGCCGTCCGCCGCACGGCGACCGGCGCCGAAATCGAGCACCTTCTTCACGCCCCGGACCGTGAGCGGAGCGTTCGCGGCGATCTCTTGGGCCAAGGCGCGGGCGCCTTCGAGCAGCGCGTCCCGGTCGGGGAACACGTCGTTGACGAGCCCGATCTCCTTCGCCCGTTCGGCGCTCACGTCCTTGCCGGTGAAGCACAGCTCCCGCGTGTGGCCTTGGCCGATGATGCCGGGCAAGCGCTGCAGGCTGCCGAGATCCGCCACGATGGCGATCTTGGTCTCGCGCACGCTGAGCTTCGCGTCGGCGCTGGCCAGACGAATGTCGCAAGCGCTCGCGAGATCCACGCCGCCGCCAATGCACCAGCCGTGGATGGCACACACCACCGGTACCGGGCACGCGGCTATCGCGTCGAGATCCCGCTGCAGCAGCTCGATGCGACGGAGCAACTTCATGCGCGTGGCCGCGCCGCCGCCGGCGAAAGCGTCGCCGAGCTCGCTGGCCGCGGCCGGCAGATCCAGGCCGTAGCTGAAGTGCTTGTTCCGTGACGAGACGATCACGGCGCGGATCTCCGTGTCCGCCGAAAGCTCGCGGAAGGCGTTGCCCAGCTCGTCGAAGAAGCGCGGGGGCATGGTCGGCAAGAGCAGCTCGACGTGGGCGACGTGCTCGTCTCGGCTGACGGCCAGGGTCTCGGTCATCGCTGGGCCTCCGGGGCAGAAGTGGATAGGCTCTCGATACTCCATGCGCGTCGACGTTGCCATCGTTGGAGCCGGCACCTCGGGTGCGGCAGCGGCCCTTGCTCTCGCGCGGCGCGGGCTGCGGGTCGCGTGTCTGGAACGGCGGCCGCTGTCCCAGGCCGGTGCGCGTTGGGTGAACGGCGTGCCGCGCTGGATGTTCGAGGCCGCCGGGGTGGACCCGCCGGAGGGGGACGAGCTCCGGGGTGAGGGCCACGCGTTCCACCTGGTGGCGGGCTTCGACGGCGAGCGCATCGTGATCCGCGACCACGAGACGCTGGACGTGGACATGCGCCACCTGGTCAGCCGCTTGCAGCGGCTGGCGCGGGAAGCGGGAGCGGAGCTCGTTGGCGACGCGCACGTGCAAGGACTCTCGGGACGGCGTCTTTCCACGACCCGGGGCGAGTTCGAGGCGGACGTGTTCGTGGACGCCGCGGGCATGGCCGGTCCGAACCTGGGCGGCGCGCCGCGCATTCACAAGCACGATTTGTGCGTGGCGGCGCAGGAGGTGCGTGCCGTCACGGATCGGGCCATGGCAGAGGCGTGGTTTCGCGAGCGTGGCGCCGAGCCCGGCGACACGCTGTGCTTCACCGGCGTCGCCGGCGGCTACTCCATCGTCAACGCTCGCCTCGATCACGAGGGCATCAGCTTGCTCACCGGCAGCATTCCGGGGCTCGGTTACCCTTCCGGGCGGGTGTTGCTCGAGCGCTTCGTCGCGGAGCACTCGTTCGTGGGCAAGGCGTTGTTCGGCGGCGCGCGGGCCATTCCGTTGGGAAGAGCTCGCCCGCGGCTGGCCATGGGCCGCGTCGCCCTGCTCGGGGACTCGGCGCTGCAGGTCTTCTCCGCCCATGGCTCCGGCATCGGCTCGGGGATGGTGGCGGCGCGAGTGCTGGCAGACCGCGTCGCCGCGGGTGGATCGGATCTACACGCGTATTCCGTAGCCTGGCATCGGGAGCACGGAGGCGTGCTCGCGGCGTACGACGTCTTTCGACGCTTCTCGCAGACGCTGTCGGTGAGCGACATCGAGCGGCTGATGCGCGCGGGACTGATGGACGTTTCGAGCGCCCTGGCGGCCTTGTCCCAAAAAATGCCGGCGCCGCCCGCGGTCACGCGGTGGCCGCGGCTGGTCACGGGGCTCGTGAAGGAGCGCGGCCTCGCGGCGCGGCTGCTGCGCGTGGCGCCGCGCTTGGGCCTGGCGCTGAGCCTGTACGCCCGCTATCCGGAGCGCGAGAAGGACGTGCAGGCCTGGCAGCGTCGCGTGGCGCGGCTTTTGGACGTCTAGCGCCGGTACAGCTCGAGGGTGCGCGCGTTGTGGGGGATGCGCTCGAGGAACGTCGCCCGTAGCGTCGCATCGCTGATGCGGGCGGCTCGCGCCAAGAGACGCTCGTGTGCTTCGGCGATGGCGACGCTCGCCCGGGCGGTGTCGCCGCGGCGTTGCAGGATCTCCACCAGCACCAGGCGCGCCGCGGTTTCGTCTTCCCCCAGCGCGCGATCCGCGTCGAACGCCGCGACCGCGGCCTGCGCCAAGTCGAGCGCTTCGTCGAGCTCGCCTCGCGCGGCGTGCGCCCGGGCGAGGGCGGCCTGGGCCATGGGCAGCACCGAGCGCTCGCCGGCGGCTTCGATCGCGCTCTGCCCGTGCGCCACGGCGGCGTCAAGATCGCCGAGCTCGACGCAAATGCCGGCCAGGTAGGTGTGACAGGCCGAGGCGAGGGTCGGGGCTTCCAGCGCTTCCGCGGCTTCCGCGGCGCGTTGCTCCACGCGGCGCGCTTCCTCCAGCCGGCCGGCGCAGGCCAGGGTGTAGCCCAGATTGTGCTCCGCGTAGGCGACGGTGCGAACGATGCCCAGTCCCGCCGCGGTGCTCGCGGCCGCGCGGAGCAGCTCTTCGGCGCGGGCAAAGTCGCCGAGCTCGGTCAATCCGTAGCCGAGATTCATGCCCATCAAGCAGGTCATGCGCGCATCCTGGCGGCGTTCGTGAGCGGCCAGGGCCTGCTCGGTCTCCTGCACGTAGCGCACGGGATCTCCAGCGCAGTGTGCGAGCAGCGCCTGCGTTCCGTGCCACCAAGCGCCAACGCGCGGATCCGCCATCGCCGGTGGCTCGCCGGCGCGAAGGAGCACGTCACGCACGCGCCCGTGGGGAACGCCTTCCAGGGCGCTGCCGCAGGCGTGCAGGATGGTGATGGCCTTCGTCAGCTCCGCATCCGGGGCGGGGGGAGTCGCGATGGCCAGCTCGATCATCTCCAGGCAATCGTCGAAGCGGGCCAGGGTAGCCGCGGCGAGCGCGGTTTCGCGCACCGCTTCGAACCACACGCGAGATCCGACGGGCAAGAGGTCTCGCGCCTCGCGCGCGCGGAGGGACGCCTCTTCCGAACGGCTCAACCATCTCAGGGCTTGCGCCTCGACCCAGCGCAGGGCGCCGGCCAGGGCCGGCTCCGGCGAGCATGCCATCGCGGTTTCGACCGCCCTCAGCACGCCGGCGTAGTCGTTGCCGGCCAGGGCACGCTCGGCACCCTGGAGGTAATAGCCGGCTGCGCGTTCGCCTTCTCCCGCTTCCCGAAAGTGAAAGGCCACCGTCCATTCGTCGGCGCCGGCGTCCGCCGCCAGGTGCAGCGCGGCCAGCCGGTGTCCGAGCTTGCGATCCGCGTCCGTCAGCAATGCATAGGCCGCCTGCCGCACCAGAGCATGACGAAACACGAGCTCGTCCGTGCCTTCGAGCAGCTCGCGCTCCACCAAGCTGTGGAGCACGCTGGCCGTGCGCACGTCCGGGTCCAGCAGCGCCTCCACCCCGCTGGCCGTGAAGCGTTCACCGAACACCGATGCGGCGCGGAGCACGCGCCGTTCGGTGGCGTCCAAGTCGTCCAGCCGCGCTTGCACCATGCCCAACACGGACTCGGGGATTTGCTCGTGGCCCTGCGCCGCCGCGCGGATGAGCTCCTCGAGGGCAAAGGCATTGCCCTCGGAGCGCGCGACCAGCGCGGCCACCACGTGCGCGTCCACTTCGTCGCCCAGCGCGGTCCGCACCAGGCGCTGTGCCGCGCGATTGGCCAGTGGAGCGAGCGGAATTCGAATCGGCGAGCGCGCCGCCCACGGCTCCGTCGGGTGCGGCCGCGAGAGTCCGAGCACGAGCAGCGGCGCGTCCGCCAGCCGCGCCAGCAGCGCATCGACTACGTCGATGCTCGGGACGTCGCCCCAGCTCAGGTCGTCGAACACCAACAGCAGCGGGCGCGCCCGCGTCTCGGCGGCGAACCAGTCCGCGAAGGCGCGCTTGATGGCGTCGTTCATCAGCCGCGCATCGGCCCGCGCGGCGGCGAGCCAAGGGCGATCGGCGTCCTCCAGCGGCGCCCGCAGCACTTCGCACACGAAGGCAACAGCGCGATCCCGCTCCCGGGGATCCGCGAGCCACGGCGCCAGACGCTCCTGGATTTTTTGTCGCTGCAGCGCGGAAACGTCCCGCTCGCCGATGCCGGCACTCTGACGCACGAGTCGCGACAGGAGCTGATACGGCGATCCGGCACTGACGGAGTCCGCTCGCGCAAAGCACACCTCCCAGCTCGGAGAGAGACGCGCGCACAGCTCGAGGGCGAGCCGCGACTTTCCAGAGCCGGCGTCCCCCACGACCAGCGCGGCCTTGGCCCGCGCGTCCTCGGCGCACGCCTCGGCGGCGGCGAGCAGAGTGGACAGCTCGGCGCTGCGTCCGACGAAGGGGCTCTCGCGGCCGAGGAGCTTGCGGGACACGTCGAGCTCGTTCCTCTCTTCGCCCAGGGAAGCGCCGTCGGCATCGCGCCGCAGCCGGAAGTGCTCGGCGACGAGGCTCGCTGTGGTGTCGTCCAGGCGAATGGCGCCGGGGCTCGCGCGCCGGAGCGCCTCCACGCCCCGATCGATGACCACGCCGACGGGCGTCTGTGCGGACACCACGCCGAAGCCGGTGGCGAGCGCCACCTCCGCGCTGGGACGTTCGCTCTTGATGGCGAGGGCGCAGCGCGCCGCCTTCACGGCGCCGTCTCGGGGATTGCCGCGCGCCGAGATCACCGCGAGCAGCGAGCCGTTGGCGAGGACGTGGACCTCCGACGCCAAGGTGCTCACGGTTTCCAGCAATGGGTCCACGGTCGAAGCCACGCCGCTGTCGTCCACGGTGGCGTCCGGGTCCCGAAAGCCGCGCGCGAGCACGATGGACAGCACGCGCTGCTCGCGGTCGGTGAGACCGGGGGGCAGCGTGCTCGGCACGCGGCGGGGCAGAAGCTCCACGTCACCAAGATCCGCGAGATCTCGTGCCACGGCGGCGCCGTCGCGGGGGCGGGCGTCGGGTTCCTTGCTCATCATGCGCGCGACGAGGCGGTCCAGCGCGAGGGGCACGTCGCTCCGCAGCGTGGTCACTCGCGGCGGTTCTTCCAAGAGCAGCTTGGCCAGGACCGCGGTGCGCTCGCCCGCGGCGAACGCGCGCGCTCCGGTCAGGCACTCGTAGAGCACGCAGCCCAGTGAAAAGACGTCGGCCCGCGCGTCCACGCCGGCCCTGGCCAGTGCCTGCTCCGGCGCGATGTACGACCAGGTCCCGACGATCGAACCCGGCTCGGTCACGTCGTCCTCGCGGATCAGGCGCCGCGCGATGCCGAAGTCCAACACCACCACTCGCCTCGGCTCGCCGTCCACCAGGAACAGATTGCTCGGCTTCACGTCACGGTGGACGATGCCCTGGCCGTGCGCGAGGGCCAGGGCGTCGGCGACGCGACGAGTCAGGGCGACCGCTTCCGCCGGCGGCAGGAGCCCCGCCCGCAGCCGCTCCGAGAGCGCCTCTCCGTCGAGCCACTCCATGGCGATGTAGGGGCCTTCCGGCGCGGTGCCGTGACTCACGTAGCCCACGATGGCCGGGTGCCGAAGGCTCGACAGCACCGCCGCCTCCCGCTTGAACCGTTCGTCTCCCAGGTCGAAGGCTCGCTCCAGCACCTTCACGGCCACGGGCTCGCCGCGCGCTTCGTCGAGGGCGCGATACACCGTGCCCATGCCCCCGCGGGCCACCACGCGCTCGATGCGGAATCGATCCTGAATGAGGGAGCCGGGCTTCACCGGTACTCGGATCATCCAGCCACTTCCATCCAGTGTCGAGGCCAAGCGTGATATGCCCCAGGCCGTGAACGATCTTTCGAGGTGGAAGGGGCGGGTCGCGCTGGTGACCGGCGCGTCCTCCGGCATCGGGCGCGCAGTCGCCGAACGCTTGGCGCAGGCCGGCATGAAGGTGGCGGTGGCGGCTCGTCGAACCGAGCGGCTCGAGCCGCTGAGGGCAAGCGGTGACGTGTTGCCCCTCGGGGTGGATTTGCGCCGGGAGGCGGACATCGAGGAGATGTTCGCGCAGATCCGAAAGCGCTGGGATGGCGTCGACGTGCTCGTCAACAACGCGGGCCTCGGTCACCGAGCGCCCCTCTGTAGCGGGAGCACGGAGCACTGGCGCGAGATGCTCGAGGTCAACGTGCTGGCGCTGTGCATCTGCACACGCGAAGCCGTGCGCGACATGCGGCGCCGGGGCGACGCCGGACACGTGATCCACGTTTCGAGCATGGCAGCGCACCGCGTACCGGGGGACAGCGGCGTGTACTCGGCCACGAAGTTCGCGGTTCGAGCGCTGACCGAGGGGCTGCGCCAGGAGCTCCGAGCCGACAAGAGCAAGATCCGCGTCAGCGCCATCAGCCCTGGGTTCGTGGAGACGGAATTCGCGGCGCACTACCACAAGAGCGAGCAAGCCGCGGCCGAGACCTATGGCCGCTACCAAGTGCTGTCCGCGCAGGACATGGCGGACACCGTCGCGTGGGTGCTCGGCGCGCCCGATCACATGCAGGTCCACGACGTGCTCATCCGCCCGCGGGACCAGACCAGTTGAGGCTCAGAGCACTTCGTCCAAGAAGCGATGAATGGCGCCGAGGGCTTCGCGATCGACGTCCTCTTGGGATTCTCCCTGAAGCGCGAGCTGGCGCTTGCCCACCTCCAGGGAATGGCTGCCGCCCTCGATCATGTAGAGCTCGTTCCGGGTCCGCATCTTCTTGCGGACCTTTGCCAATAGCTCCGGGGGGCACAGGCTGTCACGGCTGCCCTGGACGAAGAGGATGGGCTTGTCCAGAGCGAGCAGGACCTCGTCCCGGAGCTTTTGCGTCTTGCCCATGCCCTTCAGCGGGTAGCCCAGGCAAATGACGGCGCGGACTCGTTCCGCGATGGCGTCCTGGGCGCTGGCGACGTGGCAACCGACGCGGGAGCCCATGCTCTTGCCGATCAACACCAGCGGAGATCGCTTACCCCGGGTCGCTTCGGTGATCGCCTGCTGGTGGGCGAGCATCAAGGCGGGCAAGGGGTCTGGCCGCCGCTTTCCGGCGGCCATGTAGGGGTAGTCGAAGGTCTCCACCTGGCCCAGCTCCTCCAGGTAGCCCTTCCACCGCTGCATCCAAGCCGAAGCGCTCGGCGCGCCGGCACCGTGGGCGAACACGAAGAGGGGGCGAGCCATGGCCTTGGAGCGTCTTCCGGTTTCGCGGTGGGGTCGAGTCAAAACCCGCACCTGGGAAGGCGCCCGAAGTTTGCGGCGTTGCCACGGTGAGGCCAAACTGCCGCCCTCCGAATGGACTGTCCCGTGCAGGCCACCCTGACCCACGACCCCGCCCTTGCCCCTGCCAGCCCTTCCGCTTCGGAGGAGCTGTCGCTGCTGGTGCGGCTGGCCGTCCCCTTGGCGGCCGCCAACCTGGGCCAGACGCTGATTGGCGCCGTCGACACGGCAGTGGTCGGACGTCTGGGCACGGTGGAGCTCGGTGCCGCGGGCCTCGGCAACTCCGTCTTCTTCACGGTTACCGTGCTCGGCATGGGCGTGATGCTCGGCCTCGATCCGCTGATCGCCCAGGCGGTCGGAGCCAACGAGCCCACCCGCGCGCGCCGCACGTTGTGGCAAGGCGTGTGGCTCGCTCTCGGCCTCGGCGTTCCGCTGTGCGTGGCGGTCGTCTTGCTCGGTTCCCTGCTCGAGCGTTTCGGCATCGACGCGGCCACCGCTGAGCACACGCGAGACTACGTGTACGCTCGCGTGTGGGGCCTCGCTCCGTTCCTCGTGTTCGTGGCTTTGCGGGGCTACCTCCAAGCGGTCAGCAGCACCCGCCCGGTGGTCGTCGCGGTGGTGGTGGCCAACGTGATCAATCTGCCGCTGTCCTGGGCGTTGGTGTTCGGGGATGCGGGGCTGACCTCCCTTGGCCTTCCCGCTCTGGGCGTGCCTCGGATGGGAGTGGCGGGGGCCGCGTGGGCGAGCACGCTGTGCACGCTGCTGCAAATGGCGGTGCTCGCGGTGGGCGTGCGGCGGCTGACCCGTGGTGCCGAGCACGGCGTACGGCGCCCAGTGGCGCCCCTGATGAAGAAGGCGCTGCTTCTCGGCACGCCCATCGGGCTTCAGCTCTTGGCGGAGTTCGGCGTGTTCAGCCTGGTGAACGTGCTGATGGGCAACCTGGATGCACGCTCCCTGGCGGCGCATCAGGTGGCCATCACCATCGCCAGCGCGACGTTCATGGTGCCCGTGGGCATCGGCGCCGCCACCAGCGTTCGCGTGGGGCAGGCGGTGGGGCGAGCGGACATCACGGGTACGCGCCGCGCGGGGGTGACGGGCATCGCCGTGGGCATGGCGTTCATGGTGTGCGCCGCTACGGCGTTCTTGCTGCTGCCGCGGCTCTTGGCCGGGATCATCACGGACGAGATCGACGTGATCGAAGCCGTCGTACCGTTGCTGTTCGTCGCGGCCGTGTTCCAACTCTCGGACGGCGTCCAGGCCGTCGCCGCCGGAGCCCTGCGCGGTGCCGGTGACACGCGCTTCCCCCTGCTTGCCAACCTGGGCGGACACTACCTCGTCGGTCTGCCCCTGGGCGTCGCCCTCGGCTTCGGTCTGGGCTTGGGTGCTCGCGGGTTGTGGTGGGGTCTGTCTGCCGGTCTCACCTGCGTCGCCGTCGCGTTGGCGCTACGCTTCTGGCACGCCAGCAGCCGACCCATTGCCCGTGCTTGAGCTGTCCGCGGACCTGGTGCGCCGGGCGTTGACCGGCCCAGCACCGTTCTCCGTGCCCGCCGCGGATGGCCCGCTCTCGCCCGCGGCCATCGTCGTGCCCGTGGTGTTCGAGGGGGACGCTTCCGCCTGGGTCGTGGTGCGCTCGGAGGCGCTTGCCGAGCACGCCGGCGAGCTCGGCTTTCCGGGGGGCAAGCCCGAAGCCGAAGACGCATCGCTGTCGGCTGCGGCGCTTCGCGAGCTCGCGGAAGAAACCGGAGTCTCGCGATCGTCTCTGCTCGGCGCGCTCACGCCCGTGCCGGTGGTCACGGGGCGCTATCTGATTCATCCCTTCGTGGCCGAGGTCAGCGGCGAGCCCACGTTGTCCGGAGAGATCGCCGAGCTGCTCCGGGTGCCCATCGAGCCCTGGATCGACGGGCGCTTACCCATTGCAGCGGCGATGACCCGCTGGCGCGGCGCCGAGTTCTTGCTGCCCCACTTCGAGATCGGCCGCCACGTGCTGTACGGAGCCAGCGCCTGCGTCTTCTACGACCTCTTGTTCCGCGTCGCGAGTGCTCTGGGGCGCACTCTGCCGCCGCTGCGCGAGGTGGCGGAGCCGCCGTGGCGTGGTCGCTACGACGATCAGTGATAGAGCACGGTCATCGACAGGGTCAGCGCCCGGGTCGTCACCGTGAGGTCCGTGTCCTTCGAGCTGTCCGTGGTCACGGTGGTCATGAAGCGCAGAGAAGGCCCAATGGACCACTCGTCCCCGACCCAGAAGTCGTTGCCGACCCACACCGCGCCACCGAACCCGTTCGATTCCCGCTTCTCGTCCGTCGCGTCCAGCTTCGAGAACTGAACGCCCACGATGCCCAGCGTGCCACCCACGTGAAAGCCGCGCTTCGGGTCCGGAAACCCATCCACGAAGGGTCCAATCAGCGCGACGCCCACGTTGGGGTCGACACCGGTGCCCCGGCCGTCGATCTCGATCTCGGTGGAGGGCAATGCGTGGAACAAGAACGCGCCGCCGATCGCGAAGCCTTCGCTGGGCGAGCCGCCGACCAGCGCCTCCATTGAAAAGTCGAAGCCGCTGGTGCTGGCGTCCGCCCCGAAGCGATCGTCCTTCAGCTTCAGCCAATGGGGTCCGGTCCCGATCCCCGCGCGGAAATAGAAGCCGTCGTGCACGTGGTAGCTCCGTGGCACTGCAGGGGGCGGAGCCGGGGTACTGACGTCGATGCTCGACGCCAGGTCGTTCGGTTGCTCCACGGCCTGAGCCGCCGTGCCAAAGAGAAGGACGAACGCCGCCGGTACAATCGCTCGAAGCTTCATGGCTCCGGGCCTAGCACGCTCGCCCGCACGCGGCGAGCCGCGGCGTCACCCGCGCTGGAAGACGACAACGTGGTTGTTTGCGGGCATTTCCACGATCCGCGTCCGAGAGAAGCCGCGCTCCGCGAAGATCGCCGTGACGTCCGACAGGTCGCGGACGCCCCACTCCGGATCTCGCGCGCGTAGTGAGGCGTCAAAGGCCTCGTTGCTCGGAGCCGTGAAGGCTCCGTCGAAGCGAAACGGCCCGTACAGCACCAAGAGCCCGCCCGGCGGCAGCACGCGAGCTGCGCCACGTCCCAGGCCCACGCACGCGCTCCACGGTGCGATGTGGATCATGTTGATGCACACCACGGCGTCCGCTCGAGCCACGGGCCAAGAGTCCTCCCGCGCGTCGAGCGCCACGGGGGAGCGCACATTTGCGAGCCCCGCTTCTGCTCGATGCGCGTCCACGCTGGCGCGGGCGGCGGGGTCGGCGTCGCTCGGCTGCAAGTCCCAGTCGGGCAGCGCGCGAGCGAAGTGAACCACGTGCTCTCCACTGCCACTGGCGATCTCCAAGAGCAGGGGACGCCGGCCTTCCGGTACGACGAGCAGCTCCGCGAGCACACTCAGGATGGGCTCGCGATTGCGCAGGGCGGCGGGAGCGTGACGCTTCACGTTCAATCGGGCTGGTAGGGAAAGCCTTCGAGGGGACCGAGCTCGAGACGGTCGCGCTTGAAGGTCGGCGAGCTCTGCACGTACAGCGTCAAGAGCTCTGCCAGCGACTTCAGCGCTTCCAGGTGGGTGCGCTCGTAACCGTGCGAGCAGTCCGCCCCGAAGGCGACCAGAGCGAAGCGCAGATCGTTTCCGGCCTCCACCGCGGAAGCGGCGTCGCAGCGGTAATACTTGAACACGTCGCGTTGATGCTCCACGCCAAACTCGCGGCACAGACCCAGCAGCTTGTGCGTCAGGTGGTAGTCGAAGGGACCGCTGGAGTCCCCCATGCCGATGGTCACACCACGTTCCCGAGAGTTCTGTCCCGGTGCCGGCGTGGCGTTGTCCACCGCGACCATTTCCGCCACGTCGCCGTGAAGCACCGCGGAGGCGCCGGTTCCGACTTCCTCCGAGATGGTGAACAGTAGCGAGCAGTCCGTGGCCACGTCTGCGCCGGCGTCGAGCACGGCCTTGGCGGCGGCCAACATCGCTGCGACGCCCGCCTTGTCGTCCAAGTGGCGCGAGTTGATGAACCCTTCGTTGAACTCCGGCTGGGGATCGATGGCAACGAAGTCTCCGATGTTGTAGCCGAAGGCCGCGAGCTCTTCCGCCGAGGTACAGAAGTCGTCGGTACGGATTTCGACGTTCTCCCAGGTCACCGGTTGAGTATCGATCTCCGTGTTGAAGGTGTGGCCAGACGCCTTCAGCGGTAGGATGGTCCCGCGCTTAGACCCGTGGTTGTCGGTGAAGACGGTGACCCGGGCCCCCTCCGCGAAGCGCGACGACCAGGTTCCGATGGGCACGACCTCCAGCCGGCCGTTGTTCTTGAGGTTCTTCACCATCGCCCCCAAGGTGTCCAGATGGCTCACGATGGCGCGGGCGGGGGAGCGTTGCTTGCCGACCAGCTTGGCGCGGATGGCGCCGCGGCGAGTCAGCTCGAAAGGAATACCGAGCCTCTCGAGCTCTTCACCCACGTGGTGGACGATGCGGTCCGTGTAGCCACTTGGGCTGGGTATGGCGAGCAGGGCGAAGAGGGTGTCGAGCATGTATTCGGAATCGATCGGAAGTCGCTTCATCTCACGTCGCAGTC
Organism: Polyangiaceae bacterium; assembly: GCA_020633235.1. Lineage (NCBI taxonomy): Bacteria > Pseudomonadati > Myxococcota > Polyangiales > Polyangiaceae > Polyangiaceae bacterium. Next base: position 4,933 of record JACKEA010000003.1, on the reverse strand, counting down.
TGCGGGAAGAGCAAGTCCACGAAGCGCTCCGCAGTGGGTTGCGGCTCGTGGTTGGCCAGCCCTGGCCGTTCGTTGGCTTCGATGATCCAATAGCGGGGTTCGTCCGTGGCCGGAACGATGAAGTCTAGACCCACGACCGGAATGTCCAGGGCTTCCGCGGCTCGTACCGCGGCCTGAATCAAGCGCGGGTGCAGCTCCGCCGTGACGTCGTGAATGGTGCCGCCGCCGTGGAGATTGGCGGCTTTTCTCACCCGCAGCGGCTTTCCGGGCGGCAACACGCTGTCCAGGTCGTAGCCCGCCGCCGCCACACAACGCTCCGTCTCGGCGTCGAGCGGAATACGGCTCTCGCCGCCGGTCGCCGCGGCCCGTCGGCGGCTCTGCTTCTCGATCAACTGCCGGATGGTGTGCTCACCGGTACCGGTGACCTCGGGGGGCCGGCGGATGGCGGCGGCGACGACGTGAGCGTCGATCACGATGATTCTAAGATCTTCTCCCGCCACCATCTCTTCGAGGATCACTGCGCTGCCGCTGGTGGCCGCCCCCTCGATGGCCCGAGCGAGCTCTTCCCCCGTGCGCACGTCGACGGACACGCCGGCGCCTTGCTCACCCCGAGCGGGCTTGACCACGATGCGACCGTACAGCTCGAGGAACTTCTGGTCGTCCTCCGGCGTGCCCGCTTCGCGCTGCGCTGGCACGTTCAGGCCGGCGGATTGCAGCACACGTCGCGTCACGCGCTTGTCGTCGCAGCGGCTCATGGCCACGGCGCTCGTCAGCTCGCTCAGCGACTCGCGGCAGACGACGGTACGGCCACCGAAAGACAGGGCGAAGTACCCTGCTTCCACGTCCAGCACGTCGACGGCGATGCCGCGTCTCTGGGCCTCCCGCACGATGATGGACGCGTAGGGGTTGAGCCCCGCCGTTGGCGGGTCCGCGATGAACAACGGCTCGTTGATGGGGTTCTTGCGCTTGACGCAAAAGACGGGGACTCGGCAGAAGCCGAGCTTTTCATACAGGCGAATCGCCTGCTTGTTGTCGTGCATCACGGACAGGTCCAAGAAGGATCTGCCGCGAGCGATGTAGTGCTCGAGCAGGTGCGTGACCAGCGCCTGACCCACACCGGGGTGCGTCGTCTGCGGGTCGACCGCCAAGGCCCACAGGCTCGAGCCGTTCTCCCGGTCGCCGAAGGCTTCCACGTGATCCACGCCGGTCACGGTCCCGATGATCTCCCCGCTGGCGGTGTCCTCGGCCACCAGGTAGGTCAGCTCCCGTGAGAGCCGCCGCGACCAGATGAACTCCGGGTCCACCGGAACCATGTGCCGGCGCGAGTAGACGCGCCCGGTCGCCGCCGCGTCCGAGCGATCTTGCAGGCGTCGCACGACGAACCCCTGTGGCTGTGCGGTGGGCGGCCGAAACTGTTCGAGATACATCCGGAACGTGTGCGACGGATCCAAGAACAGCTCGTGCGGCGCAATGGACAGCACCACGTGCGGATCCGCCAGATAGAGCGCGATGTCCCGGCGTCCGCTGCGTTCTTCCCGCAGCGTGTCGGCGATCTCTTCGTTGGACTCGAAGGTGTGACCGAAGATCAGGCGACCCCAGCCGCATTCCAGGGCCACGTTCCGTGCGTGGCGAGCGGCGGCTTGGGGCGGGTGCTTCCACGCCGCCAACGTCGGCGAGTGATCGCGATCGATGCGATGGCTGAATGCCGCTCGACGGCGGCGCTGTGTGGCCATGCTGTTCCCCTCAAAGACCGTTTGCGTTCAACCACAGCTCCAAGAGCGCGATTTGCCACAGCTTGGAGCCTCTCAGAGGCGTGATGTGCTGCTCTGGTGCCGACAAGAGCTCGTCTACGTAGGCGGGCTGAAAGATGCCGCGCTGCCGCGCGCGAGCCCCGGTTACCGCGTCGCGTACCAGCTCCAAGAACGGCCCGCGGAGGTACTTGAGCGCGGGCACGGGGAAGTAGCCCTTGGGGCGGTCGATGACGGCGGCGGGGATCACCTTGCGGGCGGCCTCCTTCAGCACGTGCTTGCCGCCTTGCTCCACCTTCATTTCCGCGGGGACGCGAGCAGCGAGATCCACCACGTCGTGATCCAAGAATGGCACGCGCGCTTCGAGCCCCCAGGCCATGGTCATGTTGTCCACTCGCTTCACCGGATCGTCCACCAGCATCACCGTGGTGTCGATGCGTAGCGCCTTGTCGATCGGTCGCGGCGCGCCGGGCATGGCGAAATGGCGCTCTACGAACGCGCGGCTTTCGTCCGCCGCAAGATGCTCCGGCGAGACGGCGCGCGCCATCTCCGCGTGGTTCCGGTCGAAGAACACGGCCGCGTAGTCGTCCACGGGCGTCGTGCTCTCGAGCAGCGGCGGATACCAGTGGTAACCCGCGAAGATCTCGTCGGCGCCCTGTCCACTCTGGACCACCTTGACGTGCTTCTTCACTTCCTCCGAGAGGAGGAAGAAGCCGATGTTGTCATGGCTCACCATCGGCTCGCTCATGGCATCGATACAGTGCGAGAGGTTGGGCAGGGCGCGGCCGGAGTCCACGAAGATCTTGTGGTGCACCGTGCCGAAGTGCTTGGCCACGATGTCCGAGTACACGAACTCGTCGCCGCGCTCGTCGCCTACGGTCTCGAACCCGATGGAGAAGGTTTCGAGCTGGTGCTGCCCGGCTTCCGCCAGGAGCCCCACGACCAAGCTCGAGTCGAGCCCACCCGAGAGCAGAACGCCCACGGGTACGTCGGCGACCAAGCGTCGCTTCACTGCCCGGCGCAGGACGTCGATCACCCGCTCTTGCCACTCGTCGAAGCCGAGGCCTTCCTCGTCCTTGCGAGCTTCGAACAGCGGCTGCCAGTAGCTTCGCTGCTTTTGCGTGCCGTCCGGCTCGACGACGAGGGTAGTAGCCGGAGGAAGCTTGCGGACCCCCTTCAAGATGGTGTGCGGGGCGGGCACCACCGCGTGGAACGACATGTAGTGGTGGAGCGCGACGGGATCGATGTTGGTGTCCACGCCACCGGCGTGCACCAAGGCGGGCAGGGAAGACGCAAAGCGCAACGCGCCTTCGACCTCCGCGAGATACAGGGGCTTGATACCCAGGCGATCTCGCGCCATCAGAACGCGCCCGCTGTCCCGCTCCACGATGGCAAACGCGAACATTCCGTAGAGCCTCTCCACGAAGCCCTCACCCCAGCAGTGGTATGCCTTGAGCAACACTTCCGTGTCGCCGGTGGAGAAGAAGCGATAACCCTTCTGCGTGAGCGCTTCACGGAGCTCTGGGTAGTTGTAGATCGCGCCGTTGTAGACGATCGACAAGCCGAGGTCCGCGTCCACCATCGGCTGCCGTGCGTGGTCCGATAGATCGATGATCTTCAGGCGACGATGACCGAGCGCGACGTTCCCGTACGCACTCACACCGCTCGCATCCGGTCCGCGGGGTGCGAGTCGATCCATCATGGCGCTGACGGCGCCGACGTCTGCCGCTTCGCCGTCGAAGCGAATCTCTCCACAAATGCCGCACACGACCGGGGGATCCTCTCTGGCTGTCGCCTCCGGAAGAATCGCGGCGAAATGCCGCTGCGGTCGCGTGACGTGCCCAGATTTCGTCCGATGCGACCGAAGACTTGGCTATAGCAATCCACCTGGCGACTGTCCACCCTGCCAGGGTCAGCTCCCGAGCAGTGCCCAGAGCTCGCGACGCATCAGCGGTGACACACCGTGGCCGACGCCGGCAAAGCCGCGCAGCTCCGCGTGGTAACCCGCATCGCGGAGCGCCTGCACGCCGAGTCGGGCTGGGCCGATCGGTACGCGGGGATCGTCCTCACCGTGCAAGGCGATCACGATGGGGAGCTTCCGTGCTGCGTCCCCCCGCAAAGGCCAGAGCGGTCTAGGGAGCGTGCCACCGAGGGGATACGCCGCCGAGTAGAGCTCCGGGCGTAGTGCCGCCAGCGCGAAGCTCAGCATGCCGCCCTGTGAGAAGCCCGTGACGACGACCTTGGACGTGGGAGCGCGCTTGGAGAGCACTTCCGTCGCGCGGGCGACGCCGACCGCCGCAGCGCGGATGCCGGCGGAGAGCTCGTCTGCAGAAGCGTCGTCGCGGTAGTCGAACCAGGAGAATCCGTCCGCGAAGGGTTTGGGTGCGCTGATCAGTGCCAGCCGCGCGGGCTGCGAATAGCCCGAGAACAGGCCCGCAAAGCTCTCGGGGCGGTCGCCGAGGCCGTGCAGCGCCACGATCAGCAAAACCGCGTCCGTCGGCTTCGCCCCACCGGTGTAGCGGACCAAGACGCGAAGCCCGGCAGCTTCTTGCCAGCTCGGCGCGAGCGACGTCGGGGCCTTCGAGGTCGTCTTGGGCGTGGGGCTGGGTGCCGGGCGGTCGTCGCAGCCGACGGCCAGCACGGCCAGCAATGGGAGCCAGCGCCTCACGGCTTGTCTGGATGTGCCCACGGATCGGTGATGTCGACCCACACGATGCCGTCGTCGATGGGTCGTGACTGCCAGGGATCGATAATCACCATTTGCAGCGCCTCGGGTTGGTTCCAGGGATCGACCAGCTCCGTCACCACCGGCGTGCGCCAACCCCGGCCGGCGTCCGCGTTCCATGGATCCACGAGCACGAAGGAGTCCTCCGCCGCTGCCATCCCAGCCCACGACGAAACCGCCGCGATCAAGAGGACGGAGCGAAGGACAGCGTGCATGACGAACCGATGAATAGAGTAGCTTCGCACAGCAATAGAGAAAACCGCGATGGATGAAACCCGCCCCCCCTCGGCGCCGTGAGCCATCCAGTTTCGAGCGATTTCTCCGATGACGGTGCCGTGGCGTTTTGGTTGCCAAACGGCTAAAGTGTGAGGTCGCGCTCCATGACACGCTCCACGCTTTCTTCCGCCCTGCTCGTCTGTCTCGTTGCGCTGCCTGTCGGAGCCTGCGGCTCCGCGAGCGC